>JANQFK010000029.1 GCA_028277885.1 Myxococcota bacterium
TCTTGTAACGGTACTCGTACCAGATGCGATCGTTCTCGAATTTCAATCCGCTCTCGTCCATTCTCGGCACTCAGACGGTTACTCTGAACATGGCGATGCACCTGCTCGGATCGGCCGAAGTCAGTATTCGACCGGGTTGAGCACCTGATTCCACAAGTAGATCGTGCGTTTCTTCCTGCGTTCGATACACGAGATCCATACCCATGAACCACTCCATGGCCCCACGATTGGGATGATCGGGAAGAAAGCACTCCGACGCGCCCTTCGAGGACGGCTCGCCGATCTGGGGCGACTTCGACGCCCAGGAGATCTTCGAGGAGCTCCAGGGCGAGCTGCACATCCGACCGTGCAAGATCGGCTTCGCAGCCTTCTACGAGTCCCTGGGCCGGGTCGACCTGAACGAGAACCATCCCGACGAGAAGCCCTACGGCATCAGCGGCACCAAGGTCCGCGAGCAGCTGCGCAGCGGCGAGCGCCCGGACCCGCGCATCATGCGTCCCGAGATCGCCGACATCCTGATCGAGGCGTATCGAACCACGGGAAGCTAGGGCGATGCAGATCGGCGTTCCGCGGGAGACCAAGGACCAGGAGTTCCGCGTCGGCATGACGCCCGACGGCGCCCAGGCCCTGCGCGAGCAGGGCCACGAGGTGGTGGTCGAGGAGGGCGCCGGGCTGGGCAGCGGCTTCCCGGACGACGCCTACGAGCGCGCCGGGGCGCGGCTGGTGAAGACCGAGGAGGCCTGGGGCGCTCCGGACCTGGTCATCAAGGTGAAGGAGCCGAATCCCCGGGAGATCGCGCGGCTGCGCTCGGGCCAGGTGCTCTTCACCTACCTGCACCTGGCCGCGGGCCCGGAGCTCACCGAGAGCCTGCGCCGGGCCGACGTGATCGGCATCGCCTACGAGACCATCCAGGAGCCCGACGGTTCCTTCCCGGTGCTGGCGCCCATGAGCGAGGTGGCGGGCCGCCTGGCGGCCCAGATCGGGGCCACGCTCCTCCAGAAGAACCGAGGCGGCAAGGGGCTGCTGGTGGGCGGCGTGCCCGGCGTGATGCGGGGGCGCATCACGGTGCTCGGCGCGGGCATCGTGGGCATCAACGCCGTCCGCGTGGCCCACGCCCTGGGCGCCGAGGTCGACGTCTTCGACGTGGACCTCAAGCGCCTCGCCTACCTCTACGACATCTTCGGCGGCGAGCTCAACACGCTCTACTCCAACAAGGCCAACATCGAGCGCTCCGTCGCGGAGAGCGATCTCGTGGTCGGCGCCGTCTACCGCAGCGGCCGCCGGCCGCCGCTGCTCGTTCCCGAGAAGCTGGTCGAGCAGATGGAGGCGGGCTCGGTCATCGTCGACGTCGCGGTCGACCAGGGCGGCTGCGTGGAGACCATCCACCCCACCACGCACTCGGACCCGATCTACGCCGTCCACGACGTGATCCACTACGGCGTGGCCAACATGCCCGGCGCCGTCCCGCGCACCTCCACCTTCGCCCTCACCAACACCACCCTCCCGCTGCTGGAGAAGATGGCCGCCCTGGGCGTCGAGGAGGCCGTGCGCCGCGACCCGGCCCTCGCCGGCGGCGCCAACCTCTGGCGCGGCGACGTCGTCCACCCCGGCGTCGCCGACTCCCTGGAGCTGCCGCTCACGGATCTCGCGAGCCACCTCGGCGGCTCGTAGCGGGTTCCGGGCCTTCTGGACTTCGCGCTGCCCGCCGAAGGCGGGCCGCGCTGCGCGCGCCTGGCGGCGCTTGCACTACGAGACGAGCCAGCGGTTCCTGGGGTTCGCGCGCCCCCTGGGCGCGCGTTCTCCAACGGGGCTCCCGGAAGCGGGCGGGTTGCCGGCGCGAGGTTCTAGAGCATGTGGATGCGGGCGGCTCTTGCGCGCTGCAGGAGAGCCTCGCGGTCCTCGCCGTCGGCGGGGTGGATCGCGTAGCCGAAGGAGAGGGCGATGCGGACGCCCTCGTTCAGGCGCTCGTCCTTGGCGACGTCCTCGGCGATGCTGCGGGCCAGCTCGGCGATGCGCTCGTCCGGGGCGGGTCCCGGCTCGGGCAGCAGCACGCCGAACTCGGACTCGCCGAGGCGGGCGGCCACGTCGAACTCCCGGAGCTGGGCGCGCAGGGCCTCGGCGGTGCGCCGCACCACCCGGTCGAGGCGGATCGGGTCCGTGGCGCGCCGGATCTCGTCGAGGTTGGCCATGCGGCACACCAGCACGGCGAGGGCGTTGTCGCGGGCGCCGGCCCGGGCGATCTCCTCGTCGATGCGGCGCGCCAGATAGGCGTCGTTGGGGAGTCCCGTGTCCTCGTCCACGCTGCGGTGCTGCCGGGTCGCGGCGTAGTAGAGCGCGTTGGCGACGGCCCGCTCCACGTAGGAGACGTACTTCCCGAAGACCCGCAGGTCGTCCTCGCTGAAGGCGCCCACGTAGAACTGGTCGATGGCGACCTTGTCGTAGAGGGAGAGCACGCCGATCACCCGGCCGTCGCGCTCGAGGGGCGCGGACATCACCGACTGGAAGCCGTCGGCCACGTCGGACCACTCCGGGAGCTCGCGCAGGTTGCGCAGCAGCAGCGGCCGGCGCTGCTTGATGACGGCCACGGTGACGTCCTTGTCCAGCCGGAAGAGCTGCTCCTGCTGGCGGCCGTCGGCGCCGCCGTAGTAGGAGCGGATCACGTAGCGGCGGGTCTCGGCGTCCTGGAGCCGCAGCACGGCGTGGTCGGCCTGGAGGATGAGGGCGCCCGAGGAGGTGGCGTGGCCCGTCACCTCGGAGAGCTCCCGGGCGGAGATCAGCCGGATGCCCGCCTCGTTGATGGCGGTCGCCTGGGTGCTGCGCTCGGACATGCGCGCCTCGCGGGCGGCGTGGCAGATCTCGTCCGCGGCGGCCGCCGCCATCTCGAGCAGCACCTCCGGGGCGGAGTCGGTGTCCCAGGGCGCCTCGTCGCCGGCCTGCACCGAGAGCACGCCGAGCAGCTGGTCGCCGGCCACCAGGGGGAGGGCCGCGTAGGCGAGGGTGCCGTCGGCGCCCTTCAGGAAGGCGGGCTCGCGGGAGGTCGCGACGCGCCCGTCGACGCCCTGGCCCATGACGATCCGGTACTCGGAGCCGAAGCCGCCGCCCGAGAGCGAGGTGGCGGCCATGCGCAGGTCCTCGGACTCGGACTCGGTCAGGTAGACGGTGACGATGCCGCCGCCCAGGCGCTCGGCCACCAGGCGGCACAGCTCGCCGAGGCGGTCGGGCAGGGGGGCCGCACCCGCCAGCGCCCGGCGCACCGCGCTCACCGCGGCGTAGCGCCCCGCCTGACTGCGCAGCTGGGCGTGCTCCTGGGCCCGGGCGATGATCTCGGCGTCGAGCCGGCCGAGCTGGTCGGCGAACTCGGTGTCCTCGTCGGAGAAGGCGTCGGGTCGCGTGGAGTGGTGCAGGTTCAGCACGCCGAGCACCCGCCCGTCGTGGACCAGGGGCACGCACAGCGCGGACTCGACGTCGAAGCGCTCGCGCACGATCTGGAAGCGCTGCTGGTCGGCCTTGCCGCGCAGCCGCATGGGGCGCGCCTCGGCGGCCACGCGGCCGGCGATGCCCTCGCCGAGGGCCACGCGGATCTTGGGCCACAGCTCCCGCTCCACGCCGCTCGCCACGCGCACGCGCAGCACGCCGCGCTCGGCGTCGAGCAGCATGAGCGATCCGCCGTCGGCGCCGGTCACCCCCATGGCGATCTCGAGCATGCGCGAGAAGAGCTCGTCGGCGTCGATGGTGAGGTTCACCGACTCGACGATCTCGTGGAGGGCCTGGAGCAGCTCGTTCTTGCGGTCCCGGGCCGAGACCCCGTAGCCCCACAGCAGTCGCGCGGTCAGGGGCGAGACGACCTGCACGCCCAGCTCCTCGAGGTCCGGGCGCACCTGGGCGAGGGAGGGCTTCACCTCGCCGTCGATCACGGCCTGGACCTCGGCGCCGGCGGTGAGGGCGGCGGGGTCCGTCTCCAGCCGGGCGCCCAGGCGCTGGGCGCTCTCGTCGCCCAGCTCGGCGAGGCGCTCCCGCGCCGCCTGGGGGTCCGGGTCGACGATCACCGCGATCTCGACGTCGGGGTTCGCCTCGATGAGGGGGATGAGCTGGAGCGACTCTCCCGTCACCCCGTACATGGCGAGTCGCTTGCGCATCAGTCGCTTCCGTTCTCCAGGTCGGGCTCGAGGCTCACGCTGAGCCGGACCGGCAGGGTGTTGCCCGCGTCGTCGCGCAGCAGCACCGGCATGCGCAGGGTGTTGGGACCGGTCACCTGGGCCCGGCCCACCGCGGCGATCTCGAAGGCGCCGAAGCCGCCGCCGGCGCCCTCTTTCTCGATCTCCTCGCGGACCGCGTCGAAGGCGGGATCGAAGACGGCCTGGGTGTCCGCCGCGACCGCGGCCGCCGCGTCCTCCTCCGGGTGGTAGCTGGCCGACAGGATCGAGGCCGAGCCCGAGGCCGTGGCCGGCTGGGGCGGAGCCGCGGGCGAGGCGGGAGGCGCCCCCGGGTCCGGGGCGGCCGGTGCCGGCTGGGGCGCCGCCGGGGCGTTCGCCGCGGCCGGGGCCTCCACGGCCTGGTCGATGAAGTTCGAGACGCCCGGCGGCGGGGCCGGCGAGGCGGCGGGCGTCGCGTCGGGCCGGGGCTGCGCGGCGTTCTCGCGCAGGAAGCGCACGACGCGCTTCGAGATCGTGGTGAGGGTGGCGAGCACCGCGGTGCCGTCGGTCGCCACGGCCTCGAAGGCCGCCACGCCGCGCATGTCGAGCTTGCGGTGGAGCTCCTCGAGGGCGTAGGGGTCGGCCAGGTCGCGCTTGTTGTACTGGAGCACCAGGGGCACGTCGGCCAGGGTGCGGCCGTAGGCGGCCAGGCTGCGCCGCAGCTCCGAGAAGCAGGCGAGGTTCTCCTCGATGCGGTCGCGCTGGGCGTCGATCACGAACACCACGCCGTCCACCCGGTCGAGGAGCTGCTTGCGGGTCGGCACCTGCTCCGGGCCGCCGGGCACCGCCACCACCTGGAGCCGGGTGCGCACGCCGCCGAGCTCGCCGAGCTCGATGGGCAGCACCTCGTAGTGGACGCTGGGGTCGACCCGGGTCGGCAGCCGGCGCAGCTCGCCGCGGTGGTCGGCGCGCAGCTTGCCGCGGATGGTCTCGAGGTTCGAGGTCTTGCCCGAGCCCTTCACCCCCCAGTACAGGATGCGGGCCGTGACCTCGGCGCCCTCGCGCGTGAACTCCGCCATCAGATCTTTCCCTTCTTTTGCAGCAGTCGGCGGGCGTGGGTCGAGATCGCCGACGGAACGTCCTTGCTCTTCATGATGGACTTCAGGTCCCGGACCTGGAGGAAGTTCAGGAACTTCATCGCCGAGGGGATCGGGCACTTGGGGTTGGTGGCCAGTCCGAGCTTCACCTGGTAGTTGCGCGTCCACTCGCGGTTGTTGGAGATCACGCGCAGGATCTCGTCCGAGACGTTGCGCGCCTTGGCGAGGGCCTCGATCTCGTTGTCCGTGATCTTGGGGCTGCGGATCGCCGCCGTCGCCACGATCTTGTTGCGGTCGCGGACCAGCAGGCCCCGGGCCTCCTTGTTGCCCAGGCGCGCGAGCTTCACCTTCTGCATCACCGTCATCTTCTGGACCAGGGCGAACAGGTTGCCCTGCTCCTCGGGGTCGAGCTCCACGTCGTCGTCGATCAGGCCCGCCGCGAAGGCGCCGGTGTCGTCGCCGAGCAGGGCCCGCAGGGCCGCGGCCGCCGCCGAGTCCGTGATCGACTCGGGGTCGAGGTCCGCCGCCTCGGCCTCGGCCTCCTCGGAGACCTCGGCGTCGGGGCGGTCGATGCCCATGAACGAGAGGATGCGGTCGATGGTGGCGCGGCCCGTGAGCGGGTTCTCGCCCAGGGCGTCCACGATCTCGGGGCAGCGCAGCATGCGCTGCTGGTTGTTGGCGACGATGTCCACCACGCGGCGGTGGGGCAGCCCGGCGAGGAACACGAAGGTGCGGTCGTCGGCCGCCTGGTTGAGGGCCAGCCGCTCCATGCGCTCGGCGTGGTCCTTGTGGACGTGGCCGAGGAAGCTCAGCACCGCGGGGTGGGCCTCGCCGGAGAGCACGGGGTCGAGCACGTTGTCGGGAAGCTGCTCGAGGCTGGTGCGCGCCTTCTGCTTGACCTCGTCGTCGGGATCGTGGACGAGGGCGAACAGCACCGTGGCGAGGTCCACGGGGCCGAGGGGCAGGGCGCCGCCCGCCGCCATGCGCCGCACGCCCACGGGCGCGTCGCGCCGCACGTAGCGCTCCGCCTCGGGCGGTAGGGTGAGCCGGACCTTCTCGTTCTGCGCCAAGTGCGCTCGTCCCTTCGCTCGGGAGACGGCCGCGTCGGGGCGCCGGGCCCGCCGCCTCCGGCTCAGCCGGAGCTCGGGACCCGCCGCTAGGACTCCGTCGCCTCCTGTGCCTTCGCCTCCGCGACGATCTTCTCCCGCACCTGGGCGGGCACCTCGTCGTAGTGCGAGAACTCCATGTGGAACGCCCCCTTCCCACCCGTGAGGCTGGTCAGGGCGCTCGCATACTCCAGCATTTCGGCCATGGGGACCTGCGCCTTGATGACCTGGTTGCCGCCCTTGAACTCGCTGGACTGCACCCGGCCCCGGCGGCTGCTGACGTCCCCCATGATGTCTCCGACGCTCTCCTCGGGGACGTGGATGTCGACGTCCATGATGGGCTCGAGCAGGGTGGGTTGGGCCTTTTCCACCGCAGTCTTGAAGCCCATGGAGCCCGCCAGCTTGAATGCCATCTCGTTGGAGTCCACCGAGTGGTGCTTGCCGTCGATGCAGCGCACCTTCAGGTCCACCACCGGGTAGCCCGCCAGGGGCCCCCGGCCCGAGGCCTCCTCGACCCCCTTCTCCACGGCCGGGATCAGGTTGCGGGGAATCGCCCCCCCGACGATCTCGTCGCTGAAGACCAGCCCCTCCCCTCGGGGCAGGGGCTCCACGGTCAGGTAGCAGACGCCGAACATGCCCTTGCCGCCGGTCTGCTTCTTGAGCTTCCCCTCCACGTTCTCCGCCTTCCGGGTCACCGTCTCGCGGTAGGGCACCTTGGGCGTCTTCAGGTCGACCTCGACCTCGTAGAGGCGCTTCAGCTTCTGCACCGCCATGCGGATGTGCAGCTCGCCCATGCCCGTGAGCAGGAACTCGCCGGTGCTCTCGTCGCGGCCGACCTTGAGGGTCGGGTCCTCCTCCACGAGCCGGCCCAGGGACGTGAAGAGCTTGTCCTCGTCCGCCTTCTCGTGGGCCGAGATCGCGTAGGAGAGCACGCCCTCGGGAATCGGGATCTCGGCCAGGCGCAGCCCGCCCTTCTCCGCCGTGAGGGCGTCGCCGGTGTGGGTGTTCTTGAGCTTCGCCACCGCCACCACGTCGCCCGGGCCCGCCTCGGCCACGTCGTCGTGCTCGGCGCCCCGCAGCCGCAGCAGCTTGCCGATGCGCTCCTTGCCGTCCCGGGTGGCGTTCAGGCAGCTGCCGTCGGGGCGGATCTCGCCGGACACCACGCGGAAGATCGAGAGCTGGCCCGCGTAGCGGTCGATGCTGGTCTTCAGCACCACGGCGCTGAAGGCGGCCTCGGGGTCGGGTGCGGCGTCGGTCTCGGCGTCGTCGGCGACGCTCCGGGCCGACCAGGCGCCGCGATCGGCGGGGGAGGGCAGCAGCTCCGCGATGGCGCGCAGCACGTCGCCGGCGCCCGCCGTGGAGAGCGCCGCCCCCGCCAGCACCGGTGCGATCTTGCCGGCGCGCACGGCCTGGACGAGGCCCCCGGCGAGCTCCTCCTCGCCGAGCTCGCCGTGCTCGAGGTAGCTCTCGAGCAGGGTGTCGTCGCTCTCCGCCACCGCCTCGGCGAGTCGCTCGCGGGCCAGCGCGATGGCGTCGGCCATGTCGGCCGGCGGCTCCCCCGCCTTGCCGTCCACCTTCGCGGTGCCGCGCAGCAGGTCCACGGTGCCCTGGAAGTCCGGGCCGGCGCCGATCGGGAGGGTGATCGGCACCGGCGTCGCGCCGCGCTCGAGCTTCGCCAGGCTCTCCACGGCGACGTCGAAGTCGGCGCGCTCGCGGTCGCAGCCGTTCACCACGATCAGCACCGGCGCGCCGGCCTCCTCGGCGGCGCGCCACATGGCGTCGGTCCCGACCTTGGCGCCGTCCACGGCGGAGCAGACCAGCAGGGCGCCGTCGAGGGCGCGCAGCGCGATCTTCCCGTCGCCCTGGAAGTTGGGGTCGCCCGGCGTGTCCACGAGGTGGAGCTGCATCCCGTCCCAGTCGAAGGAGTAGACCGAGGACGACAGCGTGTGGTGGCGCTCCTTCTCCTCGGGCGTGGTGTCGAGATGGGAGGAGCCGTCGTCGACCTTGCCCGGCGCGTGGATCGCACCCGCCGCGGCGAGCAGCGCCTCGCCCAGGGAGGTCTTGCCGTCGCTCGCGTGACCCACCAGAGCGAAGCTCCTTCGCTTCCCGACATCGACGTTCCCCATGGCCTCACTTCTCCTTTCGCGGTCCCGCGCCGCCCTCGGTGCGGTTCTTCTCGAACAGGATGCGCAGCCCCTCCAGCGTGAGGAAGGGCTCGACGCGCTCGATGTGCTTCGCCTCGCCGGCGATCCGCTGGGCGAGGCCCCCGGTCGCCACCACCCGGGCCTGGGCGCCGAGCTCCTCGCGGATGCGCTCGATCATGGAGTCCACCAGGCCCGCGTAGCCGAACAGCAGCCCCGACTGGAGGGCCGCCGTGGTGGTGCGGCCGATCACCGAGCGGGGCCGGGCGATCTCCACGCGGTGCAGCATGGAGGCGCGCTCGAAGAGCGCCTCCATGGAGACGTGGATGCCGGGGAAGATCGCCCCGCCCAGGTACTCGCCCTGGTCGGAGATGCAGTCGAAGGTGGTGGCGGTGCCGAAGTCCACGGCGATGACCGGCGCCCCCATCAGCTCGAGGGCGGCCACGGAGTTCACGATGCGGTCCGCCCCGACCTCCCGGGGGTTCTCGTAGCGCACGGGCAGCCCGGTGCGCGTGCCGGGGCCCACCACCAGGGGCGCGCGCCCGAACAGCTTGGCGCAGACGCGCTCCCAGATCGGCAGCAGCGGCGGGACCACGCAGGAGAGGATCACGTTGGCGATCCCCTCGACGCGGTCGCCGGTCTGCTCGAAGAGCGCGCGCAGGGTGACGGCCACCTCGTCCGAGGTCTCCTCCCGTCGCGTCCCCACCCGCCAGTGGTGGGCCAGGGCCGGGACGCCGTCGCCGTAGTCGAAGACGCCGATCGACACGTTGGTGTTGCCGACGTCGACGGCGAGGAGGAGGTCGCTCACGCGCCGGTCCTCCCGCTGCGCACGGTGACGTCGCCGGCCAGCACGCGGCCGACGCCGGCCGGGCCGCGCAGCAGCAGGGCCCCGTCGGCGTCGATCCCCTCCACCACGCCCTCGCGGTCCGTGCCGTCGCTCTCGCGCACCCCGACCCGGCGGCCGGTCATGCGGAAGAAGGCGTCGAAGCGCGGACGCAAGGCGTCGAGTCCCTTCTCGGCGTGGAGGTCGAGCACCGACTCGAGGGTACCGTAGAGTGAGCGGGCGAAGGCGATCCGGTCGAGGCTTCGGCCGCGGTGGGCGGCGAGACTGGTCGCGCTCCCGCGGAACTCCTCGGGGAAGGCGTCGCGGGCCACGTTCAGGTTCACGCCGATCCCCAGCACCAGCCAGGCCACCCGGGTCGCTTCGGCGGACATCTCCATCAGGATCCCCGAGCACTTGAGGCTCCCGAGGAGCACGTCGTTGGGCCACTTGATCTCCACCGCGCCGGCGTCGTCCACCGCCGCGGCGACGCTCTCCGCCACCGCCACGGCGGCGGCCAGGATCGTCGAGGGGGCCTCGGCGGTGGAGAGGGCGGGGCGCAGCACCGCGGAGGTGTAGAGGTTCAGGTGGGGCGGGGAGAAGAAGGAGCGGCCGAGGCGCCCGCGCCCGGCCGTCTGGGACTCCGCCACCACGGTCGCGCCGTGGGGCGCGCCGGCCCGGGCCAGGTCCGCGGCCACGCGGTTCGTCGAGTCCGTGGTCTCGAGGTGGTGGATCTCCCGGGCCAGCCAGGCGGTCTCGAGCCCGGCCTGGATCTCCTCGGCGTAGAGGCGGTCCGGCGCGCCGCGCAGCCGGTAGCCGCCGCCGGGCTCGCCCTCGATCGCGTAGCCGAGGGAGCGCAGGGCCTCGACGTGCTTCCACACCTGGGCGCGGCTCACCCCGAGCGTCCGGGACAGCTCTGCACCCGAGCAGGGGCCGGCGTCGGTCCGTCGCAGCGCCGCCAGCACCCGCGCCGCCCCCTCGTTCACGCGCGGACCCCGGGCGGGCGGACCTCGAGGGCGACGTCGGCGTTCGGGGCGGAGTGGGTGAGGGCGCCCACCGAGACGCGGTGCACGCCGCTCTCCGCGAAGGCGCGCACGTTCTCGAGGCGCACGCCGCCCGAGGCCTCGAGCAGGGCGCGGTCGCCGAAGCGCGCCACGTAGCCGCCCAGCTCCTCGGGGGTGCGGTTGTCGAGGAGCAGGGAGCGGGCGCCGGCGTCGAGGGCGGCCTCGGCGTCCTCCTCGCTCTCCACCTCGACCTGGATCCAGAGGTGGGCGGGCGCGCCGGCCCGGGCGGCCTTCACGGCGGCGGCGACGCCGCCGGCGGCCGCGATGTGGTTGTCCTTGATCAGGATGGCGTCGTGGAGACCCGCCCGGTGGTTGCGGCCGCCCCCCACCGCCACGGCGTACTTGTCGAGCACCCGCCAGCCGGGCAGGGTCTTGCGGGTGTCCACGATCTCGCAGCCGGTGCCGGCCACGGCCTCGACGAAGCGGCGGGTGAGGGTCGCGACGCCGCACAGCCGCCCCAGGAAGTTGAGCGCGGTTCGCTCGGCGGCCAGCACCGTCCGGGCGCGGCCGTCCACCCAGGCGAGCACCTCGCCGGCCCGGGCCCGGTCGCCGTCGCGACGGGTGGCCTGGAAGCCCACCGGAGGGCCGGGAGCGCCGGCCGCCGCGAAGGCCGCGGCCGCGATCTCGAGCCCGCAGACCACCAGCTCCTGGCGAGCCTCGACGGCGGCCTCGAGGCCGAGGTCCGCAGGCAGGGTGAAGTTGCTGGTGACGTCGCCGCTACCCAGGTCTTCGGCGAGGGCGCGCTCCACCAGGGGGCGCCACGCCGAGGCCGGAGGCAGCGCGCAGGGAACCACCACGGCGGGATCTTACACCACGCCCGGGGGTGGCCCGGGGTCGCCCCGCCGGGCGCCGGGCGGACCTCGGGCCGCTGGGGTCCGGCCGCTGTGGGGTGGGGCGGGCCGCGGGGCCCGGTCGGCTACTCGTCGCCCTTGAGGCGGCGGATCTCCTCCTGGACGAGGGTCTCCGCCATCTGCGGCACGACCTCCCAGGCGACCTTCTCGATGCGCTCCACGGCGTCCTTCACGAGGGTCTCGGTGATCCTTCCGAAGGCCTCCCAGGCCACCTTCTCGACGCGGGCGCGGATCTCCTCGCGCATGGCCTCGGAGAGCTCGCCGGCTCCGACCGCCGCGGGCTCGGGCCTCGCGAGGGGCTCGACGCTCTCCGCCGGCTCCGGCTGCACGCCGGCCGCCGGCTGGGCCTGCACGTTGGCCGCCGGCGGGGCCGGCTCGGCAATGGACTCGGCCATCGGCTCCTCCGTGGGCTCCTCGATGGGCTCGCCCATCGGCCCCGCCATCGCCTCGGGCAGGGCCTCCACGGCCGCGGCCTCGGGCAGGGGCGGCGGCTCCGCGGCGGCCATCGGCAGCGGCGGGGCCGGCTGGGCCTCGACGATCGGGGCCGCCTCCGGGATCGGGGGCGGCACGGCGGCCTCGGGAGCCGCGATGGGCTCGCTCACCATCACCGCCTCGTCGCTCGCGGGCGGCTCCGGGTCCGGCGCCGCCAGGACGGGGCCGAGGTCGGTGGAGGAGACGTCGTAGTTGCGGCCGCCCTCGGGGTCGAGGGTGGCGTGGGCGACCGGCGCCGGGGTCGGGGTCGGCACCTCGTCGAGGGCGTCGAACACGGGCTCGGCGGTGGGCTCGTCGTCGAGGTCGCCGGCCGCGAAGCTCTGGACGGTCTGGGCCGAGGAGCTGCCTCCGGGGCCGCTGGAGACCAGGTCGGTGCCGGCGGGCAGGATCACGGTCTCGTCGCCCGCGGCGTCGGCGCCGTTCGGGCCGGGCCCGGCCGGCACGTCGAGCTCGTCGCCGAGCTCCGGGGTGGTGTCGAAGCGGAACGACTGGCCGCCGGTGTCGCCCAGGCCGAGATCGTCGTCGGCCGCAGGCCCCGCGGTCTCGGCCGGGGAGGGCGTCGTCGCCTGGACGGGCTCGGGCTGGGGCGTGCCCGGCTCGGTCGCCTCGTCGTCGAAGAAGTCGTAGCTCTCCGCCGGGGCCGGGGCGGCCTCGGGAAGACCCATGGAGTCGCCGGGCGCCGGGGTCTCGGCAGCGGGCGCGGCGGCCGCGGGCGCCGAGCGCGCCAGCAGCGCGTTCACCTGGTCGACCAGGGCCTGGGCCTCGAAGGGCTTGGTGATGTGCCCGTCGGCTCCCACGCGCTGGGCGCGGTCCTCGTCGAAGGCCTCGAAGGTGCCGGTCAGCAGCAGGACGGGCACGCCCTTCAGGTTCGGGTCGCCCTTGATGGCCTCGCAGACCTCGTAGCCGTTCCTGCCCGGCATCACGACGTCGGCCAGCACCACGTCCGGCCGGACCTCCTGGGCCCGGGCGACGGCGTCGTCCCCGTTGTCCACCGTGAGGAGCACGATGTCCTCGTTGGCGAAGCTGATGCCGACGACCTTCTGGATGGTGACGCTGTCGTCGGCGAGAAGCAGAGTCTTGGGCATGGCCCCCTCCCGGGAACGGAAACGAGGAACGGAAACGATCGACCCCAACGGCACGAGCGGATCGGCGGAGGCGAGGGGAGGCGGTCCGCCCACCTCGTCCGGCGACTCGACGCCCGTCGTATCGACCCCCACCTCCCGCAGATTGAATGCTTTTTAGGGTCGTGGGAGCCCGCCGGTCAAGCGTGCGCCCAGGGGCACCGATACGCCTCGGGAAGACCCGGCGCCACCCCATCGGGGGGTGTCGTCCGGCTCGTCACGGGGACCGGGATGATCCTCCGCGCCGCCGCCTCGTCGGACGTGGGCCTGCGCCGCAAGGCCAACGAGGACCGCTACGCCCTCTCCCCGGACCTGGGTCTCTACCTCGTGGCCGACGGCATGGGGGGGCACAGCGCGGGCCAGGTGGCCAGCCGGCTCGCCGCCGAGACGGCCCTGGAGGCGGTCCAGGCCCTGGCGGGCACCTCCTCGAGCCTCGCCGAGAAGCTCCGCTACTCCGTGGCTGCCGCCAACCGCGCCATCTACACCCGCTCCGCCGAGGACCCGGAGCTGAACGGCATGGGGACCACCCTGGTGGCGATCCTGGCCGGCGGCGGCCGCGCCGCACTGGCCCACGTGGGCGACTCCCGGGCCTACCTGCTGCGCGGCGGCGGGATCCGCCGGCTCACCGACGACCACTCCATCGTGGGCGAGCTGCTGCGGCGCCAGGAGATCAGCGAGGAGGACGCCCGCGAGCACCCCCACCGCCACGTCCTCACCCGCGCCCTCGGCGTGCGCCGCTCCGTGGAGCCCGACCTGGTCGAGCTCACCCCCGCCCCCAGCGACGTCTTCGTGCTCTGCTCCGACGGCCTCACCAACCACGTCGAGGACGACGAGATCGCCAAGACCGTCCGCGACAACCCCGACCTCCAGGAGGCCGCCGAGCGCCTCGTCGACTTCGCCAACGGCCGAGGCGGCGACGACAACACCACCGTCCTCCTCCTCCGCTGCGAAACCTAGCCCCGCCCCGCAGCCTTCGGCCCGAAGCCACGAGAAGAAGAGCTCCCGCGACGGGCCGCGCGGCCGAGCGCGCCGAAGGCGCGCGATCGCTCCACGTGGGAGTCATCTCGAAACGCAAGCCCGCCGCCGGCGGGCGCGCAGCGCGGCCCGCCTTCGGCGGGCTGCGCGAAGTCCAGAAGGCCCTGAACCCCCGGACGCGAACCTCAGCGATCCAGAACGCTCTTGAGCTTGGACCTCAACCGAAGCACCGACTTCGTGTGGATCTGGCACACCCGGGACTCGGTGATCCCGAGGATGTTGCCGATCTCCTTCATGTTGAGGTCCTCGTAGTAGTAGAGCGAGATGACCAGGCGCTCCTTCTCGGGGAGCGTCCCGATGGTGTCGGCGATGACCTGCTTCATCTCGTGGAGCTTGAAGGCGGAGAAGGGGTTCTCCGAGTTCACGTCCTCGACGATGTCGGCGAAGCTGCCGGTGCGGTCGCCGTCCTGGCCGCTGCCGCGGATCTCCTCGAGGTTCACCAGGGAGATGCCGCGCACCTGGTTGAGGAGCTCGTGGAACTTGTCGATCTGGAGGCCCAGGGAGTCGGCGACCTCCTCCTCGCTGGCCGAGCGGCCCAGGCGCTGCTCCACCTCGCCGTAGGCGCGCTCCAGGCGGCGGCTCTTCTGGCGGACGCTGCGCGGCACCCAGTCGAGGGAGCGGAGCTGGTCGAGGATCGCGCCCTTGATCCGGAACTCCGCGTAGGTCTTGAACTTGCAGTTCTTCTCGGGGTCGTACTTCTCGATCGCGTCCATCAGCCCGATCACGCCGGTGTTGTGGAGGTCGTCGAGGTCGATGTGCGAGGGCAGCCGCACCGCGATCCGGTTGACGATGTATCGGATCAGCGGGGTGTGTTCGAGGACGATCTGCTCTTTCAGGTTCGAGGGAATCTCTCCGGTCTTCTCCTTGGCCTGTCGGAGCTGCGTCTCCATGGATTCCGGTTCCTCCGCCGTGACGTCCGCGTCGCGTGCCATTCGGCTCTCGGTGATTGCGCGCTGGCGACGGCGGCCTGCCTCCACCCTGCGCGTCGGGTGCCGGTCGAAGCACGCGCTGTGCCAACGCCGCGCAGAAACCTGCGGAGGCCGGCACGCCGGTGCGCAGGCCGCGCGCAACCGGTCCCCGGGCGGCGCCCGAAGTCGCCGGAATCGGTGGGCTTTCGGAGGCGCGGCGAAGGGGATGGAGGGGCCTTCCCGGGCCCGGTCGGCCTGCCGCCCGCGGCGGCACGGCGGCTCGGCGACCCGCGAAAGCGTCAGGCTTCCGACGCGAATCCGATGGGTGGAGTTACGGACCCGACACCGGTCCGTCGCAGGGCGGGGCGGGGCGGACGGGCCGGGGCCCGGGCGAGCGCCGGACCGGCGGCTCAGTCCTCCCGCGGCTCGAGCTTCTTCTTCTTGATCTTCTCGAGCAGGGTGGTGCGGTTCAGTCCCAGGAGCTGGGCGGCCCGGTTCTTGTTCCAGTGGGTCTGCTCCAGGGCCTGGAGGATCAGGTCGGTCTCGAAGCGGTCCACGACCTCGTTGAAGGGCAGGCCGGTCCCGGGCACCCGGGGCGCCCGGGCGAAGGGGGTGGCGGGCCCCTCGCGCAGGTTCGGCGGCAGGTCCTCCAGGCGGATCTCCCCCTCGCCGCGCAGGATCACCAGGCGCTCCATCAGGTTCTCGAGCTCCCGGACGTTCCCCGGCCAGTCGTGGTCGCAGAGCCGGTCCAGGGCCTCGGGCGCGATCCCGTCCACGGCCTTGTCCTTCTCCGCCGCGATGCGCTCGATGAAGTGCTGGGCCAGCAGCGGGATGTCCTCGCGCCGGTCGCGCAGGGGCGGCACCTCGATGGGGATGACGTTGAGCCGGTAGTAGAGGTCCTCCCGGAAGCGCTTCTCCTTGATGGACTCCTCGAGGTCCTGGTTGGTGGCGGCGACCACCCGCACGTCCACCTCGACGGTCTTCGAGGACCCCACGGGCTCGAAGGTGCGCTCCTGGAGCACCCGCAGCAGCTTCACCTGGAGGTTGGGGCTCATGTCCCCGATCTCGTCGAGGAACAGGGTCCCGCCGTCGGCCACGGCGAAGCGTCCCTCGCGGTGGGCCACGGCGTTGGTGAAGGCGCCCTTGACGTGGCCGAAGAGCTCGGACTCGAGCAGCTCCTCGGGGATGGCGCCGCAGTTCACCGTCACCAGCATGCGCTCCGAGCGGCGGCTGTTGAAGTGCAGGGCCCGGGCGATCAGCTCCTTGCCGGTGCCGCTCTCGCCGGTCACCAGCACCGTGCTCTCCGAGTCCGCGACCTTCTCGACCACCTCGAGGGCGTGGCGCAGGGCCGGGCTCGAGCCCACGATGCTCTCGAAGCCGTAGCGCGAGCGGAGCTGCTTCTGGAGCAGCCGGATCTCGCCCTTCATGCGGCCATGCTCGATCGCCTGGTCGACCAGGCGGCGCACCACGTCGAGGTTCGACTGCTCGAAGGGCTTCTCGAGGTACCAGTAGGCGCCCGCCCGCAGCGCCTCCACGGACTTCTCGGCGCTGCCGTAGCCCGTGATCACGATGCAGGGCAGGTCGGCCTGGATCTCGCGGATCTGGCGGATCAGCTCGAGGCCGTGGATGCCGGGCATGCGCACGTCGCACAGCACCAGGTCCAGGGGCTCGGAGGTGGCGACGGCCAGCGCCTCGCTGGCGTCCCGCGCGGCGGACACCCGGTGGCCCGCACGCCCCAGGATCCGCTCGAGGGCACGCCGGTAGAACTCCTCGTCGTCGATGACGAGTACGTGGGACGGCGGCAGGGTGGGGTCCTCCGGTTCCGGAGGGGGGCGCGCTGCACTGTAACGGGGAACGCGGCGTCGCGCCCTCCGGATTTCCACGTGCGTTTGGCAAGTGGGTCTCACTGGAGACCGGCGCTACGCGCGAGGGGTCCCGCCGCGCCGGGGGGATCCCGCCACGGAGGGGAGAGCGCTGCTCAAGGGGCTCGGTGACGGGGCCGATGCTCTGGGCATGTCCCCCGGCCGGGCGAAGCTGCGGGCGCCCGCCGAGGCGCCGCCCGCGGGCGCGGTGCGTGGCACCGTCCTGATCGTCGACGACGAGCCCCTGCTGCTGCGGGCCCTCGAGCGGATCCTGCGCCCCGAAGGCCACCGCGTGCTGAGCGCGGAGTCCCCGTCGGAGATGGAGGAGCGCCTCGCCGAGACGGACGTCGACGTCGTGCTCCTCGACGTGGTGCTGGGTCCGCACAGCGGCCTCGAGATCCTCGAGGCGCTGGGCGACGAGCACCCCGAGATCGAGACGATCGTGATGACCGGGCACGCCAGCATCGAGAGCGCGGTGGGGAGCATGCGCCGGGGCGCCTTCGACTACCTCGCCAAGCCCTTCGACGACAACCACCGCGTGCGCACCGCGGTGCGCCAGGCCCTCGACCGGCGGCGCCTGGTGCGGCGCAACCGCGCCCTCGAGGAGGAGCTGCGCGAGCGCGGCGACGGCCCGCGCCTGGTGGGCGCCTCGCCGCCCATGCGCGCCCTGGCCCGCATGCTCCAGAGCCTGCGCCACAACGAGAGCACGGTGCTGATCCTCGGCGAGAGCGGCACCGGCAAGGAGCTCGTGGCCCGCGCCATCCACGCCGCGAGCCCGCGCCGGGAGCGCGCCTTCGTGCCCGTGGACTGCGGCGCGCTTCCCGAGTCCATCATCGAGAGCGAGCTCTTCGGCCACGAGCGCGGGGCCTTCACCGGGGCGACGGGTGCGCCGGGCCTGTTCCGCATGGCCGAGGGCGGCACGCTCTTCCTGGACGAGATCGGAGAGGTCCCGCCGAGCGTTCAGGCCAAGCTGCTGCGCGCGCTCCAGAACCGCGAGATCCGTCCCGTGGGCGGCTCCCAGCCCGTGCCCGTGGACATCCGGGTGGTGGCCGCGACCCACCAGGACCTGGGCGAGATGGTCTCCGAGGGCCGCTTCCGCCTGGATCTCTACTACCGGCTCAACGTGGTGCGCATCGAGGTGCCGCCGCTGCGCGACCGGGGCGAGGACGTCGCGCTGCTCGCCCACCACTTCCTGCACAAGCACCGGCGCAGCGACTCGCCGGTCTCGGGGATCGAGCCCGAGGCCCTCGAGCGGCTGCTGGGCTACGCCTGGCCCGGGAACGTGCGGGAGCTCGAGAACCGCATCGAGTCGGCGCTGGCCCTGGCGGCGGGTCCGCACCTCGGCGCGCGGGACCTGCGCCTCGAGAGCGCGGCCCGCAACGGCGGCAGCCAGCCGCCCGGCCGCGAGGTGCCCCTCACCCTCGAGGCCTTCGAGCGCTGCGCGCTCGAGCGCGCCCTGGCCGAGTGCGGCGGCGACGCCACCCGCGCCGCGCGCCGGCTCGGGATCGGACGCTCCACCTTCTACCGGAAGCTCGCCAAGCACGGCATCGGGCCGCGCCGCGCGACCGTTGGTGTCTCCGAGCCGATCCGGTAAGTTCGCACGACCCCCCGAAGCGCCGCGCCGCCCTTGCGCGCGGCGCTGTAGCGAGGGACGTCGCAAGCACGCGGGGGTAGGGTGAGCGAGACGCGGGTGCGCATCCTCGTGGTCCAGCCGCGACCGTCGCCCGGCTGTGCGGACCTCGGCATCGCGGGCGCGCTCGCGCGGCTGGGCTCCGAGGCCGAGGTCGAGGTGCTGCACGATCCCGCCGCGGCGCCCGCCCGGCTCGCCGCCATGGATCCGGATCTCGTGGTGCTGGACTCCGACGTGGGTCCGGTCCTGGAGGCGCTGCTCGGCGAGCTTCGCCTGGGGGGTCCCCCCGCCGTGGTGGTGAGCGCCGAGGCGGGCGAGGCGGTGGCGCTGCGCGCCTTCCGGGCCGGCGCGGCGGACTGCGTGACCGCCGGCGCCGACCTGGCCGAGATCCTCCCCGTCGCCGCCCTCGAGCAGATCCGGCGCTTCCGCGAGCAGCGCCGGCGCCGCAGCGAGCGGGAGCTGGCGCGCCGCGTGGACGAGCTCGAGCGCACCAACGAGCACATCATCCAGAACATGAACAGCGCCCTGCTGGTGGTGGACGACCGCGGGCGCATCTCCTTCGCGAACCCGTCGGCCGAGTCGATCCTCGACGTCGAGGCCGGCGGGCTCCGCGGCCGCAGCGTGTGGGACTGGTTCCCGGAGTCGCCCCGCGAGGCGCCCCACCTGGCGCGGACCCTGGCCGAGGGGGTCCGCTTCCGCGGCGCCGAGGGCATGCTCCAGCGGCCCGACGGGAGCCTGATCCCCATCGGCATCTCCTGCGCGCCGCTCGCCGTCGCCGAGGACGCGGCCCCGGGCGCCGTGGCGATCTTCCAGGACCTGTCGGAGATCAAGCAGCTGCAGCGGCAGGTGCTCCAGACCGAGAAGATGGCGTCCATCGGCCAGCTCGCGGCGGGCATCGCCCACGAGATCAACAACCCCATGGGCTTCGTCCACGCCAACCTCTCCCAGATGGGCGAGTACCTGGACGACCTGCGGCGCGTGTGGGAGCGGGTGGAGGCCCTGCGCAAGGCGCTCCACGCCGGGGACGCCACCCCGGACCCCGCCGCCGGCGAGGAGCTCGCGGGCCTCGACCGGCTGGCCGCGGAGGTGGACGCCGACTTCCTGCTCGAGGACTTCGACAAGGCGATCCGCGAGTCGCTCGAGGGCGCCGAGCGCGTGCGTCACATCGTCCAGGACCTGCGGGCCTTCTCCCACCAGGGGAGCGAGGAGAGCGCCGAGTCGGACATCAACCAATGTCTCGATTCCACGGCCAACATCGTGTGGACCATGATGAAACACCACGTGGTGCTGACCAAGGAGTACCGCGAGCTGCCCCGCGTCCGCTGCCGTCCCATGCAGCTCAAGCAGGTGTTCATGAACCTGCTCATCAACGCCTACCAGGCCATCGAGGCCCGGGGCGAGGGCGGCCACGGCGAGATCCGGCTGCGCACCGAGCCCTGGGACGGCGGTGTCCGCATCCGCGTGGAGGACAACGGCACGGGCATCGCGCCGGACCACCTCGACCGCATCTTCGACCCCTTCTTCACCACCAAGGAGGTCGGCGTGGGGATGGGGCTCGGCCTGTCCACCTGCTTCAACATCGTGCGCCGCCACGGCGGCAGCCTCCACGCCGAGAGCGAGCCCGGCCGAGGCACCTGCTTCGAGGTCCGCCTGCCCCTCGACGGCCGCTCCCGCGAGGAGGACGGGATGCGCGGGTGAGCGGGCCCCGGATCCTGCTGGTCGACGACGAGGGCGGCATCCTCTCCGCCCTGAAGCGCACCCTGCGCCGCGAGGGCTACGAGATCCGCCTGGCCGACAGCACCCGGGCGGCCCTGCGCGTGCTGGACGAGGAGCCCGTCGCCCTGGTGCTCTCGGACCAGAAGATGCCCGACATGAGCGGCCTCGAGTTCCTCCGCGAGGCGGCCCGCCGCCAACCCAAGGCGGTCCGCCTCCTCATCACCGGCTGGCCCGAGGAGGTCCCCCCCGAAGAGCTCCGCAAGGCCGGCATCCACGCCCTGCTCCCCAAGCCCTGGGATCCCGAGATCCTCAAGAAGACGTTGCGCGAAGCCCTGCAAGTCTAGGCAGAAGCTTCCCTTTCGATCTCCGCGCGCGCAGCGGTCGCCTCGCCGCCACGAGCAGGAGAGACCCCGCGCCGGGCCGCGCCCGAAAGGCGCGGCCGAGCGTGCCGCAGGCGCGCGACGCGCTCGATGGGGAGCCGTCTCCAGGAGCGAGCCCGCCGCCGGCGGGCGCGCAGCGCGGCGCGAAGGGCCGCGCGAAGTCCAGAAGACCCGGACCCCGCTTCAAACCACCGGGGTCCCCGCCAGCACCACCACGTCCGCGAGGCCCGGGGCCCGCCGCGCCGCGGCGTCGAGGGAGCGGAGGAGCCCTTGCGCGAGGAAGCCGGGAAGGTGGCCGACGCTGCGGGTCCAGACCGGGAGGCCCCAGGCCAGCGAGACGCCGCGAACGGCGGTGAGCTTCAGGTGGCGGCCGGCCTGCTCGCGCATCAGGTCGAGCTCGTAGCGGGTGAAGTGGTCGGCGGGGACGTCGTAGTGGCGCCGCCCGCGGCGCGGGGGGCGGCGCAGGAGCCCCTCGCGCAGCCGGTCGGCGCTCCGGGCCAGGCGGCAGGCCAGGGAGTCGAAGTTCGCGATGGCGAGCACCACGTGGCCGTCGCTGCGGGTCACCCGGGCCATCTCGGCGATCGCGGTGTCGGGCCGGTCGAAGTGGTCGATCGCCCCCTTGCACACCACGGCGTCGAAGCAGCCGTCGGCGAAGGGCAGGGCGTCGGACCAGGCGCGCACCCAGCGCGGCGTCGGGCCGGTGGCGGCGCTCTTCGGGTCGGCATGCAGCCGCGCCCAGGCCGACATGCGCTGGGAGGGCTCGGCCCCCACCACCTCGGCGCCGCTCTCCGCCATGGCGACGGCGTCCTGGCCGAAGCCGCTCGCCACGTCGAGGATGCGCCGGCCCGGCGCCGGCGCGGCGAGGCCGAGGGTGACGTCGGTCATGCGCTGGAAGAGGTACTCGCTGTCGCGCGTGGTCCCGGTCGGGATCACGTCGCTCATGTCTCGGTCGAGGTCCACCACGCGCACGGCGGCGGACGGTAGCAGGCCCCGGGGCCCGCGGGCGCAGCGCCCGAAGTGCCCGAGATCCTTGGACGATCGGGGCCAGTGGGTATCCTGTCGGGGATGGGGAGTGCCGAGCGATCGCCGGGCCCCGAGCGCGCGCCGGGGCCGCCGGGTCCCGCCGCCGAGGGGCACGCGGAGGCGGCGGGAGCGAGCCCCCTCGAGCGCCTCGCCTCGTTCCGCTTCACCTACGTGGCGATCTTCCTGTTCGTGCTGCTCTCGGTCTCCACCCTCCAGGTGGCCGAGCAGCTGCTCCAGATCCACTTCGAGGGCGCCCTCACCGAGGCCGCCACCGTGGATACGCCCCGGGGCTCGGTGGTGGCCCTGATCCAGCAGCGCGTGGACCGGCTGCTGCGCACCTCGCCCTGGATCGAGGTGGGCGGCGTCCGCGTGAACGCCATCGTGCTCGGCGCCGACGGGCGCACCCTCATCTACGCCGGCGGCGCCCCCATCGCGCCCGTGGGAGGGCCCGACGCGGGCGAGGCCTGGCTGCTGCCGGCCACCGTGGACGTCGAGGTCTCGGTGCCCGTGGACTCGCTGCTGGCCTCGGGGATCCTCGTCGCCTACTTCGCGATCCTGGTCTCGACCCTGCTGGTCTACACCCGTCGCCTCACCCGCCGCGAGGAGGACCGCCTCGACGAGGTGCTGGCGGCCCGCGACGAGATCGCGGACCGCGCCCGCAGCATCGAGGACGAGCTGGGCTCGGTGCGCGAGCGCCTGCACCGCGTCGAGCCCGAGCACGAGACCCAGGCCGTCGAGATCCGCGAGCTCGAGCAGGAGCGCCGCGACCTGCTGGCGCGGCTCTCCGAGGTGGAGCAGCGCGCCGAGACCCTGCGCCAGGGCGCCGTCCAGGCCGGCTCCCTCCAGGAGGAGCACTCGGCCCTCGAGGAGCTGCTCGAGGAGGCGCTCTCGGACCTGGAGACCAAGGACCGCGAGATCCAGGACCTCCAGCGCGAGGTGAAGCGGGCCGCCCGGGGCCCCGGCACGTCCAAGAGCCGCGAGGCCGACCAGCTCGCCCGACGCCTGCGCGCCCTCTACAAGAACCTCGAGATCGACGATCGCGCCATCCAGGACCTGGTGGCCCTGCGCGACGGCACCATGCAGCTCAAGGCCGAGGAGGCGGTGAAGCGCCTCTCGGACGAGCCCGAGACCGCGGCGGTCCGGCGCAAGGTCGGCGGGCTGCCTCCCCACCTCTCCATCTTCGAGCTCTCCTACGCGGGCAAGGGCCGCATCTACTACACCCGCGGCCGCCAGCGTCGGCACCGGATCCTGGCGGTGGGCGCCAAGAACACCCAGAAGACGGACCTCGAATACCTCAGCCGCTTGCCTCGGGAAGACTAGACGCGCGGCTCATGAAGGGCGCCGGAGGCGCGGGCCTCCGCGGAAGGGTTGCGCTCGGCTGGGGCTCGACGGCGTACCGTGGCGTCGAGCTTCTCCGGCACATTGGATCGGTGGGGTGGCGCGACACGCCGTGCTGGCCCCCGCTGCTCGCTCCACCCTTCCGCTGCGGCCCACGGCGCACGCGTTTGCCGGCGCGGGGTCTGTTCGAGCGGACCGTTCGGCATTGCCGACGGTGGAGCGAAACGAAGAGCCACGAGTCGGTGCGCTGTGCGTAGGCGGGCGCGCAGTGGGGTTTCCGGCGGAGCAGCGGGAGCCGGAGAGCTCCCCACGTGCTTCGCGTGGCGGAACACCGTCGAGACTCGCGGAGCCGGAAGACCCCCGGAGCGCCCGCCTCTCGGACGTCACTTCGGGGAGGGCTAGGCCTTCGCTTCCAGGACGGATCGGTAGACGTCGACGGTGCGGGTGGCGACCCGGGGCCAGGAGTAGGTGTCGACGATGCCCTGGCGGGCGGTGGCGGCGAGTCTTGCGCGGGCCTCGGGCTGGGCGAGGAGGGTGTCGAGGGCCTTGGCGAGGGCCTCGGGGTCGTCGCGGGGGACGAGGACGCCTTCGCCGGCCGCCACCACCTCGGCCAGCGCGCCGGCGTCGGAGCAGACGACGGGGGCGCCGCACGCCATCGCCTCGGCGGCGGGCAGGCCGAAGCCCTCGTAGCGCGACGGCACCACCACGATGGCGGCGCGCCGGTACAGGTCCACCAGCTCCTCGGTGGCGACGCGTCCGGTCAGGGTGAGGCGGTCGGCGAGGCCGGCCTCGCGCGCCCAGCGCCGCACCGGGTTGCCGGGGCCGGCGTCGTCCACCAGGGTGAGGCGCACCTCGGCGGGCAGGCGCGCCAGCGCGGCGAGCAGGGTGCGGACGCCCTTGTTCGGGTCCGAGGCGCGGCCCACGCACAGCAGCTCCGTGGTCGAGCGCTCCACGGCGGGGTCCGGGCGGTAGAGCCCGGTGTCGAGGCCGTTGCCGACCATGTGGAGGCGCGCGCGGTCGACGCCGAAGTCGCGCCGGATGCGCTCGAGGCTCGCGCCCGAGGAGGTCAGCACCGCCTCGAGGCGGCGCGCCACGAAGGCCTGCATGCCGATCGGGTAGAACTGCATGGTGCCGATGCGGTCCGAGCCCGTGCGGTCGCGGCCGAAGGAGGCCTCGCGATCGACGCTGAGCGGGTGGTGGACCGTCGTCACCACGGGCAGGCCGAGGGCGCGCAGGCCCAGCAGCCCGTAGCCGAGGCACTGCACGTCGTGGATCAGGTCGTAGCGTCGGCCGCGTCCCAGGGCCGAGGCGACGCTGCCGAAGGCGCGCAGGCTGAACGCGAAGGGCTCGGGGAGGAAGCCCAGCCGGCTGGCCGCCAGCTCGTAGAAGTTCAGCGGCGAGAACACGGCGAGGGGGTTCGGGCTGGGCAGGAAGCCGCGGCGCTCGCGCAGGAACCACTTCGCCCAGAACTGCTGGTTCGGGAGCCGCTCGACGTGCCCGGCGAAGGGCATCGGGTCCGGATGGGGCGGCCCCACCCACACGTCCACGGCGTGGCCCTGGCGCGCCAGCTCCCGGGCCAGGAACCACAGGTAGATGCCCTGGCCCCCGCACTGCATGTTGCCGCGATAGGCGACGAAGCCGATGCGCAGCGGCCGGCCGGCGCTCACGGCCCGCCCCCGGGCTTCACGGCGTAGAGGATCAGGCTCTTGGGGCACACGTAGTTGAGCACGCGCTCGACGCCGTCGAGCAGCTTCGAGGCCACGGCGCGGATCAGGAAGAGCCGGTAGGCCCGCACCAGCCGGAACTCGTCGGCGCGCGGGAGCCCCACCACCGAGCGCAGCGCCCAGTAGGGCGTGTGGAGCGCATGGGCGAAGCCCACGCCGCGGGTGGCCAGGCCCGCCGCCGCCAGTGCACGGGCCAGCTCCTTCGGCCGGAAGATCCGGATGTGGCCGCCGGGGCTCTCGAAGTAGTCGTCGCCGAGGCGCAGGTACAGGTGCTCGCTGGTGGCGGTGGGGATGGTGACGGCGATGCGTCCGCCGGGCTTCGTCACCCGGGCCAGCTCCCGCGCCGCGGCGCGGTAGTCGTGGACGTGCTCCATCACCTCGGCGCAGATCACCCGGTCGAAGCTGGCGTCCCGGAAGGGCAGCCGGAAGGTGTTGCCCTGGAGCATGGCGCCCAGCGCCCCGAGCTCGGCGCCGCGCCGCGCCAGCCGGCGGCGGGGCAGGCGCAGGGAGTCGCGGTCGAGGTCGAGTCCGACCACCTGGGCGCCGCGCTCGAGGGCGCCGAAGCAGTGGCGCCCCTCGCCGCAGCCCGCGTCGAGGAGCCGGTGCCCGGGCCCTACCTCAAGCCGCTCGAGATCGACGGTGAGCAGCACGCCGCGTCTCCTCGAACACCTCCAGCAGCCCGGCGGCGGCCTGGTCCCAGCGGAAGGCGTGCCGGATGCGGCGCCGCGCCGCGCGCCCCATGGCGGCGAGGCGCTCCGGGTCCGCCAGCACGTCGGCGAGGGCGGCGGCGAGGGCCCGGGGGTCCCGGGGCGGCACCAGGCGCCCGCACTCGCCGTCGCTGCCCACGACCTCGGGCAGCGCGCCCGCCGCGTTGGCGACCACGGGCAGCCCGCACGCCATCGCCTCGCTGGCCGGGAAGCCGAAGCCCTCGAAGAAGGAGGGGACCACGGCGACACGGCCCGTCGAGTACTCGCGCACCAGCTCGGGCAGCTCGAGGAAGCGCGGCTGGAACACCACCCGCCCCTCGAGGCGGTGCTTGCGGATCAGCCGCGGCACGAGCCCGTCCTCGGGAATGCGGCCGTCGACGATCTTGAGCTTCACCGCCGGCGGCAGGAAGCGGAGCGCCTCGAGCAGCGTGCCGATGCCCTTCTTCCGGTCCTCGGTGCGTCCCACGAAGATCAGGTCCGTCTGCTTGGGGACGTCGGGCACCGGGTGGAAGATCTCGGCGTCGGTGCCGTTGTAGACCACGTCCACCTGCTTGGCGGGGATCCCGAAGTAGCGCTCGATCTCCTTCCGGGAGGCCTCGCTCACGGTGACGATGCGGTCGAGGCGCGGCGCCACCACCTGCTGCATGAAGAGCGGAAAGTAGAGGGTGCGCTTGATCCGCTTCACGAGCCGCGGGTCGATGGCGAAGTCCGCCTCTCGGTCGATGTGGAGCGGGTGGTGGATCGCCGAGACGACGGGCACGCGGCTGGCGCGGATCCCGAGCAGGCCCCAGGAGAGGCACTGGTTGTCGAACACGACGTCGAAGCGGTGGCGCTCCTGGAGGCGCTTCCAGCGCAGCAGGAGCCGCAGTCCGAAGGTCTGCATCTCCGGGAAGACGCCGATGCGCGAGACGCCGAGCTCCCAGAGGTCGAGGGGCCCCAGCAGCCGGCGCGCGTCGTGGGTGCGCGCCCACTCGCGCAGCTCCTGGCCGAACACGTTGGCGTTGGGGATGACGTGGAGCGGGATCTCCGGCGGCAGGTCCGGCAGCGGCGGGCCCGCGATGACGTGGACCTCGTGGCCGGCGCGGTGGAACTCGCGAGCCAGGTAGGCGGCGTAGATGCCCTGGCCCCCGCAGTACATGTTGCCGCGGTAGGTGAGGAGTGCGATCCGCACCGGGCCTAGGCGGCTCCGTCGGCGCCGCCGGGCTCCGCGCCGCCGGCCTCGCCCGGGCCGGTGGCGGGCTCGTCGGCCCCCGGCTCCGGCTCCACGTCCACGGTGGCGATGGTCCAGCCCACCCAGAAGGTCAGGCCCAGCACGAAGGCGAGCAGCAGCCCCACGGGTATCGCGACCGCCCACCAGGCGCCGGCCAGCAGGCCTCCCCCGAAGATCAGGGCGGCGAGGGCGGCGCCGGCACAGATCAGCAGGCCCTGCACCTTTGCGGACTCGTTCATGGGGGCTCCAGACGCCGGGAAGAGGAAGGGGGATCGTGTAAGACGCGGCGAAAGCGCGGATTATTCGGGTCCCGGCCCGGCGTGTCAACGCGCCGCGGCCTACCCTCCCGGGCGTGCGGGTGGTGGGCCTCATGTCCGGGACCTCGGCGGACGCCGTGGATGCGGCGCTCGTGGAGTGGCCCGAGCCGCCCGCCACGAAGCCCTTCCGGCTGCTCGGCTTCCGCGAGGACCCCCTCCCGGCGGCGTTGCGCGAGCGCATCCACCGCCTCGCCGCGGGCCGCGTCGAGGCCGAGCGCACCCTGGCGGAGCTGGCGAGCCTCGACGCCGAGCTCGGCGAGCGCTTCGCCGAGAGCGCGGCCGCGGTGGCGGCCGACGCCGGGGTGCCGCTCGCCGAGGTCGCGATCGCGTCCCACGGCCAGACCGTGGCCCACCATCCCGAGCTCGGCGCGACGCTCCAGATCGGCGATCCCTCGCGCATCGCCGAGCGCACGGGCTGCACCACGGTGGCGGATTTCCGCGCCCGGGACGTGGCGGCGGGGGGCGAGGGCGCGCCGCTCGCGCCCTTCTTCCACCACGCGGCGCTCGCCGAGCCCGAGCGCGGCCAGGTGGTGCTCAACCTCGGCGGCATCGCGAACGTGACCTGGCTGCCCCGGGGCGCCGCGCCGGACGCCGTGGTGGCCTTCGACGTCGGTCCCGCCAACGCGCTGCTCGACGCCGCGGTGCAGATCCAGACCGGCGGCGTCGAGGCCCGGGACCAGGACGGCGCCCGCGCCCGGCGCGGCGCCGTGGACGCGGCGCTGCTGGCGCGCCTGCTCGAGGACGACTACCTGCGGCAGCCGCCGCCCAAGTCCACGGGCCGCGAGCGCTACGGGCTCGCCGAGTCCGAGGTGCTGGTGGGCGAGTGGAAGGGCCGGCCCGACGACCTGCTCGCCACCCTCGCGGCCTTCACCGTGGAGGCCGTGGCGCGGGCCTGCCGCGACTTCCTGCGCGAGCCCGACGCCTCGCCGGCGCGCGTCGACCGCCTGCTGCTCGCCGGGGGCGGCGCGCGCAACCCGGTGCTCTGCGACGGGCTCGCGGCGGCGTTCCCGGGCACCGTGGTCGAGCCCCTCGACGCGGCCGGCGTGCCCGCCGACGCCTGCGAGGCCATGGCGTTCTCGCTGATGGGCCGCAACGCGCTGCTCGGGCTGGCCAACCACCTGCCGTCCTGCACCGGGGCCGCGGGCACGCGCGTGCTCGGCGAGATCGTCCCCGGGGCCGGGCCTCAGAGCTTCACGGCGAGGCCGTCGTCGGCCACCTCGAAGCCCGCGTAGTCGCGGCGGCGGCGCATCTCGGCGCCGAGGTGGGTCAGCACGAGGCGGCCGCAGTCGAACTCGCCGCCGCGCTCGGAGAGCTCCTCGAGGCTCATGTGGTACGGGAAGCTCTTGTCCACCAGGGTGCACTCGCAGACGAACAGGTCCGCGCCGTTCACCTCCTCGGGCAGCTCGTCGAACCAGCCCGTGTCACCCGAGTAGACCAGCCGGCGCGAGCCGGCGCGCACGTCGAGGCCGTGGGGGTGGGCCTCGGGCGAGTGGCGGGTCGGGAACGCCCGGGCCGTGACCGGGCCGAGCTCCCAGGTGCCCGAAGGACCGATCTCGACGAAGGAGACCGGGAAGCTCCACTCCTGCTCCTGCATGGGGTGGCCGAGGGCCGCGGCGGCGGCGCGCACCCGCGCCTCCACGTCCGGCGGGCCGGCCACGACCAGGGGGTGGCGCCGCCGGTCCTCGTAGAGGGCGCCCAGCAGGAAGAGCGGAAGGCCGCCGAAGTGGTCGCCGTGGAAGTGGGAGACCAGCACCGCGTCCACCTCGTCGCGCGAGGCGCCGATGGCGGCGAGCCCGGTGTTGGTGGTGGCGCCGCAGTCGAGCAGCACGCTTCCCGAGTCCGCGCGCACGAGGTAGGCGGACTGGCGCCGCCCGCCCGCGCCGAAGGCGTCGCTGGTGCCGACGAAGACCACCTCGCTCACGGCGTCGCGTCCGGAACGCAGGAGTGGAAGCCGCCGCCCGCGAAGACGCCGTCCTCGCCCTGGAAGCCCGGCGGCACCTCCTCGCCCTCCCACACCACCGCGCGGGCCAGGCGCGCGCCCGCGCCGAGCCGCGCCCCGGCGCCCAGCACCGCGTCTCCGCAGAAGCGGGTGCCGGCCTCGCGCGCGCGCTCGTCGGGCTGCGGCCAGTAGGAGAGGGAGAGGGGCTGGAGGTTCGCGGCGAGGTACTCGGCGGGCGTGCCCACGGGCTCCCACAGGCACTCCGCGGGGGTGGCGACCTCGCCGATCACGTCGCGGGCGCCGTCCGCGAGCCGCGGCACCAGCCAGTCGTCGAGGTGGCTGAAGACCTCGCGCTCGGGCAGCGCGTCGAGGGCGGACTCCGAGACCACGTTGGCCCAGACGTACACGCCGGACCGCACCTCGCCGCCCAGGTCGAACCGCCCCGAGATCCTGCGCACGCATCCCTCCGCGTCGACGCCGATCGTACCGAAGCTGGGCGCCCTGGGGTCTTCTCGCAGCAACAGGGTGACGGCTCGTGCCTCCTCGCGGTGGCGGCGCAGCATCCCGCCGAGATCCACGTCGAGGATCATGTCCCCCCCCAGGATGAGGCAGGGGTCCGAGCCCTTCAGGAAGTCGGCGACGCGGCGGATTCCTCCACCGGTATCGAGGAGTTGCGGCTCGGGGGAGAAGTGAAGCTCGAGGTCCGGCGGGCACCAGGCGCGGGCCGCCTCCCGGAGCCGGTCGGGTAGGTGATGCAGGTTCACCACCACCTCGCGAACGCCGTGGTGGGCGAGCAGCGCGAGCGTGTAGCCGATCACGGGGATGCCCCGGACCGGCAGCGCGGGCTTGGGTCGCAGGTCCGTGAGGGGGGCCAGGCGGGTGCCGCGGCCCGCCGCCACGATCATGGCGCGCATCGTCGCTCCGGTCCGCGCTCGGGGAGCCGCTCCACCACCTCGGCGAGGCGGCCGAGGCGCGGGTCCAGCGCGGCGCAGCGCGCCGCCGCGGCGCGGAGCGCGCGCACCGTGGTGGGGACGTGGTCGAGCCAGCGCGGGTCGCCGGCCTCGGCGGCCTGGAGGAAGCGCGCGTGGTCCTTGCCCTTGCGGGTGAGGGTCAGCAGGTCGAAGCGCCGGGCGAACTCCTCGGCGGAGGGCGCGTCCGGGAGCCGCGGCCGCACCCGGGCGCAGTGCGCCGCGACCTCCTCGTCGGGCAGCTCGACGTAGGAGTCGCGCAGCAGGCAGACCAGGTCGTACTCCGGCGGTGCCAGGAAGGCGCCCTGGAGATCGATCCAGGCCACCCGGCGGCCCGGCCCGGCGCCGGGCCTCACCAGCAGGTTGTGGCTCTGGAGGTCGCGGTGGGCGAGGCGCCGGGGTGCCGCCTCCACCACCGACGCGATCCAGGCGAAGGCCTTGCGCACCGCCTCGGCGGCGCCCTTCGACGCGGCGGCCCCGGTGGTGGGAAGGCTGTGGCGCACGAAGAGCTCGGCCTTGAAGGCGATGAGGGTGGCGTCGAGGCGCCGCTCGAAGGCGGGCAGACCGCCCGGATCCTCGCAGCGCTGGAGGCGCGGCAGCGCGTCCACGACCTCGGCGTAGAGGGCGCGCCGCTCGTCCGGCGCCACGTCGGCGAGAGTCGTCGAGCCGAGGTCCTCGAGGAGCTCGATGCCGGCGTCCTCGTCGGCGGCGTGGCGCGCCGGCACCGGCAGCCCCTGGGCCTCGAGGAACGCGCGGATGGGCTCGAAGGCGGGCTCCGGCGCCACGCCCGTGGGCCGGCGGTCCTCGCGCTCCGGGGCCTCGATGCGGGCCACCAGGGTCGCGGGGCTGCCGCCGGTATGGACCCGGTAGAAGCGGCGTGTCCCGATGCCGGCGGCGAGGGGCTCGCTGCGCGTCACCTCGAGACCGAGCGCATCGAGGGCGAGCCTTCGGATGGCCTCGGCATCGGACCCGGAGGCGGGGGAGGGCTCGGTCATCCGCCGGGCTCGGTCATGCGCCGAAGAAGTAGTGGCAGGCCGCCACCGCGGCCAGGAACCCGGCCACGTCGCCCGCGAGACAGGCCGGCAGGATGTGGCGGGCGTCGCGCACGCGGGCCGCCCCGAGGTACACCGCCAGCACGTAGAAGGTCGTCTCCGTCGATCCCATCAGGGTGCTCGACAGGAGTCCCACGAAGGAGTCGGGCCCGTGGGTGTCGAGGATCTCGGTCATCACGCCGAAGGCGCCGGAGCCCGAGAGCGGTCGCAGCAGCGCCATGGGCAGCGCCTCGCCGGGCACGCGCAGCAGGTCGGTGAGCGGTGCGATGGCGCCGATCAGCAGCTCGAGGGCCCCCGAGGCCCGGAACATCGCGATCGCGACCAGGATGGCGACGAGATAGGGAGCGATGCGCACCGCCACCTGGAGCCCCTCACGCCCCCCCTCGACCAGGGCGTCGTAGACCTTCACCCGTCCGAACACGCCGATGCACAGGAACCCCGCGATCAGCAGCGGCAGCAGCCAGGCGTTGGCGAGGTCGAGGATCGCCCCCTGGAGGCCCTGCTCCGGGACGGTGCGAGCCAGGTGCACGACGAGCCCCGCCCCCGCCACGCCGAGGAAGCCCAGCAGCAGGGTCCAGCGCGCGGCGCCCAGGGGCTCGCGGCGCTCCTCGCCGAGGGGCAGCTCCACGTCGGGCAGCTCGAGCGTCGGGTCGGGCTCGGGTCCGCGCTCGGAGCCCGCGTCGGCATCCGCGGCGAGGGGGCGAACCCGGAAGGCGGGCAGGCGGGCGAGCAGCAGGCAGACCGTCACGGCGGTGAGGGTCGAGCAGAGCGTCGCGAACAGGGTGGGGAGCCAGATCACGAACGGCGACTCGGACTCGGTGGCGAGCCGCACCATCACGGTGCCCGTGGGCGGCAGCAGCACGATGGAGGAGGTGTTGATGGCGAGGAAGAGCGCCATGGCGTTGGTGGCCACGCCGCGGTGGGCGTTCAGCTTGTCGAGCTCCACCATGGTCTTGATCCCGAACGGGGTTGCGGCGTTGCCGAGGCCCAGCATGTTGGCCGCGAAGTTCATGATCATCGAGCTCATGGCGGGATGGTCGGGCGGCACCTCCGGGAACAGGCGGCGCAGGACCGGACGCAGCATCCGCACGAAGGCCCGCAGCAGCCCGCCGTCCGAGGCGATCTTCACCAGCCCGAGGAAGAACACCATGCCGCCGGTGAGGCCGATCACGAGCTCGACGGCGCGCTTGGCCGCGTCGAGGGAGGCCTTGGAGACGGCCTCCATCTGCCCGTTCCAGGCGGCCACGGCCACCGAGCCGAGCACGAGCCCCAGCCAGATCCAGTTGAGCACCGAACCTCCGCGGGGGGGCAGAGAGCGCGCGTTGCCGCTCCGCAGGCTCGGGGATAAGCTCGCCGGCGTCAACCGGATCCCCCCGAAGGCAGCACACCGATGAGCCGAGCCCCGACGGGCCGCGGGAGGCCGCGCATGGGCGTGCGCGGCACGTGGATCCATTCTGTTCTCCTCCTCGTCCTGTGGACGGTCCCCGGCGCGGCCTCGGCGCAGGCGGCCGCGCGCGACGCCGCCGCCGAGGCGGAGCGCGCCCTCGCCGAGCGGCTCGAGCGCGCACTCCAGGCGCCGGCCCTGCGCGGCGCGCGCCTCGGCGCGCTCGTGGTGGAGCGCTCGGACGGCCGCGTGCTGTTCGAGCGCAGCCCCGACCGCGCGCTGGTGCCGGCCTCCAACCTGAAGGTGCTCACCGCGGTGGCGGCCTTCCGCGCCTTGGGCCCCACCCACCGGCTGGTGACCGGGGTCTGGGCCGACGCCGCGCCCGACGCGGAGGGCTTCGTGGGCAACCTCTACCTGCGCGGTGGCGGCGATCCCTCCATGACCTCGGAGCAGTGGTGGCGGCTCGCCGCGGACCTGCGCGCCCGGGGTCTGCGGGGCGTGCGCGGCGACCTCGTGGTGGACGACTCGCTCTTCGATCGCAAGCGCTGGCACCCGAGCTGGGGCAAGCCGTCGGCGCGCGCCTACCACGCTCCGGTGGGAGCGCTCACCGCCAACTACGGAGCCTTCGAGGTGTGGGCGACTCCCGGCGACGCGGCGGGCGCGCCCCTGGGCGTGCGCGTCGATCCGCCCGTCGACTACCTGCGCGTCGTGAACCGCGCCGGCACCGGGGCGCCGGGGAGCGCGCGCAAGCTCGTCGTGGACCGCGAGGCGGCCGCGGACCACGAGCGCGTGATCGTGACCGGGAGCCTGCCGGCGGGCGGGGAGCCGAGGCGCGTCGCCCGCAGCGTGAAGGACCCCGCGCGCTACGCGGCCGCGGTGCTGCGCCTCCAGCTCGAGGGCCTGGGCATTCCGGTGGAGGGCACGGTGCGGCGGGCCGTGGTTCCCGAGGGCGCGGCCCTGCTCCACGAGTTCGAGGGCTTCGCCCTCGATGAGGTGGTGCGCCGGTTCCTCAAGTGGAGCAACAACGCCATCGGCGAGTCCCTGGTGAAGCTGCTCGGTGCCCAGGAGGGTGGCGGGCGGGGCACCTGGCCCGGCGGCCTCGGCGCGGTGCGGCGCCAGCTGACGGGCCTGGGCCTGCCCCTCGACGGCCTGCGTCTCGAGGACGGCTCGGGCCTCTCCTACGAGAACCGCGCCTCGCCGCGGCTGCTGGTCTCGGCGCTGCGGCTGGCCCACTCCTCCTTCGACTTCGGCCCCGAGTTCGTGACCGGGCTGCCCATCGCGGCCGCCGACGGCACCCTCGAGAAGCGCGCCGGCGGGGCGGCGGGGGCGGTGCGGGCCAAGACCGGCCTGCTCACCCGGGTCACCGGCCTCTCGGGCTTCGCGCGCGGGCCCGACGGCCAGGAGCGGGTGTTCTCGGTGCTGGCGAACGGCTATCGGGGCGGCGACCGCGCCGCCATGGACGCGCTCGACCGGTTCGTGGCCGCGCTGGTGGAGGGCGCGCCGCTGGCCGCGACGGCCGCCGCCTCACCCTAGGGCGGCGCCCGTGGGCGAGAGCCCGATGCGCCCGAGGACGCCCAGGTTGTTCACCACCGCGTAGCCGGTGCCGGCCACGACCAGCACCAGGAAGGTGACCTTGACGGGATGGGGGAGCCGGCGCGTCTGCATCAGGAAGAGCAGGGCGAGGACCGTGATGACGCTGTCCAGCAGCAGGCCCTCGACGAGCCCCATGCGCTCGAAGAGCCACGCGGCCAGGGGATTCGCCTCGGTCACCTCCATGCCATCCACCGGCTTGCGCAGGCACAGGTAGGTGGTCCAGTGGTCCGAGGCGGACAGCATCAGGGTGAGGGTGGCCAGCAGGCGCAGCATCGTCGGCTCTCTCCGGTCTAGCGCTGGCACCGAAGGAGCAAGTTCCGTGCCCCGGAGTCCCCACGCGCACGCAAGTGATGCGCCCACGCCGGGTTGCGGGGCCGGGCTGCGCGCTCCCGAGGCGGCCCTGCGCGCAGCGCGGGCCGCCGGGCTGGGTAGCGACTTTCCGAGTTTGGAGCGGTGGGTCGCCCGGGGGCCGGCTCAGCGGGCCCGGCGCATCCGGCCGCGGCCCAGCAGCAGCCAGTCGAGGGAGACCCCCTCCTTGAGGGCGAGCTGGATCAGGAAGTCCGCGTGGGGCGTGGTCCCGCTCTCGTACCGGTTCACGTTCTGCTGGAACACGCCCAGGTCCCGGGCGAACTGGCGCTGGGAACGCTCGCCGCGCACCTGGGCGATCCGCTCGGGAAGCCGCTTCTTGTGTCGTTCCACGGTTGCCATGATGGACTCCTCGCTGCGTCGGCCCATGGGGATCCCACTCCTGGATCGCGCCCCACTCCTGGATCGGACCGGGGCCTCCCGCCCGCCCGGGCTCGGTGGTTCCATGAGACGGACGGACGCCCCCGCGCATTCGATCCCCGGGCCCGGGAGCCTCGGATGCGCGTGACGGGGGGCCAGCTCGGTGGACGGCGGCTCCAGGTGCCGCGGGGGAGGGGGGTTCGCCCCAGCGCCGACCGGGTCCGCGAGTCGCTCTTCCAGCGCCTCGAGATCCTCCCGGGGACCCGGGTCCTCGACCTCTACGCGGGCACCGGGGCCCTCGGCATCGAGGCGCTCTCGCGGGGGGCGGCCTCGGCGGTCTTCGTCGAGCAGGCGGCCGCCGCCCTGGGTTGCCTCTCCACGAACCTCGAGCGCCTCGAGCTGGGCGAGCGCTCCCGGGTGCTGCGCAGCCCCGTCGCCTCGGCGCTGCGGCGCCTGGCCCGGGAGGGAGCGGAGTTCGACCTGATCGTGCTAGATCCCCCCTACGCCTCGGGGGAGGCGGAGCGGACCCTGGGCCGGCTCGCGGAGTCGGGCCTGCTGGCGCCCGGGGCCGTGGTGGTGCTGGAGACGGCCTGGCGGGAGCCGCCCGGGGAGGTTCGCGGGCTGGCGCCGGTCGACGAACGGCGCTACGGCGAGACGCTGATCCGGCACTACCGGGCGGCGCAGCCCCCGGTCCCCGGAGCCGAGCCAGGAGGTCCCGACGGCGGATGACGGAGCAGGCACACGGACGGGCGCTCTTCCCCGCGAGCTTCGACCCGGTCACCAACGGCCACCTCGATCTCGTCCACCGCGCGCGCCGGATCTTCCCGGACCTGGTGGTCGCGGTGGCGAGCAACGTGGAGAAGCGCGGGCTGTTCAGCGTGGAGGAGCGCCTCGAGATGCTCGAGACGGCGCTCGCCGACGTGCCCGGCGTCCGCATCACGCACTTCGAGGGCCTGCTGGTGGACTACGCCCGGGAGCTCGGCGCGAAGGTGCTGATCCGCGGCCTGCGCGCCGTCTCGGACTTCGAGTACGAGTTCGAGATGGCGCTGATGAACAAGCACCTCTACCCGGACATCGAGACCCTGTTCATGATGACGAGCCAGGAGTTCTTCTACGTGAGCTCCTCGCGTCTGAAGGAGCTCGTCCGGTTCGACGCGGACATCGAGGCCTGGGTGCCGCCCATCGTGGCGAAGAACCTGCGCCAGAAGCTCCAGCCGCGCTGACGTCCGGATGAAGCCCGGACCGGTGCGCTTCGGCACCAGTGGATGGCGCGCCGTGCTGGGCGAGGGGTTCACCTTCGAGCGGGTGCGCTGGGTGGCGGCCGCCCTGGCGCGCTGGGCCCGGGAGGACGCGCCGCGGGGCGCGCGCCCGAGCGTGGTGGTGGCCCACGACACGCGCTTCCTGGCCGACCACGCCGCCCGGACGGCGGCGCGGGTGCTGGCCGGGGCCGGCGTGCGGCCGCGGCTCTCGGCGGGCGCGGCGCCCACGCCCGCGGCGTCCCGGGCGGTTTGGCTGCGCCGCGCGCGCGCCGGGCTGCTGGTGACGGCCAGCCACAACGCGCCCGAGTACCTGGGGCTCAAGATCGTGGCGCCCTGGGGCGGCGCCGCGCCGCGGGAGCTCACCGACCGCCTCGAGGCCGAGATCGCCCGGCTGGCCCGGCGCGGGGCGGCGCCGCCCGAGGCCGCCACCGGCCGGCCCGTCGATCTCCAGGGCCCCTACGTGGACGCGCTGCTGCGCCGCCTCGACCGGCGGGCCCTGCGCGCCTCGGGCCTCACGGTCCACTACGACGCGCTGCACGGGACCGGGGCCGGCGTGCTCGATCGCGTGCTCGAGCGCGCCGGCGTGAAGGTGGTGGTCACCCACGCCGACCCGGATCCCCGCTTCGGCGGCGCGGCGCCGGACCCCACCCCGGCGCGGCTGGGCCCGCTGCGCGGCGCCCTGCGCCGGGCGCGCGGCCGGCGCCTCGGCCTCGCCACCGACGGCGACGCCGACCGCTTCGCGGTGGTGGACGCCGACGGCCGCCTGTTCGGCGAGAGCGAGGCCCTCGCCCTGCTGGTGGACCACCTGGCCCGCAGCGGCCGACTGCGCGGTGGCGTGGCCGTCTCGGTGGCGACGGGCACGCTGGTGGAGCGCGTGGCGGCGGAGCACGGCCTGGCCGTGACGCGCCACCCCATCGGCTTCAAGCACATGACGCCCGAGCTGGTGGAGGGCCGTGCCGAGGTCGCGGGAGAGGAGAGCGGGGGCTTCGCCTGGCGCCCCTTCGCCCGGGACAAGGACGGGATGCTGGCCGGGGCCCTGCTGGTGGAGCTGGCCGCCACCTCGGGCCGGCCCCTGGGCGCGCGGCTCGCCGAGCTCGAGGGGCGTCTCGGCCGCAGCGTGAGCGGACGCCGGGCCTGGCCGCTCGAGCCCGGGTCGGCGCCCGCGCTGGCGGCGCTTCGGCGCACGCCGCCCCAGCGCGTCGGCGGGGCCCGGGTGGCGGGGGTGGAGCGGGCCGACGGCCTGCGCGTCGCGCTCGCCGACGGCTTCGTGTTCTGGCGCGTCTCCGGCACCGAGCCCGTGCTGCGGATCTACGCCGAGGCGCCGGGCCCGCGCGCCCTGGCGGCCCGCTTCGAGGCGGCCCACCGGCTGCTGCGCCGGGCGGTCCCGCGGCGTTGATGGACGCGCCCCGGAAACCCGGGTACCTTCAACAAATGCCCGTTTTTGCGGGAGAAATCTGACATGGAACCGCGTCGCGTGCTGCTCGTCGTGAGCGGCGGAATCGCGGCCTACAAGATCCCGGAGCTGGTGCGCCGGCTCAAGCGCACCGGCCACGCGGTGCGCTGCGTCGTGACCGCGTCGGCGCGGGAGTTCGTCTCGCCCCTGACGCTCCAGACCGTGTCCGCCGAGCCGGTCCGCGAGTCGCTCTTCGACCGCGCCGAGGAGGGCCAGATCGACCACATCGCGCTGGCCGACTGGGCCGAGGCGGTGGTGGTGGCGCCCGCCACCGCCAACCTGCTGGCGAAGCTCGCGGCGGGGATCGCCGACGACCTCGCCACCACGGTGCTGCTCGCCACCCGGGCCCCGCTGCTGGTGGCGCCGGCCATGAACGTGAACATGTGGAGCCACCCCGCCACCCGCGCCAACGTCGCGACCCTGCACGAGCGCGGCGTCGAGATCGTGGGCCCCGAGGCGGGCGAGCTCGCCTGCGGCTGGGAGGGCGAGGGGCGCATGGCCGAGCCCGAGGCGATCGCGGGCGCCCTCGAGCTGCGCCTGGGCCGGCCGAGCCTCGCCGGCGAGCGCGTGGTGGTGAGCGCCGGCGGCACCCGCGAGCCCGTGGACGCGGTGCGCGTGCTGGCCAACCGCTCCTCGGGCAAGATGGGCTTCGCGATCGCCGCCGAGGCGGCGCGGCGCGGGGCCGAGACGATTCTCGTCGCCGCCCCGTCGGCGCTCCCCACGCCGCCGGGCGTGCGACGCATCGACATCGAGACCGCCCTCGAGATGCGCGATGCGGTGCACGCCGAGGCCCGGAGCGCGGGCGTGGTCGTGATGGCGGCCGCGGTCGCGGACTTCCGCCCCGCCAGCGCCCACGCGCGCAAGCTCAAGAAGGAGGACCTGCCCGAGGGCGAGGGCCTCACCCTCGAGCTGGTGCGCAACCCCGACATCCTCGCGGAGCTGTGCCGGGAGCCCGGCGAGCGGGTCGTGGTGGGCTTCGCGGCCGAGAGCCACGACGTCGTGGAGGCGGCGCGGCGCAAGCTCGCGCGCAAGGGCTGCGACCTGATCGTCGCCAACGACGTCTCGCGCGAGGACGCCGGCTTCGAGAGCGACGCCAACGCGGTGGTGCTCGTGTCGCCCGGGGGCGAGGCCGAGGCCCTGCCCCTGCTGCCGAAGTCCGAGGTGGCGCGGCGCCTGCTGGACCGCATCGAGAAGCTGCGGGGCGCGAGATCGTGACCCGGGCGAGCCTCGTGCTGGTGGCCCTCGGTCTCGCGGGCCTGACCCTCGCCGCGGGAGCCCAGGAGGCGGCCGCGCCGCGCTCCGGCCACGTGAACGTGGCCCGCATCTCGGGCTCCATCAATCCGGCCTCCTCGGACTACCTCCAGAAGGCCATCGCCCAGAGCGAGGAGGAGGGCGCGGCGGCGCTCCTCATCGAGCTCGACACGCCCGGCGGCCTGGTGGCCTCCACCAAGGACATCATCCAGGCGATGCTGAACGCCCGGGTGCCGATCATCGTGTACGTGGCGCCCCAGGGCGCCTGGGCCGGCTCGGCCGGGACCTTCATCACCATGGCGGCCCACGTCGCCGCCATGGCGCCGGGGTCGAGCATCGGCGCCGCCCATCCCGTCGGGATCGGCGGCGGCGCTCCGCCCGCCGGCGAGGAGGGCGAGGGCAGCCGGGACTACGCGGCCGAGAAGGCGGAGAACCTGCTCTCGGCCTACATCGAGTCCATCGCCGAGGAGCGCGGCCGCAACGTCGAGTGGGCCTCGAAGGCGGTGCGCGAGTCCACCGCCATCACCGCCGACGAGGCGGTGGAGCTGAAGGTCGTGGACCTGGTGGCCGTGGACCGCGCGGACCTGCTGCGCCAGGTCGAGGGCCGCACGGTGGAGCTGGTGGGCGACCCGGTCACCCTCGCCGTCGCCGAGGCCCGCCAGGAGACGCTCGAGATGCCTCTCCTGACGCGCGTCCTCAACGTCATCACCGACCCCAACGTGGCGGTGCTGCTGCTGCTGGCCGGGCTGCTGGGGCTCTACATCGAGTTCAACCAGCCCGGCATCCTGATCCCCGGGATCCTGGGCGCCGTGTGCCTGGTGCTGGCCCTGATCGCCATGCAGATCCTGCCCTTCTCCTGGGTGGGGCTGCTGCTCATCGTGGTGGGCATCGGGCTGCTCGCGGCGGAGGTCTTCGTCACCTCCTACGGGCTGCTCTTCGCCGGCGGCGTGATCTGCTTCCTGATCGGGGGCTCCATGCTCTTCGACCGGCCCGAGCTGAGCGACCTCACGGTCTCGTTCTGGTCGGTGCTGGTGCCCGCCGTGGGGGCCCTCGGGCTCTTCGCGGGGCTGGTCGTCTTCGCCGTGGCGCGTACCCTACGCCGGGGCCAGGTGGCCGGAGTCGAGGAGCTGGTCGGGATGGAGGGGGTCGCCCAGACGGCCCTCGATCCCGACGGCACGGTCTTCATTCACGGAGAGCTCTGGCGGGCGCGGGCCGAGGAGGCCATCGAGGCCCAGGAGCGAGTCGAAGCGGTGGCGGTGCGGGGGCTCGAGCTCACCGTGCGTCGTGCGCCGCCCCGGGGCTGAGGCGTCGGGGGCAGGGGGGGCTCATGTTCACGTTCTCACCGGTGATCGTGGTGGCGATCCTGCTGGCGCTGTTCGTCGCCGGCGTGCGGATCATCCAGGAGTACGAGCGCGGGGTGGTGTTCCGGCTCGGGCGCTTCAACAGCGTCAAGTCCGCCGGCTTCAAGTGGATCATCCCGGGCATCGACCGCATGGTGCGCGTGAGCCTGCGGGAGATCGTGATGGACGTCCCCGTCCAGGAGGTGATCACCCGGGACAACGTCTCGGTGAAGGTGAATGCGGTGCTCTACTTCCGCGTCCTCCATCCCGAGAAGGCGGTGATCCAGGTGGAGAACTACCTCTACGGAACCTCCCAGCTGGCCCAGACCACGCTGCGCAGCGTGTGCGGCCAGGCGGAGCTCGACGAGCTGCTGGCCGAGCGGGACGACGTGAACCGGCGCCTCCAGGAGATCATCGATCTCCAGACCGAGCCCTGGGGAGTGAAGGTGCGGGCCGTCGAGGTCAAGCAGATCGACCTGCCCCAGGACATGCAGCGGGCCATGGCGCGCCAGGCCGAGGCCGAGCGCGAGAAGCGCTCGAAGGTGATCCACGCCGAGGGCGAGTTCCAGGCCGCCCAGCGCCTGTCCGACGCCGCCAGCGTGCTGGGCGGGGAGCCGGCGGCCCTCCAGCTCCGCTACCTCCAGACGCTGTCGGAGATCGCCACGGAGCACAGCTCCTCGATCGTGTTCCCGATCCCCATCGACATCCTCCAGCCGTTCTACGAGATGTCGGGCTCGTCCCCGCCCAAGAAGGCGCTTCCGGAATCGGGATCGGAGTCCTAGATGGCCGACGAGGACTTCAGCACCGACGAGAAGGTGCGGCGCGGTGTCGCCCGCGCCCTGGGCAACTTCCTGCTCCTCATCGTGCTGATCGCGCTCCTCGGCGCCTGGGTGTTCACGGGCTACTACGAGCTGCGCCAGGCCGGCGGCGAGGCCGCACTGGTGCTGCGCTTCGGGGAGTTCCAGCGCACCGAGACCCAGCCGGGCTGGCACCTGCACCTGCCGATCCCCATCGAGAGCCACGAGAAGATCCGCATGGAGGAGCTCCAGAGCGTCGAGTTCGGCAGCGGTGGAGCCGCCGCGCAGCCCGGCGAGGGCGGAGAGGTGGGCGGTGACCTCGTGGTCCAGACCCAGGCCAACAACGTCGTGACCCTCGCCTTCGCGGTCCAGTACAAGCGCAAGGACGCCTACCAGGCCCGCTACAAGGTGGCGGATCCGGAGGCGACGCTGCGGGCTGCCGCCCAGGCGGCCGTACGCGAGGTGGTCGGCCGGACCTCCATCGACGACGTGCTCTCCGAGGGCCGCGGCCGGGTGCAGTCCGAGGCGAAGCAGCTCCTCGAGGAGATCCTGGACCGCTACGACGCCGGTCTCGAGATCGATCGCCTGCTGCTCCAGGAGGTCGCTCCGCCTCGCGACGTGCGGGACGCCTTCGACGACGTGATCGCCGCCGAGCAGGACGGCGAGCGCCAGGTCCAGGAGGCCGAGGGCTATCGCAACGAGGTGCTGCCCCAGGCGCGGGCCCAGGCCGTGGAGATCGTCCGCTCCGCCGAGGCCTACCGCGACGCCAAGGTGGCCGAGGCGGCGGGCGAGGCGGCCCGCTTCAGCGCGATCCTGACCGAGTACGAGCGGGCGCCGGAGGTAACGCGCAAGCGGCTCTACCTCGAGGCCATGGAGGACGTGCTCCCGAAGGTACAGAAGCTCGTCATCCAGCCCGGAACCGGCGCGGTGCTTCCCTACTTCCCGCCGTCGGCGGTCGGGGCTCCTCCGACCCCGTCGGCCACGCGCGAGGGCACACGATGAGGCGTCTGCTGATCCTCGGGATCGTCCTGGTGGCCGTCGTGGCGGGGCTGGTGCAGCTCGGCACCTTCGACGTGGGCCCCATCGTGATCACCCGGGAGGACCAGCAGAAGCTGATCTTCCTGCGCGAGCTGCCCCGCGAGTCGGCCACGGAGCCCGGCATCGCCTTCCGGAGCGGGATCCCGATCCTCGAGAAGCTGAAGACCTTCGACCGGCGCTGGCTCTTCCTGGACTCCGACTCGGTCACCATCCAGACCCGGGAGCGCGTGCCGCTCCAGGTGGACAACTACGTGATCTGGCGGATCGACGATCCGAAGGCCTTCGACCGCGCCTTTCCCGAGGGCGTGGCCCGCGCCGAGGACCGCATCGACCGGGAGGTGAACGCCCGCGTCCGGGAGATCCTCGGCACCAAGACCCTCGACGAGGTGGTGACCACCGAGCGGGCCAAGATCATGGCGGACATCACCTCCCAGAGCCGCGAGGCGCTCACGCCCTTCGGCATCCACGTCGGCGACGTCCGGATCGTGCGCACGGACCTTCCCGACCGGACCCTCGAGAACGTCTACGACCGCATGCGGGCGGAGCGCGAGCGGCTGGCCCGGGAGTTCCGCGCCAAGGGCGACGAGCGGGCCCGGGAGATCCGCGCCGAGGCGGACAAGGAGGCGCGGATCCTGGTCGCCAAGGCCAACGAGGCCGCCGAGCGCGCCCGCGGCGAGGGGGATGCGAAGTCCGCCGCGATCTACGCCGAGGCCTACAACGCGGATCCGGAGTTCTACGAGTTCACCCGCAGCCTCGAGGCCTACCGCCGCACCCTGGGCGAGGGCGACACCCTGGTGCTGCCGCCGGACCACGAGTTCTTCGGCCCGTTCCAGCAGGGTGGCAACGCGCGCTAGGAGGCCGACCCAGGATGGGTCGGCTTTGCTCGCAAAGCGAGCCCGAGGGCTCGCTCCGCCAGACGGGCCGGGCATCAGCGTGGCGCGCGAGAGAGCGCGAAGACCCCGAGGCTGGCGAACAGCAGCAGGCTGAGCCAGCTGGCCGCGACCGCCGCGCCACCGTGGCCGAGCACGGATCCCGCGTACTCGCGGGCCGTGTAGAGCAGGAACAGCGCGAAGGCGCCCTGGGCGAGGGGGCGCGCCAGGCTGCGGGCGCGCTCCACGGACAGGCCCAGGGGGACGCCGAGGAAGGCGAGCACCAGCGTGAGCAGGGGGTGGCTGAGGCGCTGGTGGAAGGCAGTGCGCACGCGGTCGGCCTCGCCGCCGGAGCCCTTGGCCCGGCTCTGGGCGCGGGCGAGCACCCAGACGGGCAGGGACTCGAGGTCGCCGCGCAGCCGCGGCTCGTGCTCGTTCTCCTCGAGGGCGAGCTCGATCCGCTCCGCGCGCTCGAACGCCGGAGCCTCCCGGGGCCGGTCCGGGTCGTAGGTGCGCACGCGGGCCTCCTCGAAGCGCCACAGGCTCCCCGCGACGCGGTCCGCCCGCGCGGCCTCGATCACCCGCAGCAGGCGCCCGGCGCCGTCGCGCTCGAAGATCCGCACCTCCTCGAGCCGGTCGCCGGCCTCGTCCGCGGAACGGACGTTGTAGACGAAGCGCCCCGTGTGGTACCAGATCCCATCGGCGCTCTGGAACAGATCGGCCCGTCCGTCTCCCGTGCGTCGCTCCAGGGCCGCCGCCGCCCGCACGGAGACCGTCTCGCTGAGGGCCAGGGTCACGGCGCTGAGGAGTGCGGCCGCGATGAAGACGGGGACCAGGGCTCGCGAGGGCGAGATGCCCGCGGCGCGAATCGCGATCATCTCCTGGGAGCGGGCGGCCAGCCCCGTCGCCAGGAAGGCGCCGATGAAGGTGGCGAGGGGAAGCAGGTGGGGCAGGTAGAGGGCCGCGGCCCGGAGGCCCAGCAGCTGGAAAGCCGCGCCCAGGCCGCGGTCGCCCTCGCGCAGATCCTCCACGTGGAGCATCAGGTCGATCACGAGGACCAGCAGGCCGAGGATCAGGAGCGCGCCCGAGAAGGCGAGCAGGAAGCGCGTGGTCACGTAGCGCCGCAGGGTCGGCACGGCGGGGAACCTAGCATTGCGGGTGTTTGAGGGAAGCGAGGCCGTCGCCCGGCCGCCGCGCCGGGCGGTGGTGACCGTGGGCAACTTCGACGGCCTCCACGTCGGCCACCAGGCGATCCTGCGCACCGTCACCGGCCGCGCGCGGGCCCTGGACGGCGAGGCGGTGGTCTACACCTTCGAGCCGCATCCGCGAAAGGTGCTGCGGCCCGAGCAGGCGCCGCGGCTGCTCACCACCCCGGAGCAGAAGCTCGAGCTGCTCGAGCGCTACGGCGCCGACGTGGTGGTGGTGGAGGCCTTCGACCGCGGCTTCGCGGGCCGCTCCCCGGAGAGCTTCGTGCGCGAGATCCTCCACGACCGCCTGGACCCGGTGGAGGTCTACGTCGGCTACGACTTCCGCTTCGGCCGCGACCGCGAGGGGTCGATGAGGACGTTGACGGAGCTGGGCCCGCGCCTGGGCTTCGCCGTGACCATCATCCCGGAGGTCACCATCGGGGAGCGCGACGTGAACTCGACGCGCATCCGGCAGCTGCTCTCCGAGGGCGACGTCGAGGGGGCGGAGCCGCTGCTCGGCCGCAGCTACGCGGTGCGCGGGCGCATCGTCGAGGGGGACCGGCGCGGCCGCACCCTCGGCTTCCCCACCGCGAACCTCGAGCCCGAGAACGAGATCCTGCCGGCGGCGGGCGTCTACTCGGGACGCCTGCGGCTCCTCGACGAGGGCGCCCCGCCCGCCGGCGCCGAGTACGGCGTGGTCACCAACGTCGGGCGGCGTCCCACCTTCAAGGAGTCGGACCCGGTGCTCGCCGAGGCCCACCTCTTCGAGTTCGAGGGCGAGCTCTACGGCCGCCGGGTGGAGCTGCACTTCCTGCACCACCTGCGCGAGGAGCGCCGCTTCGGCTCGGTGGAGGCTCTGAAGCGGCAGATCGAGGCGGACGCCGCCGAGGCGCGGGCGCGGCTCGGGGAGCGCGTGTGAGCGGTCTGGACGGGGCCGGCGGGCCGGCGCGCCCCCGCCTGCGCGACCGGCGCGTCCTCCTCGGCCTGGCCATCACCGCCGCCAGCCTGTTCTGGGTGCTGAGCGGCGTGGACTTCGCCCAGGTGGGCCGCGACATCGCGAAGGCCCGGCTCGGGCTGCTGCTGCTGCCCAGCGTCCCGGCCTACGTGCTGGGGGTCTGGGTGCGCGCCCGGCGCTGGCGTCACCTGACCGACGCCATCGCGCCGGTGGACCACGGGCCCCTGTTCCGCGCCGTGGCCCTGAGCTTCCTGGCCAACAACGTCTTCCCGCTGCGCCTCGGCGAGGTGATCCGCGCCTTCGTGCTGGCCCGGGACACGGGCCTGTCCACCGCGGCGGTCTTCGGGACCGTGATCGTGGAGCGGCTGATCGACATCTCGATGATCCTCGGCCTGGGCGCCCTGCTGCTCGGCCTGGGCGGCGCCGCCGCCGCCGGCCTCGACGCCCGCGCCGTGCTCCCGCTGCTGCTGGCCGTGGCCCTGGTGCCCGCGGGCGCGGTGGCGGCCCTGCGCATCGCGCCGGACCGCACCATCGGGCTGGGCATGCGGCTCGGGGGCTGGCTGCTGCCCGTCGCCGTGCGCGAGCGCCTGGAGTCGATCCTCCACCAGGTCGCCTCGGGCCTGGGCTCCCTGCGCGGGGGCCGGCACCTGGCCTGGGTCGCGTTCCACTCGGTGGTGCTGTGGGGGGTCCTGGCCCCGCTCCCGTTCGCCGCGGCCCTGCTCGCACTGGGGATCGAGCTGGGCTCGCCCGCCCAGCTCGCCTCCGCGTCCCTCACCCTGCTGGTGCTGATCGGCGCCGCGGTGGGGATCCCCTCGGCGCCTGGATTCTTCGGGCTCTACCACGCCGCCTGCGTGCTGGCCCTGCGGCCCTTCGGCGTCCCCAAGGAGATGGCGGTGGCCCTCGGCACCCTCGCCCACGCCACCTTCTGGGTCACCACGACCCTGCTGGGCCTGGCCGTCCTGCGCCAGGGCCGGGGCTCCCTCGGAGCCCTCGAGGTGGCCGCCAGCGCCGGTAAAGATCCCACCTCCGCAGGCCGATAAACGCTCGGGTTCCCACGGGATTCCCGCTCGGGTGCGCCACGGCCTCCGCTCCGCGGGGCGGGGCGGTGCCCCGGCGTGAGGGGAAGGGTCTTGAACGAGCGGATCGGCGATCTGTTGGTCAGGGAGAGCCTGCTCACCACCGAGCAGCTCCGCAAGGCGCGCGACGAAGCCAAGTCGAAGGGAGGGCGGCTCGGCGCCCAGATCACCAAGCTCGGCTTCCTGGAAGAGACCGAGCTCTCCGACTTCGTCGCCAAGCAGTACGGCGTTCCCTCCATCGATCTCGACGAGTTCGAGATCGACGACGCCGTGGTGGCCCTGGTTCCCGAGGAGGTGGCGCTCAAGCACACCGTGATCCCGGTGAACCGGGCGGGCTCGACCCTGGTGATCGCCTCGGCGGACCCCTCCAACATCCTCGCCATCGACGACATCAAGTTCCTGACCGGCTACGACGTCGAGGTCGTGGTCGCGTCCGACGAGTCGATCAAGCGCGCCATCGACAAGTGCTACGACCAGTCGTCGAGCGTCGCCGACATCATGTCGGACTTCGACGACTCGGACCTCGAGCTGGTCCAGGACCAGGACGAGCTCGACGCCGCGGAGCTCCAGGCCGAGTCCGAGGACGCACCGGTCGTCAAGCTGGTGAACCTGATCCTCACCGACGCGGTCAAGAAGACGGCCTCGGACATCCACATCGAGCCCTACGAGAAGGAGTTCCGGGTCCGCTACCGCATCGACGGCGTGCTCTACGAGGTGATGAAGCCGCCCCTCAAGCTGAAGAACGCCATCACCTCGCGCGTGAAGATCATGTCCGAGCTGGACATCGCCGAGCGGCGCCTGCCCCAGGACGGCCGCATCAAGCTGAAGCTCGGGCGCAACAAGGAAATGGACTACCGCGTCTCGGTCCTCCCGACCCTGTTCGGCGAGAAGACGGTGATGCGGCTCCTGGACAAGTCGAACCTCCAGCTCGACATGACCAAGCTGGGCTTCCAGGAGGCCCAGCTCGCCGACTTCAAGGACTCCATCCACCAGCCCTTCGGGATGGTGCTGGTGACCGGCCCCACGGGTTCGGGCAAGACGACCACGCTGTACTCGGCCCTCTCGGAGCTCAACAAGACCACCGAGAACATCTCCACCGCGGAGGATCCCGTCGAGTTCAACCTCGCGGGCATCAACCAGGTGCAGATGCACGAGGACATCGGCCTGAACTTCGCCGCGGCCCTGCGCTCCTTCCTGCGCCAGGACCCGGACATCATCATGGTCGGTGAGATCCGGGACTTCGAGACCGCGGAGATCGCCGTGAAGGCCGCGCTCACGGGCCACATGGTGCTCTCGACGCTTCACACCAACGACGCGCCCTCCACCGTGAACCGGCTGCTCAACATGGGCATCGAGCCCTTCCTGGTGGCCTCGTCGGTGAACTGCATCGTGGCCCAGCGTCTGGCTCGACGGATCTGCCAGGACTGCAAGGAGGTGGACCCGGAGGTGGCCAACGACGCCCTGGTGAGCGCCGGGATGACCGCCGAGGAGGCGGGCTCCTTCACCCCGATGCGAGGGCGCGGCTGCCGGAACTGCTCGGAGACGGGCTTCAAGGGCCGGGTCGCGATCTACGAGGTCATGAAGCTCGGTGAGGAGCTGAAGGAGTTCGTGCTGAACGGGGCCTCGGCCACGGAGCTCAAGCGCGAGGCGATCCGGCTGGGGATGCTGACCCTCCGGCGCAGCGCCCTCGACTCCCTCCGGGAAGGCACCACCACCCTCAGCGAGGTCTTCCGCGTCTCGTCCGCGGACTTCTAGGAGAGCGGCTCCGCCATGGCGAACCTGCACCAGCTACTGAAGGCGATGATCGAGAAGGGGGCGAGCGACCTCCACATCACCACGAGCAGCCCGCCCCAGCTCCGGATCGACGGCAAGCTCCACGGCCTCAAGATGCCCCCGCTGTCGCCGCCGGAGACCAAGCAGCTCTGCTACTCGATCCTCACCGACGCCCAGAAGCACAAGTTCGAGGAGAACAACGAGCTCGACCTGTCCTTCGGCGTGCGCTCGCTCTCGCGCTTCCGCGCCAACATCTTCACCCAGCGCGGCGCGGTGGCCGGGGCGTTCCGGGCGATCCCCTACAAGATCAAGACCTTCGACGAGCTGGGCCTGCCCAAGGTGGTGGGCGAGCTCGCGCGCAAGCCGCGCGGCCTGGTGCTGGTCACCGGCCCCACGGGCTCGGGCAAGTCCACGACCCTCGCCACCATGATCGACCTGATCAACAGCGAGCGGAGCGAGCACATCGTCACGATCGAGGACCCCATCGAGTTCCTCCACCCGCACAAGGGCTGCCTGGTGAACCAGCGCGAGGTCGGCGCCGACACGGACAGCTTCAAGACGGCGCTCAAGTACATCCTGCGCCAGGACCCGGACGTCGTGCTGATCGGCGAGCTGCGGGACCTCGAGACCATCGAGGCCGCCCTCACCGTGGCGGAGACCGGCCACCTGGCCTTCGCGACGCTGCACACCAACTCGGCGGTGCAGACCATCAACCGGATCGTGGACGTGTTCCCGGCCTACCAGCAGGCCCAGGTGCGCGCCCAGCTCTCCTTCGTGCTCGAGGGGGTGATGTGCCAGACGCTGCTGCCCCGGGCCAACGGCCCCGGCCGCGCCCTGGCCCTCGAGATCATGGTTCCGAACCCGGCGATCCGGAACCTGATCCGCGAGGACAAGATCCACCAGATGTACTCGCAGATGCAGATCGGCCAGGACAAGTTCGGCATGCAGACCATGAACCAGTGCCTGGCCAGCCTGTACCAGCGCCGGATGATCAGCATGGACGACGCGCTCGGCCGGAGCAGCGACCCGGACGAGCTGCGGACGATCCTCAACAAGGGCGGCGCCGCCATGGGCGGCCGGAGGGCCGCGGGCGCCGCCTAGGGAACCGGGTGGATTGGAGCCGCCGCGAGCGCCGGAGGCGCGCACGGCGGGCGCAGCAAGCGAAGGCGGGCGGGCCGGCATAGCCGGCCGGTGACCCGCGAAGCCAGGAAGGGGAGAACTCGATGCCCGTCTTCAAGTGGGAAGGGCGTACCCGGCAGGGTTCGATCAAGAAGGGCACCATCGAGGCCGCCAACGAGGCCGCGGTGATGACCCAGCTCCGCGCCCAGTCGATCGTCCCCGTGAACGTCAAGGCCAAGAGCCGGGACATCGAGATCACGCTCTTCGAGAGCGTGAGCATCAAGGAGCTGGTGATCTTCACGCGCCAGTTCGCCACCATGATCGACGCCGGCCTGCCCCTGGTGCAGTGCCTCGAGATCCAGGCGGACCAGCAGCCCAACAAGGCGTTCAAGAAGATCCTGACCGAGGTGAAGTCCGACGTGGAGCAGGGCTCCACCTTCGCCGACTCGCTGCGCAAGCACCCCAAGGCCTTCGACGAGCTCTACGTGAACCTCGTCACCGCCGGCGAGGTGGGCGGCATCCTGGACACCATCCTGAACCGGCTCGCCACCTACCTGGAGAAGGCCGACAGCCTGCGCCGCAAGGTGAAGGGCGCCATGGTCTACCCGGTCACCATCCTCGTGGTGGCGATCGGCGTGGTGGTGCTGCTGCTGGTGAAGGTGATCCCGGTCTTCGAGAAGATGTTCGACGACTTCGGCGGCGTGCTGCCCAAGCCCACCCAGATCGTCGTGGACATGAGCCACTGGCTCCAGGCCTACATCGTCTACCTGCTGGTGGGCGCGGCGGCGGTGATCATCGCCTGGACCCAGGCGCGCAAGCGCGTCGAGAAGTTCCGCTACCACACGGACGGCTTGTTCCTGAAGATGCCGATCTTCGGGCCGCTGCTGAAGAAGGTCGCCGTGGCCCGCTTCAGCCGGACCCTCGGCACCATGATCTCGAGCGGCGTGCCCATCCTCGACGCCCTGGAGATCTGCGCCAAGACCAGCGGCAACATGATCATCGAGGAGGGGCTCCAGAACACCCGGGCGGCCATCTCCGAGGGCCGCACCATCGCCGAGCCGCTGGAGGACGCGAAGGTGTTCCCGGGCATGGTGGTGCAGATGATCGCCGTCGGTGAGTCCACCGGCGCCATGGACCAGATGCTGTCCAAGATCGCCGACTTCTACGACGACGAGGTGGACAGCTCGGTGGCGGCCCTGACCTCCCTGATGGAGCCGCTGATGATGGTCTTCCTCGGCGGCACCATCGGCGGCCTGCTCATGGCCATGTACCTGCCGATCTTCAAGCTGGCCGAGAACATCAAGTAGCGGAGAGCCGCGGGTGAGCGAGGCCGGCGACGCCGAGGCGGGCCAGGCCACGGCGATGCGCCGCCGGCTGAAGTGGCTGATGGCGGCGCGCCTGGGGCTGTCCCTCGGCGTGTTCGCCCTGGTCCTGGTGTTCCTGGGGGTGGGGCGCGAGGGCGCCGCGACCGTGGAGCGGGGCCTCTACGGCACCGTGGCGGCGGCCTTCGGCGCCACGCTGCTCTACGCCACCCTCTTCCCCTGGGTGCGGCGGCTCGGGCGCTTCGGCGTCCTCCAGCTCGCCACCGACGTGGCGGTGGTGACCTCCCTGGTCTGCTGGTCCGGCGGCGCCGACTCCTTCTTCGGCTTCCTCTACCTCCCGATCACGCTGTTCGGCGCCATGCTGTTCGACCGGCGCGGCGCCTACGGCTCGGCGGTGCTGTGCTCCGCCGGCTACGCCCTCGCCCTGGCGGCCGCCGAGCGCTGGAACGTGCGCGAGGCCTTCGGCGGCTACGCGCCGGGGGCGTCCCTCTCCGCCCTGTGGATGGTGCACACCTCGGCCCTGCTGCTGGTGGCCCTGCTCTCGAGCGCCCTGATGCGCGAGGTGCGGATGGCCGGGGCCGCGCTCCAGGAGAGCACCACGGACCTCGACCGCCTGCGCCGGCTCCACGAGCGCACCGTGGAGAGCCTCACCAGCGGGCTGCTCACCACCGACGCCAGCGGACACGTCACCTCCTTCAACCCCGAGGCCGAGCGCATCACGGGCCGGCGCGAGGCCGAGGTGCTCGGGGCGCGCATCGAGAGCGTCCTGCCCGGGATCGAGGGCCTGGTGCTGGGCGGCCCTGAGGAGAGCGCCTCGGCCCGGCTGCGCCTGCGCCTCGACTACCGGCGCGGGGACGGCGACGCGCGCCACCTGGGGCTCTCGGGCTCGGTGCTGCGGGACGCGCAGGGAGGTGCCGATGGCCACGTGGTGATCTTCCAGGACGTCACCGACGTGGTGGCCATGGAGCACGACCTGCGGCGCTCCGAGCGCCTGGCCGTGGCCGGCCAGCTCGCCGCCGACATGGCCCACGAGATCCGCAACCCGCTGGCGGCGATCTCGGGCTCCATCGAGATGCTGCGCGACGGGCTGAGCGGCTCCGCGGTGGACGCCGAGCACCTGCGCCTGATGGAGATCGTGCTGCGCGAGGTCGAGCGCCTCGACCGGCTGATCGCCGACTTCCTCGCCTACGCGCGCCCGGCTCCGGCGCAGCCCGCTGCCGTGGACCTGGGGCCCGTCCTCGACGAGCTGACGGGCATGTTCGAGGCGAGCCCCGCCTCCGAGGGGGTCGAGACCCGGGTCGCGGTGCCGCCGGGCACCGGGGTGCGGGTGGACCCCCGGCAGCTGCGCCAGCTGCTCTGGAACCTGGTGCTGAACGCCGCCCAGGCCATGCCCGAGGGCGGGCGCCTCGAGATCGCCGCCCGGGGCCTCGACGAGCCGCCTCAAGGGGCTCCCTCGGCGGACCGAAACGGAGCCGAGAAGGAGCCGGTGGGAGTGGAGATCTCCATCTCGGATACGGGCGTGGGGATTCCCCCGGACGTCCTGGAGCGGATCTTCGACCCGTTCTTCACCACCAAGCGCGGCGGCACGGGGCTCGGCCTCGCCACGGTGCACCGGGTGGTCGAGGGCAACGGCGGCTCCGTGCGCGCGGAGAGCCGGGTGGGGGAGGGCACCTGCTTCCGGATCCGGCTGCCGGCCGCGGAGGTCACCGAGTGAGCGGGAAGGCACGCATCCTGGTCGTCGACGACGAGCAGAGCATGCGCGAGTTCCTCGAGATCTTCTTCCGCCGCGAGGACTACGACGTGGTCACCGCCGGCGACGTGGACGGCGCCCTGCTGGCCATCGAGGCCGACGACTTCGACGTGGTGATCTCCGACATCCAGATGGAGGAGCGCAGCGGGCTCGAGCTCCTCGACGCGGTGAAGGAGGGCGCTCCGGAGACCGTGGTCATCATGATCACCGCCTTCTCGACCACCGAGACCGCCATCGAGGCGATGAAGCGCGGCGCCTACGACTACGTCACCAAGCCCTTCAAGGTGGACGAGCTGCGCGTGGTGGTGGAGAAGGCGCTCGAGAAGCGTCTGCTCGCCGCGGAGAACCGGCGCCTGCGCACGGAGCTCCGGACCCAGCTCAAGAGCCGCACCCTGGTGGGCAACAGCGGCGCCATGCAGAAGGTCTACGCCCTGGCGGCCCAGGTGGCGTCCACCAAGACCAACGTGCTGATCGGAGGCGAGAGCGGGACGGGCAAGGAGCTGGTGGCCCGGGCGATCCACGACCAGAGCGACCGCGGCCAGCGGCCCTTCGTGGCGGTGAACTGCGGCGCCATCCCCGAGAACCTGCTCGAGTCGGAGCTCTTCGGCCACGTGAAGGGCGCGTTCACCGGCGCCGTCCAGAACAAGGACGGCCTGTTCGAGATGGCCGAGGGCGGGACGCTCTTCCTCGACGAGGTGGGCGAGCTGCCGGCGAGCCTCCAGGTGAAGCTGCTGCGCGCCATCCAGGACAAGGTCGTGCGCCGCGTCGGCGACACCCGGGACCGCAAGGTGGACGTGCGGATCGTCTCCGCCACGAACCGGCGGCTCGAGGACGAGGTGGCGGCGGGGCGCTTTCGCGAGGACCTCTACTACCGGCTGAACGTGATCCAGATCCTGCTGCCGCCCCTGCGCGACCGCATGGAGGACGTTCCCCTCCTCACCCAGCACTTCATCGAGAAGTACGCCCGGGAGTCGGGCAAGCCGATCCGCGGCCTCTCCGACGCGGCCATGCGCTGCCTGTCCGAGTACGCCTTCCCGGGCAACGTCCGCGAGCTCGAGAACGTGATCGAGCGGGCCGTGGCGCTGTGCGCGGACGAGCGCATCGAGCGCGAGTCCCTGCCGCCCAACGTGCTGAAGCCGGCGGAGCGCCCCCTGCGCAGCCGGCTGCCCCTCGAGGGCACCAACCTCGACGTGCTGGTGAACGACTTCGAGCGCGGGCTGCTGCGCGAGGCCCTGGAGCAGAGCGGCGGCGTCAAGAAGAAGGCCGCCCAGCTCCTCGGCATCTCCTTCCGCTCCTTCCGCTACCGGCTCGAGAAGCTGGGCCTCGACGGGTCGACCCCGGACGAGAGCTAGGCGCCGCCGTGGCGCGCCGGGCGGGCATCCAGACCGAGGTCCTGGCCGGCCTGGCCGTGGTGATGGGCCTGGCCACGGTGGTGCTGACCACCGTGCTCGTGATGCACCAGGAGCGGCTGCTGCGGGACCTGCTGGGCCGCTCGCTGCTCGCCGAGGCGCGCAGCGAGCCGGCGGTCACCGAGGCCTTCGTTCCGGGTACGCGCTGGTGGTGGGTGTCGACCCGGGGCGAGGTGCAGGCCCGCACCCCCCAGGCCGGCCCCGTCGATCCGCGCAGCCTGGCCCTGGCCGAGCGGGCCCGCGAGGCCCGGGGGCCGCTGCTCCAACCCGGCGCGGTCTGGGAGGAGATCCGCTTCGCGGCGCCCGTGGATCGCGCGGGCCGTGTCGCGGTGGGGCGCCTGCCCCGGGAGGCGTCGGCGCGCCTGCGGCTCCACCCCCTGGGCGTGATCGCCGGCGTCCTGGTCGTGGACCTGCTGGTGTTCGGCGCCTTCGGCGCCAGCCTGCTGCGCCGGCGCGTGATCGGCCCGCTCCAGCGCCTGGCCGGGGCCGCCCGGGCGGTGGCCGAGGGCGCCCGGGAGACCCGGGTGCCCGAGGAGGGCAGCCGCGAGGCCGCGGACCTGGCCCGCGCCTTCAACGAGATGACCGACGCGCTCGAGGGACGCAGCGCGGACCTCGAGAAGGCCGTCGTGGACCTGCGCTCCGCCAACGAGGAGCTGCGCCGGGCCCGCGCCGGGCTCGACCGGGCGGAGCGCCTGGCCGCCGTGGGTCAGCTGGCCGCGGGCGTGGCCCACGAGATCGGGAACCCCATGGGCGCGATCCTGGCGCTGCTCGACCTCGCGGGGCGCGACCCGGGCCTCGGCGACGAGGCGCGCGGCCACCTGGAGCGCGCCGGCAAGGAGGGGGAGCGCGTGCGGGTGATCCTGCGCCAGCTCCTCGACTTCTCCCGTCCGCGTCGCGCCGAGCCCGAGCCCGTCGACCTGGCGGGCCTGGCCGAGGAGGCGGTGGGCCTCGTCTCGGCCCAGCGGCGCTACCGCGCCGTGGCCTTCGAGGTCCGGGCCGAGGAGGCCCTGCCGCCGGCCCGGGCCGACCGGGGTGCGGTGATGCAGATCCTCCTCAACCTGGTCCTGAACGCGGCGGACGCCGCGGTGGCCCACGGCCCGAGCCCGCGGGTGGAGCTGAGGCTCGGGCGCGTGGCCCTGCGGCGGCGGGCGGGCGAGTCCGCCGGAGCCGATCGGGAGCGGGAGCGGCGCCTCCCCGACGGCGTGGAGTGCGTCGTGGCCGACGACGGGGCCGGGATCCCCGAGGAGATCCGGGAGCGCATCTTCGATCCCTTCTTCACCACCAAGCCGCCGGGGGAGGGGACGGGCCTCGGTCTCGCCAACGCCGCCCGCCTCGCCGAGGAGCTCGAGGGGGCGGTCGAGCTGGCCGCGCCGCCGGAGGGCCTGCGCACCGCCGTTGCGCTCCGCCTGCCGGTCCACGGGGCCCCGGCGGAGCCGCGCGCTCGCCGACGGGCCGGCGACGCGCCGGGCGACTGAGCGGGCCCGCAATCGCTTGCGCAGCGCGCAGCCGCTTGCGTAGCGCGGGGCGCGGCGTCGCGCCCGGGACGGCCGCCCAAAGCTCAAGGGCGACGGCGCGTTAGCCGATCCGACGCGAGTCGACCCGGCCTCGCCCGGCGTCGGCACGGCGCTTGCGATCCCGCATCGCGAGCTCCCTTGCCTCGGAGGACTCGATGCCTGCCCCGTGCGTTTCCTCGCTGCCCCGCCGCCGTCGGGGCTCCCGCGCGCCGGCGCCGCGTCCGCGTCGTCGCGGCGGCTTCACGCTGCTCGAGGTGCTCGTGGTGGTGGCGATCATCGGCATCTTCGCCGCCATGGCGGTGCCGAGCTTCCGGGCCGCCCAGGCGAACGGCCGCCTGCGCGCCCAGGCGCGCGACGTCGCCAACATCTTCCAGGTCGCCCGCAGCCAGGCCGTGGCCACGGGCAACAACCACATCGTCTACCTGAGCTCGAACGGCGGCACCGACCAGTGCCTGAACGCGTTCCCGGTGGACGCGGCGACCACCGGCGCCGCCATGCCCGTGGTGCTGATCAACGACGGCCCGCCCGGGCCCCCGAGCAACTGCTGCATCGACGCGGGCGAGGTGGTGGAGACCGTCGCGCCGCAGTTCGGCGTGCTGTGGGGCGTCCAGGCGGGCGTGCCCGCGGTCAACGAGGACACCGGCGGCGGCGTCCACACCACGGGCTCGAGCTTCGGCCAGCCCGGCGGCGGCCAGGCCCACGCCGTGCTGTTCCGCCCCGACGGCGTCCCGGTGGCCCTCGGCGCCGCCTGCGCCACGGGCAACGTCGGGACCGGCGGCGGCGCGGTCTATCTCAACAACGCCACCGCGGCCAACCAGGGCCGCGACTACGCCGTCGTCCTGTCGCCGCTCGGCGGCGTGAAGGTGTACGGCTGGGACGAGGCCCAGAACGGAGGCGCTGGCGCATGGACCAACTGAGGGCTCCCGCCGCCGGAGGGCCGCGCCGCGGCCGTGCCGGCTTCACGCTGATCGAGGTGATGATCGCGCTGTCGCTGCTCGCCTTCGGGCTGCTCGCCATGCTGGCGCTCCAGATCCACGCCATGCGCGGAGGCAAGGTGGGCCGTCACACCACCCAGGCCGCCCAGGTGGCCCAGGACCGCCTCGAGATGTTCAACCGCATCGGCTGGACCGACCCGCTGCTCACGCCGGGCGGCTGGGTGATCGCCGGCGACACGATCACGAACCAGGTCTGGGTGGATGGCGCGACCCAGATCGCCGAGCAGACCTTCAGCGTGGACTGGCGGGTCCAGAACCTGGCCTTCGACCCGACGGACCCCACCGACCCGACGCTCAAGCAGATCGACGTGCGCGTGACCTGGCGCGAGCCGAGCGACCCTGCCGGCATGCCCGCCCGGCGCTACGCGGCCACGGTCAGGAGATTCAACTGATGAGCGGTTCCGAGCGGCGACGCGCCGGATTCAGCCTTCCGGAGCTGCTGGTCTCCCTCGCCGTGCTGTTGGTGGTGACGGTCTACCTGACGGACATGCTGATCCGCCAGAGCCGCGCCTACGAGGTGGTGGACCAGGTGACCGAGGTCCAGCAGAACGCCCGCGTCATCGCGGATCTGCTCGACCGGGAGATCCGCACCACGGGCACCATGGTGCCCGAGGGCGTGGCCTTCTGCGGCTTCGACGACACCGCGGGGCCCGACTGGTTCTACGTCACCGACACGGATGCCCTCACCATGAGCGCGGCCGGCCACATCCAGTACGACGCCGCGGCCGACGTCGAGGATCCGCCGAGCTCGAGCTTCACCGGCGGCGCAGGCGGCGTGCAGACCCTCCGCCTCGAGGACGTGATCATCGACGGCACGACCTTCGCCGGCGTGATCCTCGACGGCGATGCCGCCTACGACATCGACACGCCCCCGGACGGCACCAACGACAGCGACTTCCAGGTGGGCGCCGGGGTGATCGTGTTCGACAAGAACAACCCGGACCGGGGCACGGCCTGCGGCACGATCACCGACGTCACCGGGAGCGTGGTCACGGCGGACTTCACGCCCGACGGCGTGAACGCCAGCACCCTCCAGGGTGTCGCCCCCTCGGACGAGGACCTGCGCGCGGTGCCCGCCACGGCCTATTGGATCGACACCGTGACGGACCCCCAGAGCCCACGGCTGATGCGCAACCAGACGCTGCTGGCCGAGGACGTCGAGGACCTCCAGTTCGCCGTGTTCCTCGACTTCGACGGCGACGGGCAGATCGACCTGCCCGCCAACGAGAACCCCGGCGCGGGCGCCGGCCAGCCCGTCTACCTGTCCCGGGGCACGGACCACACCCAGATGCGCGAGGTGCGGATCAACTTCGTGCTGCGCGGCCGCTACCCGGACCCCGAGCTGGGTACCGCGGCGAACCCCGGCGGCCGCTTCCAGACCACCGAGAACCGGATCTTCGGCGGAGCCAACGACCAGTTCCGGCGGCGCGTCTACACGGCGAGCGTGCGGACGCGCAACGTCGGCGGGCGCGCCGGCGCGGGAGGCGTATGAGGATCGACCACCGACGTTCCGAACGAGGCTCGGCGCTCTTCGTCGCCGTCCTGATGCTCGTGATGATGGGGTTCCTGGGCGTGGCGGCCCTGGACACCGTCTCCCGGGACCGCGAGGTCGCGGGCGTGCAGAACCGCTCCCGCACCGCCTTCTACGCCGCCGAGGCGGGGCTCGCCAACGCGCGGACGCTCGTGCACGTGCCGACCTTCGGCCGCACGAGCCCGCCGCCGGGCGGCTTCCCCACCGAGGGAGCGCCCACCACGATCAGCGACGCCGGGCTCTACGACCGCGAGTTCGCGCTGCCGAGCTTCTACGGGGACCCGAATCCCACCCAGCCCGACCCCTGCGGCGGCGGGCCGATGTGCTTCTGGAAGAAGGGACCCCAGGCCACCGAGGCCGGCGTGGCGGCCAAGGTCGGCGCCGGCGAGGTGCGCATCTGGGACCTGTACCGGATCAACGTGATCGGCGAGAGCCCGGACGGTTCGCGCGCTCGCCTGGAGTCGACGGAAGGCAAGCTCGCCAGCGACAGCAGCGGTCCCGCGGGCGGAGCCTACGGAGGGGGATGATGGCGCGCTCTGGAGGGGTGAGAGGCGTTCTGGGGTTGGGGATCGGCGTCGCCGCGGTGGGGCTGGCCCTCGCGGCGCTGCCGGGCTGCGGCGGCGACGAGCCGGCACCGTCCGCCGAGCAGGCGACGGCGGCCCAGCCCGTGCTCGCCGCCAACGTCGGCAACGCGGCTCCGCAGGTGGAGACGGTCCGGCTCGAGCCGCGGGATCCCAAGCCCGGCGACACGTTCCGGGCCTCGGTCCAGGCCTCGGATCCGGACGGCGACCCGGTCAAGCTCTTCTTCAGCTGGTCCGTCAACGGCGAGACCATCGACGTGGGCGGCTCGGCCTCGTTCCGGCCGCCCTCGCTGCGGGCGGGCGATCGCGTGGACGTGGAGGTGGTGGCGAACGACGGCCGCCTCGACAGCGCTCCGGTCCGGGTCTCGGCCTCGGTGGACAACCGCGGCCCCACGGTGCGGGTGGCGCGGATCGCGCCCGCCGAGAACGTGCGCCCCGGCCAGCAGCTCGAGGCCATGGTGGATGCCGAGGATCCCGACGACGACCCGCTGAGCTTCGAGTTCACCTGGTTCGTGAACGGCGAGTCCAGGGGCCGCGGGGAGAACGTCTTCGACACCAAGGGCCTGCGGCGCGGCGACGAGGTGCACGTGCGCGTGGTGGCCCGGGACGGCTCCTCCCGGAGCGGCCCCATGGAGAGCGCCCGCATCGAGCTGGCGAACTCGCCGCCGGTCTTCTCCGGAGTCCCGGTTCGCGAGGAGGTGGACGGCGTCTTCTACTACAAGCTCGAGGCGCGCGACCCGGACGGGGACCGCAGCCTGCGCTACCGCCTCAACACCGGCCCGACGGGCATGAGCATCGACCCGTTGAGCGGCGTGGTGCGCTGGAAGCCCGCCGCCGACCAGGCGGGGGTGCACCCCGTGGAGGTGGTGGTCCGGGATCGTCTCGGCGACGAGACCTTCCTGCGCTGGAACCTCAGCGTCTCCGTCACCCAGTCCCCCGCCGCCCAGGCGGCCTCCTACTAGGGGGAGGGCCGCCGGGGGCCCGCAACGGCTTGCGCACCACGCACGCGGGTGCGTAGGCGGAGCCGCCGGGCCTCGCGGGGGAATCGGGAAAGCTAAAACAATTCAGTCACTTGGCGAATCGCTTCGGGGTGGCACGGGGCTTGCTCCCCTCACCCCCGCGCCCCGGCGCATCGACGTCCCGCAAGGAGACCGCCCATGACCGGCTCGAACCGAATCCTCGTCGCCTGCGTGCTCGCCCTGGGGCTCGCCGCTCCCGCGGGCGCGCAGCTCGACGACAGCGCGCTCTTCTCCACCCAGGTCCCGCCCAACGTGATCATGCTGGTGGACAACTCGGGCTCGATGCACCACATCGTCTGGCACCCCGCCTACGACCCCTCGGTCACGCCCACGTGCACCAACTGGACGAACACGAGCCAGTACTTCTACACGACGAACACCACGCTCACGCGCTGCGGCAACACCCGCACCATCTACGTCGACCCGGCCGTGAGCCCGGGCAGCTCGACGCGCTGGTGGGGCCAGTACCTGAACTGGTACTTCAGCGACGCCGCCGACGCCTACGCGAGCGAGATCGCCGCCCTCACCAACGGCATCCCCTCGACCTGCCTGGGCGGCTCGAGCTTCTCCCTCTACCGCCGCTCCCGGGTGACCGCGGCCCAGCAGATCCTGCGGGACGTGATCTGCAACGTGAACCAGTCCGGCGCGGTCCGCTTCGGCATCGCGAAGTTCCGCCGGGGCAGCGACCCCGAGGGCGGCTACGTGCGCGTCCCCGCCAACGACTACCTCGACGTGAACGGCGACCCCAACGTCTACACCCTGAACGGCGTGAGCCAGAGCCACGGCGACCACCTCGACGACGCCATCGACGAGCTCACCGGCGAGGCCTGGACGCCGCTCTCGGAGACCCTGCTCCACATCTACATGTACTTCATGGACCGGAACTCCGCGGACCGGCCCTACGGCCAGGACGGCACCACGCGATTCCCGGAGTACGAGTTCTCGACCTCCTGGACGATCAACAACGGCGGTCCCTACGACGACGACGCCTCCAGCGACAGCGACGCCAACAACCACCCGGGAACCCCGCCGGACCACCCGGTGCAGTGGGCCTGCCAGAAGAACTTCGTCATCATCCTCACCGACGGCGAGCCCACCAAGGACGACTTCGACCTCGACGCGCCGGACGACGTGGGCTTCTCGGACTTCGGCGCCCTGATCGGCGACTACATCCCGGGCGACGAGACCGAGACCGGCGTCACCTGCACGGGCTGCAACGAGACCACGCTCTACCTGGACGACATCGCGCGGTTCATGCAGGAGACCGACTTCCTGCCGAACGAAACGGACTTCCCGGAGGACCAGGTGATCGACGTCTACACCGTCGGCTTCACCACCACGGCCTTCGCGAACGACATCCTCTCGCGCACGGCCGTCGAGGGCAACGGGACGTTCTACACCAGCAACGACGCCGAGACCCTCTCCCAGGCCATCGTGGACACGGTGACCGACATCGTGCGCAAGTCCCAGGCCTTCACGGCGCCCACGGTGCCCGCGAGCCGCACCTCGGACGACGGCAAGCTCTACACCAGCTACTTCGTGCCGTCCCGCGCCAACGCCTTCTGGGAGGGTCACCTCCAGTCCTGGACCATCAACCTGAACGGCGACGTCCTGGACAAGTTCGGCGTCTGCGCCCTGGTGGACCCGGACGCCGGCGAGTGCAACGACGGGCCCTTCCTGGCCAGCGCGGTCCCGCACTGGGACGCCGCCGACGAGGTGCCGGCGCCGGCCTCGCGCAACCTGTTCATGTCGCAGCTGACGGCCAGCCCCGGCGTATCCCAGAAGGTGGCCTTCAACGTCGCCAACGCCGACGCCACGGCGCTGGGCATCACCGCCGCCGACGTGGCGCTCTACCCGAGCCCCGTCTCCGGCGCCACCACCACCGCCGAGCTCTCCGAGATGGTCGTGCAGAACATCCGAGGCTGCGAGTTCGGGACGGGCACCACGTCCACGACCTGCGTGCAGCGCCTCAGCATGCTCGGCGACATGTTCCACTCGGCGCCGGTGGTGATCCCCCACCCGCCGGGCGGCAGCTCCATCGCGAGCTACAACACCTTCTCGAACACCTACCGGGATCGGGACCGGGTGATGGTGGTGGGCGCCAACGACGGCTTCTTCCACATCTTCCACGCCGGCACCTACGACTCGGTGACGGGCACCTACGACGCCGGCACCGGCGTCGAGGTGGCGGGCTTCATGCCCTACGCGGCGCGCCAGAACGCGAAGCAGCTGCCCATCGACACCAACGCCCGGGACTACTACACGGTGGACGGCTCGCCGACGGTGGTGGACGCCTGGCTCTACTCGAGCCCGACCAGCAACACGCGGATCGCCAGCGGCGTCGAGTGGCGCACCATCGCGATGAGCGGCCTGCGCCAGGGTGGACGCTCCTACTTCGCGCTGGACATCACCGACCCCTCGGACGTGGACTATCCCGACTACATGTGGGAGTTCCCGCGCGAGGACGCCCCCGCCAGCATCACGGACTACATGGGCGAGACCTGGTCGAAGCCGGTGATCACGCGGATCCGGGTCCAGGTGGGCATGGACAACAACGGCGGCCAGGGCTACGAGCGCTGGGTGGCGATCTTCGGCGGCGGCTTCGACCCCAACGGCGACCCCAACGACACCGCCGCCTACAGCCCCACGGCCACCGCCGGCCGCTCGATCACGATCCTCGACCTGAAGACGGGCGAGATCATCGCCCGGAAGCAGTTCGACGCCTCCGCCACGGACGCCCAGGCGGACATGCTCTACGCCATGCCGGCGAGCCCCGCGGTCTTCGACCTCGACTTCGACGGCTACGCGGAGCTGATCTACATCGGCGACCTGGGCGGCAACGTGTTCAAGTGGGTGCTGGAGCGGGAGGACACCTTCGGCGAGCCGATCTTCGTGAACGACGTGGTGAACGGTGCCGGCAGCGCGAGCCAGCCCAACCTGCCCCTGGTGCGCTGGTTCTCGGCCCCGGTCTACGACTCGGGCACCGCGAAGTACTACAAGAGCTTCTACAACTCGCTGAACGGCGTCATCAGGACCCAGAAGCTGTGGCTGGTGTTCGGGAGCGGTGAGCGCTCGAACCTGCCCTTCCTGGGCCTGACGGGCACGGACCAGGAGAACAACCGGCTCTACTCCATCAAGGACGTGGACCCCTACGACAACTCCTCGCTGGCGACGATCACCGAAGCCAGCCTGGACGACCTCACGGGCAACACGGGCTGCGCATCGCTCAGCAACGTGGGCTTCTACCTGCGCGGTGAGGACGGCGAGAAGTTCGTGAGCGAGCTGGACATCCTGTTCTTCTACGTCTTCGCGATCTCCTACAAGCCGGTGCCCTCGACGAACCCCTGCGAGAGCAGTGGAGAGGTCTTCCTCTACGCCTTCCGGGTCTACTGCGGACAGAACCTGTTCGAGGACGGCGGTGGCAACCCGGTGGTGAAGATCTCCCTCGACGAGGAGACCTTCTCGGACCCGACCATCACCGTGGGCGCGGACGTGGAGATCAAGACCGGCTCGCCGGACGGTGTCGGCGGACCGCCCAAGCCGCCGCTCAAGATCAACGACGTGAACGGACCCGTCTACTGGCGTGAGCTCCGCTTCGGCCAGGACAAGTAGGGAGGCACGAGCATGACGAGCAAGACGACCCGCATGGCATGGGCCCTGGCGATCGCGCTGGGGCTGGGCGGGGCCGGCCTTCCCGGCGCGGCCTGGGCCGAGGACGAGGTGGGCATCGTGCTGTCCAAGGACGCGGAGGCGAAGACCCTCACCCTGGAGGGGGGACGCGTGCTGCACGTGACGCCCCGCACGGTCCTGATGGGCCTCTCGGGGCAGCGCATCACCTTCGCGGAGCTGCCCCAGGCGGTCTCCCGGGACGGCGGCTTCGAGCTCGACGGGGACGAGGGGATCCTCTACGAGGCCCGACGCACGGGCCGCATCGACACCGCCGACAGGATCCAGATCCTCGGCACGATCCCCGACTGATCCGCCGCGGCCATCAGGGCCCGAGCGCGGGGTCCGGAGCGCCGCTCCGGGCCCCGTTCTGCGTCCGGGGTCGACCGCCTGGGAGGCCGACCCCGGAGGGCTCGCTCAGCTGGCTGCGATTCCGCTTCGCGGGATCTCTCGCGTCGTCGGCCGACCCTCTCGGGTCAGCCTCCTAGCCCTGGACGTCCTGGAGCCCGTACTCCTTCAGCTTGTAGAGCAGGGCGCGATGGCTGATCTCGAGGAGCTTGGCGGCGTGGGTGCGGTTGCCGCCCGTGGCGCGCAGGGCCTTGCAGATCATCTCGGCCTCGAGGGCGCGGCGCGCCCGCTTGAGGGAGAGGGAGCCGTCGCGCTGGGCCTCGCCCGGGCCGCGGCCCTCGACCACGCTCTCGGGCAGCTGGTCCACGGCGATGCGCTCGCCGTCGCACAGGATCACCGCCCGCTCCATCACGTTCTCGAGCTCACGGACGTTGCCGGGCCAGCCGTAGGCCCGGAGCTTGTCGAGGGCCTCCTCGTCGATCGAGCGCACGGGCCGGCCGACGCGCTGCCTCGCGCACTCCAGGAAGTGGTCCACCAGCAGCGGAATGTCCTCGCGCCGGTCGCGCAGGGCCGGGACCCGCACGTGCAGCACGTTGATGCGGTAGAAGAGGTCCTCCCGGAAGCGGCCCTCGGAGACCTCGCGCTCGAGGTCCCGGGCCGTGGCGGCGATCACCCGCACGTCCACGCGCCGGGGCTTGGACTCGCCCACGGGCCGTACCTCCTCCTCCTGGAGGACCCGCAGCAGCTTGACCTGGAGCGAGGCCGGCAGCTCCCCGATCTCGTCGAGGAACAGGCTGCCGCCGTCGGCCTCGGCGAACAGCCCACGACGGGCCCGGTCCGCCCCGGTGAAGGCCCCCCGGGCGTGGCCGAAGAGCTCGCTCTCCAGCAGGTTCTCGGGGATCGCGCCGCAGTTGACCGCCACGAAGGCCTCGTTGCGTCGCGGCGACTGGGCGTGGATGGCCCGGGCCAGCACCTCCTTGCCGGTGCCGCTCTCGCCGGTGAGCAGCACCGTGGCCTTGTACTCGGCGGCGCGCTCGATCAGCTCCAGGACCTCGATCATGACCGGCGAGGCGGCCACGATGGGGCGCTCCCCCACCGCCCGGTCCACCTCGCGCTGGAGGCGCTGGTTGGAGCGGCGCAGGCGCTCCCGCTCCCGCGCCTTGCGCAGGGTGAGGAGCACCTCCGAGGGCTGGAAGGGCTTGGCGAGGTAGTCGTAGGCGCCGCGCTGCATGGCCTCCACGGCGAGGTCCGAGGAGCCGTAGGCGGACATCAGGATCACCGGCACGCCGGGCAGGCGCCGCATCAGCTGGGGCAGCAGCTCCATGCCGTCCAGGCCCGGCATGCGCAGGTCGCACAGGATCGCGTCCACCTCCTCCCGCTCCAGGCGGGCCAGGGCGGCGTCGGCGTCCGGGGCGGTGAGGACCTCGTGGCCCTCGGCCGCGAGAACCAGCTCCAGGCTCTCGCGGAGGGCGTCGTCGTCGTCCACGATGAGGATGCGGTCGGCCACGGGCTGCTCTCCAGGCCCGCTCATCGGACGCTCCGGGGCCGGGCGTGAGCCCCCGGGGCTGCCGGCGACGTGCATCTCCGGCGCAACTCCGGCGCTCACCCCCTGCCGCTCCGAGACCGGGATTCGCGGCACCGTGCGCCCGCCCCGCGGCTCCTCAAGTCGCCGGAACCAAAGGCCGATACCGCCTGCGACCGGTGGGGGGACGGCCCCCGAAGCGCCTGCGCGCGCCGTGACCGGAGGGGGGGGAGACGTGCCGAGAAACCATGTCCAACGGTTTCGCGAGGCGCGCATGATGAGCAAGGCGGAGCTCGCGCGAAAGGCCGGGCTCTCCACGCTCACGATCGATCGCATCGAGGCCGGGCGGCCGTGCCGTCTGGACACGAAGCGAAAGATCCTGCTCGCGCTGGGACTCAAGGTTTCCGACAAGGACCAGGTGTTCGGGACGTCGACCTCTGGAGCCGACGCGCCGGGCGAATCCCTCCAGGCAGAGCCGGCTGTTCGCGAAGCCAGCAACGCCTGAAGCGATTCGCGACGGGAGACGAAATCGTGCAGTTGCCTTTTGGTAGATCCAAGTCGATCGTCGGCCTCGACATCGGCTCCACGTCCGTCAAGGCCGTGGAGCTGAACGTCAAGCCGAAGGGCATCGAGCTCCTGCATCTCGGCGTGGCCCCGCTGCCGCCCGAGGCCATCGTGCAGGGCGCGTTCCTGAACTCGGGCGCCATCACGGACGCGATCCGTGAGGCCATCGACGCCGGGGGCATCAAGTCCAAGAACGTCGCCGCGGCGGTCTCGGGCCACTCGGTCATCGTGAAGAAGATCAGCCTTCCCACGATGACCCGGGACGAGCTCGAGGAGTCGATCCGCTGGGAGGCGGAGCAGTACATCCCCTTCGACATCAACGAGGTCAACCTGGACTTCCAGATCCTCGACAGCGTGGAAGTCGAGGGCCAGATGGACGTCCTGCTCGTGGCGGCCAAGAAGGACCTCATCGACGACTACGTCCAGGTGATCTCCGACGCCGGCCTTCAGCCCGCCGTGCTCGACGTGGCCGCCTTCGCGGTGGAGAACGCCTTCGAGGCCAACTACGAGGCCCGGCCGGACGAGGTGGTCGCCCTGGTCAACGTGGGTGGCCAGGTCGTGAACATCAACATCGTCGCCGGCGGCGTGCCCGCCTTCACCCGCGACATCTCCACCGGCGGCAGCGTCTACACCGAGGAGATCCAGAAGGCCCTCTCGGTGGGCTGGGAGGAGGCCGAGCGGATCAAGCTCGGCGGCAGCTCGGCGGAGGAGAGCCAGGACGTCGTGCCCCAGGAGGTGGAGCAGGCGATGCGGGCGGTGACGGAGACGGTGATCGGCGAGATCAGCCGCTCCCTCGACTTCTTCGCCGCCACCGCCTCGGAGAGCCGGATCAGCCGGATCTTCCTGGCCGGCGGCGGCTCCAAGGTCTCGGGCTTCGATGCGGCCTTCCAGGGCAAGACCAACGTGCCGGTGGAGGTCCTGAACCCGCTGTCGCGGATGCTGCCCAACAACCGCTTCGATCCCGACTACCTCGCCGACCTGGCTCCGTCCCTCGGAGTCGGCGTGGGCCTGGCCATGCGAAGGATGGACGACTGATGATCCAGATCAATCTCCTTCCGGTCCGCGAGGAGCGCCGCAGGGCCGGCATCCGCCAGCTCGCCATCATGATGGCCGCGGCCCTCGTCGGCTCGCTGCTCCTGGTGGGTGCCTTCTACTGGAAGCAGACGACCGACCTCAAGGAGGCGCGCCGCAACCTGGCCGCCACCCAGAGCGAGATCGACAGCTACAAGAAGCAGCTCAAGCAGGTCGAGGAGCTGCGCGCCACCCAGGAGCGCATCGAGAAGAAGCTCGGCGTGATCGAGCGGCTGGACCGCTCCCGCTCGGGTCCGGTGCGGGTGCTGGACGAGCTGGCCACCCACAGCCCCGAGCGCCTCTGGCTCACCCGGGTGGGCACCCTCGGCAACCAGCTGAGCCTCGAGGGCATGAGCCTCGACAACGAGCTCGTGGCGGCCTTCCTCACCGCCCTGGGCGACTCGCCGTACTTCAGCAACGTGGAGCTGGTGAGCACCCAGGCCGAGGAGAACGACGGGCTCAAGCTGAACAAGTTCAAGCTGACGGCCTCCATCACCTCCCCGGGAGCCGGGGTGCAGCAGACGGCGTCCGCCGGGGCGGCGGCCCCGGCCGGCGCGGGCCGCTAGGAGGGCCCCATGGCACTGGACGGACTGGACCAGATCACCCAGCAGTTCGAGAAGCTGTCGCGGCTGCCCAAGCCGGCCCGCATGGCGACGATCCCGGTGATCGTCGTCCTGGTGGTGGGCGCCTTCGTCTACTTCTCCTACCTGCCCGCCAAGCGGCAGATGGCGAAGATCGAGTCCCAGCAGCAGGAGCTGCAGCGGAAGCTCAACGAGGTGCGCTCCGTAGCGGGGAACCTCGAGAAGTACGAGGCGACCATCGCCGAGCTCGAGGCCAAGTTCAAGGTGGCGCTCCGCCAGCTCCCGGACAGCAAGGAGCTGCCGGTGCTCCTGACGGACATCTCGAGCCTGGGCAAGAACGCCGGCCTCGACGTGCGGGCCTTCAACCCGCAGCCCGAGGTCCGCCGCGACTTCTACGCCGAGGTTCCGATCGATCTGGAGTTCACCGGCCGCTACCACGACATCGCGGTGTTCTTCGACGAGCTGTCGCGCCTGCCGCGGATCGTGAACATCGGCCGCCTGGACATGACCATCGACGACGAGAACGCCTTCGACACCGTGCTCAAGGTGAAGGGGCAGGCGCAGACCTTCCGCTTCATCGAGCCCGCTCCGGCGGCGACCGAGGCGCCGGGCAAGAAGGGCAAGGGCAAGCGCAAGGCCAAGGGGAAGGGCAAGCGATGAACGCGAGGGGATGGACGATCGCGATCCTCGTCGTCGCCGTGATGGCCGCGACGGGCTGCGGGAAGGGCGGAGCGTCCTCCGACTTCCAGAAGCAGCGCGAGCGGATCGTGAAGCAGGAGCGCAAGGCCTCGCCGCCGAGGACCGCCAAGGCTCCCGCCGCCGCGACCCGGCCGGGCGCGGCGGGCGCGACCCAGGCCGGCACCGGGACGGCCGAGGGAGCGGCACCCGGGCTCGCGGCCCAGACGACGCCGGCGCCCGTGGCCGTGGCCGCCTACCGCTACGACCCCCTGGGCAAGAAGGACCCCTTCCGCTCCTTCGTGCTCGACCGCCTCAAGGAGGTCGACGTCACGACGAAGGGACCCCTGGAGCAGTTCGAGCTCCAGCAGCTCGACGTCCTGGGCGTGGTCTGGGAGACGGACAACCGGCGCGCGCTGGTCGCCGACCCTTCGGGCCAGGCCTACATCGTGAGCGAGGGTGACGCCATCGGCAAGAACGATGGCCAGATTCTGAGCATCGACGACAACCTGATGCTCGTGAGAGAGACGTACGTGGACTACGTGGGCGACAGAACCACGAAAGAGATCGAGATGCGCGTTCGGCAGGGCCAGGGAGGGTGAGCTCGATGACTGCTTTCAGTGTCGACGGAATCAGGGGGAAGGCGATGCTCGTGGCCGTCGCGAGCCTCGGCATCGTCTCGTGGGCGTGCGCGAACGCGCCCACCACGACCCTCCCGGCACCGACGCCCATGCACCTCTCCGAGGTGCAGGTGGAGTCGGGTGACGGCGGGACCGTGATCCGGCTGGTGGGCCCGGTGGACCCGGTCTACACGGCCTTCCAGCAGGAGGACCCGCCGCGGGTCGTCGTGGACCTCGTGGGCGTGAGCGCCCGGGAGGTGCCCGAGGCGACGGCGGTCTACGACGGCACGGTGGAGGAGGTCGCGGTGACGCCCTTCTCCCTCGGCACCGGCGAGGACCGCACCCGCGTGGAGCTCTCCCTCGTGGAGCCCGTCGCCTACGACGTGGTCGTCCTCGAGAACCAGGTCGAGATCCGCATCGCGCCCGAGGGCACGGTGCTGGGCGAGACCGAGAGCTTCGGGAGCGACTCCGGGACCGGCGAGGCCGCGGAGACCCCCTTCCAGTGGACCGACGAGGGCGTCGCCGAGACGACCGAGACGCCCCTGGCCGAGAAGCCCGCGGACTCGCTCCTCGAGGTGACCGCGGAGACCCCGGAGGCGGGCGCCCGGATCCACCTGCTGGCGAACGGCGCCATCCTGGACGCGGACCACTTCGTGCTCGAGAACCCGACCCGGCTCGTCGTCGACCTGCCGGGCATGGTGAGCAAGACCGGTGGCGCCGTCGACGTCGGCGCCGACCCGGTCTCGCGGGTCCGCATCGGCCAGCACGCCGACAAGGTGCGGGTCGTGCTCGACGCCACCGAGGGCTTCGACTTCGCCCAGGCCGCACTGGACACGACCTTCGACGGCCTCCTGATCCGCTTCGACGGGGGCGACGGGATCGCCTCCGCCCAGCCCTGGGAGGCGGTCGAGGAGACCGCCGAGGCCGGGACCGAGGAGATCGCGGAGCAGGGCGCCGAGGGCTTCGAGGCCGACGCCGAGATCGCCGCCTTCGAGGAGACCGCGGAGATCGCCGAGACCGCCGAGGCCGATGCCTGGGCGGGCATCGACGAGGCGCTGGAGGACGAGTCGTCCTTCGCCGCCGATGCCGCCGATGCCGCCGAGGTCGACGAGGTCGACGAGACCGTGGCCGAGGCCGGCGAGGAGATCGCCTCCGAGATCGCGGAGACCGCCGAGGCGGGCGACGCGGCCTGGGAGAACGAGGACTGGGAGAGCCAGGCCTGGGAGAACGAGGACTGGGCCGCCGAGAGCGAGTCCGGCGCCGAGGCCGCCCCGGCGGAGATCGCCGAGGCCGAGGCCACGACGACCGAGGTCTACGGCGTCCAGTTCGACGACACCGGCGAGGCCGAGCGCCTGGTGGTGCTGACCGACGGCGTCGCGAGCTACGACGTGACCGAGGTGGCTCCGGACACGCTGATGGTGCGGATCCACGGCGCCAGCATCGACCCCGAGGCGGCGGTGCGGATCGCGCCGGAGCCGGCGGGCTCGGTGGGCCTGGTGACGGCCTTCCAGCAGCCCGAGATGGACGTCCCCGAGGTGCGCGTCGTCGTGCGGCGCGCGGCGGGCGTCGACCCCGCGGTGAGCCAGCGCGGAACCATGCTGTTCCTCGACTTCCCCAAGACCGGGGAGGTGGCTTCGACGGTGCCGATGTTCGACGAGCTCGAGGCCGCACCCGAGGCGCCGAGCACCGGCGCCGCCAAGGCCGTGGCCCAGGCGACGGCGCCCGCTCCGGCTCCGCCGGCGGCTCCGGCGGCCCTCGAGCCGCTCGAGTCCGTGGACATCCTCGAGGAGGGGGGCCTGATCGACGGCAAGGTCTACACCGGCCGCCGCATCTCCCTCGACTTCAAGGACGTCGAGATCGCCGACGTGCTGCGTCTCATCGCCGAGGTGTCGGACCTCAACATCATCGCCGGCGACGAGGTGGACGGCCAGGTCACGATCCGGCTGGTGGACGTTCCCTGGGACCAGGCGCTGGACGTCATCCTGCTCACGCGGGGCCTCGGCTTCGTGCGGGTGGGCAACGTGCTGCGCATCGCTCCCGCGGACCTGCTCCAGGCCGAGGAGGAGGCGCGGCTCCAGGAGCGCCGGGCCAAGGAGAAGCTCGAGGATCTCGTGGTCAAGCTCCAGCCGGTGAACTACGCCAGCGTGGACGAGGTCTCGAAGATGATCACGCGGCTGCTGACGCCGCGGGGCACCGTCGACGTGGACAAGCGGACCAACACGCTGATCCTCAAGGACATCAAGTCCGTGATCGACGAGGCGACGGCCCTCATCAAGGCCATCGACACCCAGACGCCCCAGGTGCTGATCGAGGCGAAGATCGTCGAGGCCAACCTCGACTTCTCGCGGGAGCTGGGCAGCAGCTTCTCCTTCGGCACCCAGCCCTTCGAGGACGGCTTCGACACCAGCAGCAACGTGCGGCGGGACATCAGCCTGGGCCGGGACCTCGTGTTCCGGGGCGACAACCAGGTGGTGACGTCGAACCCGATCACGAGCATTCCCACGGGTCTGCTCGACCTGGGCGCCTTCATCCTCGACGAGAAGTTCAACGTCGATCTCCAGCTGGAGGCGGCCGAGAGCAACGGCGAGGGCAAGGTGATCTCGAGCCCGCGGGTGGTGACCCTGGACAACCGCAAGGCGTCGATCGAGCAGGGCGTGTCGATCCCGTTCCAGACCTTCGAGAACGGCGACGCCAGGCTCGAGTTCATCGACGCGGTGCTGAAGCTGGAGGTGACGCCGCACATCACGGCGGACCGCAGCATCATCATGTCCATCGAGGTGCAGCGCAACGCGCCGGACGACAGCGTCCAGACGCCGACGGGCTCTCCGGCCATCGCCAAGAACCAGGCGGAGACCGAGACCCTGGTGAAGGACGGCCAGACCCTGGTGATCGGCGGGATCTACGTGGTGAACACGTCGGACCGGGTCTCGCGGGTGCCGTACTTCCACAAGATCCCGATCCTCGGGATGGCGTTCCGCAACTCCGAGGTGCGCGACATCCGCAAGGAGCTCCTGGTGTTCGTCACGCCTCGCATCGTGGTGAACCCGGAGGTCGCGAGCTAGGCGGCGCGGGCGGCGGATCCCGCCGCCGGTGGCACGAAACGGACGGGGGAGAGCTTCGGCTCTCCCCCGTCGTCGTCTATACTCGCCCGATGGGGCTCGGCACGATCTGGCTGGTCGGCATGATGGGAGCCGGCAAGTCCGCGGTGGGGGTGGAGCTCGCCGCGCGGCTGGGGGTGCGCTTCGTGGACACCGACGCCGAGGTGGAGCGCGCCGCGGGCGCCTCCGTGGCCGAGATCTTCGCCCGGGAGGGCGAGGCCTCCTTCCGCGAGCAGGAGCGCGCCGCCATCGCGGCGGTGGCCGGCGAGCGGGCCGTGGTGGCCCTGGGAGGCGGCGCCGTGGCCCAGCCCGGGGTCGGGGCCCAGCTGGCCGCGTCGGGCACCCGGGTCTGGCTGCGCGCGCGGCCCGAGACCCTGGCGGCCCGGGTGGCCGGCGGGAGCGAGGAGCGGCCCCTGCTGCGGGGGCTCGACGCCGGCGGCCGCAGGCAGCGCCTGGCGGCGCTCCTGGCCGAGCGCGAGCCCCACTACGCGGCCTCGGAGATCGCCGTGGACACCGACGACCTCGCGCCCGAGGAGGTGGGGGTGCTGCTGGCCGAGCGCCTCGCCGGAGCCGCGGCGTGAGCCGGTCCGGCAGCGGCCTCGAGCGCACCGTCCACGTCGAGCTGGGCGAGCGCAGCTACCCCATCGTGATCGGCTTCGACACCGTGGCGAAGCTCGGCGCCGAGGTGGCCCGGCGCACCGGGGCGAGCCGCGCCATGGTGGTGACGGTCCCCGCCGTCGCGAAGCGCCACGGCCCCGCGGTGATGCGCTCCCTGCGCGAGGCGGGCATCAGGGCCCGGCGCTTCGAGGTGCCCGACGGGGACCGCACCAAGAGCCTGCGCCAGGCGGCGAAGCTCTACGAGGCCTTCCTCGACGCCGGCGCCGACCGCGCCACGGCGGTGATCGCACTCGGCGGCGGCGTGGTGGGCGACCTCGCGGGCTTCGTGGCCGCCACCCTGCTGCGCGGGCTGCCCTTCGTGCAGGTCCCCACCACGGTGCTCGCCATGGTGGACGCCAGCGTGGGCGGCAAGACCGGCGTCAACCTGCCCCGGGGCAAGAACCTGGTGGGCGCCTTCCACCAGCCGAAGCTGGTCTGGATCGATGCCTCCCTGCTGCGGACGCTGCCCCCGCGCCAGCGGGCCGCCGGCAGCGCCGAGGTGGTGAAGCACGCCGCCATCCGGGACGCCGCCCTGTTCGCGCGCCTGGAGGGCGAGCTGGAGCGCTTCCTCGACCTCGACCCGGAGGTGCTGGTGCCGGTGCTGGAGCGCAACTGCGAGATCAAGGCCGAGGTGGTGGCCGAGGACGAGCGCGAGGCCGGCACCCGCATGCTGCTGAACTTCGGCCACACCCTGGGCCACGCCGTGGAGGCCCTGAAGCGCTACCGGGGCGTCCTCCACGGGGAGGCGGTCGCCATGGGGATGGTGTTCGCGGCGCGCCGCTCCGAGGAGCTGGGCCTGGCCCCCGAGGGAACGGCCCCCCGGCTCGCGGAGCTGCTGGTGCGGGCCGGCCTCCCCACCGAGCTTCCCGCCTTCCCGCGCAGGGCTTATCTCGGGGCGCTGCGTGTCGATAAGAAGAGGAGGGAGGGCGAGATCCGGTTCATCGCCCTGCGCGAGATCGGCCGGGCGGAGGTGGTTCCGCTGACGCCGGAGCGGATCCTGCCTCCCCGGGCGCGCTGACCAGCGGTCGGCGCCGGACGGCACCAGCGAGACGGACGGGTCGGAAGGCACGGAGGGGAACGCGACGTGGAACAGCAGCTGGCCCAGCGGGAGGTCGCACGGCTCGAGGCGGTCGTGCGCGGGGAGGGCGGCACCACCGCGTTCCCGGCGCTCAGCGAGGCCCAGCGCCGCGCCGGCCGTCCCGAGGAGGCGGAGCGCGTCGCGCGCGAGGGCCTGCGCCGCCACCCGGACCACCCGGCCGGGCGCGTCGCCCTCGGTCTCGCGCTGCTCGACCTCGGCCGCATCGACGAGGCGCGCGGCGAGCTGATGCGCGTGGTGGACGCGGTGCCCGACCATCCCGTCGCGCGCGCCGCGCTGCCGGACCTCTCCGCCGAGCCCGTCGCCGAAGCCGAGCTGATGGACGACCTCGACGAGGGCGAGCTCGACCACGCCTTCGCGGTGGCGGAGCCGGACACCGGCGAGATGATGGACGCCAACGGCGTCGCCGAGGCCGTGGTGCGCGCCGTGGAGCGCGAGCCCGACGAGGCCGAGGCCTCCCCGGCGGCGGGGCCGACGCTGGGGGCGGCGGCGGACTCCCCCTTCGCGACCCGCAGCATGGCCGACATCCTGGAGCGCCAGGGGCGCAGCGACGAGGCCCAGCGGATCCGCGAGAACCTCGACTCGACGCCGGCCGCCGACGAGGCCGTCGCGGCCGCGGCACCGCAGGAAGGCCGCGAGGCGGAGGAGCCGCCGGAGCGGGAGCGGGTGGTGCGAAAACTCGAGGGTTGGCTCGACAACCTTCGCAAGGGGCGACGATGAGCTTCGACGTGATGCTGCACGCGATCCTGGAAGACTGCGGCGAGGGCCTCGGCGTTGCGCTGATGGGCCCCGACGGCATTCCCATCGAGCAGGTGGAGGTGGCGGGCGCCGACGGCGTCGCCCTCGACCCCGTCGCCGTGGGCGTCGAGTTCGGCCGCATCCTGAACGAGACGCGCAAGGCGGCCGAGTCCGTGGGGGCCGGCGAGCTGGCCGAGCTCGCGGTGCGCGCCACCGGCTTCTGGCTGGTGCTGCGCATGGTGGACGAGGAGAACTTCCTGCTGCTGGCCCTCGATCCCGACGCCAACCTCGGCAAGGCGCGCTTCGTGCTGCGCCGCCACGCGGCCATCATCCGCGCCGAGCTCTAGCGGCCGCGACCGGGGCAGGGCGCCGCGCGAGTCGCTAGCCTGCGCGCCATGGGTGATCCCCGCCGCGTGCTCGTGGTGCACGGACCGAACCTCAACCTCCTGGGCACCCGGGAGCCCGAGGTCTACGGCACCGCCACCCTCGAGGAGATCGACGCCGGCCTCGTCGCCCAGGGCAAGGCCGCCGGCGTCGAGGTGCGCTGCTTCCAGTCGAACCACGAGGGCGACCTCCTGGACCGCATCCAGGAGGCCCGGGCCTGGGCGGCCGGCATCCTGATCAACCCCGGGGGCCTGACCCACACCAGCGTGGCCCTGCGCGACGCCCTGGCCGCCGTGGAGCTCCCCGTGGTGGAGGTCCACCTGTCCAACGTCCACGCCCGGGAGAGCTTCCGGAGCCATTCCTACGTGTCTGGAATTGCAGCGGGGGTGGTGACCGGATTCGGGCCCCTGAGCTACCGGCTGGGGCTTACCGCGCTGCTGGACCGGCTGGCCTCCTGACCCGGATCGTCCGGGAACCCCCACGCCCAGCTCGCCGGAGACGCGCGGACGCGTCCATTTCCTGGGGCCCAAAGGCCTCTCCGGCCCGGCTTGCCACCTCAAGAGGCCTCCCCGGCGACCGATACGAGGGGACGGGGGAATGGGACCCGTCTCCCCCGAGGCACGTCCTCAGCCGGTCGAGGGGCTCTGGTGGCGATCAACAAGCGCAAGATCCTGCAGTCCGCGCAGAAGCATCTGCAGAAGGGCTCCCTGGATCGCGCCATCAAGGACTACAAGACCCTGCTCGAGGCCGACCCGCGCGACGCCAACGTGCGGCTCAAGATCGGCGACATCTACCTGCGCCAGGGCAAGACCGAGGAGGCCGTCGGGGCCTACCTGAAGGTCGCCCAGCAGTTCATGAAGGACGGCTTCGACGCCAAGGCCGTCGCGCTCTTCAAGCAGATCAGCAAGATCGATCCCAAGCGCATCGACATCCACGTGCCCCTGGCCGAGCTCTACCAGCGGCTCGGGCTCACCTCGGATGCGATGAAGGCGCTCCAGACCGCCGCCGACGCGCACTACCGCGAGGGCGACAAGCACGCCGCCCTCGACGTGCTGCGCAAGATGGCGACCCTCGATCCGGGCAACACCACCAACCGCCTGAAGGTCGCCGAGCTGCTGCGCCAGGAGGGCCTCACCGACGAGGCGCTGGTCGAATACCGCGAGTGCGCCGCGGAGCTGGAGCGACAGAACGAGCTCGAGGGCCAGCTCGGGGTGCTCCAGAAGATCCTCGAGGTCGTGCCCGACGACGCCGACACCTGGTGCGCCGTCGGTCGCGCCCACGTCTCCCTCGCCAAGTGGTCCGAGGCGCAGCTCGCCGGCGAGCGCATCCTCGAACACTGTCCCGACCACGTGGTGGAGGGCTGCGAGATCCTCGCCGAGGCGTACCGCGGCCAGGGACGGGACGGCGACCTTCCCGGCGTCTACCAGCGCATGGCCCAGGCGCTGCGCGACCGCGGCGAGGAGGAGAAGGCGCGCGGCATCCTCCAGCGCTACGGGCCCGACGACGCCTTCTCGGTGAGCGGTGACGAGGAGCTCGAGACCGGCGACGAGGACCTGCTCCTCGACGACACCCTCGACGCCAGCGCCGCCGGAGCCGAGCCCCTGGAGATCGACCCCGGCGCTCCCGCCCCGGAGCCCGCCGCCCCGGCCACGCCTCCTGCGGCCGCTGCCGAGACGGCCGCCGAGGAGTCGATCGGGCAGGCCACGGTCGCGGGCGACGCGGAGCAGCTCTTCGCCGAGGCCAACGTGTTCCGGCGCTACGGCAAGAACGATCGCGCCATCGAGAGCCTGCGCGCGATCCTGGCCCTCGAGCCCACGGAGCGCGAGGTGCTCACCCGGCTGGCCGAGAGCTTCGAGGCCTGCGGCGCCATGCCCGAGGCGGTGGACTCCTTCACCCGCGCCGCACAGAACGCGCGCGACCAGGGCGACAACGAGTCCTTCGCGACCCTGCACGCCCGGATCGAGGCCCTCGATCCCGCCGCGGCCCAAGAGCTCGGCGGCCCGCCGGCCTCCGCCCCCGCGCCGGTCGTGGCCGACGACATCGAGATCGACGTCGAGCTCGACGCGGCGGACGAGGTGGAGGGCGAGACCGGCTCCGAGGGCATGGAGATCGACCTCGACGAGCCGCCGGACCTGAGCGGCGTGAACGCCGCCCTCGAGACCGAGGTGACGGCTCCCCAGGCCGAGCCCACCACGCCGCCCGGCGTGGAGCTCGAGTTCGAGTTCGACGAGGAGGAGGACACCGCCTCGGTGACCACCGTGCCGCCGGCGCCGGCCGCCGCCGAGGTCTCGCCGGAGCCGGTGGTGCTCGAGGAGGAGTCGCCCCTCGACGCCGACACCCTCGCACCCTCGGAGGTGGCGGCGGGCGCCGAGCTCGAGTTCGAGCTGCCCGACGAGCCCCCGTCGGGCGAAGCTCCGGCCGAGAGCGAGGCAGCGCCCGAGCCGGAACCCGAGCCCTCGGAGTTCGCCTCGCCGGAGCGCGTCGCCGAGGCCCTCGACGAGGCCGCCTTCTACTTCCAGCAGGGCCTCTACGACGAGTCCGAGGCCGTCTACCGCCGGATCCTCGAGTCCGCGCCGAACCACCCCCAGGTGATGCTGCGCCTCGGCGAGATCGAGGCCGCGCGCGCCGCCGAGGCGGCCGCACCCGCCGCCGCGCCCGAGCCCGCGGAGCCCGTGGAGAGCGCCGAGGCGGCGCCCGTCGTTCCCGACGAGCCGGCGCTCGACGTCGACGTCGCCCTGGACGTGGACGTCGAGGTGGACCTCGACGGGAGCGACGCCCCGCCCGCGGAGGAGGCCGTCGCGCCCGCGCCCATGGAGGCGGCGAGGCCCGCCGAGGCGCTCGAGGAGGCGTTCGCCGCCGCTGCGCCCGAGGTCGAGGTCGACGCCGAGGTGACGGCTCCCGAGGTCCCGGAGCCCGCGGCCGAGGAGTCCCTCTTCGACGCCGACACCCTCGACGACGAGGGCGAGGTCGCCGAGGACCTGACGCCCTCCGAGGCGCTGAACCGGGTCTTCGCCGACGACGACGAGGAGACGAGTCCCCTCGGCGTGCTCAGCGACGACGGCGAGGACGACGTCGTCCCCGACACCGAGCCCGAGACCGCGGAGGCCCCGGAGCCCGAGATCGCCACGGCCGCCGAGCCCGTGGCGGAGGAGCCCCCGGCCGAGGCGCCCGCACCCGCTCCGGTGGAGGACGCCGACCCCGCCTCCGAGCTCGCGGCCGAGCTCTCGACCCTCGACGCCGACGACACGGAGCCCGATGCGGCCGTCGAGACGGCGGCCCAGGCCGAGGACGCCGAGGCGCCCGCCGCCGAGGCCGGCGAGTCCGGCGACTTCGACCTCGCCAAGGAGCTCTCCGGCGCCTTCCACGAGGAGGGCGGCGCCGGCGGCGTCGCCAGCGAGACCGAGGGCGAGGGCTTCGAGGCGGTCTTCGCGGCGTTCAAGAAGGGCGTCGAGCAGACCCTCGACGACGGCGACCACCAGGCCCGCTACGACCTCGGCATCGCGTACCGCGAGATGGGGCTCCTCGACGACGCGATGGGGGAGTTCCGCGCCGCGCTCCAGGGCCCGGGCCGGCGACTCGATTCGCTCCACATGCTGGGGCTGTGCGCCATCGAGCAGGGGCAGGGCGCCGACGCCGTCGGCCACCTCGAGCAGGCCCTCGCCATGCCGGAGGTGCCCGAGGAGCAGCAGATCGCGCTGCGCTTCGACCTCGGCCGCGCCTACGAGAGCGTGGGCGATCGCGAGCGCGCGCGGGCCGCCTGGGAGGCGGTGGCCGCCATCGCCCCCGACTTCTGCGACGTCCAGGAGCACCTGGCGGAGCTCGACGGCGTGGCCTCTCCCGACGAGGAGGAGGGCGACGAGGAGGACTTCGAGTCCTTCGAGGATCTCGTCGCCGAGGCCGAGGAGGAGTTCGACGACGAGGCGCCGCAGGCCCCGCCGGTCGCGGAGCCGGTCGCCGAGGAGCCCGCCGCGGAGGAGGACTACGAGTCCTTCGACGACCTGATGGACGCCGAGGACGAGGAGGACGTCCCGCTGATCCCCGTGGAGCCCGAGGTTCCCGGTGCGCCCCCGGCGCCCGAGGCCCGGCTCCTCGAGGCCGACGAGGCGCCGCTCATCGAGGCGGAGCCCGTGGAGCCCGAGCCCGAGGCGGAGCTGCAGCCGGAGCTCCAGCCCGAGCCCGAGGCCGAGTTCATCGCCGAGGCGGAGCCGGAGCCCGAGCCGGCCTTCGTCGCCGATCCGGAGCCCTTCGAGGAGCCGGAGCCCGAGCCCGAGACCCCCAAGCCGCGGAAGAAGAAGCGGCGCAACAAGAAGATCTCATTCGTGTAGAGGAACGACGGTGGAGCACCTGAAACACTTCGGTTTGAACCGGGATCCCTTCGTGAACGATCCCCTCGTGCACCTCTACTTCGCGAGCGCGGAGCACGCGAACGCAGAGCGTCGCCTGCTGCGTGCGATCAGCCAGGGCAAGGGGCTGTGCCTCTTCACCGGGCCCGAGGGCACGGGCAAGACCATGGTGGTGCGCCACCTGCTCGAGGACCTCGAGGAGGAGGTGTACGAGGCGTGCCTGCTGGTGCCCGTGGTCGGCACCTCGGATGGCGACTGGGTGCTCACGCGCTTCGCGCGGCAGCTCGGCGTGGACGATCCGGCGTCGGACCGCTCGGAGCTGCTGGGCCAGATCTACGAGCAGCTCGCCATCGTGAAGGAGGACGGCCGCAACACCGTGCTCATCATCGACGAGGCCCAGGTGCTGCTCGAGAAGAACGCACTGAGCGAGCTGCGCGGGCTGCTGAACCTCGAGTACGAGGAGCGCCGCATGCTCTCCCTCGTGCTGGTCGGCCTGCCGAGCCTCGCCGCCGCGGTCGCCGAGACGGGCCTCGCCGCCCGGGTGGACGTGAACGTGCGCCTCGCCGCGATGGACCCCGAGACCTCGATCCAGTACCTGAACCACCGCGTGCGCGTGGCCGAGGGCAACCCGGCGGTGCTCGAGTCGAGCGCCATCGCGCGCCTCATCGAGCTGGCCGGCGGCGCGCCCCGGCGCCTCAACACCCTCGCCGACAACGCGCTCTACGAGGCCTGGCTGGCGGGCCGCACCGCCGCCACGGTGGCGGACGTGGAGAAGGCGTCCGAGGACCTCGAGTTCGCGCCCGAGGAGCCGGAGCCCGCGCCGATCGCGGAGCCGGCGGCCCAGCCCGTGGCGCCGGCCCCGGCGCCCGTCGTGCAGCCGGCCGCGCAGCCCGTCGCCGCGCCCGCGCCGGTGGCACCGGCGGCCCCGCCGGGTCCGGTGGAGCCGCAGCCCGCCGCGCCCGCCGTGCAGGCCGCGCCGGCCCCGGCGCCCGTTGCGCCCGAGCCCGTCGCGGCGCCGGCGCCGCCGGCCCCCGAGGTCGCCGTCGCGCCTCCGGCCGCCGCTCCCGCTGCAGCCGCTTCGGAGGTCCCGGTCCAGCCCGCGGCTCCGGTCGCGCCCGTGGCGCCGGAGCCCGCGCCGCCGGTCGCCGCCCCGGCACCCGAGCCCGCCGTCGCGGCTCTCGCGCCGGGGCCCGTGGCACCCCAGCCGCCGGCCGAGCCGGTGGCTCCGGTCGCTGCGCCCGAGGCCATGCCCGTAGCACCGGCGGCTCCCGCCGTTCCGGAGCCCGCGCCCGTTGCGCCGGAGGCCGCCGCGCCGAGCGCACCCGCCGCCGCACCGGCACCCGAGCCCGCTCCCGTGGCGGCCGCGCCGGCCGAGCCCGTCGCCCCCGCACCGGCTCCCGCCGCCGAGCCCGCCGCCGAGTCGTCGGATCTCGACTTCGACTTCGACGCCGATCCCGACGCGACCATGGTGATTCCCCAGGAGCCCCCGGCGCCCGTCGCCACGGCTCCGGCGCCCGTGGCGGAGCCGATGCAGCCGGCGCCCGCGGCACCCGCCGCCCCGACGCAGGCCGCGGCTCCGTCGGCAGCCGCACCCGAGCCCGTCGCTCCGGCCGCGGCGCCCGCGCCCGAGGTGCCCGTGGCACCGGCACCCGCAGCGCCCGTGCCGGCCGCCGCTGCGCAGCCCGAGGCTCCGGCGCGCTCGCCGATGCCGCTGCCGAAGCTCCCGGAAGGCGCCAACCCCGGCGATTCCCTGGCGCTCGCGCTGCTGGAGTTCGACGAGACCACGCCCACCATGGAGACCGCCGCCGCGCGTCCCAAGCAGACCGTGGGCCCCGCGGACTTCGAGGAGGTCGCCCAGCCCGCTCCGCCGGCCCAGCCGGCACCGCAGGCGCCCCAGGCGGCACCCGTCGCACCGGCTCCGCAGGCGCCCGCGCCGGCGCCGGCTCCCGCTCCGGTGGCTGCGCCCGCTCCGGCCCCGGTGGCGACGCAGGTCCCCAGCGAGGGCCCGCCGAAGCAGGACGACCTCGACGATCTGTTCGTGGACATCCTCGACGACTGAGCGCCGGCCGCGCGTCTTGCCGGGCGATTCCCGCCGTGCCACCCTCCGGTGGAGCGCGGGAATAGCTCAGTGGTAGAGCATCGGCTTCCCAAGCCGAGGGTCGCGGGTTCGAGTCCCGTTTCCCGCTCCAAGGAGTCCCCGACGCCCCCGGTCGCCTACACCGGGGGCGTCTGCGATCGCGGACTACACCGTGCTCCGCGTCAGCCTTCCGCCCGGGGGGCGGAGCCAGGACGGCTCGGCTAGTTCCGGCGCGTCTTGACCACGTCCCCCTTCACGGACCATCCCGTCTGCCCGTAGATGTAGGGGATGTACCAGGACCAGAACTCGACCACGGCGTCGGTCATCACGTCTCCGTCGGTCTGGTCGAAGGCGTCGTCGAGCGCGCCCTCGAGGGTCGGCGGGCCGCTGGTGGGGATGACGATGAACATGTGCTGGACCTCCTTGCCGGTCACGCTCTTGATCCGCTCGGCCTTGTCGAGCTCGAACTCCGAGAGGCGCAGCACCTTGTTGGAGAGGACCGTGAAGTCGCCGTGGCGGACCGTGCAGCCCGTGGAGGCGCCGAGGAGGGCGAGGCACGCAGCCACGGCGAGCGTTCGTCGGAGCTTCACTTCGTACCTCCCTTGGTGTCGATCACCGTTCCCTTGACGCGGATCTTGTTCTCGCCGAAGAGCAGCAGCCAGTAGCCGTCGGTGTGGATGACGGCGTCGGTCATCACGTCTCCGTCGCCCTTGTCGAGGGCGTCGTCGATGGCGTCCTCGAGGTGCGGGTAGCCCAGCGGGATGAACAGGATGATCGGGCGGCTGGTCTCGCCCGTCACCTGGCGCACCTGCGGCATCGAGTCGAGGTCGACGCGGTCGAGGTTCACGTTCCGGGTGGAGACGATGGTCATGTCGCCCTGACGCATCGCGCAGCCGGTCTGGCTGAGCAGCGCCGCCGCGGCGGCCGCCGAGACGAGGATCCGGGTGGTACGCATGGAGCCCTCCGCTTCGTCGCATATACGTTCGGCGAACGGCGGAAATCAACACAAAACCGCGTGGGGTGCCGTTGTGGGGCCGGAAGGGGCAGGCGTCGGGGCGGTGAGCCGCGGGGAGCTAGTGCGAATGAGGGGCAGGAGCCGCGGCCGCGTCGCCTCCCTGGCTTCGCAACAGCTCGCGGAAGCTCTCGCGGTCGTCGTCGGCGGGGTGGGTGCTCTCGATGAACTCCCGCAGCGCGGCGGCGAAGCGCTCGGGCTCCTCGACGTGGAGGAAGTGGCCCGCGCCCTCGAAGACCTCGAGCCGGCTGCCGGGGATCAGGCGGTGGGCGGCGCGGGCGTGCTCGACGGGGATGATGTCGTCGCGGTCGCCCCAGAGGATCAGGGTGGGCACGGCGCGGGCGAGGTAGAGGCGGTCGCGGGCGCTCACGGTCTGGCCGCCGGGGTCGATCACGGCGCGCAGGGTGCGGACGAAGGCGTGGCGGTTCTCGGGCTCGGTGAGGGACGCGTAGGCGCGCCACATCTCGGCGGCGTGGGGGGCGCGCACGCCGACGTCGTGGAGGAAGGCCGAGAGCTCGTCGCCGTGCTCGCGGACGAAGCGCGGGAACAGCACCGGCATCAGGTACTCGGCGCCGGGCAGGGTCAGGAGGCGCAGCACCCAGCTCACCTCGCGGCCCAGGCCGCCGCTGCCCGCGAGCACCAGGCGCTCGCAGAGCTCCGGGTGCTGGTAGGCGAGCTGCATCGCCACGCCGCCGCCCAGGGACTGCCCCACCAGGGTGGCGCGCTCGATGCCGAGGGCGCCGACCAGCAGGTCACGCAGGCCGCTGGCGTGGGAGCCGAGGGAGTAGTCGCCCATGGGCTTGGCGGACTCGCCGTGCCCGAGCAGGTCCGGCGCCACCACGGTGTAGTGGCGGGCCAGGCGCGGCATCACCTCCTGCCAGGTGCGGGAGCTGCCCGCCATGCCGTGGATCAGCAGCACGACGGGCCCCTCGCCGGCCATGCGGTAGCCCACCTCGTGGCCGTGGAGGGTCACGTGGCGCAGGCGGGTGTCGATCCTCACTCCCGACGCTCCGCGGGCGGCGCGTCGGCGAGGGCCTCGACGGCGGGACCGCACAGCCAGGCGCTGGTGCGCTCGCCCCGGGCGCCCAGGCCCAGGTAGGCGCGGCTGCCGCGGGGCAGCTCGGCGCCGCATCTCGTGCAGGGCACGGGCTGGTTGAGCACGACCTCGTTCCAGGCCTGGACGTCCGCGAGTCGCTCGGCGGAGCCGGGGAGGGGGTCCCGGCAGGGAGCGGCCGGCCGGGGGCGGCGCAGGCGTCGCGCGTCGCGGCCGACCTGCTGGGCGAGCTCCACCGAGTCGCTCACGATCTGGTCCACGTTGGCGACCACGTCGTCCACCAGCTCGAAGCTGTCCTCGATCAGGCTCCGGATCATCTGGGAGACGGTGGTGCGCCGCCGGCGCGCCTCGTGCTTGAGCGTGGCCTCCACGCTCTCGGGAACCCGGGTCTGGATCAGCCGGTCCTTGCGCTCGGACACGGCGGGCGTCCTAGCTCGCGGCCTCGTCGCGGCCCGCGCCCAGCAGGTCGGAGGCCAGCTCGGCGACCTGGCGGTTCACGCTCCGCACCGTGTCGTAGACGGCCCCGATGGAGCGGTCCTGGATCTCGCGCACGTCGGCGGCGGTCTGGGCGAACAGCCCGGTCCGCTCCATCACCTCGAGGGGCAGCTCCGCGATGGAGCGGTGGATGCCCTCGACGCGGGTGGCTCCGTGGTCGATGGCGTCGCGGATCCGGGCGGTGAGGGTCTCGTCTCGGCTCATGGCAGGTCTCCTCGGGTCGGGGTGGGCGAACCATGTATGTCATACATCGTATTACAGTCACCCGCAAGACCCCCTCCCAGAGGCTCGCCGCTGGCATAATGGCCGTGAGGCGCCCCCATGCTCGTGCGGTCCCGGACCGGGCTCTTGCTGCTCCCCGTACTCCTGCTGCTGGCGGCCCCCGCCGCCGCCCAGCTGGTGGCCGAGCGCATCACACCGGGCAACGCCGAGCGCCTGCTCTTCGGCGGCACCGACGCCGACGGCGGGATCGGCGACTGGTACCTCTCGAACGGGATCGTCGAGGTGGTGGTCGACGACCTGGGTCCCCAGCCCGATCTGCCCGCGGGTGTCGAGCCTGCGCCGCGCCTCCAGAGCGAGGCCGGCCTCTCCGGAGGCACCGTGCTCGACCTGGGCCTGGTCGGGCACCACAACGACCAGCTCAACCATCTCTTCAGCGTCGCAGGCCTGAGCAGCACCGCCTTCATCGTCTACGACGCCATCGAGGCCGAGGTGGGCGAGACCGAGGCGGTGATCCGGGTGCGCGGCGGCGCGCTGGGGTTCGACCCCCTGACCCCGGCGGAGCTGCCCGTGGTCACCGAGTACGCGCTCGGCGTGGGTGACCGCTACCTCACCCTGCGCAGCTCGGTGCGCAACGAGGGCGCGAGCGGCGCCAGCCTGCTGAGCGGCTTCATCGACGTGATGCCCTGGACGACCCGGGCGCTGCTGCCCTTCTCGCCGGTGCCGGGCTTCGGCTTCGACCACGCCGCGCTCGACCCCCAGAACCCCACCGCCGCGGTGGAGCAGCTCCCCTACTCGGTGGCGGCGGGCAACGTGAGCCCGGCCGACGGCGTGATCGATCCCGTCACGATGCGCCGCAGCGGCGAGGTGAGCTACGGGCTGGTCGGCGTCGCGGCGAGCCTCGAGCAGGAGGGCCAGCCCTCCTTCCCGCTGCCCTCGAGCCTGCTGTTCGGCGCCAGCAGCGTGGACGCCACGGCGATCGGCAACCTGCCCGCGGTGCTGGTGCTCCAGCCCGGGCGCGAGATCCGCTACGAGCGGCGCCTCCACGTCGGCGACCGCAACGACGTGGCGAGCACCGCGAGCCCGATCCTGCGCGAGCTGGGCGACCGCCTGGGCTTCGGCACCGGCACCCTGGCGGGCGACGTCGACGGGGCGAGCAGCAGCTGGGTGCGGGCCAGCGGCATCGCGACCCGGGTCGGCGGCCCGGCCATCGTCGAGCTTCCCGACGGCTCGCCGATCACCCAGTTCCGGACCGACGCCGCCGGGCGCTTCTCCGGCGTGGTGGTGCCCGAGGGCAGCTACGAGATCGAGCTGCGGGCCCCGGAGCGGGACCCGGTGGTGGTGGCCGCCGAGGTGACGGCCGGGGCCGAGACGGTCGTCGAGGCTCCGCCGCTCTCGGCGGTGGGACGGCTGGTCTTCACCGTGGAGGTGCCCGAGGAGCGGGAGCCGCCGCCGGTGGGCCGCCTGTTCGACCGGCCCCGGCCGGCCGCGAGCCTGCGGGTCCCGTCCCGGATCACGCTGCTCGGCCTCGACGCCACGCCCGACCCGCGCTTCGGCCTCGAGGTCGAGGCCTTCGAGCTCGGGCCCGAGGGTCCGACGGACCTGCGTCCGGAGACCTTCGGCAGCGCGCTGGCCGTGGCGAACCTCGTCTACCTGCCCGACGGCATCGGCAGCGTCGAGGTCCGGCCCGGGCGCTACGAGGTGTTCGCCTCGCGCGGGCTCGAGTACGGCATCGCGCGCGAGGTGGTGGAGGTGGCGCCGGGCTCGGTGCAGCGGCTCTCCTTCGGGCTCGAGCGCCTGGTGCCGACCTCCAAGGCGCTCTCCGCCGACTTCCACATCCACTCGGCGCGCAGCCTCGACAGCTCGGCGGCACCGGGCTCCCGGGTGGTGGCCTTCGCGGCCGAGGGCGTCGAGGTGATGGTCGGCACCGACCACGACTTCGTGCTCGACTACGCGCCGGTGATCGATTCGTTGCGACTCGGCCGGTTCGTCGCGTCCCGGGTCGGGACCGAGGTGACCACGACCGCCGCCAATCCGCCCGTCTTCCCCGAGAGCGTCGGGCACCTGAACGCCTGGCCCCTGCCGGTGCGGCCGTTGGAGCGCAAGGACGGCGCCATCGAGGACGAGTTCGTGGCGCCGAACTTCCTGTTCAGCCGCCTGCGCCGGGCCGGCGCCGAGGTGATCCAGTACAACCACCTGCGCTCGGGGACGCGCGGTCTGGGCGGGATCGGCTTCTTCAACAACATCGGCTGCGGGCGCTGCCTGAACGCCATCGACCAGACCTGCAGCGCCGACCTCGACTGCCCCGATAGCCCGGAGCCCCGGCAGTGTGCGTGCGTGGGCTACCAGCCGGACCGGCCCCTCACGGCGGCGCCCAACGACGTGCTCCTCGACGACGACGTCACCGGCGCCTCGGGCGTCCCCAACCCCGACGGGCTGCGCAACATCGACTTCGACGTGATCGAGGTGGCGAACGGGTTCAACTTCGGGAACTTCCTCGAGGTGCGGCGCGACTGGTTCTCCCTGCTGAACCAGGCCTTCGCCCCGACGCCGAGCGGCCCCGTGCCCTTCATCCCCGGCACCGGCGTCTCGGACTCCCACCGCAACGCGCTCGAGTCCGCCGGCTACTTCCGCACCTGGGTACTCGGCACCGGCGACGTGCCCTGGGTCTTCTCGCGCGCGCGCTTCGACCGCTTCGTGAAGGAGGGCCGCATGGTGGCGAGCTCGGGCCCCTGGATCGAGCTCGAGGTGCGCGACTCCGCGGGCCGGCGCGGGCGCATCGGCGACGTCCTGCATCCGGCCTCCCCGGACCTCGAGCTGAGGATCCGCGTGCTGGCCGCGCCCTGGATCCCCGTGGACCAGGTGCGGATCGTGGCCAACGGGGCCGAGCTCCGGGTGTTCGACGCCGGCACCGAGCCCGCGGTGGCGCCGGGTGCCGCCGTGCCCTGGGAGGGCGGGGCCGGCGACGTGGTGCGCTTCGCCGCCGACGTGCCGCTGCGCGTGGAGCGGGACACCTGGCTCCTCGTGGAGGCGGGCGAGCCGCTGGACACGACCCCCGAGCCCGACCCCTTCGCGAGTCGGCTGGTCCCCGGGCTGGTGCCCCACGGCTTCACGAACCCGGTCTTCGTGGACCTGGCGGGGGACGGCTTCGACGCGCCCGGGGTCGGGGCCGGGGCGGCCGCCGCGAGCCCGGCCCGGGCGGAGGGGGAGGGCGCGGCGCCGGCCCACCGCCACCTCGACCTGGGCGCGCTGCGCGAGGCGATGGAGGACGTCGTCCACGCCCACTGAGCGGGGCCGGCGGCGTCTCCTGGGAGGCCGACCCAGGACGGGTCGGCTTCCGCCGCAAGGCGAGCCGAAGGGCTCGCTCGGCTAGCCGCGATTCCGCTTCGCGGGAGCCTTCGCGTCGTCGGCTGACCTTCTCGGGTCAGGCTCCTAGTCGACGTTCACCGCGTTCCGGTCCTCACGGGCGAGGCCTTCGCGCTCGACGATCACCTTCACCACGTAGGTGCCCACGGTGGGATAGTCGCAGGCGTCGATCCCGACGATGGGCTCGACGGTCTGGCCGAGCAGCTCGTAGTACTCGCCGGGCGTCGTCCCGCACAGCGACTGGGCGTTCGCCACGTTGGTGGTGGTCGCGGTGCAGTCGCACCAGACGTACACGTCCATGGGCCCGCTCGCGTTCCCCCGCACGTCCACGGTCAGGTCCACGTCGAGGTGCGGCGCCACGCCGTCCTCGGGCGGCGGCGTCAGGTACACGGCCAGGCCCGGCACGGGCGGGACGAAGGGCTGGATCGGGTTGTGCATCTCGCCCTTGATGAGCGAGTTCTGCACGTGGCGGTTCGCCATCCAGCCCCAGGCGTCGAAGTCGTGGGAGGGCCGCTCGGTGGTGAGGATCGGGAAGTGCTGACCCTTCGCGTCCATCTGGGCGAAGATCTCGTCGAACAGCGCGTTCATGCTGGACGCGAACTCCCCCGGGCCGTAGGGGTTGGGGAAGCTCGGCGACGACTCCCGGGCGCAGGGGTCGTAGGCGTGGCTGCTGCCGGCGAAGGAGAAGTCCCCGTCGCGGTCGCACTCCCAGGCCGTGGTGGGGCCGTCGTAGTAGGTCCACCAGCCCGGCTTGTAGCCGAGCAGGGCGCAGTCGGCCTCGGCGTCGGCCACCCGGGCCAGCAGCCGACCCGCCGTCCACTGCCGGTACTCGGGAATCCGCAGGTCGCCCAGGAGGGTGACGGTCCAGAGCTGCTGGTTGGCGTCGTCGCCCCAGCCGTAGCGCAGCAGGCACTCGTCCTGGGCGGTGCAGTCCCCCGCCACCCCGTTGTGGCAGCAGGCGGGCTCCAGGCTGTTGGCCCAGGAGGCGTCGGTGTTCGGCGTGTAGAGCAGCCCGTTCCGGTAGTCGCCGAACAGCCGCTCCTCGAACTCGTCGCCGGGCACGCGGATCAGCCAGTCCGGATCGAAGTTGACGCCGTCGATCTCGTCGAGCAGGTAGCCGGGCAGCTTGCTGTGGACGTCGGGGCGGAACGCGATGCAGATCTTGTTCCCGTTCACGCCCTGGCTGGCCGCGAGGGCCCGGATGTCCTTGGCGCGGCAGCCGAGGCTGTTGGGCGTCGCGACGCAGTCCGCGGCCGAGTAGTCCGGATGCCCCACCGGCCGGATGCTGATGTTGTTGGGCATGATGTACGCGGGGGGGTACATCGCCATGATGTCGACGATCTGCTGGTCGGTGTAGAAGAAGTAGGAGTTCAGGATCGTCAGGGCCTGACGGAAGGCCAGGGGGGCGGGACGCCTTCGGCCGGCCTCCGCGACGTCGAGGCTCGTGACCAGGATCGCGCCGAGCACGAGGGCGACGGCGCCGACGCCCCAGGCGAGGCGTCCGACGGGATTTCGCATGCTTCCCTCCTCCCGGGGGCAGTCTGCCACAGGGGGGCCGGGAGGGGCCAGCCGGGGCCGGCCTCAGTCCTCGACGAAGGGAGCCTCGGAGTCCGGCGCGCCGTCGGAGAGCAGGTGCTTCATGACCTTTCCGGCGGCGTTGCGCGGCAGGGGCGCCTCCCGGAGCTGCCAGTGGCTCGGCACCTTGAAGTAGGCGAGGCGCTCGCCCACGAAGCGGGAGAGGGTGTCGGGGTCCGGGCGATGGCCCGGGCGGGCCACCAGGATGGCCTTCACCTCCTGGCCGAGCTCGGCGTGCTCGACACCCACCACCGCGGCCTCGGCCACCTCCGGATGGGTCTCGAGGCAGTTCTCGATCTCGGCGGGGTAGACGTTCTCGCCCCCGCGCAGGATCAGGTCGCGCTTGCGGGAGTTGACGTACAGGAACCCGTCCTCGAGCCGTCCCCAGTCGCCGGTGCGCAGCCAGCGCCCCGGCCCGACCGCCTCGGCGGTCGCCTCGGGGCGGCGCCAGTAGCCGCTCATCACCATCGGGCCGCGCAGGTGGATCTCGCCCTCGGCCCCCTCGGAGAGCGGCTTGCCGTCGGGGTCGCGGATCTCCGACGCGAAGGTCGGCATCACCCGTCCCACGGAGTCGGGCCGCGCCTCGAGCTCGGCCCCGAAGTTGATGGTCGCCATGCCCGTGGCCTCGGTGAGGCCGTAGCCCAGCCCCATCTGGGAGCGCGCGTGGGGGAAGGCCTCGCGCATGCGCTCGAGCAGGTCGAGGCCGATGGGCGATCCGCCGGAGCCGACCTGGCGCATGCTCGAGAGGTCGTAGCGTCCGAGGTCGGGATGGTGCAGCACGCGGTGCGCCATGGTGCCCATGGGTCCCCAGCTCGTCACCCGCTCGCGCTCGATCAGCTGCATCACGCGGACCGGGTCGAAGCGGCCCTGGTTCCAGACCGTCTTCACGCCGCTGGCGAGGAGGGTGACGGCGCCGGTGTAGAGGCCCGAGAGGTGGAACAGCGGGGCGCTCACCAGGGTGCAGGGCTCGAGGGGCGGCGGTGCGTCGGGGTCGGGCCGCGCCAGGGCGATCTTGAGCAGGCGCAGGCCGTGGAAGGTGTGCAGGCGGTTCAGCGCGACGATGTTGCGGTGGCTGTTCACCGCGCCCTTGGGCCGGCCCGTGGTGCCGCTCGTGTAGAGGATGCAGGCGGGATCGTCCTCGGCGATGGGAGGCTCGGGCGGCGACGCGCCCCCGGGCGGCCGCAGCAGCGCGTCGAAGTCGGACTCGATCTCGACCACGGGGAGCGCGAGCCGGCGCCCGGCGATGCGCGCCAGGCGCTTGGCGTCGCCCACCAGCAGCTTGGGGTCGCTGTCCTCGAGGGCGAAGAGGATCTCGTCCCCCACCCACCAGCCGTTCAGCGCCACCGCCACCGCGCCGAGGCTCACCGCGGCCCACCAGGTGAGGATCCACTCGGGGCAGTTCGCGGCGAGGATCGCGACCCGGTCGCCGGGGCCCACGCCGAAGCGCTCGTGGAGGGAGGTCGCCAGGGCCGCCACCAGCCGCCGGTGCTCGGCGAAGCCGATGCGCCGGTCGTCGGTGACGATGTACTCCCGGTCGCCGAAGGCGGCGGACTGGTCCAGCACCTGGCGCAGGGACGGGAAGCGCTCGCGGAAGACCTCCATGGGGATGCCGAGCACCGGCTCGGTCGCCAGCTCGAAGGGGCCGCCCGCGCCGAGCAGCTCCGCCTCCACGCCGCGATGGAACGCGAGGTGCTCCTCGAGGCTCACCGCGTCGCCTCCCCGGCGCCGGGCTCGGAGTAGAACTGGCGCGCCCACTTGCGCAGCTGCCCGATGGGCCCGTCGCCGTCGCAGAGCAGCGGCCGCTCGAGGTGGATCTTGTTCTCCCAGATCGGGATGTCCTGCTCGAACTGGCGCTCGATCTCGGCGATGAAGGCGCGGCCCACGCCGCGGGTGGCGTCGGAGTCGGCGAGCCTGCGCACCGCGAGGGAGAGCCGCATGTGGACCCGCTCCGCGTCGATGGGCGTCCCCGAGGTGACCACCAGGGTCTCGACCACGCCCTTGAAGCGCGTCATTCCGAAGCCGAAGCCGTGGGCGCGGATGTCGATCACGCCGTCGGCCTCGCCCGCGGGCGTCGCGACCTTCGACTTCGAGATCACGTGGAGCAGGTGGCCCTCGGTGCGGTACTCGGTCTCGGCCACCGTGTTGGTGCCGTGGAGGTAGCGGAAGTGGGCCTGGTCCACGGTGTTCTCGGCGAGCTCCTGGTTGTGGGAGCGCACCACCCACTCGCGCCGCTCGAAGGGGGTCCAGGCCGCGTCGTGGTACTCGGGGACGTCGGGCACCTCCCAGCGCGGCGGCGCTCCCTCGGCGTGGCGCCACACCATCACGAACCCGGCCTTCTCGCAGACCGGCCAGGCGCGCACCCGCGCCTTGGGCGGGATCTTCCTGGCGTAGGGGATCTCCACGCAGGCGCCGGTCCCGTCGAAGCGCCAGGCGTGGAAGGGGCAGCGGATGCTGTCGCGCACCACCGTCCCGCCCCGGCCGAGGTGCGCGCCGAGGTGCGGGCAGTAGGCGTCGAGCACCCGGGCCTCGCCGTCCTCGCCGCGGAACAGCACGAGCTCTTCGCCGAAGTAGTGGAGCGGCTTCACCTCGCCCACGTCGAGCTCGTCGGAGAAGGCGACCTGGAACCAGCTGTTGGGGATCGGGAGGGGGAAGCGGCTCATGTCGGGTCCTCGCCCTAGGCGACCAGGTCGCCGAGGCTCCGAAGCCTCTCGACCACGTCGTGGGGCAGCGTCGGGGGCTCCCGGCCCACGGCGTGGCAGCCGAGGATGATCTGGGAGGAGCGGTCGATGATCTCCGCCATGTCGGCCGCCCGGCGCAGGCTGCGGCCGGCCACCAGCAGCCCGTGGTTCTGGAGCAGCACCGCCCAGCCGTCCCCCATGGCGCGCGCCGCCGCCTCGGCGAGGTCGTCGGTGCCCGGCATCACGAAGCCGAGGCGGGGGATGTCGCCGAAGAAGGCGGCCTCGGTGGAGATGGGCAGGAAGGCCAGCTCGGCGTTGGCGAGGATGGTGGCGTGGGGGGCGTGGGCGTGGACCACGGCCCGCACCTCCGGGCGCGCGCGGTAGATCGCGCAGTGCATGGCGGCCTCGCTCGAGGGCGAGCGCCCGTTGGGGTCGAGGCTGCGTCCCGCGAGGTCGATCTCGACCAGGGACTCGGGCTGGAGGTCGCCCTTGAAGAGCGCGCTCGGCGTGATCCAGACCGCCTCGCGCTCGGGCATCCGCACGCTCAGGTTGCCGCCGGTGGCGGTGACGAGCTGCTGGGCGTGGAGGTCCTGGAGCACGCGGATCAGCTCGCGCCGCGGGTCGTCGTCGCCCGCCACGGGGGCCGGCCGGCTGGCGCGCGCGGGGTCGGGCAGCTCGGCGAGGCCCTCGGGTGCGCCCCGGGCGGCGCGCGCCTCGCCGTAGAGCCGCTCCAGGTCGCCGCGGATGTGCTGGAGCGTCATCGCCTTCACGGTGTCGCCGCGGAAGGAGAGGTCGCCCTCCATGGCGGCCTGCATGGGATCGGCGGTGCCGGTGAACATGCCGTCGAGGAGCGCCGCCCGCAGGCGCAGCTCGACCTCGGCGGGCGTCTCCGGGGCGCCCAGCCCCGCCTCGATCCGCCCCTCGTGGAGCCGCAGGTGGAACTGCGGCCCGAGGTCGCGCAGCACGAAGTGCAGCGTGACGTCCTTGCCCTTGGCGAAGTGCTCGAGGGCCTCGTCCCCCTCGGCGCGCGCCAGGAAGTCGGCCAGCAGCGCCTCCATGGCCTCGACCAGCGCGGCCGGCGCGTCGGGGGTCGCCGCGGGCGGGGCCGCCGCGTCCGCTCTCGAGGCCGACCCCGTGGCGGACTCGGCGCGCAGGTCGCTGGGTGCGGGCGGCGGCCGCTCGAGCAGCCGCTGCCAGGCGGCGGCCTCGGGCTCGTGGCGCGGCGCGTCCAGGTCGAAGTGCTCGAGGGCCGTGGGGTTCAGGACGTGGCGCGGCGTCTCGCCGCGCAGCAGCCGGGCGAGGTCGGCCGCGATGGCGCGCCCCTGGTGGCGCGCCACGTCGGCCGTGTTGCCGCCGATGTGGGGCGTGCCGAGCACGCCGTCGAGCCGGAGCAGCGGGTGGTCGGCGCCCGGCGGCTCCACGCTGAAGACGTCGAGGCCGGCTCCGCCCAGGTGGCCGCTGCGCAGCGCCGCCACCAGCGCGTCCTCGTCGAGCAGCGCGGCGCGGGCCGTGTTGACCAGGCAGGCACCCGGCTTCATGCGCGCGAGCTCCGCCGCACCGATCAGGCCCCGGGTCTCGGCGGTGACGGCGGCATGGAGGCTCACGTAGTCGCTCGCGGCGAGGAGCTCGTCGAGGCCGACGGGCCTGGCGCCGGCGCGCACCGCGGCGGCGCGGGGCAGCACGGGGTCGTGGGCCAGCACCCGGGCGCCGAAGGCCCGGAGCCGCCTCGCCACGGCGCGGCCCACGGCGCCCAGGCCGATCAGGCCGACGGTGCGGCCACCGAGCTCGCGGCCCTGGAGGGCGCCGAAGGCCTGGCCCTGGCGCCCGACGTCGCCCGCCTCGACGCCCGGGTCGCGCAGGAAGGCGAGGGCCGAGGGCAGCTTGCGGGCCAGGGCGAGCAGGAAGGCCAGGGTGAGGTCCGCCACGGCCTCGGCGTTGCGGCCCGGCGCGTGGAGGACGGGAATGCCCAGCGCGGTGCAGGCCTCGACGTCGACGTTCACGGCGTCGCCGCGGCAGGCCGCCACCACGCGCAGCCCGGGGAGCGCGCGCAGCGACTCGGCGTCCACCACGTCCACCTCGGTGATGAACACCTCCACGCCGCGCAGCGCAGCCACCAGCTCGGGCCCGCAGAGCAGGCGCTTCGCGCTGCGGAACGGCGCGTGCTCGAGCTCGCCGAGGGCGCCGAGCCCCGCGAGGCCCTCGGCGTCGAGCTCCGCGGTGGCGAGGATCCGGGTGCGGCGCGATGGCGCGGCGTCGCCCGCCCGACCGCCGGCGCCCGCCCGCAGCACCGCCGGCAGCGCGTTCATCAGGGCCAGGTCCTCGCCCCCCGAGCGGGCCCGGCGCAGCCCCTGCCAGGTCGCGAAGCCCGACGCATAGGCGGCCGCCGCCCCGGCCTCGGGCTCGTGGACCCGCAGCTCCCCGCACAGCCGCGACGCCCCGTCGGCGAGGTCTGCGAACACCCCCACCCCGGCGCCGGCGCAGATCGCCGCGCCGAGTCCGCTGGCGTGGAAGCCGGCGCCCGCCCACACCGGGGCGCCGGTCACGTCGGCGAGGATCCGGCACCAGAGCTCGCTGCGCGCGAGCCCGCCGCCCACCCGCAGCGGCGGCTTCGCGGCCAGCGCGTCGTCCCCCGCGACCTCGCCGATCTGCTCGAGGTTGGCCCGCACCGCGTAGGCCATGCCCTCGATGAGCGCCCGGGCCACGTTGGGCCGGCCCGCCTCGCCGGTGTCGGCGCACAGGTGGGAGAGGGTGAGCTCGCCGATCGGGATCCGCAGCTCGCGGGCGTCCATCACCTGGGAGCCGGCGGAGGAGAGCACCCCCCCGGCGCCGGGCTCGCCCAGCGCCGCCTCGGCGAACAGGCGCTCGGCGGGCTCCTCACAGCCGGCGAAGAGCAGGCTGCCGAACCAGCTCACCGCCTCGCCCAGGGGGCCGGCGTTGCTCTCCAGCACCCAGGCGCCGGGGGCGGCGTGGCGCTCGCTCCAGAGGCGCGCATCGGCATCCACCTGCGGCGTGGCGACCACCCGCTGGACCGGCGCCGAGCTGCCGGCGACCAGACCGCGGTCGCCGGGCGCGAGGGCACCGAGGCCGACGAGGCCGCACTGGGTGTCGGCGGCGGCCATCACCAGCGGCACGCCGGGCGCCACGCCGAGCTCCGACGCGGCCTCGGGGGTGAGGGCGCCGAGGCGCGTGCCGGGCTCGAGGATCGCCGGGAACAGCCGCCGCGGGAGCCCCAGGGCGTCGATCCACTCCCAGGCCCAGTCGCCCGCGGCGAGGTCGAAGAGCCCGCTGCCCGCGGCCTGGGTGGGGTCCGTCGCGACCTCGCCGCACAGGCGCCAGGCGATCCAGTCGGCGAGCCCCAGCACGTGGGCGGCGCGCCGCCACGCCGCGGGCTCGCGCTCGGCCAGGCCGAGCAGCCGGGCGGCGCCGAAGATCGGGATGGGCCAGTGCCCCGTGCAGCGGCCGAGGGCCTCGCCGTGCTCGGCCGCCAGGGCGAGGCCCTGGGGCGTGGCGCGCGCATCGCGGTTCGGGTTGGCGAGCAGGGTGCGCCTCTCGCCGTCGAGCACCACCGTGGTGAACCGCATGCCCGTCACCGCGATGGCGGCGGGCGCCTCGCCGGCGAGGATCTCGCGGCAGCCCCGCACCAGGTGGCGCCAGATGCCGGGAAGGTCGAGGTCGAAGCCGAGGCCGCCGGTGCCCGGTGCGACGGCGTGGCGCCAGGCGTGGTAGGCGTGGCGGAGCGGGCCGCGCGCGGAGTCCACCAGCACGCAGTTGCCGCCGCTGCCCCCGACGTCGATGGCGAGCAGGCGGGTCACGCGGGATCGAACCGCACCGGGAGGCGCCGCGGGGAGCGGAACACCATCCCGGCGATGTGGACGTCCTCGGCCTCCGGGTCGAGGCGCAGGTTGGGGAGCCGGTCGAAGAGGGTCTCCAGCACCACCCGCGTCTCCATGCGCGCCAGGTGCATGCCGAGGCAGCGGTGGGGACCGAACGCGAAGGCCATGTGGGCCCGCGGCTCGCGGAACACGTCGAACTCCTCGGGGTTCTCGTAGCGGGTCTCGTCCCGGTTCGCGGAGCCGAGGTTGAGGCTCACCTTGCCGCCGGCGGGGATCTCGACGCCGCCGATCGTCACGTCGCGGGTGGCCGTGCGCATGATCGAGACCAGCGGGCACTCCCAGCGCAGGCCCTCCTCGATGGCGCGGGGGACGAGCAGGCGGCTCCCGCGCACGGCGTCGAGCTGGTCCGGGTGGCTCAGCAGCCCGAACAGCAGGTTGCTGCTCGAGCGGTAGGTGGTCTCGGCGCCGGCCGGCGCCAGCAGGTTCAGGAACGCGAAGATCTCGTCGTCCGTGAGCCGGGTGCCCTCGAGCTCGGTGTGGGCCAGCACGCTCACCAGGTCGTCGCGGGGCTCGCGGCGCCGGGCCTCCAGGGTGCGCGCGAAGATCTCGCGCAGCTTCCGCGCGCCCTCGCGGGCCCGCTCCCAGTCGATCGCGACGCTGATCAGCTCGACCGCGCCCCGGTGGAAGGCGTCGTGGTCCTCCTCGGGCAGGCCGATCATGCCGGCGATGACGGCCACCGGGAACGGGAAGGTGAGCTCCCGGACCAGGTCCGCCCGGCCCCGCGCCGCGAAGCGGTCCACCAGGCCGTTCACGAGCGGGCCGATCAGCTCCTTCTCCCAGCGCTCCAGTGCGCCGCGGGTGAAGGCCTTCTGGATCAGCGCGCGGTAGCGCCCGTGCTCGGGCGCGTCCATCTCGAGGATGGTGTGGCCCATGACCTTGCCCATGGTCTCGGCGTAGCCGGTGGAGGAGAAGGTCTCGGCGTCGCGCAGCACCTGGGCGACGGCGTCGTGGGTGACCGCCACCCAGACGATGTCGGCGGCGCCCGGGGGCAGCGGTGCGCCCGGGGGCAGCATCTCGCGCAGGTTCACCCGGTGCACCGGGGCGGCGCGCCGCATGGCCGCGAAGGCGGGGTAGGGGTCGCGCACCGTCTCGGCGCCCTGGTGGCGGTCGAACTCCTCGAAGGGGTCGTAGGGGGCGGACGCCGACGATTGCTGGCTCATGGGCTCCCTGGATCCGCCAGCCGCGCGGACGGGCGGGCGAGCATGCGACGCGTGATGGCGAGGACCTCGGCACGGTGGGCGGCGAGCTGTGCCTCGCCGAGGGGATCGAAGCCGCGACCCGGGAGCAGCGCCGGCATGGCGGCGACGAAGAACACGGTGGAGCCCGCCACGGTGCTGGCCACGTGCACGGGATCGAGGCGCGGGTCCGCGCGCAGCGGATCGTCGCGGCTCTCGTCGAGCACCCGCGCGGCGAGGTGGAAGAAGGGCTGGATATGGTCGAGCAGCGCGGGGCCGCCCTCGCGCGCCGTGTCGGCCACCTCGCGCAGCAGCAGCCGCGCGAGGCTGGGGCGCTCGCCCACGTAGTCGACCCACACGCCCACCGCCGCGGGGATGCGCCGGGCGAGGGGGCCGGGTGCCAGCAGCACCGGCTCGATGCGCTCGCGCAGGCCGGCGAACACGTCGGCGAGGACCGCGTCGTAGAGCTCCCGCTTGTCGCGGAAGTAGTAGACGATGGAGGCGCGGCGGATCCCGACGGCCTCGGCCACGTCCTCGAGGCGGGTCTCGGCGAAGCCGCGCTCGGCGAAGAGCGCCTCGGCGGCCTCGAGGATGGAGCCGCGGGTGCGCTCGCCGCGGGGGCTCGGCTGGGCCGCCTGGGGCATCCCCGTCTTCTACCTGCGCGCAGGTAGATTCGTCAAGCACGGATTCCCGCAGCGAAATGAACGGCGTTCAGGCCCGCTCGAGGAGCAGGCAGCCCGCCAGCGGGCCGCCCCCGGCCGCCGCCACGGCGAGCCGCGGCGAGCCGGGCACCTGGCGCGCGCCCCCGTCGCCCCGGAGCTGGAGGCAGGCCTCGTGGAGGAAGCCGAAGCCGTGCAGGCGACCGCCGGAGAGCTGCCCGCCCTGGGTGTTGAGTGGCAGCTCGCCCTCGCGGGCGATGCGGGCGCCGCCCTCGACGAAGCCGCCGCCCTCGCCGCGGCCGCAGAAGCCGAGGGCCTCGAGCCAGGCCAGCGCGAGGAAGCTGAAGCCGTCGTAGAGCTCGGCGACGTCGACGTCGCCGGGGCGGGCGTCGCTGCGCTCCCACAGCATGGCGGCGGCGTCGCGCAGCGCCATGGTGGTGAGGTCGTCCCACTGGTCCCAGGAGGGCCGCCCGCGGATCGCCGAGCCCACGGCCTGCACCCCGACGACCGGGTGCGGCCCGTCGCGGGCGAGCTCCCGCCGCGACACGACGAGCGCCGTGGCGCCGTCCACCGGGACGTCGCAGTCGTACAGGCACAGCGGCGTCGAGATCAGCGGCGCCGCCAGGTAGTCGTCGAGGGAGAGGGGCTGGCGGTACACGGCCTTCGGGTTGCCGGCTGCGTTGCGGCGCGCCGTGAGCGCGATCTGGGCGAGCTGCTCGCGCGTGGTGCCGTACTCGTGGAAGTGGCGCTGGGCGTAGAGCGCCACCCAGTTGGCCGGCGAGTAGGCGCGGAAGGGCAGGGTCCACTCCATGAAGCCGTCGGCCCGGGGCAGGCGGCCCTCGCGGCCGCCGGCGGGGCCGCGCCCGCCGCCGCCCTGGGCGCTCGCCTCCCACACCGAGCGGAAGCACAGCACGTGGTTGGCGAGCCCGGCCGCCACCGCGAGGCAGGCGTCGATCACGGCGCCGAGCTGGCCGGGCAGCTCGATGCCGCCGGTGTACCAGCGCAGCTCGAGGCGCAGCGCATCCTGCACCTCGGGGATGCCGGCGCCGCTGAAGCCCCGCGGCATCGGCATGGCGCCGGGGTAGGTGGCGAGGCCGTCCACGTCCTCCCGGCCCAGGCCGGCGTCCTCGATGGCGGCGAGACAGGCATCCAGGGTCAGGTCGAGCGGATCGCGCCCGAGCCGCCGGCCGACCTCGCTCTGGCCGAGCCCCGTGATGGCGGCGCGGCGCTCGAGGATCTCGGTCACGGGTCGTCCACCGGCTCGAAGAGCGGGACGAAGGCCTCGCCGCAGTCCTCGAAGCGCACCCGCACCTCGAGGCCGATGCGCGCCGCCTCGGGCGGGCAGCCGACCAGGTTCGACATGAGGCGCAGGCCGGGCTGCTCGGCGAGCTCGACCAGCACGATCGCGTAGGGCTGGTCCTCGCCCGGCACCCAGGCCTTGTGGTTGATGGTGAAGCTCACCACGCGGCCGCGGCCGGAGACCGCCTCGGGGGCGAGCTCGCGCCCCAGGCACTGCGGGCAGCGCGGCGCGGGCGGATGCAGCCAGGTGCGACAGGCCGCGCAGCGCAGGAAGCGCAGCTCGCCCGCGGCGCCGCCCTGCCAGAAGTGCGCGTTGCCCGGGTGGATGCGGGGCAGGATGCGGAGCGGCGACGGAGCCATGGAGGGGCCAGCGTACGGGAGATCTGACGACCCGTCACATCCGGCCTAGACTGGCTCCGTGGACGCTCTCCACGCCATCGGGCTCGGCGACGTGCTGCGTGAGCATCGCCGCAGCAACCCCCGACAGCACGCCGCGGTCTGCGGCGGCGAGCGGCTCCTCTACCCGGCCCTCGACGAGCGCGTGAACCGCCTGGCCCAGGTCTTCCGGCAAGAGGGCGTGGGCGACGGCGACCGGATCCTGTGGCTGGGACAGAACTGCCACCGCCTGCTCGAGGCCCTGCTCGCGGCGGCCAAGCTCGGCGCCGTGTTCGCCCCGCTGAACTGGCGCCAGAGCGCCGACGAGCTCGGCTTCGTGCTGCGCGACGCCGCGCCCCGGCTGGTGCTCTGGCAGGAGGCGGAGATCGGCGCCACGGCGGCCGAGGCGCGCGGCGCCGACGCCTCCGGCGCCGCGTGGCTTGGGCACGACGGCGGCGGCGACGCGGGCTACGAGGGGCGCCTCGCCGCGGCGAAGCCCGAGGACCCCGGGCGCGAGGTCGATCCCGCGCTGCCGCTGCTCCAGCTCTACACCGGCGCCTTCGGCGGGCGGCCCCACGGCGCGCTGCTCTCCCACACCGCGCTGCTGCTCCAGAGCCTCGTGGTGGCGCGCCTCCAGGACGTGGACCGCGACAGCGTGTACCTGAACTGCGGCGCGCTCTTCCACGTGGCGGCGCTGATGACCACCCTCGCCACCTTCGTGTGGGGCGGCACCAACGTGTTCACGCCGCGGGTCGACGCCGAGGAGCTGTGCCGGCTGGTCTCCGAGGAGCGCTGCACGATCGCGTTCCTGATGGGACCCACCGTGGGCCAGCTGGCCGACGCCAACCGCGACGGGCGCTGGGACCTGTCGAGCCTGCGCAGCCTGCCGGGCTCGGCCGAGTGGAGCGCGATGACGACGCCGGACACGAGCCCCTGGGGCCGGCGGCCCGGCGGCTACGGCCAGACCGAGACCATGGGGCTCCTCACCTTCGCGGCCCTCGGCGAGGGCGCCGGGGGCAGCCACGGGCGGCCGTCGCCCCTGGTGCAGCTGCGCCTCGTGGACCCCGAGGGCCGCGAGGTGGCGCCCGGGGAGGTCGGCGAGATCGTGGCCCGGGGGCCCACGGTGATGAACGGCTACCTCGGCCGCGACGAGCTCAACCGCGAGCGGCAGCGCGGAGGTTGGCACCACACCCACGACCTCGGGCGGCGCGAGCCCGACGGGTCCGTCAGCTTCGTCGGCCCCAAGACGCGGCTCCTCAAGTCGGCGGCGGAGAACATCTACCCCGCCGAGGTCGAGGGCTGCCTGCGCACCCACGCCGCCGTGGCGGACTGCGCCGTGATCGGGGTGCCGGACCGCAAGTGGGGGCAGAGCGTGAAGGCGGTGGTGGTGCTGCGCGAGGGCCGGACGGCGGGGGCCGAGGAGCTGATCGCCCACTGCCGCGAGCGCATTGCCTCCTACAAGAAGCCGCGCAGCGTCGAGTTCGTGGACGCGCTGCCGCGCAAGGGCTTCGCGGTGGACTACGAGGCCCTCGACGAGCGCTTCGGCGGCGGTGGCTACCCGGGCGAGGGCGGGGGCCGGCCCGTCAGCGTCTGAACCAGGATCCGGGCGCAGCTCTCCACCAGGTCGTCGCGCATCACGCCGTAGTACTCGAGCTCGGTGTGGTACGCCGCGAGCCGCTCGAGCATGGAGGCCAGGGCCGCGGCGGCCGCGTAGGGGTGGATCTCCGCCGCCACGCGCCCCTCCTTCTGGAGCCCGGTGATCTGCTCGGCGAGGCGCTCGAGGAGCGGCGCGAGGGCGGCGCGGCGGGCGCGCTGGAAGCGGCGGTCGCCCTCCTCGGCGGCGAGGTTGCGGATGCGCAGCACGGCGCGGTGGGCGTCCCAGTGGCGCACGAACCCGTCCACCACGGCGCGGGCGGTCTCGAGGCCCCTGCGCCCGCGCCAGGGCCCGTCGATGAGGTCGAGCAGGGCCGGCATCTCCTCGGCGGCGCGCTCGGCGAGGTGCAGCACGGCGTCGGGGACGTCCTTGAAGTACTGGTAGAAGGTTGCGGGCGAAGTGCCCACCTGGCGAGCGATCTCCACCACCGAGAGCTCGCGGACGCCGCGCTCGCCGAGCAGCTCCTCGGTGGCGTCGAGGATTCGCTGGCGGGTCTGGAGCGCGCGGGCTCCGAGGGGCCGCCCGCTCTGGTCCATGGGCTTGCGGGCCGGCCGGCCGCCGGGTGCCGGGGCCACTAGGCCTCCACGACCCGCTGGGCCTTGTAGCCCGAGCGCGGCAGCGTGTCCCGGGCCAGCACCTCGACCCGGGCGTCGAGCTGGAGCCGCTCGCGGATCTCGCCGCGGCAGCGGCCCGCGACCTCGTCGGGGTCGCCCTCGGCGAGCTCGACCCGCACCACCAGCTCGGCGGCGTCGTCGCGCGGCCGCACCACCGCCCACTCGAGGGAGGGCTTCGTGACGGGCTCCACGGCGCGCAGCGCCGCCTCGAGCTCGGCGGTCTGGAAGTGCTTGCCCTGGCTGCGCAGCAGGTCCTTGAAGCGGCCGCCCCAGAAGCCGCGCACGCTGGTCTCGCCGCAGCCGCAGGGCTCCCGCGTGATCGAGCAGGCCTCCTCCAGGGCGTAGCGGAGCAGGCCGTTGTCGCGGTCGAGGGTGGTGACCGTGAGGTCGCCCCACTCGCCGTCGGGCACCGGGCGGCCGGTCTCGGGGTCCACCGCCTCCACGATCGCCCAGTCCTCGTTCAGGTGGGCGCCGGGCTCGCCGCAGCTGTTGCCGAGGTACGCGTAGCACTCGAGCCCCGCGGTCACGAGGGGCATGCCCTTGCCGCCGGGCATGGCCGGGATCTCGAGCCCCACGTCCTCGCGCGGGTCGAGGCCGAGCTTGGCCGAGACCTCGAAGAAGCGACCCAGGGAGAAGCCCACGAAGGGGATGTCGGGCTTCATGCGCAGCCAGGCGCGGATGCCCTGCTCGGCGAGCTCGTCGGTGTCCGGCGGCGGCACCCACAGGTTCACCAGCCCGAAGTACTCGTAGGCCCCCGAGAGCATGGCGCCGCCGCCGTACAGGTAGGCCGGGTGGGCGTGGGTGGCGACCATCCCGGGTCGCCAGCCCGAGCGCCAGAAGTTGCGCGCCGCCGACTCGTACTCCACCCACAGGTCGTGGCGGGTCCACATCATCACCGTGGGCGTGCCCGTCGTGCCCGTGGACTGGCCGATGCGCACGCAGCGGCGCACGTCGGTGAAGCGGTAGTCGCCGAAGGGCGGCTCGGCGGCCTCGGAGTCGCGCAGCTCCTGCTTCACGGTGCGCGGCAGGCCGGCCAGGTCGTCGACGCCCTTCACGTCGTCGGGGGACGCGACCCCCGCCGCCTCGAGCTTGCGCCGGAAGTGCGGGACCGGGGTCTCCCAGATGCGCCGCAGCATGCGCCGCAGCGCCTCGTCCCGACGCAGGCGGCGCTCCTCGCGCGGGCGGGTCTGGGCCTCGGGGTCCCAGAAGGCCTGGTCGGGCTCGCGGGGCGTGGGCCCGAGCACCTCGGGTCCGGAGGCGGGCATCGCTTTCGTCCTCGGTGGGCGGCGTCCGCATCGCCCGGGAAGCGCCCGATTCGGGCCGGTTGCGGCAAATCTGACGATATATCAGATTATCCCGGGGTTCCAATGGACGCGCGCTTCACCGACGAGCAGGGGCTGCTGCGCGAGAGCGCACGGGAGTTCCTCGCCCGCGAGTGTCCCATGGCCGTCGTGCGCAGCGTGAGCGACGACGGCAAGGCGTTCCCCGAGCCGCTGTGGCGCCAGATCGCGGAGCTCGGCTGGCCGGGGCTGGTGCTGCCCGAGCGCCACGGCGGCGCGGGCCTCGGCATGCTCGAGCTGGCGATCCTGCTGGAGGAGATGGGGCGCGTGCTGCTGCCCGGCCCGTTCCTCTCGTCGGTGGCGCTCGGCGGCCTCGCTGTCGCAATCGCGGGCACGCCGGAGCAGCAGGCGCGCTGGCTGCCGGACCTCGCCGCCGGACGCCGCCGCGCCACCCTCGCGCTCGCCGACGCCGACGCCACGGGTCAGGGTGCCGGCGCGGCGCGCCCCGACGCCCGACGCGAGGGTGCAGCGCTGCGCCTCGACGGCGAGCGGCGCTTCGTTCTCGACGCCGAGGGCGCGGACGCGCTCGTGGTGCCGGCCAGCCTGGAAGACGGCGAGACGGTCCTGCTCTGGGTCGAGAGCGACGCCCGCGGCCTGGACTTGCGACCCGTCTCCTGGGTGGACGGCACGCGCCGCGTCTGCGAGGTCCGGCTCGACGGCGTGGCGGTGGACGCCGAGGCCGCGCGCCTGGGCGGGCCGGGCGCCGGCGCGGAGGCCCTGGGGTCGCTGCTCGACCGCGCCCGCATCGCGCTGTGCGCGGATCTGTGCGGGATCGCGGGCCGGGTGCTCGAGCTCTCCGTCGCCTACGCGAAGACCCGGGAGCAGTTCGGTCGGCCCATCGGGAGCTTCCAGGCCATCCAGCACCGCTGCGCCGACATGCTGGTGGACGTGGAGGCCATGCGCTCGGCCACCTGGTACGCGGCCTGGGCGCTCGACGCCGACGCCCCCGACGCCCACCGAGCCGCCTGCATGGCGAAGGCCTGGTGCGCCGACGCGGGGCCGCGGGTCGCCGGCTGCGGGATCCAGATCCACGGCGGCCAGGGGTTCACCTGGGAGCAGGACCTGCACCTCTACTACAAGCGCGCCAAGTCCTCGGAGCTGCTGCTCGGGGACGCGACCTGGCACCGCGAGCTGGTGGCTCGCGACCGCCTCGGTCCCTGAGGGAGCGGGCGCCACCGTGCGCGGACTGCTCTTCGACCACAGCCTGCCGCGCCTGGCCGCCACGCGCCTCGCCGGCTTCGTCACGCCGCGCGCCTTCGTGGCCGCCAGCGCGCCGGTGCGCCTCGCCCGGCTGCCCGAGCCCGAGCCGCCGGGGCCGGGCTGGGTGCGCTGCCGCACGCTGCTCTCGGGCATCTGCGGCTCGGACTCGAAGCAGATCTTCCTGAACGGCGCCCGGGACAACCCGCTGACCGCGCTGATCAGCTTCCCCCACGTGCTGGGCCACGAGGCCGTGGCGGTGCGCGAGGACACCGGCGAGCGGGTGGTGCTGAACCCCTGGCTCTCCTGCGGGCCGCGCGGCGTCGAGCCCGCCTGCGGGTCCTGTCGGGAGGGCAACTACCCCGCCTGCCTCTCCTTCACCGGGGGCTGCCTGCCGGCCTCGATCCACCTCGGCAACTGCGCCTCGGCGCCGGGCACCCACGCCGACGGCTTCGTCGCCCACGAGAGCCAGCTGTTCGCGGTCCCCGACGCTCTCCCCAGCGAGACGGCGGTGCTCGCCGACCCGGTGAGCGTCTCGCTGCACTCGCTGCTGAAGCGGCCACCCCGGCCGGGGCGGCCCGCGCTCGTGTACGGCGGCGGCACCCTCGGCCTCGCGGCGATCGCGCTGCTGCGTCACCTGCATCCCGACGTCCCGGTGTGGGCGGTGAGCCGGCCGGGCCCGCGCGCCGAGCGGGCGCGGGCCCTCGGCGCCCAGGAGGTCTTCGTCGGCGGGCCCGACGCCGTGGTGGAAGCGGTGGCGCGCCTGTGCGGCACGCGGCCCCACGTGCCGTGGAGCGGGCGCTCGTGGCTCCAGGAGGGCCCGGGCGTGGTCTACGACACCGTGGGCAGTCCCGAGAGCGTCGACACGGCGCTGCGCGTGATCGAGACCGGTGGCGCGCTGGTGGTCTCGGGCGTGGAGGCGCCCCGGCGCTTCGAGTGGACGCCGCTCTACTTCAAGGAGGTGGAGATGGTGGGCTCCAACGCCTTCGGCATCGAGGAGCTCGGCGGGGTCTCGCGACACGCCTTCGAGCACTACTTCGACCTGGTGGCGAAGGGCCTCGACGTGGCGTCCCTGGTCACCCACCGCTTCCCGCTGGCCGAGTGGGGCCGCGCGCTCACCACCATCGCGCGACGCGGCCGCACCGGCGCCATCAAGGTGCTGCTCGAGCCCTGAGTCGGGGTTCGAAGAGTGGGTCCGCGAGGAGTCGAGCGAGGCCCTGCCTGCCGGGAATCCGGCTTCCTGGAACGGGGCACGCCCGCGGGCTACGCAGGGTCCGTGCCAGGCCCAGTCGTCGAACCACGACCGAGGCTCAGGGGCGACCGGCGAAGAACAGCCGCTCGGCGTTCCCATACAGGAACTGCTCGAGCACGCCGGGCCGCAGGTCGAGCTCGAGGGCCGACTCGACGCAGCGCTTCATCTGGATGGCGGGGTGGTCCGAGGCGAAGATCACCTTGTCCCGACCGCGCGTGTTCATGAACTGGAGCAGGTCCGGCGGCAGGTACTTGGGCAGGTAGGCGGAGGTCATCAGGTGCAGGCCCGGGTACTTGAGCATGAGCCGCGTCGCGATGCCCCACCACGGGTCCGCGCCGTGGGCCATCACGAGGACCAGCTCCGGGAAGTGCAGGCAGACCTTGTCGAGGTGCATGGGGTTCTGGCACTCGCCCGGGGCCGGCGGGCCGGGAATGCCGGTGTTGACGCTGATCGGCAGGCCCAGCTCGACGCACTTGGCGTAGACGGGGTAGTAGACGGCGTCGTTGGGGGGCAGGTCGAAGTAGAAGGGCGTGACCCGCGCCAGCACCAGGGGCTGCTCCCGGGCCATGGTCTCGAGGGCGCGGATCGTCTTCATGCCCTTGCGCGGGTCGAGGTGGGCGCTCAGCACGAAGCGCTCCGGGTCGGCCTCGGGGAAGCTCATGGCGTGCTCCGAGGGCCGCAGGACGTCGGTGGTGACGATGGCCTTCTCGACCCCCACCTCGTCCATCATCTTGAGCGTCTCCTCCACGGAGTAGTTCCGGAAGAAGCTCTCACCCTGCTTGAAGTAGCGGCTGGCGACCTCGACGAGGTAGTCGGGGCGGCCCATCTCGCCCATGGAGACGTTCACCCAGGCATCGATGGCACGGACGGTCACGGGCTCTCCTCTCGCGCGTGGGCCTCGGGATCCCCGAAGAACTGGCGCATCCAGCGGCGGTAGAGCCCGAGGGCCCCGTCGCCGTCGCACAGCGCCGGCCGCTCCCAGTAGCGCTTGTGCTCCCAGATCTGGATGTCCTGCTCCATCTGGTGCTCGAGGTCGCGGATCAGCGCGGCGCCGAGCTTGCGGGTCGCCGCGGGGTCGCCGTTCGAGCGGATGCTGTAGGCGAAGCTCACGTCGGTGTGCTCCTCGTCGATGGGCGTGGCCGTGTTCATCATCAGCGCCTCGGCGCCGCCGTGGACGCGCACCACCTGGAAGGCCGGCCCGTAGTCGGTGGTGTCGATGCCGCCGTGGCGCCCCGAGCCCATCTTCATGCGCGAGCGGCAGCGCAGCACGTGGCCGTCGATCTCCGCGTCCGTGTCGGGGATCTCGTGGGTGCCGTGGACGTACTTGAAGTGGGCCTGGTCCACGGCGTTCTCGTTCATGTCGAGCCAGCGGCTGCGCACCTCCCAGTGGCGCACCTCGAAGGGGCTCCACTCCTCGGAGCCGATCTCGGGCAGCTCCGGGATCTCCCACTCGGGAGCGCGGCCCTCGGCGTCGTGGTGGACGAGGAGCAGGCCGTTGCGCTCCATGAGCGTCCAGGCGTGGATCCGGGCCTTGGGGGGGATCTTCTTCGCGTAGGGGATGTCGACGCAGCGGCCGTCGCCATCCCACAGCCAGGCGTGGAAGGGGCAGCGCAGGCCCGTGCCCTCCACCCGGCCGCCGTGGCCCAGGTGGGCGCCCAGATGCGGGCAATGGGCGTCGAGCAGGTGGGCGTCTCCGGCCTCGTCCCGGAACAGCACCAGCTCGCGACCGAAGCGGTGCAGCGCACGCACCTCGCCGGGCGCGAGCTCCGACGCGTAGGCGACCCGGAACCAGCCGTTCGGGTACGCGGGGTAGGGGAAGCGCCCGCTCATCGCGGCATCCCCAGCACGCGCCGGGCGATGATGTTGCGCTGCACCTCCGAGGTGCCGGCGTAGATGGTGGCGGCCCGGGACCAGAGCAGCTCGTGGCACCAGTGGCCGTCGTCCACCGCCGCCGCGTTGCCCCGGGGCACGAGTCCGGCCGGACCCAGGATCTCCACCGCGGCGTCCTTCATGCGCTGGTCGAGCTCGCTCCAGGCGAGCTTGAGGGTGGAGCCCTCGGGCCCCGGGATGCCGGTCCGCTCCAGTGCGGCCGCGCTGCGGTAGGCCGACATGCGCAGGATCATCAGCTCGGTCTCGAACTGGGCGAGCTTCTGGCGCACCAGCGGGTCGTCGGCCGCGACCCCGTCGCCGCGGGGCGTGCGCCGGGCGAGGTCCACGAGGAGCTCGAGCTCGGACTCGAGGCGGGCGTGCTGGGCCGAGGAGCCGCGCTCGAAGGAGAGCGTGGTGATGACCACGTCCCAGCCCCCGTGGAGCTCGCCCACCAGGTTCTCCCGGGGCACCCCGACCTCGTCGAAGAACACCTGGTTGAACCAGGCCTCGCCGGTCATCTCGCGCAGCGGCTGGATCGAGATGCCCGGGCTCCGCATGTCCACCAGCAGCATCGAGAGGCCGGCGTGGCGGGCGGCCTCGGGATCCGTGCGCACCACCAGCAGGCACCAGTCGGCGTGCTGGGCGAAGCTGGTCCAGATCTTCTGGCCCGTCACGACGATCTCGTGGCCGCGCAGCTCGCCCCGGGTGCGCAGGGAGGCCAGGTCCGAGCCCGCACCGGGCTCCGAGAAGCCCTGGCACCAGAGCTCCTCGCCGGCCAGGATGCGGGCCAGGTGGCGCTCCTTCTGGGCGCGGGTGCCGTGGGCCACCAGCGTGGGCCCGACCAGGTGGATCCCCACCGAGAGCAGGATGACGTCCGGCGCCCGGGCCCGGGCGTACTCCTCGTGGAAGATCACGCTCTCGGTCACCGAGGCGCCGCGGCCGCCGGCCTCGATGGGCCAGTCGAGGCCGGCCCAGCCGCCGTCGTAGAGCTTGCGCTGCCATGCCTTGGCGAAGGCGACGCGCTCCTCGGCGGCGTCGGGCTCGGGATGGGCCGGCGTGCCCCGGCCCTCCGGGAGGTTCGCGCGCAGCCAGCTCCGCACCTCTTCGCGGAAGCGCGCCTGCTCGGGGGTGTCTCGCAGCTCCATGGGGACCTCACGAGCCTCGCGTCGAGGCCGGCTTCGTCATCCTATCACTCCCGCCGGGCTCCCGAGGCCGCTGCGCGGCGCGACGCCCTCCACGCGCACGGCGAGCAGCGCCAGCAGCCCGCAGGCGTTGGCGAGGGCGAACACCGCGAAGGCCGGCGCGTAGCCGCCCGTGGCGTCGAAGACCGCGCCGGCGAAGATCGGGCCCAGCGCCCCGCCCGGCAGCAGGGTCACCATCAGGGCGCCGTAGATGCGCGCCAGGTGGCGCACCCCGAAGCACTCCGCCACGACGAGGGGCAGCACGACGTTCTCCGCCGCGGTGGCGAGGCCGTGGGCCACCAGGAAGACCGGCAGCAGGAGCGGGCTCTCGGCGAACAGCAGCAGCACCGAGGCGGTGGTGAGGAGCGCGAAGTCGAGGCGCAGGGCGACGCGGGTGGAGAGGCGGTCCGCCAGGGCGCCCACGCCCAGCTTGCTCGCGATCCCGAGCCCGACGGCGAGCCCGAAGCCGAGGGCGGCGCGCTCGTCCGAGTAGCCGAGGTCGCTCAGGTAGGCGATCAGGTGCTGGTTCACCGCGATGAAGTAGAGGTAGAAGGTGAACAGCACGAAGGCGAGGATCCAGAAGGTGCGCGTGCGCAGCGCCTCGCCGAGGCCGAGCTCGGGCCGGGGCTCGCGCGGCGGGGCGGCGCGGGCGCCGGGCGCGGCGGGCCGCGGCCGGTGGCCCCGCGGCGGCTCGCGCACCCCGAGGGCCGCGAAGGGAAGGATCGTCACCACCGCCAGAACCCCGATCCAGACCAGTGCGTCGCGCCAGGAGCTGCGCGCCGCGAGCGCCACTGCGAGCACCGGCACCGCGGCCCCGCCCAGGTTCGAGCCGCTGTAGATCAGGCCCAGGGCGAGACCCCGGCCGCGCTCCACCCAGCGCGACGCGATGGCGCCCACCGGGATGTCGCCCACCCCGGTGAGGGAGACGCCCAGCAGGAAGCTGATCCCGTAGAAGGCCCAAAGGCTCTGCATGTGGGCGAACAGCCAGAAGGTGGCGCCCAGCAGCAGCACCGCGCCCGAGAGCACGCGGCGCACGCCGATGCGCTCGGTCGCCAGGCCCACCAGAGGCGCCGCCAGCGCGTAGCCGAGCAGGAGCGGCAGGCTCGAGGCCGCGTAGGCGGTGCGCGACCACTCGAACTCGGAGACGATGTTCTTGAGGGTCGCGCCGAACACGTAGGAGCAGCCCAGGCCGAGCTGGCAGACGAGGCAGCTCAGCAGCACGAGCCGCGCGCCGCGGGGGAGGGTCTCGCTCACGCCACCACTCCCGCCTCGCGCAGGCCGTCGATCTCCTCGGCGGAGAGCCCGAGGATCCCGCCGAGGACCGCCTCGTCGTCGGCGCCGAGGTCCGGCCCCGGCCGCCGCACCTCGCCCGGACACGCCGAGAGCCGGAATCCGCAGCGCTCGAGGGGCACCTCTCCCAGGTGCGGGTGGGGGGCCCGGACGAAGTGGCCGCGGTGGGCGAGCTGGGGATCCCGCTCGAGGTCCTCGACGTCCTGCACCAGCCCCGCCTCGACGCCCGCCGCCTGGAGGCGGCGCATCAGCTCCGGCCCGTCCTGGCCGCGGGTCCACGCGGCGAGCCGGGCCTCGAGCTCGTCCTGGTGGGAGCGACGCTCCGCGAGCGCGGCGAGGTGCGGCGCCCGGGCCCACTCCGGGGAGCCCATGGCGACGACCAGGGCCTCCCACTGGCGATCGTCGAAGACCGCGATGGCGACCCAGCGGTCCTCTCCCCGCACCGGGAACACGCCGTGGGGGGCGGCCACGGGGTCGCGGTTCCCGCAGCGCGTCGGGCTCTCCGCGCCGGCGCTCTCGCGCACGATCATCTCCGAGAGGCTGTAGACCCCGCACTCGATCTGTGAGACGTCGACGAAGCGGCCGCGGCCGGTGCGGCGCCGCTCGAGGAGCGCCGCCGCGATGGCGAGGGCGACGTAGCGCGGGGAGAGCGAGTCCGTGATGGTGCCGTAGGGGCCGTGGGCCTCGCGGTCCGGCCATCCCGTCAGGTGGTTGAAGCCCGCGATGGCGGAGCCCTGGCCGCCGAAGCCCGGGTAGCCGCGCTGGGGGCCGGTCTGGCCGAACAGGCAGCCGCTCACCATCACCAGGTCCGGCCGCGCCTCGCGCAGCGTCTCCCAGTCGAGCTGCCAGCGCGCCATCACGCCCGGGGCGAAGTTCTCGAGCACGACGTCGGCCCAGTCCACCAGCCGGCGGGCGAGGGCGCGGGCCTCGGGCCGGGAGAGGTCGAGGCGCACGCTCTGCTTGTCGGCGTTCAGGGCCACGAACATCGGCGAGGCGTCGAGGCCGCCGGCCTCGGCGGGTGCACGGAACAGCGCACGCAGGAAGTCGGGCCGCCGCGCGGACTCGATGCGGATCACCCGAGCCCCGTGCTCGGCGAAGTACCGGGTCGCCAGGGGCCCGGCCGCGCCCGCCCCGAGCTCGAGGATCTTCGTGTCCTCGAAGAGCGGCACGGCGCCTACACGACCCCCGCCTCGCGCAGCCGCGCCAGCTCCGCCTCGCCCACGCCGAGGGCGCCGTACACCTCGGCGTTGTGCTCGCCGATGCCGGGCGCGGGGCGCCGCACGCGCACGGCGCGGTCCTCGGTGCGGGCGAAGGAGTCCGGATGCTCGAGGCAGGCGCCGAGGCGCGGCTGCTCGACGCGCACGAAGTGCTCCCGCGCCCGCAGCTGGCGGTGCTCGAGGATCTCCCGGGCGTCGTTGCACGGCGCCAGCAGGATGCGGCGCGCGAGGGCCTCCTCGTAGAGCTCCCGCATGGTGCGGGTGCGGAAGAAGGAACCGAAGGCCTCCTCGAAGGCCGCGACCTCGGCCGGGGCGAGCCGTCGCGGGTCGAACTCCCGCCAGTCGGTGTCGCGCAGCCAGACCGGCGCCGCCCCGCACTCGGTCATCCACTCCACGGTCGCGACGAGGTTCGGGATGCGGGCCGCGCCGCCGCGCAGCCCGAAGCTCACCCAGCCGTCCTTGCACGCCCAGATCTCCCGGGTGGACCCGATGCGAGCGCCGGCGCGCCGGGGCTTGCGTCCGCTCGCGGCCGCGACGGCGACGCCGCCGAGCAGGGTCTGGAGCTGGCACTCCTGGAGGGACACGTCCACGCGCTGGCCGCGCCCCGTGGCCTCCCGGTGGTGCAGCGCCATCACGATGCCGAGGGCCGCCTCGGGGGCGGCGTGGTGGTAGGCGGTGGGCAGGCTGCAGCGCACGGGGGGCCGGTCGGGATCGCCGGTGAGGGCGAGGTTGCCCCCCATGGCGACCGCCACCAGGTCGCGGCCGCGATACGTTGCGTGGGGACCGTCGGCGCCGAAGGGCGTGATGCGGGCGAGAATCAGGCCCGGGAAGGCGGCGTGGAGCCGCTCCCAGCCCAGCCCGAGGGCGTCCCCGCGGTCCGGCGGGAAGCTGTCCAGCAGCACGTCGGTTCCGGCGAGCAGGCGCTCGAGGAGCCCGCGCCCCGCCTCGCTGGCGATGTCCAGGGTGATGCCGCGCTTGCTGGTGTTGAGGGCGAGCCAGGCGAGGCTGCGCTCGGGGTCGGCGACGTCGCCCAGGAACGGTCCGCGGCGATCGGGATCGCCGCCGGGCGGCTCGAGCTTCAACACGTCCGCGCCCAGGTCGCCGAGGATCTTCCCGGCCAGGAAGCCGGGCTCTCCGGTCAGGTCGAGGACGCGGACGGCGTCGAGCACGCGTGGGGCTCCCGAGGCCTCTCGGGGTCGCCCAGGGCCTCTGGAGGCGATTCTAACACTCCGTCAGATTTTTCCGCCGCCCGTGATACCCTCGCCGGGCGTGCGCGTTCCCCAGCTCTTCGACCTGTCGGGCCGGACCGCCCTCGTGACGGGCGGCGGACGCGGCATCGGCCGTCACGTGGCGCTGGGCCTGGCCGAGGCGGGGGCCGACGTGCTCGTCGCGTCCCGCAAGCGCGAGGCCTGCGAGGCCACCGCCAAGGAGATCGAGGCCCGGGGTCGGCGGAGCCGGGCCCTCGAGCTCGACCTGCGGCGCCCCGAGTCCATCGAGGGGCTGGTCCAGGGCGCCCTCGCCGAGACCGAGCGCCTCGACGTGCTGGTCAACAACGCGGGCTTCGCCTGGGGCGAGCCGGTCCTCGAGCACTCCCTCGAGGGCTGGGACCGGGTCTTCGACGTCAACGTGCGCGGCCTGTTCCTGCTCACCCAGCGCGTAGCGGCCCACATGAAGGAGCGCGGCGGCGGATCCATCGTGAACGTCAGCTCCATCTCCGGGATGCGCGGGGCCGGCGACGCCGACGAGCCCGCCGTCGCCTACGCGGCGAGCAAGGGCGCCGTGAACGCCCTCACCCGGGACCTGGCGGTGAAGCTCGCGCCCTGGGGCATCCGGGTGAACGCCATCGCGCCCGGGCCGTTCCTCACGGACATGATGAACCACATCCGTCACGACGAGGGTCGGCTGCGCGAGCTCCAGGCCCGCATCCCCCTGGGCCGCTGCGGCGAGGAGGACGACGTCAAGGGAGCCGCGGTCTTCCTCGCCGGGCCGGCGGCCGCCTACGTGACGGGCCACGTGCTGGTCGTGGACGGGGGCTGGCTGGTCGCCGCCCGCTAGGCCGCCGGGCCTGCCACGCGAGGGGCCCCCACGCCCACTTCCACGACGGGAAGGCGGATGCGAGGACGCGCCGATGCCTTCTCGTCCCCTCCGTCTCGCGGTGGTCTGTCTGCTGCTCGGCCTCGGGGGCCCGGACGCCGCCCGTGCGCTCCCCTTCACCGGGAGCCTCTCCTTCTCCCACTTCGAGTTCCTGACTCCGGCCCTGCTCTTCGAGGGGCCGGGTGGGCCCATCCCGGGCGGAGGGGTCGCGGTCTCGACCCCCGACGCGCTCTCGGGCCTCCAGGACGTCACCGGGTTCACGGGATCGCGGCAGTTCTTCGGCGGGACCGCCGCGCCGGGAACGCTCTTCGCCTTCCAGATCGAGGGAATCCGCGACGCCGACCTCGCCGGGCCCCCGCTGCGCGGGCCGCTCGCGGTCCCGGGCCGCTTCGGGTTGAGCTTCACCGCCTTCGCCACCCCGCTGCAGCGGATCGTCCTCGGTGCCCCGCTCACCGAGAACGGCACCCGCGGCCTCGGCCTGGGTGGCAGCATCGCGCTGGGCCCCATGATCCCTCCCTACGCCGTGGCCCTCGGCTTCTCCGAGTGGACCGTCGGCCAGGCGCGGGTCTCGGGCATCGTGCCCCGCAGCTTCGCGGGCGGGTTCGCCGGCGCGGTCGTCACCCTCTCGCGGACCGGCTTCGACGCCCGCACCGCCTCGGGGCGCGGCGCCCTGCAGCTCGTCACGCCGATCCGCGTGGTGCGCGACGGCAGCGTCAGCGGCGCCGCCTTCGCGGTGCTCGACATCGAGTTCGTTCCGGAGCCGGCCTCGGCGCTGCTGGTCGCCGGAGGCCTCGCGCTGCTCGCCTGGGGGCGGCGCCGGGCCGCCTGAGCGCCGGCCCCCATGGCCTCCACGCTACGCGGCCTGGTGGCGCTCGACCTGCGCGCGCTGGCGGCGCTGCGCATCGGCCTCGGCGGCGCGCTCCTGGTGGATCTGGCCTACCGGGCCCTCGACCTCGAGGCCCACTACACCGACGTGGGGGTGCTGCCCCGCGCCGCCCTGCCGATCCTGAAGGCCACGCCCGAGACCGCGTGGTCGCTCCACGCACTGGGCGGGGGCCCGGCCTGGCAGGGCCTGCTGTTCGGCGTGGCGGCGCTCGCCGCGATCGCGCTGGCGCTCGGCTATCGCACCCGGCTCGCGACCGCACTCTCCTGGGGCCTGCTGCTCTCGCTCCATCACCGCAACCCCCTGGTGCTGATCGGCGCCGACCTGATGCTGCGCATCCTGCTGTTCTGGCTGCTGCTGCTTCCGGCGGGCGCGCGCTGGTCCCTCGACCGTCGCGCCGGACGCGTCGCCGGGCCGGGCCCGGGCTCCGTCGCCTCCCTCGCGAGCGCGGGGCTCGTCCTCCAGCTCGTGGCGGTCTACCTCTTCTCGGTCCTCTTCAAGCTCGCCGAGCCGACCTGGCGGGAGCTCTCGGCCCTGCAGCGCACGCTCGAGGTGGAGGGCGTGGCCACCGGGCTCGGCCGCATGCTCCTGGGCGCGCCGGAGCTCCTCGCTGCGCTGACCGCCGCGACCCTCGCGCTCGAGGCCGCGGCGGTGGTGGGCCTGCTGGCTCCGTGGGGTGCGGGCCGGGTGCGGCTCGCGCTCGCCGTCGTGATGATGGCCTTCCACGGGCTCGGGCTCGGGACCACGCTGCGCCTCGGACTGTTTCCCTGGGTGATGGCGCTGGCCTGGGTCCCGCTGCTGCCGCCCGCCTTCTGGGATCGCTTCTCCACCCCGGGTGAGGGCCGGGAGGCCCCGACGGGCTGGCCCTGGGCGCTGCCGCGCGAGACGCTGGCCGGCCTCGGCCTGCTCCTCGTGGTCGCCGACAACCTCGTCTCCCTCGACCGCGAGCGCTGGCAGCCACGGGCTCCGCGGGCCTTCGAGGCGGCGGTCGGGGCCCTCGGCCTGGGGCAGGGCTGGCACCTCTGGGACCGTCCGCTGCCGAACCGCTACTACGTGTTCCCCGCCCGCCTTGCCGACGGCAGCGAGGTGGACCTGCACCGCGGCGCGCCCCTCGACTGGGAGCGTCCCCGCCGCCGCTCCCGCAACAACCACTGGTGGAAGTACCAGCTGCACCTGAGCCGGGTCTACGGGGAGCCCCTGCGCCCCCACTACGCGCGTCAGCTGGTGTGGCGCTGGGACCGGGATCGACCGCCCGAGCGGCGCGTCGAGTCCCTCGAGCTCGTCTACGTGGACGCCCGGGCCGCGGCGCCGCCGGGCCCGCTGCCGCGCCGGCGCCTGTGGGCGGGCAGCGCGGCCTCGCTGCGCTGAGCGGCGCACCGCGGCGCGGGCGGGCTATGGTGGGCCCGCGTCCGCCCGGAGGTCCCCCGATGCAGTACGAGCAGCGAAACCCGCTTCCCCTTCCCGACTCGGGCCCCAGCGAGGCCGTGGCCTGCGCGATGGACACCCTCTTCGACTGGGGCTACGCGCTCGAGCGCGACAACCTGCTGGCTCTCTACGAGAAGGGCAAGGCGGCCACCTGGAACGCCGCGGACCTCGACTGGTCCATCGAGGTGGACCTCGAGAAGATGATCAGCGACCGCGCCACGCCGGCCTCGGCGGAGCTCTTCAACCAGATGATGCAGCCGCCGCGCAAGCTCGAGCCCGCCGAGTCCATGGACATGCAGCTCAACATCAACGCCTGGATGCTCTCCCAGTTCCTGCACGGCGAGCAGGGCGCGCTGCTCGCGACGGCGAAGATCGTCCAGGCCGCGCCCCTCGAAGAGGCCAAGTGGTACGCCGCCAACCAGGTGGCCGACGAGGCGCGGCACGTGGAGGTCTACCACCGCTACCTCACCGAGAAGCTCGGCCGCTCCTTCGAGGTGAACCACCACCTCCAGACCCTGCTCGACGACATCATCGCCGACTCGCGCTGGGACATGACCTACCTCGGCATGCAGATCATGGTGGAGGGCCTGGCCCTGGCCGCCTTCGGGCTGATGAAGATCCAGCTGCCCGACGAGCCGCTGATCCAGGACATCACCACCCGCATCATGGGCGACGAGGCGCGCCACGTGGCCTTCGGTGTGCTCTCCCTCCAGGACCTCTACCAGGACCTCAGCGAGTCGGAGCTGCGCGAGCGCGAGGACTTCGTCATCGAGGCCACCCACCTGATGCGCGACCGCCTGCTGATGAGCCAGGTGTACGAGCGCATGGGCTGGGACGTGGAGCTCTGGACCGAGTGGGCCAAGCAGACGCCCTTCATGACGGGCTTCCGCCAGATGCTGTTCTCGAAGATCGTCCCCAACCTGAAGCGGCTGGGGCTGCTCACGCCGCGGGTGCGCGAGGAGTACGCGAAGATCGGGCTCCTCCAGTTCGAGAACCTGAAGGACTCCACCGAGGACGCCGAGCCCATGCCCCCCGCGGAGCTGATCGAGATGCTGACGCGGCTGCGCGAGGCCGGCGCGTAGGGGCGGGCCCTTCGGGCTAGCTCTCGTAGCGGAAGCCCTCGATCTGCGCGCCCTCGGCGCCGAGGCGCCCCAGGGCCGCCTCGCGCAGGGGGGCGATCCGGAGCTTCTGGCTGCCGGTGAAGGACAGCTCCCCGGCGCGGAAGAAGAGCACGCGCTTCGGGACCTTGTACGAGGCCAGTCGCTCGCGCAGGAAGGCGCGCAGCTCGTCCTCGGTGGGGTGGGCACCCTCGGCCGCGACGGCGCACAGCACCACCGCCTCGCCCAGGGTCGGGTGGGGGACGCCGACCGCGTGGGACAGCGCGAGGTCCGGGTGGGCGCGCAGGGCCGTCTCGATCTCCTCGGGCGAGACGTTGGCGCCGCCGGTCTTGATGAGGTTCGTGATGCGGCCGGTCCAGTGCAGGGTGCCGTCGGCGTCGAGGTGGCCGCCGTCGCCGGTTCGGAAGTAGCCGTCGGCGTCGAGGTAGGAGCCGGGCTCCTGCTTCGCGTAGCCGCGCATGAAGGTGATGCCCTTCACCGCGATCTCGCCCGAGGCACCCGGGGGCAGCGGCTCGCCGCTCTCGGGGTCGACGATGCGGATCCGCATGCCCGGCAGCGCGCGGCCGTGGCAGGCGCGGCGCGCCTCCGAGGGAGCCGACGCCGGGAGCGCCGAGGCGAGGGTGAAGGTCTCGCTCATCCCGTAGGAGGCGTGGATCCCCCAGGTGTCCTTCTCGATGCCCGCCAGCGGCGCCAGGGGCGAGGTGGCCTCGATCTTGCGCAGGCGGGAGAGGTCGCGGCCGGCACCGGCCGCCTGCTCGGCGAGGGCCTTCTCCTGGTGTGGCCAGGCGTGGAGCGCGGTCACGCGCTCGCTCTCGAGGAGTGCGAGGGCGCGGGCCGCGTCGAAGGTCTCCTCCAGGATCAAGGTGGCGCCCGCGGCGAGGCTCGCGCCCAGCGACATCGCGGTCCCGGCGGTCCAGAAGAAGGGCTGCGCGGTGTAGACGCGGTCCTCGGGTGTGAGCCCCATCAGCTCGGCGAAGCGCCAGCTCTGCACGACCGGGGCGCGCTGGGTGTGGAGGATCCCCTTGGGCAGCGCGGTGGTGCCCGAGGTGTAGACGAGCAGGGCGTCGTCGGCGGGATGCACCTCGGCCTCCATGGCGTCCACGAGCTCCGCGGGCACGTCGTCGCCCCGGGCGAGCAGCCCCGGCCAGGCCTCGAAGCCGCCTTCCCCCGCCTCGAGGCCCAGGACGGCAACGCGCCGCAGGTAGGGGAGGGCGGGGCAGCGCAACGTCCCCGACGAGTCCTCTCGTAGCTCGGGGTGGGAGGCGCGCAGCTCCTCGACGAGGTCGCGGTCGAGCAGCCGCCGCTGCATCAGCAGGAGCGCCGCATCGGAGTGGCGCAGCACGTGGTCGCGCTCCTCCGCGGTCGCGTAGGTGTTGACCGGGACCACCACGGCGCCGACCCGGGCCGCGGCGAACAGCGCCACCGCCCACTCGGGGCGGTTCGCCATCCACAGCGCGACGCGCGTCCCCTTGCCGACGCCGACGGCCGCCAGCGCCCGGGACAGGGAGAGGGAGCGCTCGTCCAGCTCGCGATGGCTCCAGTCCCGACCCTCGAAGCGCAGGGCCGCGCGGTCCTCGGGGCCCGCAGCGTGGCGGGCGACCACGTCGGCGAGCAGGCGGCCCAGGGTGAGCCGCGTGGCGTCGGGCTGCATGGCGAGCCCCGTCGTCACGCTGCGGGCTCGTTCTCCGTCGGGAGCAGCACCTCGGCGTGGCCCGAGGCCATCACCTCGTCGCGCTGGTTGGTCATGTGGACCGAGACCGTGGCCCGGGGCCGGCCCGAGGGGGCTTCGTCGAGGGCCACCACCTCGCCGCTCAGGAAGGTCACGTCGCCGGTCAGCGCCGGGGAGCGGTACTGCATGCGGCTGTGCTGGATCTCCCCCCACTCGCCGGTCCAGTTGGCCAGGTAGTCGAGGATCCAGGCCCCCATGGAGGCGCCGTAGCCGTAGCCGCGGGGCAGGCCCACGAGCTGGGCGTACTGCTCCTGGACGTGCCCGCGGGAGGGTCCCTTGTAGAGGCCGTCGCCCTGGGCCGGGTCGATGCGCGCGGCCTCGTGGTCGCGGTCCATCTCGGGCAGCCAGCCCGCCTGCCACAGGGAGGTCGGGCCCGCGTCGGCCGCGAAGGCCCCCCAGACGCTCATCAGGAAGGCGCGCCACTCGGTGGTGAAGCTCATCAGGGTGTGGGGGCCGATCACGCGGCGGGGCAGGGCGTCGCCGACCTGGACGAACAGGCGGCGGCCGTGCCCGAGGTCGTGGATCGACTGGTAGTACTCGAAGCGCTGCTTCTCGATCTCGGCGAGCTGCTCCTCGCTCCACTCGGGCTCGCGGTCCTCCATGAACAGGCCGCGGTCGCGGGCCGCCTCGGCGCGGTAGCGGATCGAGGTCGAGCGCTGCTTGCACACCACCACGCCGTGCTGGTTGATGTAGGTGGTGTCGCCCCGGGAGAACATGGTGGGCCCGGCGAACTTCGTCTCCGCGACCTTGTAGTCGAAGAGCATGCGGTCCTGGCGCAGGCGGTCGCCGGGCGCGATCCGCGGCCCGTGGAACCACCACTCGTCGCCGCCGAAGATCATGTGGGTGCCGGGGATGTGGCCCTGGATCGCCGGCGCCGCACCGTGGCTGTCGTCGGTGCACACCGCGAAGGACTGGGGGGCCAGGATGCGGCCGTGGCGGCTCTCGGCCGCGTAGGCGTCGTCGTAGTGGAGCGGGTTCGGGTTCTGCATGCCCTGGACCCAGCGCCGCACGTCGTTCACGTGCACGTCGTCCTTCAGCTGCGCCCCGCCCAGGGGAACTCCGATCCAGCGATCCACGTCCGAGGTATCGAAGTCCGGCCAGCGCTGGACGACGTCCTCCGCCCTCAAGCCGGCACCTCGAGGCCCTGGGGCAGGTCGTAGGCGCGCACCATGTTGCCGGCCAGGATTTCGTAGCGCTCCCGGGCGGGGATGCCGTCGAACATCTCGCCGATCACCTTGCGGCTGTAGGGCCAGTCGTTGCCGTGGTGGGGGTAGTCGGTGGACCAGGCCATGTTGTGTACGCCCACGTCGTAGCGGTTGCGGAGCCCGACCCGGTCGTGGATGAACGTGCAGATCCAGGCCTGGTGGAAGTACTCGCTGGGCAGGCGCTGGATGGTGAGGCCCGTGTGGCGGCGGTTCCGCCAGTAGAAGTTGTCGAGCTGCTCGAGGGCGGCGGGAACCCAGCCCACGTCGGTCTCGACGCCGAGGAAGCGGAGCGCCGGGAAGCGGTCGTGCACCCCGCTCATCATGATCTCGCACATCACCTCCGGGAAGAGCGACATCCCGGCCAGGGCCATGTTGGCGATGGCGGCCGGGCCCTCGAGGGCGCCGGTGCCCTTGCGGCTCGGACGCACGATGCGGATGTGGATGCTGATGGGCATCCCCAGCTCCTCGGCGGCGGCGAAGAAGCGGTCGTCCTCCTCGCCGAGCGCGTCGCCTCCGTTCGGCCAGGCCGTGAGGATGACGCCGCGCATGCCCTTCTCCCGGCAGCGGCCCATCTCCGCGATGGCCTCTTCGACGCCGAGGTTGGGCATCTGGGCCAGGCCGAACAGCCGCTCCGGGTCGTTGGCGCAGAACTCGTCCTGGAGCCAGTCGTTGTAGGCCCGGACGCCGGCCCGGTGGAACTCGCGGTCCGGGTTGCCCATGAAGTGGTACATGGTGCGCTGGCTCGGGTAGAGGAACTCGGCGTCGACGCCGTCCTCGTCCATGTCCTCGAGGCGCGCCTTGCCGTCCCAGCAGCCCTTGCGGATGGTGTCGTAGGTGTAGCCGCGCCACTTGATGTCCTCGAAGCGCATGCCCGGGGTGGCGACGAGGCCGATGTACATGAGCGGCTTGTCCTCGCCGAAGCTCCAGGCGTCGCCGCCCTCCTCGTCCTTCACCAGGCGCGGGGCGCGGTCGTGGAACTCCCTAGGAAGCCAGCGCTCCCAGATGTGGGGCGGCTCCACGGTGTGGCAGTCCGCGTCGATGAGGCGGTAGTCGCGCATGGGCGGGTCCTCGCTCCCCGGGGCCGGGCCCCGGATCTGACACACCGTCAGATCCTACCCCAGGCCCTTCCGGGGGGCCAAGCCGAGGCCCTATGCTGCGGCCCCATGGCGGTCACCACGGGGCTGCGGGATCCCCGCGACAAGGTCGCGCTCGTGACCGGCGCCTCGAGCGGGATCGGTGCCGAGCTGGCGCGGCAGCTCGCCGCCCGCGGCGCCCGGGTCGCCCTGGTGGCCCGACGGCGCGAGCGCCTGGAGAGCGTCGCCGCCGAGATCGAGAAGGCCGGCGGCCGGGCCTCGGTGCACGCCTGCGACGTGGCCCGGCGCCCGGCGGTGGCCGAGGCGGCGCGCGACGCGTGCGCGGCCTGGGGCGGCGTGGACGTGCTGGTGAACGCCGCCGGGGTGGCGCGCCACGTGCTCTTCGAGGACCACGACGTCGAGGACATCGAGGCGCTGCTGCGCACGAACCTGAACGGAACCATCTACTGGATCAAGGAGCTGCTGCCGCGGCTGCGCGAGCGGGGCCGGGGCTGGATCGTGAACGTCTCGTCCTTCGCGGGCAAGGTGGCCCAGCCCGACGAGGCCGCCTACAGCGCCAGCAAGTACGCGATCACCGGGCTCTCGCGCGCGCTCTCCATGGAGCTCGCGCCCCGCGGCATCCACGTGCTGTGCGTGCACCCGGCGCTGGTGCGCACCGAGATGTTCACCCCCGAGGTGATGGCGCGCATGCCGCGTACGCGACCCCGCTTCATGGAGGCTCCGGACTTCGCGCGCCGGGTGCTGCGCGCGCTCGAGCGCGGCGAGACCGAGGTGACCCTGCCGCGTCGCTACGGCTGGGTCGCGATGCTGGCGGAGATGCTGCCCGGCGCGATCTACCGGGGGGTCGCGAAGGCGAAGCTCGGCGGGCTCCCGGACGGCGAGGGGGGCGGCCGCTCCTAGGAAGCCGACCCATCCTGGGTCGGCTTCCGCCGCAAGGCGAGCCCGAAGGGCTCGCTCGGCTGGGCGGGTGGCCCGAGAGGGTCAGCCGACGACGCGAGAGATTCCGCGAAGCGGAATCGCAGCTAGCCCACCCGCACGTCGTAGCAGCCCCGCGCGTCGAGCTCGGCGACGTGGCCGGGGGGGAGCACGAGGGTGGTGAAGCGCTCCTCCACCATGGCGGGGCCCTCGATGCGGTGCCCCACGCCGAGCCGGTCGCCGTCGTAGACCGGCGTGTCGACGAAGGCGCCGCGGAACCAGGCCGGCCGCCGGGTGCGCAGCGCGTCGGAGACGGGGCCCGAGGCTGCGGGCCACTCGCTCGCCGGCGGGCTCGGGGTGCGGCCCGTGGCGTGGAGCCGCACGCCGCGCAGGATGGGCTCCTCCTCGCGCACCGCATAGGTGTGGCGCTCCTCGTGGAGGTCGTGGAAGGCCTCGACGGAGCGGGCCAGGTCGCCCGCCGCCATGCGCTCGCCGCTCAGCACCGCGGGCACGCCGAGGTCGAAGGTCTGGCCCGGGTAGCAGACGTGGAGGACCCGCTCGAAGCGGATCTCCGCCGCCACCACCCCGGCGGCCCCGAGCTCCTCCACGGCGCGCGCCTCCATCTCGTCGAGGAGCCGGTTCACGGTCTCCTCGCGGCCCTGGCCTGCGGGCGTGATGTAGGAGCGCTGCAGATCGATGGCGTGGTCCGCGATCAGCAGGCCCAGGGCCGAGAAGGCGGGCGAGGTGCGGGGCACGATCCAGCGCCGCACGCCGAGCTCCTCGGCCTGGCGGCCGGCGTGGACCGGACCGTTGCCGCCGTAGACGAGCAGCGCGAAGCGGCGCGGGTCGAGCCCGGCGTGGGACGAGACCCGGCGGATCGCGTTGGCCATGTTGGCGTCCACGATGCGCTGGATGCCGTGGGCGGCCTCCACGACGTCGAGGCCCAGGGGCCGGCCCACCTGCTCCCCGATGGCCTCGCGCACGCCCTCGCCGCGCAGCTTGAACTGCCCGCCGCACAGCGCCTCGGGGTTCAGCAGTCCGAGCACCCAGTTCGCGTCGGTCACCGTGGGGCGGGTGCCGCCGCGGCCGTAGCAGATGGGCCCGGGCTCGGCCTTGGCGCTCTCGGGCCCGACGCGCAGGGCGCCGGCCTCCACGCTCGCGATGGAGCCGCCGCCGGCGCCGATCGAGTGCATCTCGATCATGGGCAGGCCCACCAGGTAGCGGTGCTGCCAGTTCCAGAAGCTGCGCACCTCGGGGCGCCCGTCGCGCACCAGGCACACCTCGTAGCTGGTGCCGCCCATGTCGATGGCGATGAAGTCCGGTGCCCCGGCGTCGCGCGCGGCGTCGCCGGCGGCGATCACGCCGCCCGTGGGGCCCGAGCCCAGGGCGGCCACGGGCCGCCGCTCCAGCACCTCGGCGGTGGTGATGCCGCCGTTCGACTGCATCACGAGCAGGTCCCGCGCGTAGCCGGCCGCTCGCAGCGCCGCCTGGAGCCGCCGCAGGTAGCCCTCCACCCGGGGCCCCACGTAGGCGTCCACCAGCGTGGTGGAGGTGCGCTCGAACTCGGGTGCTGCGGGCATCACCTCGTGGGAGAGGGAGATGCGCGCCTCGGGACACTCCTCGGCGAGGATCTCGGCCACGCGCCGCTCGTGGGCGGGGTTCACGAAGGAGAACAGCAGGCACACCGCCACGGACTCGACGCCCTGGGCGCGCAGGCGCCGAGCGGCACGCCGCGTCGCCTCCTCGTCCAGGGCGCGCAGCACGCCCCCGCGGAAGTCGAGCCGCTCGGGCACGCCCAGCCTCCGCCTCCGGGGAGCGATCGGGACTGGCGGCGGGAAGGCGGGGTCCCAGATCTCCTCCTTGAAGCCCCGCCGGATCTCGATCTCGTCGCGGTGGCCCTCGGTGGTGAGCAGCCCCGTCACGGCGCCGTTCATCTCGATCAGCGTGTTGTCCGCGGTGGTGGTGCCGTGGACGATGGCGTCGGTGCGCTCGAGGAGCCCCCGGGTGTCGAGGTCGCGTCCGGCGGCCAGGGCCGCGATGCCCTCCATCACGCCCACGGACTGGTCCGCCAGGGTGGTGGGCACCTTGGAGAGGCTCACCTCGGCGCCGGGTCCGACCAGGATGAAGTCGGTGAAGGTGCCGCCGACGTCGATGCCCAGGCGGAAGCTCACGCGCCGCGCCGCCCCGCGCGCAGCCGCCGGGTGGCCGCCTCGTCGAGGGCGAGGTCCCCCGCCTCGAGGCTGCCGGTGAGCGCCACGCCGTAGTCGCGCTCCGCCGACTCCGGCGAGACCAGCTCGTCGAGCACGTCCTCGAGCACCTTCCCGGGCTCGCGCTCGAGCGGGTCCCCCCAGCCACCGCCGCCCCCGTACAGGTACTCGAAGGCCTCGCCGGCCTCGTGGGGCACGGCGTTCGCCATGCAGGCCACGCGCTCGGCGTGGGGCGTGTTCCAGCGCACCGTGAGCCGGTTGGGCGAGCCGTCGTGCCCGCCCGCCACGCCGGACATCGGGTACTTCATGCCCACCATGTAGGTGGAGACCGTGGCCGGGGCGAGCACGCGCTTGACCACCCGGGAGCCCGGGCAGCCGCGCCAGCGCCCCGCGCCGCCGCTGTCGATGTGGTAGTCGCAGCCCTCGTGGAGCACCGGGAAGATCGACTCGTTGATCTCCGCCGTGGCGCGGATCAGGTTGCCGAAGGAGGCGGGCATGGAGCCCCAGCCGTCCTGGCCCTTCACCGCGTTGCAGTAGGCGGCCAGGCAGTCCACCGAGTGGTCGAAGAACACCTCGCCGGTCTCGGGGTGGGTGCCGTAGATCACCGTGGGCATGCCGAGCTTGTAGATCTGGGGGCAGGAGCGCTCGGGCAGCACCGCGGCCAGGGCCTTGGCGATGGCCTCGCCCACCTCCACGCCGGGGTGGTGGGTGCCCGCCGCCACCGTGCGGCCCACGTGGGGGTTCAGGCAGCAGCCCTCGGGGACCACCAGCTCGATGGAGTCGAAGAAGCCCTCGTTCTTGGGGATGCCCGGGTCCATCATGGTGGCGAGCTGGGCCACCACGTAGCCGCGGGTGTTGCCGAAGGAGCTGTAGGCCTTCAGGTCCTGGCGCTCGTCGGAGCCGGTGAAGTCGACCTTCAGCCGGTCGCCGGCGACCGTCACCGCGACGTGGACGTGGATGTCCGGGTTGCCGATGGGGTCGTGGTCGACGTACACGTCGGCCTCGTAGGTGCCGTCGGGCCAGGCCGACACCTCGTCGCGGAAGCGCCGCGCCGCGTGGTCGATGGCGTGCTCCACGGCGGCCTCCACGGCGGGCACGCCGTGGCTCTCGATGATCTCGCCGAGGCGCCGGGCGCCGAGCTGGGCGGCGCCGATCTGGGCGCGCAGGTCGCCCATGAAGCTCGGCGTGCGGTTGTTGGTCTCGAGCAGGTAGAGGACGTCGCGGCGCGGCACCCCGCGGTCGTAGACCTTCACCGCCGGGATGCGCACGCCCTCGGCCCAGATGTCGATGGCCTCGGCGTTGTAGCCGCCCGGCATGCCGCCCCCGGTGTCCGCGTGGTGGCACTGGATGGAGGCGATCAGCACCACCCGCCCGTCGGCCACCACCGGGGCGAACACGTTGTAGTCCGGCAGGTGGCCGCCGCCGTGGTAGGGATCGTTGGCCACCAGCACGTCGCCCTCGTTCAGCCCCTCCTCGGCGAAGAACTCCAGCGCGAAGCGCACCGGCAGGGTGGAGGAGAGCATGAACTGCGGGATCCCCACGGAGAGCGCGGCGAGCCGGCCGTCGGCGGCGAGGATCGTGGCGTTGCGCTCGTTCGACTGGTTCAGGATGGGCGTGGTGGCGGTGAGGGAGACGTGGGTCGCCATCTCGTAGGCGACCGTCTCCATGGCGCCCCGGATCACCTCGGCGGTGACGGGATCGAACCCCTCGGCCCCCGCGCCGTCCGAAGGGGTCGAGGTCGTGGAGCGGGCGCGCGCGTCGGGGCTTGCCATGCCGGAGCCTCGGCGGGATTATCTGACGGCCCATCAGATTCGTCAACGGCCGCCGCCGGAGCCCGCGTGCGCTTCTCCCACATCGGAATCTGCGTGTCGGACCTCGACGCCTCGCTGCGCTTCTACCGCGACGGGCTCGGCTTCCGCGAGGTCTCGCGCCTCGACGTGAGCGGCGCCGCGGCGGAGCGCCTGCTCGAGCTCGCGCCCCTCGCGCTGCACGCGGTCTGGCTCGAGCGCGACGGCACGCGCATCGAGCTGCTCCACTACGCGAAGCCCGGCCACGCGGGCCCGGCGGAGCTCGCCGCCATGAACCGGCTCGGGCTCACCCACCTCTCGCTCCGGGTGGAGGACCTCGACGCCGCCCTCGCCGAGCTGGGCGGCGCCGGCGGCCGGGTGCTCGAGGCGACCCGGGTGGAGGTCGCCGAGACGCGCAGCCGCGCGGCCTTCGTGACCGACCCCGACGGCACGCGGGTGGAGCTGGTCGAGCTCCCGGAGCGCTGAGGCTCAGTCGCGAGGCGGGGCCGGGAGCGGCGCGGCCCGGGTCTCCCACAGCGAGCGGAACGGGTAGGCCATCTGCCCGAGGAAGCCGTTCGGCACCGGGTCGCCCTCGATGCCCACGCGCGCCACCGGGTTGTGGTCCGGGTGGTTGTAGGTGCCGAACAGGATGTCCCAGATCGGGAACGCGCCGAAGTTGCTGTCCTGGAGGCGGCGGACCTCGGCGTGGTGGACGTAGTGGTTCTGGACCGTCGGGATCCAGTAGTGGAGCCAGTGGGGGAAGCGCTGGTCGAGGTTCGAGTGGGCGAGGTTGCCCTGGAAGACCGCCCACAGCACCACCCAGGTCATCACCTCGGGCCCGACGCCCAGCAGCAGGAAGGGCGTGGGCACGATCAGGAACTCGAGGAACTCCTCGCCCACGTGCTGGCGCCCGGACTTGAGCAGGTGCATCTGGCGCGTGTCGTGGTGGATGGCGTGGAACCACCAGAGCGCGTCGAAGCTGTGGAGCGAGCGGTGGTAGAGGTAGCCGAACAGGCTCCACAGCAGGGCGGCCGCGCCGATCTGGACGAGCAGCGGCCACTGGTGGGGCCAGGCCGCCGAGAGCCCGAGCCCCTGGGCGGAGAGCCAGGCGACGGCGGTCACCGCCAGCGCGTGGGCGGCGGGGCGGCCGGCGAACTGGAACACGACGCCGTGGGCGACGTCGTTCACGGTCTGCGGGTCGCGCAGCATGTTGGCGTCGCCGCGGCGGGGCAGCAGCTGCTCGGCCACCACCAGGAGCAGGGTGTTGGCGATGGTCATGGTCAGCACGACCGAGGGGCTCGGGATGCCGCCGCCGGCCAGCCACCCCGTGGCGCCGAAGCAGACGGCGAGGACGCACCACCAGCTCGCGTAGGCGAGGACCGCCCGCATGCCGCCTCCTCGGGCTCCGGTTCGCATGCATTCTAGACCGGGGCGCGGGCCTGGGGAGGGGGGTTCGGGCCCCGATTTTTCGAACTTACAGCCAACTATAAGCTTGCAATCCCATGTAAGCAGCCTCATCCTGTCCGGGTGAGCGCGACCCCGGACCTCTCACGGCGGGAGCGGAAGAAGGCGGCGCTGCGCCGGCGCCTCCTCGACTGCGCGCTGGCCCTGTTCGAGGAGCGGGGATTCGCGGCGACGCGGGTCTCGGAGATCTGCGAGCGCGCCGACGTCGCCGAGAAGACCTTCTTCAACCACTTCCCGTCGAAGCGCCACCTGCTCCGCGAGATCGCGGGCGAGGCCCTGGACCGGCTGCTGGTGGACCTCGAGGAGGTGCGGAAGTCCGACGCCAGCACGGCGGAGCGCCTCCAGACCTTCTTCGAGCGCCTGGCCGACAACGCCGAGCAGGCCGGCCCGATGCACCGCGAGCTGCTCACCGAGATCATCCACGTGGCCCACGAGGCCGGCACCGAGACCGAGCAGACCCAGCGGATCCAGGAGGCCTTCGGCGCCCTCATCCACGAGGGTCGTGCGTCGGGGGAGGTGATCCTGCGCCACGGGCCCGAGGTGCTCACCGAGATGGTCATGGGCGCCTTCTACGTGCTGATGTTCAACTGGGCGAATCTCGAGGGGTACCCGCTCCGCAAGCACGCCGTGGACGCCGGGCGGTTCCTCGCCGACGTGATCTCGCCCCGAGGGCTGGGGGGTGACCATGGGAACGCGTGAGCGCGAGCACACGGAGCTCGCGATCCCCAACGGCTGGTTCGCCGTGGCGTGGAGCCGGGACCTCGTCCCCGGCGAGGTGAAGCGGGTCTTCTGCTTCGGCGAGGAGCTGGCCCTGTTCCGCACCCGCAGCGGCGAGGCGAAGCTCCTCGACGCCTACTGCGCCCACCTCGGCGCCCACCTCGCCGAGGGCGGGCGCGTGCTGGGCGAGACGCTGCGCTGCCCCTTCCACGGCTGGCAGTACGATGGCACCGGGGCCTGCGTCGAGATCCCCTACTGCAAGAAGATCCCGCCGCGGGCCCGGGTGCGCGCCTGGAACGTCGTGGAGCGCAACGCCATGGTGTTCGCCTGGCACCACGCAGAGGGCAAGCCGCCGGACTGGGAGGTCCCCGTGATCCCCGAGCTCACGGACCCCGAGTGGACCGAGCCCCGGCCCTTCGACCTCGAGGTGCCGGTCCACATGCAGGACATGGCGGAGAACAACTGCGACCCGGTGCACTTCCAGTACGTGCACGGCCACGCCCACCAGGGCGAGGCCGAGAGCTCCTCGGAGATGACCTACGGCGAGGAGGGGCGCTTCTTCCGCATCAGCAGCCGCAGCGAGCAGATCTATCCCCACGGCACCTTCGAGACCGAGCTCGAGCGCGACTCCTGGGGCCTCGGCCTCACCAGCGTGCGGCTCAAGGGCATCCCCGGCGCCGGCCTGCTGATGTTCTCCTCCACCACCCCCGTGGACGGGAGCCACACCCACTCGCGCTGGCTGCTCACCTCCACCCGCAACTGGGCCGACGTGGCCGGCGAGGAGTTCATCGCGGGCATGACGACCGGCGTGCTCCAGGACATGCGGATCTGGAAGAACAAGATCCACCGCGCGCGCCCGGTGCTGTGCGAGGCGGACCGCTACCTGGCCGAGTTCCGCAAGTGGACGCGGCAGTTCTACTCGAAGCCGCCCGAGGAGGGCTGAGGAGCGCCATGGACCGCCATCTGGTCATCTCGTCGGACTGCCACGCCGGCCTCCCCCCCGAGCGCTACCGCGACTACGTGGATCCCCAGTACCGCGAGGTCTTCGACGTGGCGCTGCCGATCCAGCTCGAGGAGACCCGCAAGGCCGCGGCGAAGTTCCTGGTGGCGGAGATCAACGCCGAGTGGCGCAAGGGGCGGGAGAGCGGGCTCTCGGGCGCCTGGGACCACGACGAGCGCGTGAAGGTGCTCGACGCCGACGGCGTGGCGGGAGAGGTGATCTTCCCCGACGGCATCACCGAGATGAACAGCCCGCCCTTCGGCGCCGCCCTCTCGCTGCCCTCCGAGGGCGTCGACCCGGGTCTCCAGTGGGCCGGCGCCCGGGCCCACAACCGCTGGCTCGCCGAGCTGTGCCAGATGGCGCCGGAGCGCCGCGCCGGCGTCGCCATCGTGCCGGCGCTGTGGGAGGTGGAGGAGTCGGTGAAGGAGGTGCACTGGGCCCGGGAGAACGGCCTGCGCGGCATCCTGATCCCCTCGATGTGGGGCAGCCGGCCCGCCTACCACCACCCGCGCTACGAGCGCCTCTGGGCCGCCTGCCAGGACCTCGACGTGGTGGTGCACTTCCACTCCGGGGCCGCGCCGATGTCGGACTACGACGAGCACCTCGGCATGATGGGGATCTACATCTCCGAGGTGGTGTGGTGGTCGACGCGCCCGCTCTGGTTCCTGATCTGGGGAGGCGTGTTCGAGCGCCACCCGCGCCTCAAGGTGGCGATCACCGAGTCCACCACGGTCTGGGTGCCCGAGCTGCTGCGGCTCCTCGACTTCCGCTACGAGGACACCCCCTACTCGGCGAAGCTCGGGGACTACACCAGCCACCTGAAGCACAAGCCCAGCGAGTACTTCCATCGCAACGTGTTCCTCGGCGCGTCCTGCATGCCGAGGCGGGAGGTCGAGATGCGTCACGAGATCGGGCTCGAGAACGTCATGTGGGGCAGCGACTTTCCCCACCCCGAGGGCTCCTGGCCCGAGACCCGCAAGCAGCTCGTCGACGCCTTCCGGGGCGTTCCCGAGGACGACCTCGCCGCGATGCTGGGTGGCAACGCGGCGCGGGTCTACGGCTTCGACGTCGACGAGCTGATGCCCCTCGCGGCCCGCATCGGGCCCGAGAAGAAGTGGTTCGCGTGATGGCGCGCCTCCGCTACGTGAAGAGCGCCGAGCAGGTGGAGCAGGCCCGGGAGGCGAACCCGGAGTTCCTCAAGAGCAGCGTCGAGTCGATCCGCTGCGTCTACGAGACCGATCCCGCCCTGGCGGCGGCGGTGGTGCCGCGGCCGCTGCAGCCCGCGGAGCGCCCCGAGGTGTGCGTGACCTTCTCCCACGTCACCATCCACGTGACGCCCGAGTTCGACTTCGAGATCGGCTCCGGGGTGTTCGGCGTGAAGGCCCGCCACGACGGCATCGAGGGCATCTACCTGATCACCATGCCCATGACGACGGAGCAGGCCGTGGTGGGCGGCCGCGAGACCTACGGCGAGCCCAAGAAGATCGCCGCGATCCCCTTCGAGAACGCCGGGGGGCGGGTCTCGTCGAGCGTGACCCGCATGGGCGCCACCTACCTCGCGGCCCGCGGCCGCCTGGGCGCCTCCCTCGGGGCGCGCGGGTTCACCGAGTACGGCTTCTGCTACAAGGCGCAGCCCTCCTGCGACAAGGAGCGCGACTTCGACGGCGACCCCCTGCTCGTGCGCCTCGAGTGGCGCCACGACCAGGACAGCGTGCACGCCATCGAGGACGGCGAGCTGGTGCTGGGCGAGTCGCCCTTCGACCCCGTCGCCGACCTGCCCGTGCGCCGGCTGGTGCGCATGGAGTACGAGCGCGGCACCACCCAGAGCAACGGCACGGTGCTGCGCCCGGTGCCCGGGGAGTGGCTGCTGCCCTTCCTCCACCAGCGCTACGACGACCCGGCCGCCCAGGGCGTGGAGATCGCGACCTAGCAGGCCGACCCGAGAGGGTCAGCCGACGGACGCGAAGGATTCCGCGAAGCGGAATCACAGCGAGCCGGGCGGGCCCTCCGGCCTCGCTCTGCGGCGGAAGCCGACCCATCCTGGGTCGGCTTCCAGGGGTCCCTCAGCGCCGCGACGCGCCGAGGCCCAGCTCCTGGCGGGCCACGATGCCGCGCATCACCTCCGAGGTTCCGCCGCCGATCGTCTCCCACAGGCTCTGGCGCCACAGGAACTCCAGGCGTGCGGCCGGGAGCGCGGCGGGGCCGCCGAGCTCGAGGGCGGCGGCGGCGATGCGCTGGCAGGCCTCGGTGTGCACGACCTTGTTCGCCGCGGCCTCCACCGCGGCCCCGCGTCCCTTGCGCATCGCGTCGAGCACGCGCAGCGCATGGATCTCGACCTCGAACGCCAGGCCGGCGAGATCGGCGAGGGTGCGGCGCGCGAGCGCGTCGGCGCCGAGCCCCGCCGCGCGCACCCAGGCCACCAGCTCCTCCAGGTCCCGGCGCACCCGGCCGGCGGGGAACTGGATGTGGCGCTCGTCGGCCAGGGCCTCGCCCACGATGGGCCAGGCGCCGTTCTCGGGGCCGACGCGGTCGGCCACGGCTACCTCCACGGCGTCGAGGTGCACCTCCGAGAGGTCGTGGCCGTCGAGCATGGGGATCGGCGAGACGCGCACCCCGGGCGCGTGGAGGTCCACCACCAGCAGGCTCAGCCCGGCTCCGCGGCTCTCGGGGGCGCCGGTGCGGCACAGCAGCCACAGCGCGTCCGAGTTCATCCCGTAGGACTGCCAGCACTTCTGGCCCGTCACCCGGTAGACGTCGCCACGCCGCTCGGCCCGGGTGCGCAGGCTCGCCAGGTCCGAGCCCGCCTCGGGCTCGGAGTAGCCGAGGGAGAAGTGCAGGTCGCCGGTGCGGATGGGCGCGAGCCAGCGGCGCTTCTGCTCGTCGCTGCCGTGGCGCACCAGGGTGCGGGCCACGATTCCCGACGAGAGCGGGTTGCGGGCGGCACGCGCGTAGGCGGCCTCGTCCCACAGCACGTACTCCCAGGCCGGTGGCCGGCCGAGGCCGCCCTCGGCCTCGGGCCAGCCCAGGGCGAGCCAGCCGCGCTCCCCCATGGCGCGGAACAGCGCCTTCACCTCGGCCCAGCGTGCACCCTGGTGGAAGTAGCCGTCGAGCCCCGACCAGTCGGCGAGGAACTCGCGCACCTCGGCGCGGAAGGCCTCCTCCTCCGCCGAGAGGCGCAGGTTCACCCGGCCTCCTCCTCGCCGTCGTCGCCCCGGGCCTCGTCCACCCGGGCGCCGTTCACTCGGGCGTCCGGGTCCGGGTTCCAGCGCGGCTCGCGCTTCTCCGCGAAGGCCCGCGGTCCCTCCCGGAAGTCGGGGTGGGACCAGTGCAGGCGCAGCAGCGCCCAGGCGTGCTCGAGGGCCTCGCCGTAGCCGCGCTCGAGAGAGCCCCACACCGCCTGCTTGGAGAGCGCCATCGCCTGGGGCGAGTGGCTCGCCATGGCGCGCGCCATCTCCTCGGCGAGGGGCAGCAGCTCCACGGGCCGGGCCACCAGCTCGTCCACCAGGCCGAGCTCGTATGCGCGTCGCGCGGGCATGCGGTAGTGGCGGCCCATCAGCGTCATGCGCAGGGCGGCGCCGAGGGGAAGCCGGCGGGCGAGGCCCACGTTCTCGATGGCGCCGACCATGCCCACGTTCACGTGGGTGTCCATGAAGGCGGCGTTCTCCGAGGCCAGCACGACGTCCGCATCCACCACGAAGTGCAGGCCGCCGCCGACGCACAGCCCGTTCACGGCGCAGATCACCGGCTTCCAGACCCGGTTCTGGTGGGGCGACCAGGCGACGGCGTCGGCGAAGGGCGCGTTGCGGAACACCTCGTCGGCGTCGTCGCCCCCGGCCTCGCCCACGTCGAAGCCGGTGCAGAAGTGGCGCTCACCGCTCGCCGTCACCACCGCGACCCGGATCTCCGGGTCGTCCCGGATCTCGGCCCAGGCCGCGCGGAACAGGCCGTGCATGGCCGGCGTGAGGGCGTTGCCCCGCTCGGGCCGGTCGAGGGTGAGGATCGCGACGCCGTCGCGTCGCTCGTAGCGCAGGCCGTCGAGGGGTCCGCGAAGGTCCGGGCCCGGGGTCGGCCGGTCCGTCACGCCGAGCCTCCCGCGGGTGCGGTGCTCGCCGCCTCGAAGCAGCCGAGGAGCGCCTCGCGGCCGGCGTCGGGTCCGGGCGGCAGCGAGGCGATCTGGCGGATGCGCCGTGAGCGCAGGAAGGCCGGGCCGTCCCGGGTGGCGCCGAGGGCGCCGAAGGTCTGGTGGGCCACGGCGACGGCGCGCAGCGCCGCGCGGTCGGCGGTGAGCCGCGCCGCGGCCGCGCGGGCGCGGGCGTCGGGGGCGTCCTCGTCGATGCAGAAGGCGGCGCCCCGGGCGAGGCTGGCCGCGCCCGCGAGGGAGATCGCGCAGTCCGCGAGGGGGTGGGAGACCGCCTGGAACTCACCCAGGCTGCGACCGAACTGGCGCCGGGTGCGCGCGTGCTCGGCCGCGTCGTCCACCAGCCGCCGGCCGGCGGCGGCCTGGTAGGCGGCGCGCGCCGCGTCGAGGAGCGCGAAGGCGCGGGCCGGGACCGCGAGCGCCTCCCCGCGTTCGTGACCGGCGCGGGCCCAGGGCTCGCCGCCGAGGGTCTCGACCGCCTCGACGGGCTCGCGGAGGCGGGCTCGCCGCACGCCCCCCGCGTCGACCTCGAGGAACACGTCGGCCACGGGCCCCCAGGGCCAGAGCGGGGGCGCGCCGAGGGACACCACGCACTCGCCCTTGGCGACGGCGGCCGCCTCGGCGTCGGGAAGCACCTCCCGGGCGAAGAAGGTGGCGTCGAGGGGGCCGGGGAAGCCGGCGCGACCGAGGGACTCCATGGCGGCGACGATCTCGAGGGCGCCGCCGCCGCCCTCGGGCGTCGCCACGGCGAAGACGCCGAGGCCGGCGAGCTCGGTCCACAGCTCCGCGGGGAAGCCGCCGGCGGCGGCCCGCAGCGCCTCCTCGCCGCAGCGCTCGGCGCAGAACTTGTCCACCGCATCGGCGATGGCGAGCTGGGCGTCGTCGAAGTCGAGGTCGAGCACCTCAGCCCCGCCCGGCCCAGCGCGCCCGTGCCGCGGCGCGGCGATGGGCCGACGCTCCGCCCTCCTCGAGGCGCAGGGCCTGGAGCCGCATGCTGGAGACGTGGAGCGGGTGCGCGTGGGTGTAGCCGATGGCGCCGGAGAGCTGGTGGGTCTCGGCGAAGACCGTCTCGGCGGCGCGGGTGGCGTGGGCGGCCGCGAGGGCGGCGGCCTCGGCGGGCGCGCCGTGGGCCGCCGCCTCGTAGGCGAGCCAGCGGCTGCCCTCCACCTCGATCGCGCACTCGGCCAGGCGGTGCTGCACGGCCTGGAAGGAGCCGATGGCGCGCCCGAACTGGCGACGCTGCTTCACGTGCTCGAGGGTGGCTTCGAGGGCGGCCGCCATCACCCCCGCGGTCTCGACGGCGAGGGCGAGGCGCCAGAAGCGCAGCAGCCGCTCCGCCGAGCCGGGGCCGAGGGACTCGCCGCGCCCGCCGAGGTCCGCCGAGACCCGTCCCAGCGGGTAGCCGTAGCTCGAGGCCACGGGCGCGACGTCGCCGGCCTCGAGGGGGATCACCCGGGCCTCGTCGCCGTCCGCGAGCAGCAGGGTGCGGGCGTGGGCGCCGAAGCGGACCGGGGACGGGTCGCCGCCGCGCGCGAGGGCGACGGGGCGGGGCAGGGAGCGCCCCGCGACGGCGGGGGCGACGAGCGCCGCCGCGGCGACCGCCACGCCCCCCGCGGCCCGCGCCACGGCCTCGACGACCAGCGCGGCCTCGAGGGGGCCGGCGCCGTCGGCGAGGGCCACGTCGAGGAATCCCGCCTCGTCGAGGGCCTCCTCGAGGGCGGAGTCGTAGGCCTGCTTGGCGGCCAGCTCCCGGGCGCGCTCCACGCCGGCGTGGCGCTCGGCCAGGCGCTCCACCGCCTCGCGCACCGCCCGCTGGTCGTCGTCGAGCTCGAAGTCCACCGCGCTACTCCCGGGGCAGCTCGAGCACGCCCCGGGCGATCAGGTCGAGCTGCACCTCGGTGGCTCCCACGGCGACGCCGGCCGGCATGGCGGCGCGGAACTGGGCGTCGGCGAAGCTGCCGTGCTCGAGCCCCTCGGTTCCGAACAGCTCGAGGGCGAGCCGGGCCACGTGCTGCTCGGCGCGGGTTCCCGCCACCCGGGCGACGTTGGAGTCGGCGCTCGGCGGAAGCCCCCGGGCGCGCCGGTCGATCACCCGGTAGGTGAGCACGCGGGCGGCCTCGCAGGCGGCCCGGGCGCCGGCCAGGCGCTCCTCGACCTCGGGCTCGCCGAGCCGTCCGCGCTCCCGGGCGCGCTCCGCGAGCTGGTCCAGGGTGCGGGCCGCCCGGGCGTAGCGGGCCGCCCCCACGCGCTCGTACTGGAGCGCGTAGGTGACGACGGACCAGCCCTCGTCGGCGGGACCGAGGCGACACGCCTCGGGGACGCGCACGTCGTTGAAGAAGACCTCGTGGAAGTAGCGGTCTCCCACCACCGACGGGATCTCGCGCACCTCGATGCCCGGCAGGTCCATGGGCACGAGCAGCACCGAGATGCCCCGGCGCCGCTTCGAGGCGGGATCGGTGCGGACGAGCAGGAAGCAGTGGTCCGCGTGGTTCGCGTAGGAGGTCCAGATCTTGCCGCCGTTCACCACGTAGTGGCCGTCCTCGAGGCGCGCTGCGGTGCGCAGGGCGGCGAGGTCCGAGCCCGCCTCGGGCTCCGAGAAGCCCTGGCACCAGAACACCTCGCCCGCCGCGATGCGGGGCAGGTGCTCGCGCTGCTGGGCCTCGCTCCCGAAGCGCATGATGGCGGGCCCGATCCAGTTGACGTTCATGTACTGGGGGCCGCGGGGCTCGCCGCGCGCCCACATCTCCTCGCCGAGGATCGCGTGGCGCCAGGGCGAGGCGTCGGCGCCGCCGAACTCCCGGGGCCAGCTCTGGGTGAGCCAGCCGCGCTCCGCGAGCCGGGGACAGAAGCGGCGCGCGAAGGCCACCTGGGCGTCGCTGCCCGGGCCGTGCTCCGCGATCGCGTCCCAGTCCTCGGGGAGGCCGGCGTCGAGGAACTCCCGAAGCTCGCGGCGGAAGCGGGCGTCGTCCTCGCTCCAGTCGAATTCCACGCCAGACCCCGCGCCGTGCCCCCGTGGCAAAATCTGACGCTATATCAGATAATTCCCCGGAGCAACCGGATGGACGCCGCGCCCCCCCGAGACTGCATCCCCGCCTGGCTGCGCGACCGCGCCGCACGCTTCGCCGGGCGCGACGCCCTGGTGCATCCGGGCAGGCGGCTGCGCTACGCCGAGGCCGAGGCCGAGAGCGCGCGCCTGGCGCGCGGACTGCTCGCCACGGGGGTCGGCAAGGGCGAGCGCGTGGGCCTGCTGCTGCCGAATCGCCCCGAGTGGCTGGTCGCCTGGCTCGCCGTGGTGCGCATCGGCGCGGTGGCGGTGCCGCTCAACACCTTCTTCAAGAGCCGCGAGCTCGGCTGGATGCTGCGCCACGCCGACGTCGGGGTGCTGCTCACCGCCGCCCGCTTCCTGAGCCACGACTACCTGGGCCGTCTCGAGGAGATCGCACCGGACCTCGCGCGCTGCGAGCCCGGTGCGCTGCGGGCTCGCGAGCTCCCGTACCTGCGCGCGGTGTGGGTGCTCGGCGAGGGCGGGCGGCCCTGGGCCCGCGGCGTCGAGGCGCTCGCCGCGGCCGGCGACGCCGAGCCGCGGGTCGACGACGCGCTGCTGCGCGCCGTCGAGGCCGAGGTGGCGCCCCCGGACCCCGCCGTGCTGCTCTACAGCTCGGGCAGCACCGCGGATCCCAAGGGCGCGATCCACGGCCACGGCACGCTGCTGCGGCATTCCGCCGAGCTGGCGGCGCTGCGCGGGCTCGGCGCCGAGGACCGCATCTACTCCCCCATGCCGTTCTTCTGGGTGGGCGGGCTGGTGTTCTCCCTGCTCTCGACCCTCCAGGTGGGTGCCTGCGCGCTGTGCGAGGACGCCTTCGAGCCCGGCGCCACCCTCGAGCTCCTCGAGGCCGAGCGCGCCAGCATCGCGATCGGCTGGCCCCACTTCGGCAAGGCCCTGGCCGAGCACCCCTCCCGCGAGTCCCGCGATCTCTCCGCGCTGCGCGGCGGAAACCTGCCCGACATCCTGCCGCCCTCCCAGGTGCCCGAGGACCCGGAGCTGCGCGCCACGGCGCTCGGCATGACCGAGACCTGCGGGCCCCACACCTGGGGCGGGGAGGGGGCGCTCCCCGAGGCGCTGCGGGGCTCCTTCGGCCGCGCCTTCGGCGGCTTCGAGCACCGCGTGGTGAGCCCCGAGACCGGCGCGGAGCTGCCCGCCGGCGACGTCGGCGAGATCCGGGTGCGGGGCCCGCGGCTCATGCAGGGCCTGCACAAGCAGCTGCGCGAGGACGTCTTCGACGCCGACGGCTTCTACCCCACGCGCGACGCGGGCTGCTTCGATGCCGACGGCGTGCTCTACTTCCAGGGACGCCTGGGCGACCTGATCAAGACCGGCGGCGCCAACGTGACGCCGGCCGAGGTGGAGGCCGTGCTGGTCGCCCAGCCCGAGGTGAGGGCCGCCCACGTGGCGGGGGTCGCGGACCCGGACCGGGGCGAGGTGGTGGCCGCGGCGGTGGTGCTCGAGGCCGGGGCCGAGGCGGGCGCCGAGGAGCTGGTGCGACGCGTCGCCAAGGAGCTCTCGGCGTACAAGGTGCCGCGCCACGTGCTGCTCTTCGGCTCCGAGGCCGAGCTGCCCATGACGGACACGGGGAAGCTCGACCGCAAGCGGCTGGCCGGCGTCCTGGCCGAGCGGATCGGCGCGGCCGGAAGGAGCTGAGGGATGTTCGACCTGCGGGGACACGTCGCGCTGGTGACCGGCGGCAATCGCGGCATCGGGCTCGGCATGGCGCGGGGCCTGGCCCGGGCCGGAGCCAGCCTGGCGATCTGGGGCCGCGACGAGGAGCAGAGCGCCCGCGCGGTGGCGGAGCTCGAGGGCCTGGGCGCCAAGGCGGTGGCGCTCTCCTGCGACGTCGCCAGCGAGAGCGGGATCGCCGACGCGGTGGCGGGCACCCTCGAGCAGCTGGGCCGCATCGACTCGTGCTTCGCCAACGCCGGGTTCGGCTTCGCGCGCCCCTTCCTCGAGATGAGCGTCGAGGACTGGGACCGCGTGATGGACGTGAACCTGAAGGGCGTGTTCCTCACCTTCCGCGAGGTCCTGAAGCACATGGTGGAGCGCGGCGGCGGCGGCAAGCTGGTCGCGATCTCGTCCATCGGCCAGGTGCACGGCATGCCCAGGCAGGAGCAGTACGCGGCCAGCAAGGGGGGCGTGAACGCACTGGTCCGCTCCCTCGCGGTGGAGTTCGCGC
>JANQFK010000032.1 GCA_028277885.1 Myxococcota bacterium
CCGAGGCGCGCCGGCTCCGCTTCGACAGCGTGCTCGACGTGGGCTGCGGGCGCGGCGAGATGCTCCAGGCCTTCGGCGAGCGTTTCCCCGCCCGAGGCACCGGTGTCGACCTCTCCGAGGCGGCCGTCGCCGCCTGCCGGCGCCGCTTCCCCGACGCGCGGTTCGAGGTTCTCGATCTCGAAGCCGACCGCCTCTCCGAGCGCTTCGACCTCGTGTTGTGCAGCGAGGTGCTCGAGCACTGCGGGGATCCGGCTCGCGCTCTGGGGAACCTGCGGCAGATGACGGCGGGGCACCTGCTCCTGACGGTGCCCGGCGGGCCCGTGTTCCCCATCGACCGCGCCATGGGACACCACCGCCACTTCCGGCCCGACTCGCTCCGGGGCCTCCTGGCCGAGAACGGCTTCGACGTCCTGCGCGTGCGGCGCTGGGGGTTTCCGTTCCACTCGGCCTACAAGCTGGCCATCAACCTGCGGCCCCGCGCGGCTCTCGAGAGCTTCGCGGGGGGCGCGTACGGGCCGGCGCAGCGCGCGATCGGGACGGCGCTGCGGGGGCTCTTCCACCTGAACCTGCTGCCCTTCGGGTGGCAGCTCGTAGCCGCGGCGCGGCCGCGCTGACGCGCCATGTGCGGGATCTTCGGCATGGTGGGACCGAGCAGCGACTGCGCGCTCGACCCGGCGGGACGCCGAGCCCTGCGGACCCTCGCGCACCGCGGTCCCGACGACGAAGGCTGGTGGCAGGGGGACGGCGTGGTGCTCGGCCACCGGCGCCTCAGCATCATGGACACCTCGCCCGCGGGCCACGAGCCCCTCGCCAACGAGGACGGCCGCGTACAGCTGGTCTTCAACGGCGAGATCTACGGCTTCCACCGGCTCCGCGAGGAGCTGGAGGCGCTGGGGCACGTCTTCCGCTCCCAGTGCGACGCCGAGGTGATCGTCCACGGCTGGGAGGCCTGGGGACGCGGCGTCCTCGACCGCATCCACGGCATGTTCGCCTTCGGTCTGTGGGACGCGGGCGAGCGCAAGCTCCTGCTCGCGCGCGACCGCTTGGGGAAGAAGCCGCTCTTCCTGGCGCGGCGGGGCGGGAGCCTCGCCTTCGCGTCGGGCCTGCGGGCGCTCGTGGAGGCGGGCGCCCTGGCGCCCGAGGTCGACGTCCGGGCCCTGCGCGAGTTCCTGTTCTTCAACTACGTCCCCGGGCCGCGCACCATCCTGCGCGACGCCGAGCTGCTGCCCGCGGGAAGCTGGCTCGAGTGGCGCGCCGGGCACGAGACCTGCGGCCGATTCTGGGACCTCGCCGACGCCCGCCCCCTCGACGATCCGCGCACCGCCCGACGCGCCTTCGAGAAGCGGCTCGCGGAGGCCACCCGGGAGCGGCTCGTGGCCGACGTGCCCGTGGGCGTGTTCCTCTCCGGCGGCGTGGACTCGGCCCTCGTCGCGGCCCTCGCCCAGCGCGAGTCGCGGGAGCCGCTGGCGAGCTTCACGGTGGGGTTCGGGGAAGCGTCCTGGGACGAGCGACCCAAGGCGCTCCGCGTGGCCGAGCGCATCGGGACCCGCCACCACGAGGTGACGTGTCGGCCCGAGGACGTTCCGGGCGTCTTCCGCCGCCTCGTGGCCAGCGCGGACCACCTGCTGGCCGACCAGTCGGCGATCCCCCTGGCGCTGCTCGCGGAGCGCGCGCGGGAGTCGGTCAAGGTGGTGCTGACCGGCGACGGGGGCGACGAGCTGCTGGCGGGCTACGTCACCTACCGTGCCCTCGGGCCGTCCCGCGCCTGGATCGCGGCCCTTCCCCGGCCGCTGCGCGCCGCGCTGGGTCGCTGGGCGCGAAGGCTCCCCGCCGGGCCCGGCAAGATGCCCGCCGCGGGGCTCGCGGCGCGCTTCCTCGCCGCCACCGACGCGCACCCGGCGGCCGCCCACGCCCGCTGGCGGGCGATCCGTTCCGCCGACGAGATCGAGGCCCTGGTCGGACCGCTGGGAGCCGGACCTCCCGAGTGGGCGGGCTACGCCGCGGCGCTGGCGCCGCGGCCGGGCTGGAGCTGGCTGCGGCGTGCCGTCTACGCCGACGTCGGCCACTGGCTCGTGGACTCGGTGCTGGCCAAGCTGGACCGCGCCAGCATGGCGGTGGGGCTCGAGGCACGCTCGCCGCTCCTCGACGCCCGGCTCTTCGAGCTCGCCTTCGGAACGCTCCTCGCCGACGAGGCCAACGCCGGGAAGGCTCCGCTGCGCCGACTCGCCGGGAAGCTGCTGGGGGAGGACGTCGCCCGAACGCCGAAGGAGGGCTTCCAGACGCCCTGGTCGGCGTGGCTGCGCGGGCCTCTGCGTCCCTGGCTCCGCGCTACCCTGGACGACCTCGAGCGCCGGCTCGGCGGGGCCCTGTGCCGGGATGCGGTGCGTCGCACCGAGGAGGAGCACGCGCGGGGGCGGCGCGACCACGGGCTGGCGCTGTTCGGCCTGTGTGCCCTTTCGGAGTGGGCCCGGCTCTTCCCGGGCCTGCGGGTCCCGGGATGAAGGAGGAGGACGCGGTGGCCCCGAGCCAACGCCGCGGGCGCGACGCCGCGCTCTCGATGGTGATCCCCGCCTACGACGAGGAGGCGTCCATCGGCGCCGTGGTCGAGGAGGCCCGCGAGGTCCTCGAGAGCCTGGGCGTGCGGGGGGAGGTCCTGGTGGTGGACGACTGCAGCCGCGATCGCACCGGCGAGATCGCCGAGGAGTCCGGCGCCACCGTGATCCGCAACGTCCAGAACTCGGGCTACGGCTACTCCCTGATGCGCGGCATCCGCCACGCGCGCCACGACGCCGTGGCGATCGTCGACGGGGACGGGTCCTACCCGGTCCGCCGCTTCCCCGAGCTCTTCGAGGAGTTCCGCCGCGGCAACGCGATGGTGGTGGGAAGCCGCCGGGGCGACCACTACGCCGGATCGGTCCGGATGCGCGCGCTCCGCTGGCTCTTCTCGGCGCTCACGAGCTTCATCGCGGGGCGCTGGGTACCCGACGTGAACTCGGGCATGCGCATCCTCGAGCGGGAGAAGGTGCTGCCGCTGTTCCGCCACATGAGCTACGGCTTCTCCTTCACCACGTCGATCACGCTGCTGTTCATGATGCGCGCGCTCCCCGTCGCCTACGTGCCCGTCGAGTACCGCAAGCGGTCGGGCAGCTCGAAGGTGTCCTACTTCCGGGACTCCCTGCGAGCGCTCCAGATCATCGCTTCCATCACGGCGCGGCTCAATCCGATCAAGCTCTTCCTGCTCGCCGCCGTGGTCAATGCCCTCCTCATGCTCCCCCTCGTGGGCCTGCTCGCACTCTCCGGCAACGCCGGCGTGCCGCTGGTCCTCGTGATCGAGACCAGCGCGATCCTGGTGGGCCTGGGGCTGCTGGTGGAGGCCCTCGTGGACAAGTCGCTCTTCGAGAGCCCGGGGGAGAAGGACCCGGGGGGTCGCCCGTGAGCCCGACCGGGAACGAGGCCGCGTGGGCGTGGCAGTGGAGCCACCTCGAGGACGACAGCGAGATGCTGTTCCGGGAGTGGATCGAGCCCAACCGCCTGGAGGACTTCCGGGGGAAGGCGGTGCTCGACGCCGGCTGCGGCGGCGGGCAGCACCTGCGCCTCGTGGCTCCTCACGCCGCCGAGGCCGTCGGCGTGGACCTCTCCTGCGCGGAGCTCGCCGCGGAGCGCTGCCGCGACCTCGCGAACGTGAGCACCGTCGCGGGCGACGTCGCCGAGATCGACCTGGGTCGCCGCTTCGACGTGGTCTACTCCATCGGCGTCCTGCACCACACCGACGACCCGCAGCGAAGCTTCGAGAACCTCGCGCGCCACGTGGCGCCGGGTGGACGGCTGATCGTCTGGGTCTACTCCCACGAGGGCAACTTCTGGAATCGCGCGTTGGTGGAGCCGGCCAAGCAGCTCTACGGGCGTTGGCCACGGGGGCTGCTCCTGGCCCTGGCCTGGGTGCTGACCGCGCTGCTCTGGCTCCCGATCCAGACCGTCTACCGGCTGCCGCTGCGCGGACTCCCCTACTGGGAGTACTTCGCCAACTTCCGGAGGCTTCCCTTCCGACGCAACGTGCTCAACGTGTTCGACAAGCTGAACGCCCCGCAGACCCACTTCCTGCGTCGCGAGGACGTGGAGTCCTGGTTCGCCGAAGGCTTCCGGGACGTCCACGTGAGCCCCTACGTGGGCGTGAGCTGGCGCGCCTCGGGGACGCGGCTCTAGACCGCCGTCGCCAGGCCGATCACGGAGATGCCGAAGGGCGGCGTCCGGAGCGCCTCGAGGCGGCGGACCACCGGCACCACCCAGCGGTCGAAGACGCCCACCTGGGCGACCGTGCCACGGTTCACGCGCTTCGAACGCAGCAGCCGGTAGTTCACCCACCAGCCCACCGCACCGACGGCGTTGAAGTAGAAGCACTCGTCCACCGCGAAGCCCGCCTCTCGGAGCTTGAGGCGCAGCTCGCCGGCGGTGTAGCGGCGATGGTGCCCGACGGCGGCATCGAAGGCGCCGTAGAGCGCCGCGTGGGCGGGGACCAGGACGGCCGCGGTGCCCCCCTCGGGAAGCACCCGACGCAGGGACGCCAGGGCGGCGGCGTCGTCTTCGATGTGCTCGATCACGTTCAGCGCGGTGAGCGAGTCGAGGTCGTGCCCCGCGACCTGCTCGGGAAAGCGCGGATCGGTCAGGTCGGCCACCACGCCGTGCCACTCGGGGCTCGAGGCGAGTCGCTCGCGCAGGCCCTCGATCAGCTCGGACTCGAGGTCCACCGAGACGACGCGCTCGCGACCCAGCAGGGTGCGGGTGAAGCCCCCGACGCCGCACCCGATCTCGAGCACCCGGCGCCCGATGTGGGATGCCATGCGGTCGTGCTGCCAGCGGAAGTAGCGCGTCGCGCCCTCCATCGCGGTGGACGAGACCACGAAGCGGTCGAGGTCGAAGGCCGAGGGCGAGCCGGGCCCCGAGGAGGCACTCACGGGCCGGAGCGGCGGGCCGTCACCCGCCACAGGCTCGACGGCAGGCCCGCCGTGTGGGGCGCCAGGGCGTCGCGCAGGGCGGACTCGACCCTCGCGACGAGCGCGGCCTCGGCGGCCTGCTCGCGCAGCAGCGACGCGACCGGGCCCACCTCCAGGAAGAAGCGGACCGCCTCGTCGAGGTCGCCCTCGGCGATGCGCATCGTCACCTCCAGGGCCTCGAGCGCGACGTCGGCGAAGCCCGCGCCCTCGAGGATCGCGCGCACGCGCGCGTCGTCGCCGAAGGAGAACATGCCCGGGGCGCCCGGGGCCGGGGGCGGCGGCAGCTCGAGGAGCGGCGCGACGGCTCCCATCGGCACCGTCACCCAGGGATTGCGCGGGGGCGGCTGCCAGCACACGAACGCGAGCCGGCCACCGGGAGCGAGGGCGGCGTGCAGGTTCGCGAAGGCGGCGGCGGGGTCGTCGAAGAACATCACGCCGAAGCGCGAGAACACGAGGTCGTAGCCGGCCTCGGGAAGCTCGGCGCTCTGGGCGTCGGCCTCGAAGAACTCGGCCCAGCGCGGGCCCGTCTCGACGGCGCGGCGGCGCGCCAGCTCGAGCATCGGGGCCGAGACGTCGATGCCCGTCGCGCGCCCGCCCTCCCCGACCCGGCGCGCGAGCTCGAGGGTGGTGGCGCCGCAGCCGCAGCCCACGTCGAGGACGCGCTCGCCCGGCCGGGGGTCGGCGGCCTCGAGGGCCCGCTCGCCGTGGGGCCGGATCTGGCGATCGAGGCGCTCCTGGTTCGCCACCCAGGCGCGGCCGCCCTGCTCGTTCCAGAAGCGGATCTGATCGGCGTTGTGCGACACCCCGGGCCCCCTCGCTGAGAGCGCGGAGCCTACCTCAGGCGCCGGATTCGACCCGCGCCGCCTCCTCGGCGCGACCGGACTGGCGCAGCAGGTGGGCGAGGTTGCGGCGCGCGTTCGCGTAGGCGGGATCGCGCTCCAGCAGCTCGCGGAAGATCGCCTCGGCGCGCCCGGTCTCGCCCCGCGCCGCCCAGGCGATGGCGAGGCGGTTGCGCAGGCCCGGGTCCTGGGCCACGCCGCCGGCCCGGGCGAGCGCGGCCTCGGAGTCCGCGGCGCGCCCGAAGCGCGCGTACTGGATGGCGAGCTGCATCCAGGTGGTGGGCGCGCCGGGGTCGAGCTCGGCGGAGCGCTCGAAGCCCGCCAGGGCGCGCTCGTACTCGCCGAGGCGGTCCCATACCGAGGCCACCCGCGCCTGGAGCTCGGCGCTCTCCGGGAGCAGCGCCAGGGCGCGCTCGGCGTGGGGCTCGGCGCGGGCGGGCTCGCGCTCCGCGACCGCGCCCCACATCAGGCCCGCGTGGGCCTCGGCGAGCTCGGGGTCCCGCTCGAGGGCCTCGCGGTAGGCGGCGACGGCGCCGGCCAGGTCGGCCAGTGCGACGCGCGCATCGCCGACCAGCACGTGGTGCATGGCGTGGTCGGGCACCAGGGCCGCGGCGCGCTCGGCGTGGCGCAAGGCGAGGTCCGGCCGGCCCGCCAGGCGCTCCACGCCCGAGAGCAGGGTCAGCGCGTGGGCGCTCTCGGGCGCCGCGGCGATCACCCGCTCGAGGTGCGGGCGCGCCCGGGCGGGATCCCCGGCCTCGATGGCGGCGGTGGCGGACCACAGGTCGGGGAGCAGCGCCAGGCCGTCCTTGGGATCGATGGCGCTCTCGGCGGTGGGCCGCTCGGGAAGCAGGTAGCCGAGGGCGCGCAGGCGCTCCCGGGAGGCCGGGTCGAGCTCGGCGGGTGGGGCGTCGCGGCCCATCGCGACGATGCGCTCGAGCTCCACCGCGAGGTGCTCGGCGGTCGGGGTCGCGCTCGCCTCGCCGGCCGCGAGCAGGTCGTGGAGCTGGCCGGGATCCGACGCCAGGGCGTAGAGCTCGGGCCGCGGCGCCTTCACGTAGAGGTGCTCGTCGGTTCGCAGCGCGTGGAGCGGGCTCCAGCCGAACTCGTAGCGCGTGGCGAGGGTCTCCGCGTAGGCGGCGCGCGGCTCGGGGACGGCGAGGTCGCCGGCGGCGCTCCAGCGCGGCGACAGGTCGCGGCCGTCGGCCTCGGCGAGCGGGGCCAGGCCCGCCACCCCGAGCAGGGTCGGGGCGAGGTCCACGGTCCCCACCACGCCGTCGACGGTGCGGCCCTCGGGCAGCCCGGGACCGGCGAGGATCAGCGGCACGCGCAGCGCCGCGTCGTAGAGCGAGTAGCCGTGGGTGAGCTCCCCGTGCTCGCCGAGGGACTCGCCGTGGTCCGCCGTCACCGCCACCAGCACCTCGGGGTCCGCGGCCCGCGCGCCCGCGAGCAGCCTGCCGAGCTGCTCGTCCACGAAGGCGATCTCGCCCGCGTAGGGGTCCGCGGCGAAGCGGCTCGCCCAGGGCTCCGGCGGATCGTGCTCGCGATGGGGGTCGTAGTAGTGGACCCAGAGGAGGAAGGGGTCGTCCTCCTCCGCGAGCCAGGCGAGGGCGGCGTCGGTGACGGCGTCGGCGCGCCGCTCGTGGAAGCCGCCGGGCGCCGCCACCCGGGCGGTGACGGCGTCGTCGTAGTGGTCGAAGCCCGACGCGAGACCGAACTTGCCGTCGAGCACGAAGGCCGCCACCACCGCGCCGGTGCGCCAGCCACCGGACCGGAAGCGGGCCGCCAGGGTCTCGGCCGACGCGTCGAGCCGGAACAGGCCGTTGTGCCGGACGCCGTGCCGCGGCGGGTGCTGGCCGGTCAGCAGCGAGGCGTGGGAGGGCAGCGTGAGGGGCGTCGCCGCGATGACGGTCTCGAAGCGGACGCCGCGGACCGCCAGGGCGTCGAGGACCGGCGTGTGGGCGGCCTCCGCCCCGTAGGCCCCGACGTGGTCGGCGCGCAGCGTGTCGATGCTGACCAGCAGGACGCTCGGCCCCTCGGGCGACGCTCCCCCGCCGCAGCCCGCACCCGCGACGCCGAGGGCCAGCGCGAGGCCCGCGAGCGCGCGCCTCACGGCGCGGCCTGGGCGGCGGGCAGCGCGGCCCGCTCGAGCTGCTCCCGGGCGCGCCGGGCCGGCACGAAGGCCGGGTCGCGTCCCAGCACCCCGTCGAGCAGCCGGCGGGCGGCCTCGGTCCGCCCCTGGCTCGCCAGCGCGCGGGCCAGGCGCGTCACCAGGCGCGGGTCGTCGCCCAGGGCGCCGGCCCGGCCGCGCTGCCGAAGGGCCTCGTCGACGCGGTCCACCCGGGCGAGCTGGATCGCGAGGAGCATGTGGGCGAAGGCGAAGTCGGGCTTCAGGCCGACCGCCTCCTCGTAGAGCGCGCGGGCGCGGTCGTGGAAGCCGCCGCTCTCCCAGGCCAGGCCGAGCTGCACCCGCACCAGGGGCGCGTCCACCGCGTGGGCGAGCGCGCGCTCGGCGTGGGCGGCGGCGGCGTCGGCGTCGCCTGCCCGGGCGCGCACGCCCGCCAGCCCGACCTGGGCCATGGGCTCGGTGGGGTCGAGGCGCTCGGCCTCGAGGTAGGCGACCCGGGCCGCGGCGGCCTCGCCGAGCATCTGGCGCGCGTCGCCCTGGATGGCGCGCAGCACCGCGCTCTCGGGCAGCCGCGCCACCGCCTCGTCCACCAGGTCGAGGGCGCGCCGCGCCTCGCCCTGGCGCAGCAGCGTCATGGCCAGCAGCTCGCGCACCCGGGCGCTCTCGGGGAGCGCGGCGAGGGTGCGCTCGAAGAGCGCGCGGGCCTCGCCGAAGCGATCCGCCTCGTAGGCCACCACGCCGGCGTCGAACCAGAGCAGCGCCTCGAGACCGTCCTTGGGGTCGAGGAGGGTCTCCTCGACCCCGGAGCCGCCGGGCAGCAGGTAGCCCAGGGACTCGAGCTCGGCGCGGGTGCGGGCGTCCATGGCGAGCCCCGGCGCCTCCCGGGTGGCGGCGAGGTGCTCGGACACGAGGGCGTCGAGGCGCTCGCCGGCCTGGGTGACGGCCGGCGGCCTCGACTCGACCCAGAGGTTCTCGAGCTGGTCCGGATCGGCCTCCACGGCGTAGAGCTCGGGCCGCGGGGCGCGCACGTAGAACCAGGTGTCGGTGCGCAGGGCGTGGAGCGGGCTCCAGCCGTGGGCCAGGCGGGTGGCCAGGGTCTCCGCGTAGGCGGCGCGGTCGGGCGGCGGGTCGCCCGACCAGAAGCCCGCCAGGTCGCGACCGTCGCCGGGCAGCGCGGGCAGGCCCGCCGCCGCGAGCAGCGTCGGGGTCACGTCGGCGAGGGAGACCACGTCCTCCACGACCCGGCCCGCCGGCACGCCCGGGCCGCGCAGCAGCAGCGGCACGGCCAGGGTCGCGTCGTAGAGCGTGTAGCTGTGGGTGCGCTCGCCGTGCTCGCCCAGGGCCTCGCCGTGGTCCGAGGTGGCCACCACGAGGGTGTCGTCGAAGCGGCCGGCCTCGCGCAGGCCATCGAGGAGCCGCCCCAGCTCCCGGTCCACGTAGGCGATCTCGCCCGCGTAGGGGCTCTCGGCGAAGCGCTCGGCGAAGGGCGGCGGCGGGTCGTAGTCGGCGTGGGGGTCGTAGTAGTGGACCCAGAGGAAGAAGGGCCCGTCGCGACCGGCCAGCCACTCGAGCGCCCGGTCCGTCACCCCCTCGGCGCGGCGGTGCAGGTAGCCGCGGGCCGCCGTCGCGTCGCCCCGGATCTCGTCGTCGTAGTGGTCGAAGCCGCGGCCGAGCCCGTAGCGCTCCGCGAGCACCACCGCGGCCACCACCGCGCCGGTCGCGTGGCCGGCGCCCGAGAAGCGCTCCGCCAGGGTCGGGACGTCCTCGCCGAGGCGGAAGATGCCGTTGTGGCGCACGCCGTGGCGCGGCGGCAGCAGGCCGGTCAGCAGCGTGGCGTGGGAGGGCAGCGTGAGGGGCGCGGGCGCGATCGCGGTCTCGAAGCGGGTGCCCTCGGCCGCCAGGGCGTCGAGCACCGGCGTCGCGTCGGCGGCGGCCCCGTAGGCGCCCACGTGGTCGGCCCGCAGGGTGTCGATGGTGACCAGCAGCACGCTGGGCCCGTCCGGCGTCGGGGCGCGGGGGGTGGTCTCGAGGCGGTTGCAGGCCAGTGCGAGCAGCAGCAGGGGCGCCACCCGGAGCCATCGCGGATGCGGGGTCATCCACCGCCTCTTCGGCCCTCGGCGCGCACCGGTTGAGGCGGCCCCGGGCCGCCGGCGGGGCCTAGAGCAGGGGCAGCCGCAGGCCCGGCAGCAGCACCGTGGCCAGGGCCCCCACCGCGATGGCGGGGGCGAAGCCGAAGGGGGCGTCCATGCGCCGGCGCACCGCCATCCAGACCAGCCCCAGCAGCAGCCCGGCCAGGGCGGCCAGCAGGATGCACTGGAGCACGCCCGCGGGCCCGAGGAAGGCGCCCACCATGGCGAGGAGCTTCACGTCCCCGAAGCCGAGCCCCGGGAACCAGGTCCAGTAGTCGAGGCTGGCCGGCTTGGGCACCGCCTCGCCCTCCCCCGGCCAGTGGGCGAAGGTGCGACCGAAGGCGACGGAGAGCCGCGCGTGGACGAACCCCACGCCCCAGAGCAGCCCGCCGCCGAGCGCCGCCCCGAGCGCGGCCTGGCGCAGCGCCAGGAGGGGCGCCGCGCCCTCGAGGATGCCCGCGGCGGGCACCAGCACGAGCCCCACGGCGAGGCCGCCGAGGGAGATGCCGTCGGGGATGATGTGGTGCTCGAAGTCGATGGCGGCGGCGGCGACCAGCGCGGTCGCGAAGCCCAGCCACACCGGCGTCATCCAGCCGACGCCGTGGCGCAGCGCGATGGCGGCGAAGAGCAGGCCGGTCAGCAGCTCGAGGGCGGGGTAGCGCCAGTGGATCGGGCCCCGGCAGTCCCGGCAGCGCCCGCCGAGGATCAGGTAGGAGAGCAGGGGGACGTTGTCGAAGGGCCGTACCGCGGCGTCGCAGTGCGGGCAGTGGGAGCCCGGCCAGACCAGGCTCTCCTCCCGGGGCACGCGGTGGATCACCACGTTCAGGAACGAGCCCACCAGCAGGCCCAGCACGAAGGCGAAGCCGCCGACGAAGAGCGGTCCGAAGGCGGGTGCCTCGGCCATGGCCCGAAGCTAGCGGAAGTCGCGGCGCTGGAAGAGGATCGTGGCGAACACCAGCAGCGCGGCGCTGTAGCCCACGGCGTAGAGGACCGCGAAGGCCACCTCGGCCGGCGCGATGGGCAGGCCGTGGACCGCCTGGATCGACAGGTTCAGGCTCTCGAGGTCCGGCAGCACGCGGTGGAGCAGCGACGTGACGGTGGCGGTGCCCTCGGACCCCGAGGCCGCGCCGAGCTCGCGCAGGTCCCGGGTGAGGTGGCCGACCAGGTAGATGCCGACGCTGAACAGCGCGGAGAGCAGCGGCGTGCTGAACGAGGAGAACATCGTCGCCACCGCCGCCAGCAGCGCCGCCTCCATGCCCGCCAGCCCGATCGCGTAGGCGTGGCCGGCGTCGAGGGGCGCCTCGGAGAGCCAGGAGGTGACGGCGAAGCCCACGCCCATCACCGCCATCTGGAGCCACAGGGTCGCGACCAGGCCCAGGTACTTGCCGAGCAGGAACTCCGAGCGCGAGAGCGGCTTCGAGAGCACCGTGTAGATGGTGCGGCGGTCCACCTCCTTGTGGATCAGGCCCACGCCGAGGAAGATCGCCATGGCGGCGCCGAAGAAGCGGATGGCCGCGATGCCGACGTCCTGGAGGATGCGGTCGCGCTCCACGTAGGAGAGCGTCGAGAGCAGCACGCCCGTGGAGATCAGCACCAGGGCGAAGAACAGCAGGACGTACAGGACCTTGTTGCGGATGGCCTCGCGCACGGTGTTGGTCGCGATGGCGCTCACGCGCTGGGGAGAGATCATCGCTCGGCCCCCTCGGCTTCGACGGCAGACAGGAAGATCGACTCGAGGGACACGCGGTGGGGCGTCACGGCCTTCACCTCGGCCCCGGTGTCGAGGGCGATGCGCAGCACCTCCTCGAGGTGCTTCTCGGCCACGCGGAACTCGATCCGGTCGCCGCGGCCCTTCACCCCGGCCTCGAAGCGTGTCTCGAACTGCTCCACCACGTCGGGCGAGACGGCCCCGAGCACGACGTCGGTGGCGCGCTCCTCGTTCTGGAGGAAGTCCCCGATGCAGCCCTCGTAGCGGATGCGCCCCTGGACGATGATGGCGACCCGGTCGCACAGCATCTCCACGTCCGAGAGGATGTGGGTGTTCATCAGGACCGTCTTGCCCTCGGTGTGGAGGCGCAGGATCAGGTCGCGGATCTCCTTGCGCCCGATGGGGTCGAGGCCGCTCATGGGCTCGTCGAGGAACACCACGCTGGGGTCGTGGACCAGGGCCTGGGCGATCCCGGCGCGCTGGAGCATGCCCTTCGAGTAGGTGCGCAGCCGGGCGTCGGCGGCGTGGGAGAGGCCCACCCGATCCAGCAGCTCGGCGCAGCGGTCCGCGCGGCCCGCGACCCCCACGCCCGCCACCCGGGCGTAGAAGTCGAGGAACTCGCGGCCCGTGAGGTGGTCGTAGAACCAGGGGTTCTCGGGCAGGAAGCCCACGTGGCGGCGGTAGGCGCTCTCGCCGATGTCGTGGCCGAGGATGCTCGCCCGGCCGCCGCTGGCGTGGATCAGGCCCATCAGTACCTTCAGGGTCGTGGTCTTGCCGGCGCCGTTCGGCCCGACGAAGCCGAAGATCTCGCCCCGGCGGACCTTGAACGAGATGCCGTGCAGGACCCGCTTCTTGCGCAGCCCGAAGCCCGGACGGAAGTCCTTCACGAGCTCGTCGACGACGACGATCTCCTCGGGAGCGTCGCTCATGACCCCTCACCCTCCTTGCCGTGGTTCGCGCGAGCGGCGACGTGGGGCTCGTAGCGGTACATGTAGAAGCTGGAGACGATCTTCCCGGTCTCCTCGTGCAGCACCCACTCCCAGTCGTTGGGCTCCGGCGGCAGACGCTCGAGCACCGGGCTCGGACCGCGCACCAGGTCCTCGACGCTCGCGATGTCGCGGCCGTTGCGCTCGCGGTAGCGCTCGCGCGCCCGGTCCAGGAAGCGCGCGCGGCGCTCGGTCTCGATCTCGTCCAGGGCCTTCTCGTACTCGGCCGCCGCGTAGGGATCCGGCGCGGACTTCAGCAGCTCGCGCAGGAACGCCTCGGCGGTGTCGAGGCCCTCCCGATCGGCGCGCAGCCGCGCCACCAGGCGCGAGAGGTAGGTCGGCGCGCCGCGCAGCCGGACGGCGGGCTCGAGGGCGTCGGCGGCGGTCTCGTTGTCGCCCAGGTAGTAGAAGTGGTTGAAGCCCAGGTAGAAGTGCATGCGCCAGTCGTCGGGGTGGTACTCGATGGCGCGCTCGAGCAGGCGGTTCGCGGCGCGCACCGCCTCCTCGTCCTCGACCATCCAGACCGCGGCGAAGCGGTACGGGTGGGAGACCCAGGGGTCGAGGGTGGTGACGACGTCGATGAAGCGGCCGAGCAGGTGGCCGTGGTGCTCGGGGTTCGGCTCGCCGCCCACGATCTGGACCGCGCGCAGCCAGTAGTAGTCCGCCAGCACCGCGGCGAAGCCCAGGGACGTGGCCCGGGCCACCTCGGGCCGGGGCACGAAGGGCTCGCCCTGCTCGGCGGGGCTGGCGACGGGCAGCCGCGCGTGGGCGACGTGGGCAACGCCGATGGCGGCCGCCAGCAGACCCACCCGGATGGCCAGGGATCCCGACACCGATTGCGACCCTCCTCTCGACGCGGAGACCGACTCCTGCTCTAGGCTCGATCGGCAGGAGGTCGGAGCGGGTTTAGCCGGACGGGACCCAGAAAGAGCGAGGCGGGTGGGCCCCGAAGGGACCCACCCGCCTCTCACGAAACGGCTTCCGCCGGATCTAGAAGATCCGCTGGCCGAAGCCCACGGCGCAGGGGCCGACGGTCTCGAGCAGGTCCTGCATGGTCGAGACGGCGTTGTAGACACCGCCCGTCACGCAGTTGCCCGAGAAGCTCGACGTGGCGACGCCCGCCGCATCGGGCTTGATGTAGCCCCAGTAGTTGAGGGTACCGTCGGCGTCGATGTCCGAGATCGCCTCGGCGGCGTAGCGCACGCAGGGCGTACCGGCCGCCGGACAGCCCGCCGGGCCCGCGTTGATCGAGTAGTTGTAGTAGACCTCACCCTCGGGCGCCCAGCCCACGGTGTCGAAGCCCGGAGCCGGAGTCGGCCAGTTGAACTTGTCGCCGTTCAGGGCGCCGGTGGAGCGGGGCAGCACCGCGGCCGGCACGTAGGTCGAGAACTCCGCCGCGTAGCCCTCCTCGGAGGTCCGGATCGCGGCCAGGTTGGTCTTGCCCTCGCCGGCGCGCGAGCGCAGCTGGAAGCGCAGGAAGTTCGGAATCGCGATGGCCGCCAGGATGCCGATGATGGCGACGACGATCATGAGCTCGATGAGCGTGAAGCCGCCGCGCCGCATGCGAAGCTTGTTCATGGTTGGGGACTCCTCAGTCTTCTTCTTTCTCGCAGCGAGCGCCGAACCAGCACCCGGAGCACCCTGCCCCGCGGCGGGACCAGCGCCCCTCGGGCAGCGGGTCCGCGCTCGTCGCGTGATGCGAGGGGGAAGCAACGCGTGTGCCAAGAGGAAGCTGCGGCTTCCCGAGCCGGCAGCTCCCGCCGCACTCGCGCGGTCCCGGCGCGGATGCGGCGATCGCGCGGCCCGACGCCGCCGTGCGCCGGCGTCGGCAAAGTGACGCGTTCCGGCGCCCGGGCGACCGAATTTCGGCAGTCGCACGCGGCGCGAAGCACCAAAGCGAAACGGCCCCGTGTGCTTCGCACACGGGGCCGTCCGTGGAGCCGACCGAAGCGAGACCCTCGAGCCGGATCAGAAGATGGAGACGCCCATGCCGTTCGCGCACGGGCCCACGGTGGCGAGCAGGTCCTGCATGGTGGTCACCGAGTTGAAGACGCCGGTGGTGACGCAGGACGGACCGATCCCGGAGGTGGCGACCCCGGCGCCGTCGGGCTTGAAGTAGGCCCACCAGTTGAGGGTGCCGTCCACGTCGAGGTCCGAGGCGGCCTCGGCGGTGAAGCGGTTGCAGGGGTTGCCGGGGGCCGGGCAGCCCGCGGGCCCCCCGGTCACCTGGTAGACGAACAGCACCTCGCCCTCGGGGCCCCAGCCCACGGTGTCGAAGCCCGGCGCCGGCGTCGGCCAGTTCACCTTGTCGCCGTTCAGCGCGCCCGTCGAGCGCGGCAGGACCGCGGCGCCGACATAGGTGTCGTACTCGGCCGCGTAGCCCTCCTCGGCGACGCGCAGCGCCGCGAGGTTGGTCTTGCCCTCGCCCGCGCGGGCGCGCAGCTGGAAGCGCAGGAAGTTCGGAATCGCGATGGCGGCCAGGATGCCGATGATCGCGACCACGATCATCAGCTCGATCAGGGTGAAGCCGCTCTTCCTGCGTCGCACCGAGCATCTCCTGCGGTGACCGGGCTCACGAGTTCGCCCGTCGCCAGCGAGGGGAGCAAGCCCCGTGCCAGGAGCGCGGCGCGCCCGTGCGGCCGGCAAGCGTCGCTGCAGCGGCGCGAATCCGGGCCGCTTCCCGGCACCGGAGCGGGCGAACTCGCTGCCGCTGCCGACGCCGCCGGTGACGATCTTCGTCAGCGCCGCGACGCATTCGGGCCGCCCGACGGCTGGTTGACACCCCGAGGGCGCCCCTCTAGCTTTGGCCGGCCGTTCGGCAGGCAGCTCCCATCGTCTAGTGGCCTAGGACGCGGCCCTCTCAAGGCTGAAACGCGGGTTCGACTCCCGCTGGGAGCGCCAGCGGCCCGACGGATCCCATGGCCCGCCGGGCTCCACACCCACCGAGCGCCGCACGCGACGAGCGCGACCCGAGGCCAGCTTGACCGAGTTCGCGTTCGCCTTCCTCGACTGCGAGTTCGGTGGGCTCGATCCGGATCTCCACGACATCACCGAGATCGGCGTCATCGTGACCGACTACCGCCTGGCGGAGCTCGGCGAGATGGAGTGGAAGGTGCGCCCGCGGCCGGAGCGCGTCTCCGAGGAGGCCGCCAAGCTCTCGGGCTTCTCGGCGGAGGTCTGGGAGCGCGAGGCGGTCCCCGTGCGCCAGGCGCTGACGGAGCTCTCCAAGGAGCTCGGCGAGCGCTGCCCGAAGGGCGCCACGGTCGTGCCCGCCGGCCAGAACGTGCGCATGGACGTGATCTTCCTCGAGCGCGCCTACAAGAGCTGCAAGCTGCCCTACCCCTTCGACTACCACGTGATCGACCTCGCCACGCTCTTCTACTCGTGGTCCCTGGTGGCGGGCGAGACGGTCTCGGCCCTCTCCCTGCGGCAGGCGGCGACCACGGCGGGGCTGGCCGAGGGCGCGGTGGCGCACCGCGCCCTCGCGGACGCGCGGCTCACCCTCGAGACCTACCGCCACTTCATCGGGCGCCTGGCCCTGCGGGAGCCTTCGGACTAGCCCGGGCGGCGTCCGGCGCGGCGGGCCCCGCCTCGTGGGCGGGGAGCCGCGAGCGCCACTTGGCCAGTGCGTTGCGGTCGAGTCGGGCCAGCAGGGGCAGCAGCCAGCGGGCCGCCAGGCCGCCGGGGCGGAAGCAGAACGCGGAGCCGAAGTCGATCAGGATCGGCTCGCCGTCCTCGCCCACCAGCACGTTGCTGCGGTGACGCAGGTCGAGGTGCACCACGCCGCGCCGGTGCATCTCCTCGAGGGCCGCGGCCAGGCGCTCGCCGAAGCCCGCCGGGAGGGTGCCGAGCAGCCGGCCCGAGAGCCGCTCGCCGGGCCGGTACTCCACCGCGAAGGCCAGGGCGTCGATCCGCCCCAGGAAGGCGGGGACGTGGGGATGACCGGCGAGGGCCCGCCAGGCGCGCAGCTCCCGGGTGGTGATCCAGCGGCCCAGGGTGGCCCGCACCCAGGGGCCGCGCGGCGCGAAGTCCTTCACCACCAGGCGGCGGCCCGCCGACTCCACCAGCAGCACGTCGGGGTTGCGGCGGTTGCCGCGGTTCAGGACCTCGACGGTGTGGGCGGCGAGATCCTCGCGGCCGGGGAGAGGGGCGGTGTCGCGTGCTCGTTCCACGGAGCCGGCCAGGATAGCGGCTGGCCCTCGACACCCGCCGGGGCGGCGGCGAGCCCGGCGGGCTCGCCCGGGGAGGCCGCCCGGCCCGGGTGGGCCCCCTAGGAGCCCTCCCCCGAAGCCCGGCGCTCCTCGATCATGCGCCACAGCTTCTCGCGAAGCTCTTCCTTGAACTCCGGGTCCGCCGGGACCGGATTGCGGTCCGCCTCGAGGAACTCCTGGAGCTCCTCGGTCGTGAAATCGGCCGCGATCTCTTCGATCACCTCACGCTCCCGCTTGGCTCCCCTGCGACCTCGCTCTCCTCGAGGGTCCCGCCGGCGCTGCCAAAGGCGCCGCAGGCGCTCACCGGGGTTCAGTGTCATGCAAGGGATGCCGCCGCGTCGGGGTTCCCAGCCTCGACCAGGAGACGCTTCACCCGGTAGAGGCTCGAGCGAATTGCATCGTTCGAGCGCTGCATGCGCTGTGCGATCTCCCCGATGGGGAGGTTCTCCACGTGGCGCAACACGAAGACCTCGGCCTGCCAGGGCGTCACCGAGCCCAGCCGGTCGTTGATCGCCTCGATGTAGCGCTGCATCTCGAGGTGGTCCTCGGGCGTGCACGTCCAGGTCGGCGACGAGCCGTGGATCGCGTCGGGTCCCGCCCGCTCCACGCGGACGTCGTGGGCCCGGCGCCGACGCAAGTGGTTGTAGGCCACGTTCTTGGCGATCCCGTAGATCCAGGCCAGCGGCGTCGAACGGCCGCAGTAGGCTTCCGCCGAGCGGAACACCGCCGTGAAGGCCTCCTGGGTCAGCTCCTCCGCGTCCGCCCGATTGCGCACGCGTAAGTGGATGAAGGTGTAGATGCGGTTGAAGTACCGCTCGTACAACACGCTGAAGTGCGGCTCGCTTCCGCGGCGCACGCCTTCGAAGAGATCTTCATCGGTGAGTGCGGACAGGGGAACCTGGGTCCGACGTCCGCCGTCGGCTGCTGCTCGAGTGGGCAACGCGCTCTCCTCGCGTCACCCCTTCCCAGGAGCCCGGGGCCGATCGGCCCCTGCGGTTTAAGTGGCGTGGTGCCCCCCCGCGTGGCAAGGAATCTCCGCCCCCGATGGGTTGGAGCCCGAACGGCGAAGCCCCCGAGGGGATTCCCTCGGGGGCTTCGGGTGGCTCGGCGGAGCCTGGCGCGCCCGGGGGCTCCGTCCGGAGCCCCGAGGACCGGACCTCAGGCGCCCAACAGGTTGTCCAGCCCGGGCGCCGCGTCCGCGATGGCGCGGCGCATCCGGTAGAGGTTGGCCTTGATGGCGTCCTCGGACTTGCCCAGCGCCCCGGCGATGGTGCGGATCGACTGCCGGCGCAGGTGCTTCATGTGGAAGATGCGCCGCTGGAGGGGCGTGAGCTGGGTCGCGATCACGTCCTCGCAGTGGGCCAGCATGCGCCGGGCGTCCACGGTGCGGTCCGTGGGCGACTCGACCGCCGCGAGCTCGGCGACGGACTCGTCCTCGATGGACTCGAAGCGCGGCCGCAGGCCGCGGAAGCGCCGGTTCACCTTGTTGCGGGTGATCCCGAAGATCCAGACCAGCAGGCTCGAGTTGCCCGCCCAGCTGTCGAGGGCGCGGAACACCGTGACGAAGACCTCCTGGGTCACGTCCTCGGCCTCTCCGGCGTCGCGCAACCGCTTCAGCGCGAAGCGGTAGACGCGCGGGAAGTAGGTCTCGTAGAGCAGGTCGAAGTGCTCCCGGCTTCCAGCCAGGATGCAGCGGACCAGCTCCTCGTCGTGCTCCCAGGGCGTGGCCTTGGCGCGGCGACGCCGGGGGGGCGGTGAGCCGACGGCGCCGCGGCGCGCGATCGGCTGGGAGGTTCGGGAAGGGGAAGGGGCGGTGTGGGCCGACTCGACCCCACGGGGGGTCGAATCCTCGTTGCTCAGCACGATGGACGGGCTCCCTGGCTTCGGGCGGCTCTGGCTCCGCCTCATGTGGCTGCTCAAAAGTGGGGACCGAGGTCCCGACCCCTCGGGTAGCAACCGACGTGCCAGAGAAGCCCTAGGTGCAAGCGAGCGTGGAAAGGCAGGCGGAATACGGGTTTTCCCGGCTGGGCGCCCTCCCACGGCTCGTCCGGGTGGGGGCCTCGGGGAGAAAGCTTTTTCCCACACTTGGGTAACGTCGTTCACCGGGCCGCACCGGTGCCCCGGGAGCCGCTCTCGGGAGGGGGTGCCCGGAGATGGGTCAGAGCTTGCCGGGCACGATCCACCAGCGGCCCCGCTGGCGCTCCCAGCGGTCCTCGCGCTCGAGCACCCGCTCTCCCCAGCGCAGCGGGCGCGCATCCTCGCCCACCAGGCGCACCTCGACGCGCGCCCGGCCCGGCGCCTCGAAGCGGAACTCGAGCACGTCGAGCCGCACGGGGCGGTTGCGCCGGAAGTCGGCCTCGTCGATGGAGCGCGCCAGGTCGGCGTAGTAGTCCGCGAAGGCGGACTCGCTCTGGAAGAACTCCCGCAGGCGCTCGTCGCGGTAGGTGGCGCGGGTGTTGAAGCGACGGCGCGCCAGTCGGGCGTAGAAGGAGGACGCCCGGGCGTGGAAGTCCACCACCGAGGCGCTCTCGGCCACGCGGACGCCGAACTCGACGTCCGGCGCGACCCCGGGCGCCTCGCCCCCGCAAGCGGTGGCGGCCCCGAGGGCCACCGCGAGGAGGGTCGCCGGTCGGATCATGCGCGGGCCCGGGGCGAGGCGCGGCGCCGGCGCGCGCTCCCTCCGCGCTTCTCCGCCCGCCCCCGGAGCGCGGCCTGGGCGGCGGCGAGCCGCGCCACGGGCACGCGGAAGGGCGAGCAGGAGACGTAGTCGAAGCCCAGCTGCTCGCAGAAGCCCACGCTGGCGGGGTCGGCGCCGTGCTCGCCGCAGATGCCGAGCTTGAGCCGGGGCCGGGTGCGGCGGCCGGCCTCGGAGGCCAGGCGCATCAGCGCGCCGATCCCCTCCTCGTCGATGCGCACGAAGGGGTCGTCGTCGAGGATGCCCTCGTCCACGTAGGCCTGGAGGAACTTGCCGGCGTCGTCCCGGGAGAGCGCGTAGGCGGTCTGGGTGAGGTCGTTGGTGCCGAAGGAGAAGAAGTCCGCGTGCTCCGCGATGGCGCCGGCGGTGAGGGCCGCCCGGGGCACCTCGATCATGGTGCCGATGGCGGGCCGCACGCGCAGGCCGCGGTGACGCGCGAGGATGCGCTTCGTCTCCGCCTCCACCAGCGCCCGCAGCCGCTCGAGCTCGCCCACGTGGGAGACCAGCGGGATCATGATCTCGGGCTGCACCCGCATGCCCGACTCCGCCACCTCGCATGCCGCCTCGACGATGGCGCCGACCTGCATGCGGTAGATCTCGGGGTAGGTGATGCCCAGCCGGCAGCCCCGGTGGCCCAGCATGGGGTTGAACTCGCGCACCGCGTCCACCTTGGCCCGCACCGCGGCGGCGTCGGTCCCCAGGGCCGCCGCCAGCTCGCGGATGCCCTCGTCGCCGCTGGGCAGGAACTCGTGGAGGGGCGGGTCGAGCAGCCGGATGGTGACGGCGAGGCCCTCCATGGCCTGGAAGATCCCCACGAAGTCGCTGCGCTGCATGGGCAGCAGCTTGGCCAGGGCGCGCTCCCGGGCCGGCGCGTCGGCGGCCAGGATCATCTCGCGCATCGCGAGGATGCGGCCCTGGTCGAAGAACATGTGCTCGGTGCGGCAGAGGCCGATGCCCTCGGCGCCGAACTGGCGGGCGATCTTCGCGTCCTGGGGCGTGTCGGCGTTGGTGCGCACGGCCAGCCGGCGCTCGCCGTCGGCCCAGCGCATCAGCTCCGAGAAGGCGCCGCCGAGCTCCGGGGTGACGGTGGGGACCACGCCGGCCATCACCTCGCCGGTGCTGCCGTCGATGGTGATGGGCTCGCCCTCCTCCAGCGTGACCCCTCCCACGTTGAGCCGCCGCGCCGCGTAGTCGACTTCGAGGGCGCCGCAGCCCGCCACGCAGCACTTCCCCATCCCCCGGGCCACCACCGCGGCGTGGGACGTCATGCCGCCCCGGGCGGTGAGGATGCCTTCGGCGGCGTGCATGCCGTGGATGTCGTCGGGCGAGGTCTCGATGCGGACCAGGATCACCTTCTCGCCGGCCTTGGCCCGGGCCTCGGCGTGGTCCGCCGAGAAGACCACGTTGCCCACGGCGGCGCCGGGCGAGGCGGGCAGGCCCCGGGCGATCACGGTGCGCTCGGCGCTGGCGTCGAGGGTGGGATGCAGCAGCTGGTCGAGGGACGCCGGATCCACCCGCTGGACGGCCTCGGCGCGCGAGATCAGCCGCTCCTTCGCCATCTCCACCGCGATGCGCACCGCGGCCTGGACGGTGCGCTTGCCGCTGCGCGTCTGGAGCATCCACAGCTTGCCGCGCTGGATGGTGAACTCGATGTCCTGCATGTCCCGGTAGTGCTTCTCGAGGCGCTTGTAGACGCCCACCAGCTCGCGGTAGGCCCGGGGCATCTCCTCTTCCAGGGTGGGGAGCGGGTCCTGGTCCACGGCCCGGCTCTCGGCGTTGATGGGCTGGGGGGTGCGGATCCCGGCCACCACGTCCTCGCCCTGGGCGTTCTTCAGGTACTCGCCGTAGAAGTGGCGCTCCCCGGTGGAGGGATCGCGGGTGAAGGCGACGCCCGTCGCGCAGTCGTCGCCCATGTTGCCGAACACCATGGCCTGGACGTTCACCGCGGTTCCCCACTCCTCGGGGATGCCGTGGATCCTGCGGTAGCGGACGGCGCGCTCGTTGCCCCAGGAGCGGAACACCGCCCCGAGGGCGCCCCAGAGCTGCTCGAGCGGGTCCTGGGGGAAGGGCCGGCCGGTGAACTCCGAGACCACCTCGAAGTAGGCCGCGATCAGCTCGCGCCAGTCCCCCGCCGAGAGGTCGGTGTCGAGCTCGACCCGTCGCACGTGCTTCAGGTCCTCGAGGCGCGACTCGAAGCGCGAGTGGGGCACGCCGAGCACCACGTCGCCGTACATCTGGATGAAGCGGCGGTAGCTGTCGTAGGCGAAGCGCTCGTCGGCCTGCTCGGCGAGGCCCCGCACGGTCTCGTCGTTGAGGCCCAGGTTGAGCACCGTGTCCATCATGCCGGGCATGGAGACCCGGGCCCCGGAGCGCACGGACACGAGCAGCGGGTTCGCGGGGCTCCCGAACCCCGCGCCGATGATCTTCTCGACCCGCGCGAGCGCCCGCAGCACGTCGGCGCGCAGCTCCCGGCCGATGCGCCCTCCGGCGCGCTGCCAGGCGGCGCACTCGGCGGCGGAGAGGGTGAAGCCCGGGGGCACGGGGATGCCCAGGCGGGTCATCTCCGCGAGGTTCGCGCCCTTTCCGCCCAGCACCTCCCGCATCTCGGCGCGTCCGTCGGCCCTGCCCGCGCCGAAGGAGTACACGCGGCGGGTCGCGCGGGAGGAGCGCGCAGCCTTCGCGGCCCCGCCCTTCGGCTTCGCGGCTCGCTTCCGGCTCGCCTTCCGGGTGGTCTTCCGGGTGGTCTTCCCGGCGGCCTTCCGGCTCGCCTTGCCGGCGGTCTTCCGGGTGGGCTTCCCGCTCGCCTTTCGGCTGGCCGGCCGCTTGCGGGTGGCCTTCCGGCCGGTGCCGCCGGAGCGGCGCGCGGTCACGGGCGCGCCTCGAGGCGCTCGCGCAGGTAGGCCTCGAGGCCGTCGAGGGCGATGCGCTCCTGCTGCATCCCGTCGCGCTCGCGCACGGTCACCTGGCCGTCGTCCTCGGACTCGAAGTCGTAGGTGACACAGAGCGGGGTGCCCGCCTCGTCCTGGCGGCGGTAGCGGCGCCCGATGTTCCCGGCGTCGTCGTAGAACACGTTCCAGTGCCGCCGCAGGTCCGCGGCAATGCGGCGCACGGGCTCGGCCAGCTTCTTGGAGAGCGGCAGCACCGCGGCCTTGATGGGCGCCACCGCCGGATGGAGGCGCAGCACCGTGCGGGTGTCCCCGCCCTCGAGGGCCTCCTCCTGGTAGGCGTTGCAGAGCAGCGCCAGGGCGGTGCGGTCGATCCCCACCGAGGTCTCGACCACCATGGGGACGAAGCGCTCCTTGGTCTGCTCGTCCGTCACGGCGAGGTCCTTGCCCGAGTACTCGGTGTGGCGCGACAGGTCCCAGTCGCCGCGGTCGTGCACCCCCTCGATCTCCTGCCAGCCGAAGGGGAACAGGAACTCGACGTCGGCGGCCGCCTTGGCGTAGTGGGCGAGCTCGTCGGGCTCGTGGGGCCGCACGCGCAGGCGGTCGTCGCCGAAGCCCAGCTCGCGGTGAAAGCCGACGCGCTGCTCGAGCCAGTACTCGAACCACCTCTCCCGCTCGCTCGGATGCACGAAGAACTCGAGCTCGGCCTGCTCGAACTCCCGGGAGCGGAAGGTGAAGTTGCGCGGATTGATCTCGTTGCGGAAGGCCTTGCCGATCTGGGCGATGCCGAAGGGGATCTTCTGGCGGGCGGCCTCCCGGACGCGCTTGAAGTCCGTGAAGATCGACTGGCAGGTCTCGGCGCGCAGGAAGGCGGTGCTGGCGGCGTCCTCCGAGGCCCCGATGAAGGTGCGCAGCATCAGGTTGAAGTTGCGCGCCTCGGTGAGGTCGCACTCGGCCACGCTGCGCTGCTTCGGGGCCTCCGGGCAGGGCACGTCCACGTGGTCGGCGCGGAAGCGGCGCTTGCAGGTGCGGCAGTCCACCATCGGGTCGCTGAAGTGCTCGACGTGGCCCGAGGCCTCCCAGGTGCGGGGGTGGGCGATCACGGTGCTGTCGAGCCCCTCCACGTCGTCCCGCTCGCGCACCACGCGCTGCCACCAGAAGGCCTTCAGGTTGTTCTTGAGCTCGACGCCCAGCGGCCCGTAGTCCCAGAAGCCGTTGATGCCGCCGTAGATCTCGCTGGAGGGGAAGATGAAGCCGCGGCGCGCGCACAGCGAGACGAGCTCGTCCATGCGGACCGCGGGAGCAGCCGGAGTTTCGGGATCGGCGGCCATGGCGTCGCGTGCGTCCGTCGGATCGGGAGTGGAGCCGGCGAGTTTCCCCTGCGCCCCGCAGGGTGTCAATCGGCGGCGGAGACCCCGGGGCCCGCGCGCCGCGGCCCCGCCGGGCGCGGCGCCGGCCCGCCCTGCGGAAGGCCCATGATTCCGTCGAGGATCCGCTCACTTCGAAGCTCGAGCCCGATGTGGAAGCGCTGGAAGCGGGTGACCAGGAGCCGCGCCTCCTCGAGGGCGCGGCGGTCGAGCACCAGGCGGTCGAGGCGGGTCAGGTCGAGGGCCAGGGCCCGCTCCAGCGCGCGCAGGGTGCCGAGCCCGACCTCCAGCACCGGCTCGCCGGGGCGGCGGCAGCCGGCGCACAGGGGCCCGCCGTCGGGCACGTGGAAGCCCGCCGGCGCCGCGTCGAGGGGGGCGGCGCAGCGCACGCAGGCGCGCAGCTCGGGCCGCAGCCCCATGGCGTCGAGGGCGCGCAGCTCGAGCAGGGTGCGCAGCCGCAGGTCCGGGGCGACCCGGTCCAGGGTCTCGAGGGCGTCGAGGGCGAAGTCGAACAGCCGCCGCAGGTCCCGGGCGGCGCCGCCCTCGGGCGCCAGGCGGTCGAGCAGCTCCAGCAGGTAGCAGCCCAGCGCGAAGCGCGGCGGCTCGGTCCGCAGCCGGTCGTAGACGCGCTCGAGGGCGGCGTGCTCGAGCCGCGCCAGGCTGGCGCGGGGGCGCCGCTCGAGCTGGACCCGCAGGCGGTTGAAGAAGTCGAGGGTGCCGGGGAAGCGGCGGCGGCTGCGGCGCGCCCCCTTGGCCATCACCGCGATGCGGCCGGTGCGGGGCGTCAGCAGGTGGAGGATGCGATCCGACTCACCGAAGTCGACCGAGCGCAGCACCAGGGCCTGGGTGTGGATCGCCGGCACCGCCCGAGGGTAGCCCTCGCGCCTCGGCACCGGGTGCCACCGCGGCGGCGGCGCTCTCGGCGCCGGCCGGGGCGGAGCCGGGGGGCTCGGAGCCGGACGCCGCGGCGCCGGGCTCGGAGAGCGCACCCACCGAGGCGGCCAGCTCCCGCACCGCGTCCCAGCGCACGGGCGGAAGCTCGGGTGCCGTGCGGGCGGGCAGCGGGCCCGGGAGCGACGCCGCGGCCTCGGCGGCGGAAGGCGGCGCGGAGGCGGCCGGGGTCGCGGGGGGCGGCGCCTCGCGGAGCCGCAGCACCTCGGGCATCAGCACCCCGGCCAGCGCGATGCCGCCCGCCACGGCCAGGACCAGCCCCACCCTGCCCGCCGACAGGTGCCGGGCGGCGCCCTCCGCCGAGGGCTCGGCCAGCATGCGGGCCACCGTGTCCTCGGCGTCGAGCCCGATCGCCTCGGACACGGTGCGCACGAAGCCCCGGACGAAGCCGTCGGGGTCGCGGTCGTGGAGGCCGGCCTCGAGGCGCTCCAGGGAGCGCCTGGGGATGTGGGTCAGCGCCTCGACCTCCTCGAGGCTGATGCCCCGCAGCTCGCGCTGGCGGGCCAGGTAGGCGCCGATCGACTCGGGCCCTCGCGAAGCGCTGGGCGGCGCGCCGCGGCGGCCCTCGCCGCCCGGCTCCTCGCTCAACGCAACCGCTCGAGGTACTCCGCCGATCGCTTTCCCCATTCGCCGCTCGGCTCCGTCGCCCTGGCCGCCGTGAAGTGCTTCACGGCCTTGCGGCGGTTGCCGAGCGAGATGTAGATCTCCGCGAGCCGGTAGTTGGCCTCGGCTTCGGCCAGGGGCCCCGGCTCCTCCTGGAGCACCTGCTCCAGACCCTGGATGGCCTCGAGGCGCCGCCCCTGATCGGCGTCCAGCACCGCCAGGGAGAGCTTGGCGGGCCAGAACTCGGGGTGGTACTCGAGAGCGAGCTCGAGACTCCTGCGCGCATCCCCCGTCCGTCCGAGCTTGTACTCGGCCCAACCCTGGTTCGCAAGAGCCTTCCAGGGAACCGGGAAGGTCGGGTCGTCCAGCAGCCGCCGGGTCTCGGCGATGGCGAGCTCGTGGCGGCCGGTCTGGACGTACAGGGCCGAGAGGTTGAGGCGCGCGGGCTGGAGGTCGGGGTTCATGGAGAGCGCCTTGCGCAGGCGCTGCTCGGAGTCCTCGTCCCGGCCGCGCAGGCGGAAGGCCTCGGCCAGGGAGAGCTGGATCCAGGGGTCGTCGGGCTGGAGCGACTCGGCGGCCAGGAACTCGCGGATGGCCAGCGCGGAGCGGCCCTCGCGCAGGTGCTCGACGCCGACGCTGTAGTGGGCCCGGGCCCGGCGCTCGCCGTCGAAGCGCTCGGCCTCGCTGCCGCCGGTCGCGCAGCCGCCGAGGCCGAGGGCCCCGCACAGCAGGATCGCACCCAGGAGTCCGACTCGTCGCATGGCAATCACTCCTCGTCGGCCGGCTCTCAGAACGACGAGAGCAGGCGCAGGATGGGGTGGGGCTTCTCACTGGCCGCGCGGCCGCGGCGTCGCTTCACGAGCTTGAGCCGGCCCAGGGCGTGCTGGGTCGTCTCGTTGGCGTCCTCCGGCGGGGCCGCGGGGGCGGACGGCTGGGGCGGGGCGGCTTCGGCCGGGGGTCGGAACTTGGTGAGCGAGGGCGGCGGCGTCTCGGGCGCCTTGCCGGGGGTGGCCCGCGCGGGTGCCGGATCGGGCGCCGGGCCGGGCGGCGCTCCCGGCGCCAGGTCGGCGGCTGGAGCGGGCGCCGGGGCCGGGGCCGCCGGAGCGGGGGCACCGGGCGGCTCCCTGGGCTCGAGCTCGAGCTCGGCGGGCACCTCCTCCTCGAGCTCCAGCATCAGCTCCGGGCCGTCGGCCCCCATGGCGGCGGACAGCGAGTTGGCCAGCTCGTCGAGCAGGAACTCCCGATCGGCGTCGGGGCCGCCCGCGGCGGAGCCGGGGGCCGGGGCCTCGGCCCGGTCCTCGCCGGGCTCGGCGGGGGGCACCGCCCCCCAGGCGACCTCGGTCCAGTGCTCGTAGGCCCGGGCCCGGGAGGCGTCGTCGTCGGCGATCTCCTCCTCGCCGAACAGGAAGCCCATGGTCTCGGCGAAGGAGAGACCGGCGTCGAGGGCCACGGCGACGGAGCTGTCGCTGCCGAGATCGCCCTCGAAGCTGTAGTGGACGGCCTCGTCGGTCCGCAGGGAGCGGATCGCCACCGTGACGTTGGGAACCCCGTCCTCGCTGTGCACCACCAGCGCGGCCCGGGCCGGTCCCACGGGCAGCTCCGCGGTGGAGACCACCGGGGTGTTGAGCGACATGCGCAGGGCGAGCAGCTCTGCGGCCGCCAGCTCGAGAGGCTCCGGGCGGGCAAAGAACACGCCTCCGTATCGGTCCGAGCTGCCGCCGCCTTGAGGCTCGTGGGGATGCAGGCGGGGCCCGCAGCCGCCCGCGCCGGCGCGGCTTTCCGGGCTCCACCCGGAGCCGAACGGGAGCTCACCCGAGGCGCGCCTGGGGGCCGCCGGGACCCTTTCGCCCCGCCCCCCGGGAGCTACGATCCCGGCGAGCCGGGCCGCGGCGGTCCGGCCGCCGCCCCGCCCCCCGACCCGCCCCTGGGAGCCCGTTCTTGGCGAGCAGCGCGACGAAGCCGACCGAAGAGCTCGATCGCGTCGCCATCCGGTTCGCCGGGGACTCCGGGGACGGCATCCAGCTCACGGGCACCAAGTTCACCGAGGCCACCGCCCTCGCCGGCAACGACCTCTCGACCTTCCCGGACTTCCCCGCCGAGATCCGCGCGCCCGCCGGCTCCCTGGCCGGGGTGTCGGGCTTCCAGGTCCACTTCGCCTCCGAGGACATCCGCACCCCGGCCGACGAGCCGGACGTGCTGGTGGCCCTCAACCCCGCCGCCCTGCGCGCCAACGTGGGCGACCTGCGCGGCGGCGGCATGATCGTGATCAACGCCGACGCCTTCAACGCCAAGAGCCTCGAGCGCGCCGGCTACGCCGAGGATCCGCGGGAGGAGCTGCGCGACCGCTACCAGCTCGTCGAGGTGCCGCTCTCGACCCTCAACCGCGAGGCCCTGAAGGAGCTCAAGCTCGGCACGCGGGAGGCGGACCGCTGCAAGAACTTCTTCGCGCTGGGGCTGATGTACTGGCTCTACCACCGCCCCCTCGAGCCGACCATCCGCTGGCTCGAGGCGCGCTTCGAGGGCGACGTCCTCGAGGCGAATCTCACGGTGCTGAAGGCGGGCTGGAACTTCGGCGAGACCACCGAGCTGTTCCCGGTCTCCTTCGTGATCCCCAAGGCGAAGATCGAGCCGGGCGAGTACCGCAACGTCACGGGCAACACCGCCCTGGCCTGGGGGATCGTGGGCGCCGGCGTGCAGATGCAGCGGCCGGTGTTCCTGGGCGCCTACCCGATCACCCCGGCCAGCGACGTGCTGCACGAGATCGCGCGCTACCGCCACTTCGGCGTGAAGACCTTCCAGGCCGAGGACGAGATCGCGGCGGCGAGCGCCGCCATCGGCGCCGCCTACGCGGGCATGCTGGCCGTGTGCACCACCAGCGGGCCGGGCTTCGTGCTGAAGCAGGAGGCCCTGAACCTGGCGGTGATGACCGAGCTGCCCGTGGTGGTGGTGGACATCCAGCGCGCCGGCCCCTCCACGGGGATGCCCACCAAGACCGAGCAGGGCGACTTGATGCTGGCCCTCTACGGCCGCAACTCCGACAGCCCGATGCCGGTCCTCGCCCCGGCCACGCCCGGCGACTGCTTCCACACCATGCTCGAGGCCTTCTCGATCGCGGTGCGCTTCATGACGCCGGTGGTGGTGCTCTCCGACGGCTACCTCGCCAACAGCTCCGAGCCCTGGAAGATCCCCGACGTCGACACCCTGCCCCGGCCCGAGGTCCGCTACCGCACGGATCCCGAGGGCTTCCTCCCCTACGAGCGGGATCCCGAGACCGGGGCGCGCCCCTGGGCGATCCCGGGCACGCCGGGGCTCGAGCACCGCGTGGGCGGCCTCGAGAGCGAGGAGCGCACGGGCAACGTCTCCTACCTGCCCGAGAACCACGCCCGCATGGTGCGGATGCGCGCCGAGAAGGTAGCGGGCATCGCCCGGGAGCTGCCGCCCGTCGAGGTGAACGGCGCCAAGCAGGGCGAGCTCGTGGTGGTGGGCTGGGGGGGCACCCACGGCGCCATCACCTCGGCGGTGAACGAGGCGCGCGAGGCGGGGCTCGACGTGTCGAGCATCCACCTGCGCCACCTGAACCCCTTCCCGTCGGACCTGGGCGAGGTGCTGGGGCGCTTCGAGCAGGTGCTGGTCCCGGAGCTCAACGGCGGCCAGCTGTCGCGGCTGCTGCGGGCCGAGTACCTGGTGCCCGCGGTGAGCCTCCCCAAGGAGCAGGGCCAGCCCTTCAAGGTGGCCGAGATCCGGGCGCGCATCGACGCGCTGCTCGGTGGAGACGCCCGATGAGCAGCGCCGTGCTCACCCGCAAGGACTTCGTCTCGGACCAGGACGTCCGCTGGTGCCCGGGCTGCGGCGACTACTCGATCCTCGCCAACGTGCAGAAGGTGATGCCCGAGCTCGGTGTCCCCCGGGAGAACGTGGTGTTCGTGTCGGGCATCGGCTGCTCGAGCCGCTTCCCGTACTACATGGACACCTTCGGCTTCCACACCATCCACGGTCGGGCGCCCGCCTTCGCCACGGGGATCAAGGTGAGTCGGCCGGAGCTCTCGGTGTGGGTGGTGACGGGAGACGGCGACGGCCTCTCGATCGGCGGCAACCACCTGCTGCACTCGATCCGGCGCAACCTCGACATCCAGATCCTGCTGTTCAACAACCGCGTCTACGGCCTCACCAAGGGCCAGTACTCGCCCACCTCCCGGGAGGGCATGCGCACCAAGTCCTCGCCCGACGGCGCCATCGACCACCCCGTGGACCCGATCCGCTTCGCCCTCGGCGCCGGCGCCAGCTTCGTGGCCCGCACCATCGACGTCGACGCGAGCCACCTCCAGCAGACCCTGCACCGCGCCCACGCCCACCCCGGCACCGCCTTCGTCGAGATCCTCCAGAACTGCCCGGTCTACAACGACGACGAGTGGATCGAGGTGGAGGACCGCAAGCAGCGCATCGCCAACGCGCTGCGCCTCGAGGACGGCGAGCCCCTGGTCTACGGCCCCAAGGGCGCGCGCCGCGGCATCCGCATCGAGAACGGCGTGCCCTCGGTGGTGGACCTGGCCGACGACGCCGACCCCGCCGCGGCGGGCGTGGCGCTGCACCGGGAGAGCCACGCCAGCCCGTCCTACGCCTTCGCCCTGGCCAGCCTGGCGCGGCCCGAGTTCCCGGTGCCCGTGGGCGTGATCCGGGCCGTCGAGGCACCGACCTACGAGGCGGCCCTCGACGCCCAGACCCGGGCGGCGACGCAGAAGCGCGGGCCCGGCGACCTCGGCGCCCTGCTCCGCTCCGGCGACACCTGGACCGTGGAGGCCTAGCAGGCCGACCCGGGATGGGTCGGCCTTCCGCCGCAAGGCGAGCCCGGAGGGCTCGCTCAGCTGGGCCGCTTCAGCGCAGCTTGGCGAGGGTCTCGCCCATCTCGGCGGGCGAGCGGGCGACGGCGACGCCCGCGGCCTCGAGGGCGGCGATCTTGTCCGACGCCTTGCCCTGGCCTCCGGCGATGATGGCTCCGGCGTGGCCCATGCGCTTGCCCGGCGGCGCGTTCTGCCCGGCGATGAAGGCCGCCACGGGCTTCGTCATGTGCTCCTGGACGAAGCGGGCCGCGGTCTCCTCGGCGCTGCCGCCGATCTCGCCGATCATCACCACCGCCTCGGTCTCGGGGTCGGCCTCGAAGAGCGCGAGGGCGTCCACGAAGGAGGTGCCGATCACCGGGTCGCCGCCGATGCCGACGCAGGTGGACTGCCCGATCCCCAGGCGGGAGAGCTGGTCCACGGCCTCGTAGGTGAGGGTGCCCGAGCGGGACACCACCCCCACCGGGCCGGGGCGGGTGATCCGGGCGGGCATGATGCCGATCCGGCACTGCTCCGGGGTGACCAGGCCGGGGCAGTTGGGCCCGACCAGGCGCAGAGACGAGCCGGCCAGCGCCGCCTTGGCGCGCAGCATGTCGAGGGCGGGGATGCCCTCGGTGATGCACACCGCGAGCTCGAGCCCCGCGCCGGCGGCCTCGAGGACCGCGTCGGCGGCGCCCGGCGGCGGCACGAAGATCACCGTCGCGTTGGCGCCGGTCTCCTCCACGGCCTCGTGCACGGTGTCGAAGACGCGGATGCCGTCGATCACCTGGCCGCCCTTGCCGGGGTGCACGCCGCCCACGACCTGGGTGCCGTACTCGGTGGAGAGCCCGGCGTGGAAGCGGCCCATGCGCCCGAGGCCCTGGACGAGCAGCCGGGTGTTGCGGTCGCAGAGAATCGCCACGCTCAGGCCTCCCCGGCTTCCCGGCCCCGGGCCGCCGCGACGGCCTTCTGGCCGGCCTCGCCGAGGGTCTCGGCGGGCGTGATGTCGAGCCCCGAGGCCGCGAGGATCTCGCGCCCCTCGGCGGCGTTGGTGCCCTGGAGGCGCACCACCAGGGGCACCTCCACGCCCAGCTCCTCGGCGGCCGCCACCACGCCCTCGGCGATCAGGTCGCAGCGCACGATGCCGCCGAAGATGTTCACCAGGATGGCCTTCACGTTCTGGTCCCGGAGGATCAGCTTGAAGGCCTGGGCGACCTTCTCCTTGTCGGCGCCGCCGCCGGCGTCGAGGAAGTTCGCCGGGCTGCCGCCGCACACCTGGATCATGTCGAGGGTCGCCATGGCGAGGCCGGCGCCGTTCACCATGCAGCCGATGTCGCCGTCCAGGCCGACGTAGGCCAGGTCGATCTCCTTGGCCTCGCGCTCCCGGGGGTCCTCCTCCTCGGGGTCGCGCAGCTCGCGCACGTCCGGGTGCCGGTAGAGGGCGTTGTCGTCGAAGTTGAGCTTGGCGTCCAGGGCCAGCAGCTCGCCGTCCCCGGTCACCACCAGGGGGTTGATCTCGGCGAGGGAGGCGTCCTTCTCGACGAACAGGCGGTACAGGCCGGCCAGGAAGTCCTGGAGCCGGCCCACCTGCTCGGCGTCGAGCCCCAGGCCGAAGCCGACGCGCCGCACCTGCCAGGGCTGGAGGCCCAGGCCCGGATCGATGTGGACCGTGAGGATGCGCTCGGGCGAGCGCGCCGCGACCTCCTCGATCTCCATGCCGCCCTCGGTGGAGGCGATCACGGCCAGGCGCTCGGCGGCCCGGTCGAGCACGATGCCGAGGTAGAGCTCCCGGGCGATGTCGCAGCCCGCCTCGACGTACACCTTGCGGACGATCTTGCCCTCGGGCCCGGTCTGGTGGGAGCGCAGGTTCATCCCGAGGATCTCGCTGGCGAGGGTCTTCGCCTCGCCGGCGGACTTCGCGAGCTTGATCCCGCCGGCCTTGCCCCGGCCGCCGGCGTGCACCTGGGCCTTCACCACCACCACGGGGGCGGCCAGGCTGCGCGCGGCGTCCTCGGCCTCCGCGGGCGTGGTGGCCAGGCGGCCGTGGGGGACCGCGACCCCGTAGTCCCGCAGCAGGGCCTTGGCCTGGTACTCGTGGACGTTCACAGCTGGATCTGGTCCACGAGGGTGCGCACGTGCTCCACCGAGGCGTCGAAGAGCTTGCGCTCGGAGGCGTCGAGCTCGATCTCGATCACCCGCTCCACGCCGCCCGCGCCGAGCACGCAGGGGACGCCGACGTAGAGCCCGTCCACCCCGTACTCGCCCTCGAGCAGGCACGCGCAGGCGAGCACCCGCTTCTTGTCGCGCAGGATCGACTCGGCCATCTCGATGGCGGAGAGCGCCGGCGACACGAAGGCGGAGCCGGTCTTCAGCAGTCCCACCACCTCGCCTCCCGCCTTCTTGGTGCGCTCCACGATGGCCTCGATCTTCTCTTCGGACAGGAGCTTCGTGACCGGGATTCCGGCGACCGTGCAGTACCGCGTCAGGGGGACCATGGTGTCGCCGTGCCCGCCCAGCACCAGGGCGGTGACGTCCTCCACCGAGACCCCGAGCTCCCAGGCGACGAAGCTGCGGAAGCGCGCCGAGTCGAGGACGCCCGCCATGCCGACCACGCGGTTCTTCGGGAAGCCCGAAACCTCCTTGAAGGTGTAGACCATGGCGTCGAGGGGATTCGAGACCACGATGACGTGGGCGTCCGGGGCGTGCTGCTTCACGCCCTCGGCGACCTGGGTCATGATCTTCAGGTTGGTGGCCAGCAGGTCGTCCCGGGACATGCCGGGCTTGCGCGCCAGGCCGGCGGTGATGATGACGAGATCCGCTCCCGCGATGCCGGCGTAGTCGTTGGTGCCGGCGAGCCTGGCGTCGGAGCCCACCAGGGGGGCGCCTTCGGCCATGTCGAGCGCCTTGCCCTGGGGCATGCCCTCGACGACGTCGAAGATCACCACGTCTCCGAGCTCGCGGTAGGCGATCTGCTCCGCGAGCACGCCGCCGATGTTGCCGCCTCCGATCAGCGCGATCGTGGGTCGTGCCATGGGTGGGGGGTCCTCTCCTGGGTTCGGGCTGGAGTCAGGCGTCCATGCCCTCGATGATGGCGTCGCCGAACTCCGAGCACTTGAGCAGGGTGGCGCCGTCCATCAGCCGGTGGAAGTCGTAGGTGACGCGCTTGGCCGCAATGGCGCTCGCGATCCCGTTCTCGATCCTCTGCGCCGCTTCGGGCCAGCCCATGTGGTTCAGCATCATCACGGCGGAGAGGATCACCGAGCTGGGGTTCACCTTGTCCTGCCCCGCGTACTTGGGCGCGGTGCCGTGGGTGGCCTCGAAGATGCCGTGGCCGGTCTGGTAGTTGATGTTGGCGCCCGGTGCGATGCCGATGCCGCCGACCTGGGCCGCCAGGGCGTCGGAGAGGTAGTCGCCGTTCAGGTTCATGGTGGCGATCACGTCGAAGTCCCGGGGGCGGGTCAGCACCTGCTGCAGGGTGATGTCGGCGATGCTGTCCTTGACCAGCACCTCGCCCTCGGGCGGGTTGCCGTCGCAGTCGTCCCAGCCCACCGCGCGCCCGGCGTACTCGCGGCGGGTGAGCTCGTAGCCCCAGTCGCGGAACGCGCCCTCGGTGAACTTCATGATGTTGCCCTTGTGGACGAGGGTGACGCTCTTGCGTCCCTGGGAGATGGCGTAGTCCAGGGCGGCACGCACCAGGCGCTCGGTGCCCTCCCGGGAGACGGGCTTGATGCCGATGCCCGACGTCTCGGGGAAGCGGATCTTGGTGACCCCCATCTCCTCCTGGAGGAACTTGATCACCTGGCGGGCCTCGGGGCTCTCGGCCTTGTACTCGACCCCCGCGTAGATGTCCTCGGAGTTCTCCCGGAAGATCACCATGTCCACGTCCTGGGGGTTGCGCACCGGGCTCGGCACGCCCGGGTACCAGCGCACGGGACGCAGGCAGACGTAGAGATCGAGGATCTGGCGCAGCGCCACGTTGAGGCTGCGGATGCCGCCGCCCACGGGCGTGGTGAGCGGTCCCTTGATGCCCACCAGGTACTCGCGGAAGGCGTCGAGGGTGGCCTCGGGCAGCCACTCGCCGGTGGCGTCGAAGGCCTTCTGACCCGCGAGCACCTCCTTCCACGCGATGGCGCGCGTGCCGCCGAAGGCCTTCTCGACGGCGGCGTCGATGACGCGCACCGAGGCCGCCCAGATGTCGGGGCCGGTCCCGTCCCCCTCGATGAAGGGAACGATGGGGCGATCCGGGACGTCGAGGTTTCCGGCGGAGTCGAGGGTGATCTTCGCGCCGGCGGCGGGGTCGGGGGGCTGGCTCATGGTGGCGCGGGTTTTAGCTCAACCCCGCTTCTCGCGCGACGCTGCGGCGGCTTCCGGGGCGCGGCGCGGCACGGCTCGCCCGCTGGCTGAGCGAGCCCTTCGGGCTCGCTTGGCGGCGGAAGCCGACCCTGGGTCGGCCTCCTAGGGGCCGTTTCCCGCCCCGGTGGCGTGCCCGTTCCGGCCGGCGGAGACGCCGTTGCCCGGGCCGTTGCGGGCGTGGGCCTCGCGCCGCACCGCCTCGCGGCGCGCGGGGTCGAGCTCCGGCACGGCCAGCTCCTGGCCCGGGTAGATGACCGAGGGGTCCTTGATCCGATCACGGTTCGCTTCGTAGATGGCGGGCCAGAGCGAAGGGTCACCGAGATTGTGGAGGGCGATGTGGGAGAGGGTCTCGCCCGGCGCCACGCGGTGGACCCGGGCCGGCTCGGCCCCGGCGGGCTGCGCGCCGCCGGGGAGGGGCCCGGCAAGCAGCGTGGCGCCGACCAGCAGGCGGCGCAGCGGGCTCACGATGTCCCCTTCGCCTTCGGGAGACGCACGCGGACCGAGAGCTCGTCGAGCTGGTCCGCGGGCACCACCGAGGGCGAGCCCAGCAGCAGGTCCTGGCCGCGCTGGGTCTTGGGGAACGCGATCACGTCCCGCAGGCTCTCGGCGCCGGCGAGCAGCATCACGAAGCGGTCGTAGCCGAACGCGAAGCCGCCGTGGGGCGGCGCGCCGGCGTCGAGGGCGCCCAGCAGGAAGCCGAAGCGCTCCTCCATCTCCTCGGCGGAGTAGCCGAGCAGCTCCAGGATCCGGCGCTGCACGTCGCTGCGGTGGTTGCGCAGGCTGCCCGAGCCGAGCTCGACGCCGTTCAGCACGACGTCGTAGTGGGTGGCCCGGACTCGCTCGGGCTCCGTGGCCAGCAGCCCGAGGTCCTCTTCCATGGGCGCGACGAAGGGCATGTGCATGTAGGTCAACCGGCCCTCATCGTCGCGCTCGAACAGCGGGAAGTCCAGCACGAAGAGCGGATCCCAGGCGCGTCCGTCCACCCGCCCCAGGCGCTCGCCGAGGTCCTGGCGCAACCTCGCGAGGATCCCGTTCACGCGGTGGGCCTCGTCGGCCTGGAAGAACAGCAGGCTGCCGGCCCGCGCGCCACAGCGCCGCGCCACCTCGGCCTGCTCGGCCTCGGAGAAGAACTTCACGATGGGGGACTGCCAGGTGCCGTCACCGGTGACCCGGATCCAGGCGAGGCCCTTCGCCCCCAGCTCCTTCTTCACGAAGGACTCGAGGCGATCGACGTCGCCGCGGGAGAGCGCGTCGGCCTCGTGGACCGGCAGGCACTTCACGATGCCGCCGGACTCCACCGCGCTCCGGAAGGCCCGGAAGCCGCTCCCGGCGAAGACCTCGGTCAGGTCGACGAGCTCCAGCTGGACGCGGGTGTCCGGCCGGTCGCTGCCGTAGCGCGCCATGGCCTCGGCGAAGGAGATGCGCGGGAAGGGCCGCGGCAGCTCCACGCCGGCAGCCTCGCGGCAGCCCCGCACCGTGACCTCCTCGAGCACCGCGAGCACGTCCTCGACGCCCACGAAGGACATCTCCAGGTCGATCTGGGTGAACTCGAGCTGGCGGTCGGCGCGCTGGTCCTCGTCGCGGAAGCAGCGCGAGATCTGGAAGTAGCGCTCGAAGCCCGCGACCATCAGCAGCTGCTTCAGGATCTGGGGCGACTGGGGCAGCGCGTAGAACTCGCCGGGCTGGAGCCGGCTCGGCACCAGGAAGTCGCGCGCGCCCTCGGGCGTCGCCTTGGCGAGGATCGGGGTCTCGATCTCGAGGAAGCCCTGCTCGGCCAGCACCCGGCGCGTCGACTGGTAGAGGCGGTGACGCAGCTCGAGGTTCCGCTGGAGGGGCGGGCGGCGCAGGTCGTGGATGCGGTGACGCAGGCGCACGGCCTCGTCGACGCCCGGGTCCTCCTCGATGGCGAAGGGCGGCGGCGTCGCGGTGTTGAGCAGGCGCAGCTCCTCGGCGATCACCTCGATCTCGCCCGTGGGCAGCTCCGGGTTCACGGTCTCGTCGGAGCGGCGCGCGACGCGCCCGCGCACCAGCGCGACGAACTCGTTGCGCAGGGCGCCGGCCCGCTCGTGGGCCTCGGGCGAGGCGTCGGGGCGGAACACCGCCTGCAGCAGGCCGGTGCGGTCGCGCAGGTCGATGAAGATCACGCCGCCGTGGTCGCGGCGGTGCTGGACCCAGCCCGCCACCACGACCTCGCTCCCCACGGCGTCGGCGCGCAACGCGCCGCAGTCGTGGCTGCGGCGCAGCGCGCCCATCGGGTCCAGCTGCACGCCCGCGGTCTCCACGCTCGCTCCGGACTCCCGGCTCGATGACGCTGGGCCGGGAATGAGGAAAAACCAAAGGAAAACGGAGAGTTGCTTTAGCAGAGGGGCGCCGCGGGCGCCAGCGCGGGGGGCGCGAGGCGCGCCCGGCGCGCTACTCCAGGTCCGACGCCGAGCAGACCCGGTTGCGGCCGCGGGACTTGGCCCGGTACATCGCCTTGTCGGCGGCGTCGAGCAGCGAGACCCGGGTCCGCCCGTGGGCCGGGAAGGTGGCCAGCCCCACGCTGCAGGTGAGCGACAGCACCGCGCCGCCCTCGGCGTCGAAGGGGGTCTCGGCCACCACCTTGCGGATCCGCTCGGCCACCACCAGGCCGGCCTTCTCGCCGGTGTCCACCAGCAGCAGGGTGAACTCGTCCCCGCCGTAGCGCGCCAGGGTGTCGACCTGGCGCACGCAGTCCGCCAGCACCCGCGACAGCTGGCGCAGGGTCTGGGAGCCCACCAGGTGGCCGTGGGTGTCGTTCACGAGCTTGAAGCGGTCGAGGTCGAGGAACAGCACCGAGAGCTCGGTGCCGTAGCGCTCGGCCCGGCGGATCTCCCGGTCCATGGCCTCGGAGAGGTAGCGGGCGTTGTAGACCTCGGTGACGTCGTCGATGAACGCCCGCTCCTTGGCCTGCTGGTAGCGCTCGGCGTGGCGCAGGGCCATGGAGGCGTGGGCCACGAGCAGCTCCAGGCGCTCGCGCTGGCCCGGGTCGAGGGAGGCCCCGCCCTCGGGCAGGAACAGCACCGCGGACTCGCTCTGCTCGCCGCTCACGGGCAGCGCCAGCACGCGGCCGGGATCGATCCCGATCGAGCGCAGGGCCTCGTGCACGGGGCCGGCGGCGAGGTCCTCGGTCTCCTGGATGGCGTCGAGCTGGAGCGGCTTCTCGTCCACCAGCACGCGGTGCAGCACGCCACCCTCGTCCTCGGAGAAGCCGCGGAACTCGATGCCGTT
>JANQFK010000055.1 GCA_028277885.1 Myxococcota bacterium
GGCCCCAGGACGAGCACGGCCTCCTCACGGCACGGGGAGCCGGATCGCCCGCGCGAGCCATTCGGAGCAGCCCACCCCCCGCCGCCGACCGGACTCCGATGCGCGCACCGAGAGGCGCGCGCAAGCACCCCTCAGCGCTCGCGTCGAGGAAGGCGCAGGCCCTGGAGGCGGATGAAGCCCGTGGCGTCGGACTGGTCGTAGGTGGTGTCCTCTTCGAAGGTCGAGAGCTCCGCATCGTACAGGGACACGGGCGAGCGGCGGCCGGTCACCTGGAGGCCGCCCTTGAACAGGCGGATGCGGGCCTCACCGGTGACGTTCTCCTGGGAGCGCTCGATGGCGGCGCGGACGAAGTCCATCTCCGGCGAGAACCAGAAGCCGTTGTAGATCAGCTCGGCAAAGCGCGGCGCGAGGCGGTCGCGCTCGTGCATCACCTCGCGGTCCAGGGTGATCGACTCGACGGCGCGGTGGGCGGCGTGGAGCACGGTGCCGCCGGGGGTCTCGTACACGCCCCGGGACTTGATGCCCACGAAGCGGTTCTCGACCATGTCGACCCGGCCCACGCCGTGGGCGCCGGCGATGCGGTTCAGGCGGGTCAGCAGCGCGGCGGCGCCGAGGCTCTCGCCGTCGAGGGCCACCGGGGTGCCGCGCTCGAAGGAGATCACCACCTCCGCCGGGGCATCCGGGGCGTCCTCGGGCGAGACGGTCATCACGAACATCGCCTCCTCGGGGGCCCGCCACGGGTCCTCGAGGATCCCGCCCTCGAAGGAGATGTGCAGCAGGTTGCGGTCGATGGAGTACGGCTTCTTCACCGTGGCCGTGACCGGGATGCCGTGCTTCTGGGCGTAGGCCATGCAGTCGGTCCGGGAGCGCAGGTCCCAGTCGCGCCAGGGCGCGATCACGGCGAGCTCCGGGGCGAGGGCGCGGTAGGCGAGCTCGAAGCGCACCTGGTCGTTGCCCTTGCCCGTGGCGCCGTGGGCGACGGCGTCGCAGCCCGTCTCCCGGGCCACGTCGATCTGGTGCTTCGCGATCAGCGGGCGCGCCAGGGCGGTGCCCAGCAGGTAGGTGCCCTCGTAGACCGCGTTGCCCCGCACCGACGGGTAGACGTAGTCGCGGACGAACTCCTCGCGCAGGTCCCGCACCACGCAGTCGACGGCGCCGGTGGCCTTCGCCTTGTCGGGCAGGCCCGAGAGCTCCTCCTCCTGCCCCACGTCGGCGCAGTAGGCCACGACCTCGCAGCCGTGGTGCTCGATGAGCCAGCGCAGGATCACCGAGGTGTCGAGACCGCCGCTGTAGGCGAGACAGACGCGAGAAACGGACCCCTTGCCGCTCATCCGGGAGACCTCCGGCGCGCGAGTGTACCGAAGGCCCCGGCGGGCGCGACGCGGGTCGGCTGCCGCCGCGAAGCCAGCCCGATGGGGCCGCTAGGGGAGCGGGATGCGGACGACGGTGACGCGGCCGATGCCGGCCTCTTCGCAGACGTGGATGGTGCCGCTCGACGAGGCCAGCACCTCCTTGGCGAGGGCCGGCGGCGACACCGGACCCCGGATCTCGGAGCCGCGCTCCACGATGGAGAGGATGGCGGCCCGCTCGTCGCCCTCGCCCTCGGCCACCTCGCCCTGGAGGCGCGCCCCGAGCACGATGCGCTCTCCGGTGCCCGCCTCGAGGCGGTCGCGGACCATGCGCACCAGGATCGCCTCGAGCTGGGCGGAGTCCGCGCGCAGCCGGGGCAGGGAGGTGGGCGCCACCACGTCGACCCCGACGCCGGCGCCGCTGGCGTCGCCGGCCACCCGTCGCGCCACCTCGCGCACCAGGCCCGCCAGGTCGATCTCGTCGGCGCCGGGGCTGGGGCCGCCGCACAGGATGGCGTTCACCTGCTCGGTCCACTTGCGCACCCGGGTGAGCGCGCGCAGGGCGTCGTCCACCTGGGCGCGGTGGGCCTCGGAGCGGCGGCCGCCGGTCTGCTCCACCAGGCTCTCGAGGGCGGCGCCGAGCTCGTCCAGGGGGTCCTGGATCTCGCGGTGCAGGGCGATCAGCCGCTCGACGCCGTCCACCTCCTCCTTCAGGAGGATCACGACGCCGACGCTCTCGTCGCCGGCCAGGATCGGCGAGGCGGTGCCGGCGTAGCCCACGCCGTGCTCGCGCATGCGGAAGCGGACGCTCTCGTTGTGGGTGCAGACCTCGGCCACGGCGCGCAGCACCGCCTCGCGTCCGCCGCCCTCGAAGAGCTCGGCGAGGGGGCGGCCCACCAGGCCGTCCGCGGACACGTCGAAGCAGGACTCGAAGGCCGGGTTCACGTAGGCGGCGCGCCCGTCCGGGTCGCCCACCAGCACCGGCGTATCGACGAAGGAGAGCAGCGAGCTGTCGGCGGCGGTCACGGGTGCACCTCGACGATCCCGGCGTCGAGCAGCCGGCAGCACGTGCGCATCACGGCGAAGGGATCCATCCCCGTGACGTCCACCAGGTCGTTCACCGAGGTGGTGCCGTCGATGCTCGAGAGCACGAAGCCGGCGTCGGCGGGGAGGTTGAACTTCATCACCTCGTCGGCGGCGATCCGGAGCTGGGGCACCGCGATGCCGTCGCAGAGCCGGCCGCGGTAGTCGTCGAGGAGGCGGGCCCGGGCCAGCTCGATGCGGCCCTGCACCGCCAGGTTCGAGGCATCCTCGCGCTCGAGGGTCTCGAGCAGCTCGAGGGCGTCGGCCAGCTCGCCGGAGCGCAGCATCTCCGAGGCGGTCTCGAGCAGCGCGCCGCCCTCGTTCGCCTGTTCCTCGGCCTCGACGGCCTCGGAGGGCGCCTCGTCGTCGGTGGCGGTGCGCAGGTAGTCCTGGGCCTCGGCGTGGCCGGGGTCCAGCTCGAGGACGCGACGCCAGCACTCGATGGCACGGGCGTCGTCGCCCATGGCGTAGTGGTCGAGGCCCTCACGCATGAGGCGCTCGCTGGTCTCCTGGGACGACTCGGTCATGGCCGGGCCTACTCCTTCAGCTGGACCTCGTAGAGCTCCTGGTCCTCGATGATCTGCTGCACCTCCTCCTCGGAGAGCGTCCCCGTGGCGTTCACGGTGATGGACTGCTCCTTGCCGGTCTGGAGGTCCCGGGCCGAGACGCTGACGATGCCGTTGGCGTCGATGTCGAAGGCGACGTCGATCTCCGGATCGCCCTTGGCGGCCTGGCGGATCCCGGTCAGCACGAACTCGCCGAGCAGGTCGTTGTCCGCCGCGTGCTCGGACTCGCCCTGGAGCACGCGGATCTTCACCGCCGTCTGGTTGTCCCGGGTGGTGGTGAAGATGTGGGACTTGCGGACCGGCACCGTGGTGTTGCGCTCGATCAGCTTGGCGAAGTGGCCGCCGTAGGTCGCGATGCCCAGGGAGAGCGGCGTCACGTCGAGCAGCAGCAGGCTGTCGTCCTCGGAGAGCAGGGCCTCGCCCTGGATCGCGGCGCCGATGGCCACCACCTCGTCGGGGTTCACGCCCTTGTGGGGCCGCTTGCCGAAGAACTCGGTGACCGTCTTCTGGACCAGGGGCATGCGGCTCTGGCCGCCCACCAGGATGACCTGGTCGATGTCGTCGGCGGTCAGGCCGGCGTCGTTCAGGCACTGCTCGGCGGACTTGAGCGTGCCGCGCACGATGTCGTCCACCAGGGACTCCAGGGTCTCCCGGCCCAGCTCGACGGAGAGGTGGCGCGGGCCGTTGGCGTCGCTGGCGATGAACGGGAGGTTGATCTCCGTGGTCTCGCGCTGGGAGAGGTCGCACTTCGCCTTCTCCGCGGCGTCCTTCAGGCGCTGGAGCGCCATGGTGTCGCTGCGCAGGTCGATGCCCTCGCTCTCCTCGAACTTCTCGATCAGGTGGTTCACGATCCGCCGGTCGAAGTCCTCGCCGCCGAGGAACGTGTCGCCCGCCGTGGCCAGCACCTCGAGCACGCCGTCGCCCATCTCGAGGATCGAGATGTCGAAGGTGCCGCCGCCGAGGTCGTAGACCGCGACCTTCTCCTCCTTGCGCTTGCCGAAGCCGTAGGCGAGGCCCGCGGCGGTGGGCTCGTTGATGATGCGCAGCACCTCGAGACCGGCGATGCGGCCGGCGTCCTTGGTGCACTGGCGCTGGGTGTCGTTGAAGTAGGCGGGCACGGTGATCACCGCGTCGCGCACGGGCTCGCCCAGGTACTCCTCGGCGACGCGCTTCATCTCGCGCAGGATGATCGAGGAGATCTCGGGGCAGGTGAAGGTCTTGCCGGTGATCTCGATGCGGGGATCGTCGTTGGGCCCGCGCACGATCTGGTAGGGGCACAGGTCGATGGACTTCTGGACCTCGGGGTGCTCCCAGCGGCGGCCGATCAGGCGCTTGGCCGCGTACACGGTGTTCTTCGAGTTGGTGATGGCCTGGCGCTTGGCCAGGTGGCCCACGAGGCGCTTGCCATCCTGGGTCACGGCGAACATGGAGGGCGTGGTCTTGTAGCCCCCCGCGTTCGGGATGACGCTCGGCTGGCCGTTCTCGAGGATCGCGACGCAGCTGTTCGTCGTCCCCAGGTCGATTCCGATCACGCGGCTCATGCGGTCCCTCCACCCGGTCCCGGCGCCTCAGCGCAGGGACTTCAGCTCCATCTTCGCTTCGGTCAGGCCGGGATCGAGCCGCATGGCGGTCTCGAGCTCCCGGCGCGCGTTGTTCTTGAGGCCTGCGGCCTTGAAGATCTTGCCCAGGGACAGCCGGAAGCCGGCGTTCCGGGGCTCGAGCTCGCAGGCGCTGGCGGCGAGCTCCTTGGCCTTGCGCAGGTCGTCGTGCACCTGGTGCGCGATGCGGGCGACCCGCATGGTGATCTCCGCGTCGAAGGGCCGGTAGTGGAGCGCCTCCTCGTAGTACTTCCCGGCCTCCTCGAAGTCGTGCATGTCCCAGCACTCGTCGGCCTTGCGCGTCAGGGCCTTGGCCTGCTCCTCGTAGGCGCGGCGCTGGACCTTGGCGAAGCTCTCCCGGAAGGCGTCGTTGCGGGGGTCGTAGGCGATGGCGAGGCGCACGCCGCGGGCGGCCTCGAGCCAGCGCTCGCCGCGGAAGGCCGCCATGCCGGACTCGAAGAAGTTCTTGGCCTTGCGCTTGCGCTCGGTGAGCTGGCGCTTGTGCTGGGCGAGGAGCGACATGCTGGCTGCGATGCGCCGGGGCTTGCGCGCGGGCTTGTCCGTCGCCGGCTTCTCGGCGCCGCCGCCGTTGGCCTCGGCGGCCGAGGATCCCGCCGTGCGCAGGGACTTCTCCACCTCGGCCCGGGTGGTGGGGTCCGAGAGCAGCTCGTAGGCCTCGAGGATCTTCTTGAAGATGGTCTCGACGTGGGCCATGAAGGGCCCGAGGTTGCGGCGGAAGTAGCGGTCGGGGTGGAACTTCTTCGAGAGCGCGAAGTACGCCTTCTTGATGGCCGGGTTTCCGGCGTCCCGGGGGACGCCGAGGATGTCGTAGTAGGAGGCCGAGAGCTTCTTCCCGAAGGAGAGGATCTCGCGCTGCACCTCCACGGAGATGTCGAGGTGGGCGTCGACCTTGGCCTCGGGGAGGGCCTGGACCGCGGGGGGCTCCTCCTTCTCCTCCTCGTCGGAGTCCACCTCGATCACGCCGATCCGCAGCCACTCCTCGAGCTTGCGCTCCACCTCGGCCGGCGGCATGCCGCCGATCTCGCGCAGCAGGGCCCACGGCGTGCTCCCGTCCACCCGCGAGAGCAGGTAGCCCTCGGCCGGCGTGATCTGGAGGCGGGTGGGGTCGCAATCGGCCGCCAGGCGCGGCACGCGCTCGTCCCCCTCCGGCTTCGCTTCGCCCATGCAGACCTCTCCCTCCGCCCGGCCCCGAGCCGGACGGCCACCCGGCTTGCATCGGCCCCCCGTCCCCCAAAGCTGAGGCGATCCTGGGACATGCCCCCTCCAGTGCACGCCCCCTTCCCTCCCCCAGGGGGCGGCAGGTGGGAGCCGCGGGGCTCCGCGGAGGGGTTGCGCTCGGCTTGGGCTTCGACGGCGTGGGCGTTGCGCGAAGCCCCGAAGGTCCGGTCGGAGCTCGGTGGCCTGCCGGGCGCAAGCCCGGCCCCCGCCGCTCGCTCCACCCCTCCGCTCCGCCCCGCGCCGCCTACCCTGACTGCCCGAGGTCGATCCCGTACGAGAGGTCGGGGGTTTCCGGATCCTGGGAGAAGTCCCCCACGACGCGTCCCCACCCGGGCCCCGCGGCGACCCCCGTGCCCGCACGAGGAGGACCCCCCACCGAGAAGTCGGGGGCTCCGGATCCCGAGCCGATTCCGCCGAACCCGTGCACGCCCGGCGGCGGCGGGGGGTGGGGCGCAGCGAACTAGAGCGGAGCGCCCCCAACGGCCGGCTCCCGCCCGCGACGGGCCAAAGCGCTCACGAACACCCGGGAGGTGCGGATCGCCCGCGCGAGCCATTCGCGGAGCCCCACCCCCCGCCGCCGACCGGACTCCCACGCCCGCACCGAGGGCAGCGGGCTCAGCCCTGGAGGAGCACCCGTTCGAGCACCGCTTTCTGGGCGTGCAGCCGGTTCTCCGCCTGGTCGAGCACGATGCTGCGCGGCCCGTCGAGGACCTCGCTGGTGATCTCCTCGCCGCGGTGCGCCGGGAGGTCGTGCATCACCCAGGCGTCGGGGGCGTGGGCGAGGAGCGCGTCGTTGACCTGGTAGTCGCGGAAGGCGCGGCGCCGCTCCTCGGCCTCCTTCTCCTGGCCCATGCTGGCCCAGACGTCGGTGTAGACGAAGTTGGCGCCCTTCACGGCCTCCACCGGGTCCTCGGTCCAGGTGAGCCGGGCGCCGCTCGCCCGGGCGAGCTCCTCGGCGCGGCGCCACACCTCGGGCTGCGGCCGGTAGTCGCGCGGCGTGGCCAGGCGCAGCTCCACGCCGAGGGAGCCGGCCGCCAGCGCCAGGGAGTTGGCCACGTTGTTGCCGTCGCCGATGAAGGCCACCACGGCCCGGGCCAGGGCGCTGCGCTCGCCGATGGTGAGCATGTCCGCCATGGCCTGGCAGGGGTGGAGCCGGTCGGTGAGGCCGTTGATGACCGGGATGCTCGCCATGCGGGCGAGGTCCTCCACCAGGGAGTGGCTGGCGGTGCGCGCGACGATCACGTCCACCCAGCGCGACAGGTTGCGCGCCACGTCGGCGGCGGTCTCCCGGGTCCCGATCCCGATCCGGTCGGGGCTCAGGAAGATGGCGTGGCCCCCGAGCTGGGTCATGCCCGACTCGAAGGTCACGTGGGTGCGCAGGGACGGGTGCTCGAAGTACATGGCGAGGGTGCGGCCCTGGAGGGTCTGGGGGCGCTCGCCCTTCTTCAGCAGGGCCTTGAGCTCGCCGGCGCGGGCCAGGATCTCGTTCAGGGCCTCGGGCGACCAGTCGGCGACGGAGATGAAGTCCTTCGGCATGCCGCGCCCGTTCAGTGGGTGATGAGGGTCCCGACGCCGCCGTCGGTGAACACCTCGAGCAGCAGGGCGTGCAGGATGCGTCCGTCGATGATGTGGGTGCGGGCCACGCCGTTGCCGAGGGCTCCGAGGCAGCACTCCACCTTGGGGATCATGCCGCCCTGGATCGTCCCCTCGTCGACGTGCTTGCGCACCTCGGCGGCGGTCAGCTGGGGCAGCAGCTCGCCCCGGGAGTCCTTCACGCCCTCGACGTCGGTGAGCAGGATGAGCTTCTCGGCCTCGAGCGCCACCGCGATGGCGCCCGCGGCCTCGTCGGCGTTGACGTTGTGGGTGACGCCGTCCTCGTCGACCCCCAGGGGCGCCACCACGGGCACGTAGCCGGCGGCGGCGACGGCCACGATCGGGCCCGGGTCCACGCTCTCCACCTCGCCGACCCGGCCCAGGTCCGAGTCCCGGTGCCACTTGCGGCGGACGTGGATCATGCCGGCGTCGTTGCCCGTGAGGCCCACGGCCCGGGCGCCGCCCCGGTTCACCAGCTCGACGATCTCGCGGTTGACGCGGCCGCCGAGCACCATCTCGACCACCTCCATGGTCTCGTCGTCGGTCACCCGCAGGCCGTCCACGAAGCGCGACTCCTTGCCGAGCCGCTCCAGGGTGCGGCCGATCTGGGGGCCGCCCCCGTGCACCACCACCGGGCGCACGCCGATGTACTTGAGCAGCACCACGTCCACCGCGAAGGAGCGGCGCAGCTCCTCGTCCGACATCGCGCTGCCGCCGTACTTGATGACGATGGTCTTGTCGAAGAAGCGCCGGATGTAGGGAAGGGCCTCGACCAGCACCTCCGCCTTGTCGATCAGCGCCTGGACCACGGGTCATCCCCCGGAGCGGGTTCCCGAGGAGGCGGAGGGGTCCCGCCGCGCCTGGGCCAGCTCCTCGATCGAGTCGATGAGGCTACGGTACAGGAGCGTCTCGCGGACCGCCGCCGAGAGCACGGCCGAGAGCACCTCGCCGATGCGCGCCGCGGGCCTGGCGTCCGCGGCGAAGAAGGCGCGGAACACGCCCAGGTTGCGGCCCCGGAAGCGCACCGGGCCGCACAGCAGCGGGCTGGCCTGGCCGTCCTCGGGGGTGTCGACCTCGGCGTCGAAGCGGGGGTCCGCGGCGGGATCCGCACAGGCGACGATCTGCCCGCTCTCGAGCACCGTCCCGGTGAGGCCCCGGGAGGCGGGCAGGGCCACGCGGTCACCGCGCAGCCCGTCCTCGCCTTCGGCGAGCCGCGCGAGGCCTCCCTCCTCCTCGCCCGCGAGGTGGATCGAGACCGGCGACGCGCCGAGCAGGCGGGCCGCCTCGCCCAGCGCGCGCCCCAGGGTGTTCTCGGACTCGAGCTCCGCCGTCATGGCGTCGCAGATCGAGCGCGCCAGCTCGGCGTCCGGCGCCTCGGACTCCGGGGGCTCGGCATCCAGTGCGGCGGGGGGCGCCGGCGCGGCGGGCCGCTGGGCGAGCCGGCTGGCGTGGAGGAGCTGGGCCACCTGGGCGGTGAGGATCTGGAGGAGCGCCACGTCCTCGGCGTCGAAGGCCTCGCCGTCGTCGCGCTCCGTCGCGCACAGCACGCCGAAGGGCGCCTCGCCGGCGTCGAGGGGCAGCGCGGCGAAGGAGGGGCTGCGGTAGGCGCCGCCCCGGGCGCGGTCGCGGAAGCGCTCGTCGCGGGCCACGTCCTGCACCACCACCGGCCGGCCCCGGGCCAGCACCCAGCCCGCGACCCCCTCCCCCACCGACACCGGCTCCAGCTGCTCGAGGGGAACGTCGCTGCCCCGGGCCGCGGCGACCTTGAGCTCGAGCCCGGCCTCGTCCACCAGCAGGAGCGAGGTGCGGGCCGCACGGGCCACCTCGGCGGCGGCCTCCACCGCGGCCTCGCGCAGCGCGAGCGCGCCGTCCTCGCCGCCCCGGGCGCGCTCCCACATGCGGGTCAGGGTGCTGCCCAGGTCGCGCAGGCGTCCGCGCAGGCGCGCCCAGTCGGCGGCGACGCGATGGCTCTCGAGGGCGCGGCGCACCGTGAGGCGCAGCTCCTCCTCGTGGAGGGGCTTGGCCAGGTAGTCGAAGGCGCCGAGGCGCAGCGCCTCGAGGACGTACTCCTGGTCGCTGTGGGCCGAGAGCACGATCACGCGCAGGTCCGAGCGCTTGTCGCGCAGCTCGCGGAAGACCTCAAGCCCGCTCTTGTCCGGCAGCTCGATGTCCAGCACCACCACGCCGACCTCGGGGTCCACGGCGCGCTCCAGGGCCTCGGCCCCGGTGGCGGCGAACACCCGGTCGACCCCCACCTCGCCCAGCACGTCGCCGATCGCCTCCCGGAAGAAGCGTTCGTCGTCCACCACCAGGACCCGGGCGCTGCCCTTGCGCATGCTCTCCCTCCCCCTAGAGGATGTAGCGCGAGAGATCCTCGTCCTGGACCAGGTCCGCGAGGCGCTCGCGGACGAAGGCCGCATCCACTCGCAGCCGCGTCGAGCCGAGGTCCGGGGCGTCGAAGCTCACCTCGTCGAGCAGCCGCTCCATGACGGTGTGGAGGCGGCGCGCGCCGATGTCGTCGGTGCGGTCGTTCACGGTGGCGGCGGTCTCGGCGATGGCGTGGACGCCGTCCTCGGTGAACTCGAGCTCGACCCCCTCGGTGCGCAGCAGCTCGGTGTACTGCCGCACCAGGGAGTTGCGCGGCTCGGTCAGGATGCGCACGAAGTCGTCCCGCGACAGGCTCCCGAGCTCGACCCGGATCGGGAAGCGCCCCTGGAGCTCCGGGATCAGGTCCGAGGGCTTGGCGACGTGGAACGCGCCCGCCGCGACGAACAGGATGTGGTCCGTTCGCACCGGCCCGTGCTTGGTCTGCACCGTGGAGCCCTCGACGATGGGGAGCAGGTCGCGCTGGACGCCCTCCCGCGAGACGTCGGGGCCGCCCTTCCCCCGGTCCGCCCCCACCGCCACCTTGTCGATCTCGTCGATGAAGACGATCCCCGACTGCTCGACGCGCTCCACCGCGAGCTCGCGCACCCGGTCCATGTCCACCAGCCGGGCGGCCTCCTCGGCGCTGAAGGCCTCGAGGGCCGCGGGCACCTTGAGGCGCCGCTTCCGGGTCTTGCGCGGCAGCATGCCGCCCATCAGGTCCTTGAACTGCATGCCCAGCTCCTCCACGCCCTGGGGCGTGAAGAGCGAGAGGGTCGGCGCGCCGCCGCCGTCGGCGAGCTCGGCCTCGACGTCGCGGTCGTCGAGCTGGCCCTGGCGCAGCATGCGGCGCAGCTTCTCGCGGGTCTCGCTGGGCTCGGACTCCACCGCGAAGCCCGGCGTGGGCGGCAGCAGGGAGTCGAGCACCCGCTCCTCGGCGCGCTCCCGGGCCTTGGCCATGACGGAGCGCTTCTCCTCCTCGGTGATCAGGTTCACCGCCAGGTCGGCGAGATCGCGCACGATGGACTCGACGTCGCGGCCCACGTAGCCCACCTCGGTGAACTTCGACGCCTCGACCTTCAGGAACGGAGCCTGGGCGAGGCGCGCCAGGCGGCGCGCGATCTCCGTCTTGCCCACGCCGGTGGGCCCGATCATGATGATGTTCTTCGGCGCGATCTCGTCGCGCAGCTCCTCGGGGACGCGCTGGCGGCGCCAGCGGTTGCGCAGCGCGATGGCGACGGCCCGCTTGGCGTCGCGCTGGCCCACGATGTAGCGGTCCAGCTCGGAGACGACCTCGCGGGGGGTGAAGGCACGGGATTCGCTCACGGCAGCGCCACCAGGGTGATGGAGTCGTTGGTGTAGATGCAGATCTCCGCCGCGATCCCCAGGGCCTCGCGCGCGATCTCCTCGGCCCCGAGCGCGGTGTGCCGCGCCAGGGCCCGCGCCGCGGCCAGCGCGAAGGAGCCTCCGGAGCCGATGGCCGCGATGCCGTCGTCGGGCTCGATCACGTCGCCGTTGCCCGACACCACCAGCACGGTCTCGGGGTCGCCCACCAGCAGCATGGCCTCGAGGCGGCGCAGCATGCGGTCCGTGCGCCAGTCCCGGGCCAGCTCGACCGCGGCGCGCCGCACGTTGCCGCGGTGCTGCTCGAGCTTGGACTCGAGGCGCTCCGAGAGGGCCAGGGCGTCGGCCGCGCCCCCGGCGAAGCCCATCAGCGCCTTGCCGCTGCCCGACTTGCGCACCTTCTCCGCGCCGCGCTTCATGATCGCGCTGCCCACGGTCACCTGGCCGTCCGAGGCCAGGGCGATGCGGCCCTCGCGCACCACCGCCACCACGGTGGTGCTGCGCACCACGCTCTCGGAGACCGGCGCGCTCACCCGTGCCCTCCTCCGGACTTCTTCGCGGAGGAGCGGGCCCGGGGATGGGCGCGGTCGTAGACCTCCATCAGCCGCTCCGCCGAGACCGCGGTGTACTTCTGGGTGGTGGAGAGGCTGGCGTGGCCCAGCAGCTCCTGGATCTCGCGCAGGTCCGCCCCCATGTCGAGGAGATGGGTCGCGTAGCTGTGGCGCAGCCGGTGGGGATGCACGCGGCCGGCGAGCCCGGCGCGACGCGCCTGGGCGCGCAGGATGCGCCGCACGTCCCGCGGATCCAGGCGGCGCGGCGGCTCGCCCCGGCGGCGGCGCAGGGAGGCGAAGAGCGGCTCGGCGAGCACGCCCGGGTGGCGGCGCCGCTCGAGGTGCTCCGCCAGGGCGGCGCGGGCGGCGGCGGGCAGCGGCACCACCCGCTCCTTGTCCCCCTTGCCCCAGACCCGCACCTCGCCCCGGCGCAGGTCGACGTCGCGGACGTCGAGGCCGCACGCCTCGCCCACGCGCAGCCCGGCGCCGTAGAGCAGCTCGAGCAGGGCGCGGTCGCGCGAGGGCCCGAGGTTCTCGCCCTCCTCCCGGGCCTCGGCCGCGGAGGCCTCCTCGGCGAGGG
>JANQFK010000058.1 GCA_028277885.1 Myxococcota bacterium
GGGCTCCCGCAGGACGCCTTGGGGGGCGGTAGTTCAATTGGTTAGAGCACCGGCCTGTCACGCCGGAAGTTGCGGGTTCGAGTCCCGTCCGCCCCGCCACAACTCGCCGTCTTCGTTAGCGTTTTCCTCGCCACTTTCGGGCGAGCGACAAGCGGGCGACAAGTCCGGCGCCGGAAGCACCTCCAACGGCGCCCCATCGGCGAGCCTCGTGTAGCGGTCCGTGCTCTTGCCGTCCGCGTGACCGAGGAACTTCGCGCAGCGTCTGGTCTACAGTGGGTGAGAGCCGGCTCGCGGCGGCCAGAGAGGCACTCGGCGAACGCGTGGGATTCCGGTCGAGGTCACGACGACGTTGCCCATCCGAAGTCGCCAAGGCAGGAAGCGCCGTTCGAGCTCGAAGGCTCTCGTATTGATCCTGCTTCTCGGTCCCGTTCTGGGGCCGACCTGTGTCCCTACGTTGCCGCCGGTGGGGACGCTCATGGAAGTCCCCCTCGGCCGCCGGCTGATCCAGGAGGCGTCGGCGCTCTCCAGCCGCTTCGTGGTCTTCAAAGGATCCCTCAACTCCATCAATGCCTACGATCGGAACTCCGGATCCACCACCGAGATCGTGCGGGAGTTCGCGATCGAGGTGCACGCCTCGAACACGCATGTGGTGTGGCAGCGACCCTTCGAGAGCGTCTTCTTCCTGAGGGGTTGGGAAGCGGCTTCGGGGAACGTCTTCCTCATCGATACGGAGAGGGGGCACGCCTTCGGACGGCGCGAATTCGTCGGCGATCGGCTCTTCTACTCGGACGGCCTCGACCGGTACATCAAGGTCTGGGATCCCAGCACGGGCCTCGTCGAGCAGCTGCCCACGGAATGCAACTTCGAGCATTGGGACGCAGCGCCGGGGATCGTGGCGTGGAGCTGCTCCTTCGATGATCTCATCGTCCTGTACGATGTCGCACGCGGGGTCGTCGTCGAGATCCCTTCACCGCCACAGGGAAACGCCAGGCCGCGCCGAGTCGTGCTCGCTCGGGATTGGGTGGTCTGGGTCGCGGAGCGGACGGCTGAGATGGACATTCTCGCGGCACCGCTCGCGGGTGGCCCCATCCGTGCGCTCGCCACCGGGCTGCCGAGGAGAGGTCCGTTCGGGGCTCTGAACGCCGCCGGTCGATTCGCTGCGTGGTGGGACGATGGACGGATCCGACTGCACGACCTCGACGCCAACGAGACGATCGACGTGGGATCCGATGTCGTGAACACCCCACCGATCCTGTCTCCACGCTATCTGACCTGGCTGGAGGGCACGCGTCCGCCACAGGCGATGCACGTCAGGAATCTGATCACGGGCCTCGAGGTCCCCGATGGCCCCGAAGAATTCCGGTTCAGGAACCTCCGCGCCGACGAAGACTCGCTGGTGTACTGGAGTGACGCGGAACACGGCGTCCTGGTCTTCGAGCTCGATGGGGACGGCGACGGGCTTCGCGATCGGGACGAACGACGTTTCGCTCTCGGAGATCTCGATGTCTTCGATACCGACGGGGACGGGGTTCCCGACGGGGCCGAGGACCCGGATGCCGACGGGATCAGCAGCTCGACCGAGATCGACACGTATCGGACGAGCCCGACCCTTCTGGATTCCGACTCCGATGGGCTGAGCGATCCGGTCGAGCTGTTCGTGCTGGAGACGAGCGCACTGTCGGTGGACAGTGACGGAGACGGGCTCGATGACGGAGCCGAGGACGCGGATGGCGACGGCCTGCCCAACGCCGCGGAGCTGGGCCCCGATCCCGTGGAGATCCTGGATACGGATCGGGATGGACTTCCCGACGTTCTCGACGACGACGACGACGGAGACGGCGTTCCCACGCTCGAGGACGCCTGCCCGACCGACCCGGCCGAGGTGGTGAACGCGGACGGATGTTCGATCCACCAGCTCTGCCCGTGTGAGGGCGACTGGAAGAACCACCGCGCGTACGTTCGTTGCGTCGCACGAGTCGCGAGAGACTTTGCGCAAGCCGGCCTGATCACCCGGAAGGAGAGACGTCACGTGGTCTGGTCGGCCGTCCGGTCCGGCTGCGGCCGGCACCGGGCTGGGTCCGGAGGGCAGGCCCGAGCGTGTCCCGACTTCTCGCACGCGCCGCGAATCGGAGTCGACTCGGGCTCGCGATGAGTGGGATCGGGGTGCTCGGCAGCTGCCGGGTGCCGGGGCGTCAGCTAAGGGGCCGCTCTCGGCTGCGCCACGCTCCGAGCACCAGCAACCCCAGCGCCATAGCCAGATGGGCACTGGGCTCGGGTACCACGAGAAGACGAAAGCTTCCCGAGCCGACGGAACCGGTGGTGGAGGAAGCGTCCTGGTCCTGCAACACCGATCGGTACTCGAAGAAGTAGAAGCGGCCGGGAAGCAGCGCACCCGTGGTGGAACCCACGAGCTGGTTGTCGAAGTTCCCTTCCTGGAGCCCGAGGGAGAGCGTGGTGTCGGACACGTCCCGGGCGTCCTGCTGGGCTTGGAAGAGAGTCGTCCACGTGGTGAGATCGAAGAGAGTGGCGGACTGGAACAGGCGGATGCCATCCGCGTCACTTCCCATCAGCGACCCGCCCAGCAGATACGTCGCCGGGCGGTCGACACTGAAATAGATTCGGCCGTCCACCGCGGAGAACGGGACGAAGTCGAGTCCGAGCTCCATCGAGAACGAGGCCTGAAGGGAGGCCGAAGCCAGGGCGTACTCCGCTTGGACCGAGCTTCCGCCCTCGGTGGCCGAGTGGTCGTCGACGAAGGGAAGCGCGGCGGGCTGCAGGGACCCTGCCGTCGCACGAAGGCTTCCGACCCAGGCGCTCGCCTCCAGCCGTGAGATATCGGAAGCTGCGGGTCCCCCAAGGGAGATCGTGGCCCCAGCGGCCGCCTGCGTCCACGACACGACCAGTGCGGCAAGGAGATACCGAAGGCCCATCTGCTAGGGGGAGTGGGCGATGGGCGGAGCTCGTGGCATGCCGGCGCGATGGCTCAGCCGCTGGTCCACCACGCCGGCGAGCGATGGTACCGGGACGCTGCAGGGTTCCGTCCGCGCGTTCGAGGGCAGCGGCCTGTTCGCAAGCTAGCCCTTCTCCCCTTCGACGGTGAGAGTCGAAGACCGCACCAACTCACCGTCGACATACAGATCCGCGAGATAGCGGCCCGGAGGCGCCGACCTCGGAAGGGGGATTCGAGCAAAGTGCGCCCCACGGGCTCAGATCGTCTGGGGAGCACGCGATGCAGGGGCCTGAACTGTCCAGACCCTTCCGGCACAGGACACCCTAGAGAGGACAGTTGAAGCCCTGATCTCCAGCCCGCTGATCGCTTCGACGACCAAAGACCTGGGGTGGCGCGCGCACTCGCGGTGTCGGGGGTCGAGACTGCTGCGCAGGCCGACGAGATCCCCGGCCTCGTTTCAGCGAATGCCCTGGGTTGGGGCCCGCTGCAGCGCGGTCTCCTCGTGACCGGCGCATCGGCAGGGCACGGCGCCGCGCTGGAGCGCGTCAGCCCTCGTGGGCGTGGAGCGCCAGCGCCTTCTCGACCAACCCCTCGGTGTCGAGGCCGTCGAACTGCCAGAGGGCCGGGTCGTCGGGCGACAGGCAGGGCCAGTAGAGCGACGTCATCCCGGCATGGACGAGCTTGTCGGGCGTCGTGTTCAGCATCCCCGCGACATTGGGGTTGCAGTTCTCCACCGGGTCGATCCAGAGCACCTTGGAGCCGGCCGGCAGGATCGCGGTCCGCTCCTGCCACGGAAGGGCGTTGAAGAGCGAGATGGAGAGGCCGCTCAGCAGCTGGGTCGAGAGGCCGTGCTCCTCGGCCAGGCGCTCGCAGAGCGCCGCCCCCATCGAGAGGCCGGTCCCCGAGCCCACCACGTAGAGCGCCGGCTCGTCGCCCCCGTAGCTCCGGTAGCCGTAGACGCCCTGCCCGAGCATTGGCTCGGAGGAGGTGCCGTCCATCTCGGGAACGGGGAGCTCCTGGCGTGGGAAGATCACGAAGTGCGCGCCGCTCACCGCGTCCAGGGTCCGGCCCAGGGCGAAGGCCATCTCCCGGGGGGTGGCGCAGACGTAGTCGGTGCAGCCCATGCCCACGCGGATCGCGGTGACCTCGCGGTCGCCGGCGTGGGTGGGCCCGTCGGTCCCGAGGCCCTTGTCGGAGTGGGAGCGCACGGCGCGATAGGGCAGGCCACGACGCAGCGCGGTATTCACGGCCGGCCAGCTGCGGGAGTTGTAGCAGAGGAAGGTGGACTCCAGGGCGACGAAGCGGCCACACAGGTCGGAGTTGATGGCCTCGGCCACGTGGGCGGCACCCTGCTCGTTGGCGCCGACGTCGAAGACGCGCCCTTCGGAGGTCGGCTCGAAGGGCGTGATGATCGGTCCCCGCTCGCAGCCCGTGGAGGTGCCGATATCGGCGGAGACGTAGAGGAGCGTGCGCCCGCGACGGCGGCAGATCTCCTCCGCGCGCGGAAGCAGGTGGTCGCGCAGGTAGATCCGGGGCACGAAGGACTTCCAGTCGAGCTCCTCGCGCCCGATGAGCTGGGAGGCCCCGCTGGGCTCGCCCTCGGCGCGGAGCCGGATCGGGAAGCGGGGCGGCCGGGTGACCCCCGGCACGATGCCCTCGAGCAGCTCGGCGTCCCGCGCGAGGTCGTCGCGGCGCTGGCGGCAGAAGCCCTCGAGAGCCGGGCTGGTCTCGAAGGGGTCTGCGTTCGGGTCTCCCCGGAAGCGTTGCAGCGCGTGCTCGAGGTCCCCCTCCGAGATGGGCGCGCCGTGGGTCCGCGCCTTGCGCTCGTCGGGAAGGCCGTAGGCGGAGAGGGTCCGGGCCCAGACGAGGCTGGGCCCGCCGTCGCGCCGCGTGAGCGTCAGGGTCTCGTCGACCTCGTCGAGCCGGTGTCCGAAGATCGCGTAGGTCTTCCAGCCGGCTGCCGCGGCCCGGGCGTTGGTGGTGCTCGAGAACTTGTAGCGCGAGAAGGTCGAGCCGGAGAGGGAGGACAGGTTGTCCACGACGATCAGGGTGATGTTGTCGAAGCCGCGCTGCCCGATGATCTGCACGGCCGACCAGAACTCGGGCTCGGCGACACAGCCGTCGGAGGCCATCACCCAGACGTGGGGCCGGAAGGGCGGAAGCCCCTCCCGCTTCTCGGCGAGGGCGCGCAGGTAGTCGCAGAGCACGAAGCCGGGGGCGCGCGCCACGTCGCCCGCGAGATCCGCCGACATGCCCCGGTAGGGCAGCACGGACACCGGGGCTCCGTCCTTCCAGATACCTTCCGGGTGGGAGGGGGAGCCGCCGACCTCGCAGCGGCTCTTGAGCCAGGCCTCGGGGACGACGTCGGGGAACAGCCGCCAGAGGCAGTGGTAGAGCACCTCGGGCCCGTGTCCGTTCGAGTACAGGAAGGTGTCGTTGAAGCGCGCCCACGGGTTGCGGAGGTCCCACAGCAGGTGGCGCCCGATCAGGCAGGCCATGATCGTCGAGGACGCGCCCACCGCGGCGAGGTGGGCCGAGCCCTTGGGGTGCTTCCTGCAGAAGTCGCGGATCGTCGCGTAGGCTCCGAGCAGGGAGCTGTCGGTGAAGGCCTCGAGCCCATCGATCTCTTCTTCGAGGCTTCGCGGGCTCTCGCCAGGGAAGCGTCCGTCGATCCGGACCGGAGCGAGCTGTGTCATGGGCGGGATTGTCCGCAGGTCGGGGCACCGGGGCAACCCGGCGGGTCGGGCTCGCGGTGACCCCGGGGCCGAGCCCCCGCGCTCGGTGACCCTGGAGACTTCGCCGAGACCGCGGCGCAGGGAACGCTTTCCCCGGGGAAACGGACCTGAATCGTGCCGGGATCGACGCGCGTCTCCCCTGGAGGGACCCGGCAACCTGCGTCGGGTCTCGCGGTACAATCGGCCGGGAAGGGACCTGCGGAACGATACTGGGGGTAGCCAGCCAGGAGGGAGGCCACGATGCTCGTCAAGGATGTCATGACCACCGGCGTGCTCTTCGCGCGGTCCACGGAGGAGGTGCGCTCGGTCGTCATCAAGATGCTGAGCCGCCACTGCGGGGCCGTCCCCGTGGTGGACGACGACCACAAGCTGCTCGGGATGGTCACCGTGCGCGACGTGCTGCTTCCGCTCTACCCGAACTACGGCGACTACGTGCACGACAACGTCCACAGCCGGAACTTCCTCGACATGGAGGAGGGCTACGCCCGGGTCCTCGGCCAGAACGTCGAGGAGGTGATGAGCAGCCGCCCGCTCACCGTCGGCCCGGACGATCCGGTGCTGAAGGCGGCCTCCTTCATGGGGGTGCACAACTTCCGGCGGATGCCGGTCGTGGAGGACGGCCGGCTGCTGGGGATGGTGAGCATCGGCGACGTGAACCGCGGGCTCTTCTTCGCTCTTCCCACCGAGTAGGCCGGGTCCCGGGGAGCGGTGGCGCCGGCCGTCGCCGGCGTGCCGGTCGGAGTGTTGCCCGCCGCACCCCTGTCGCGATGGGCCTCCGGACCCACCCCGATGGACCGCCTCGAGGGGATTCTCGTGCCCGTCCCGACCCGGCTCGCCGCGAGCGCCGAGGCGTCCTACGCCGGGGCGCGCAGCCGCCTGCATCGGAGGCGGCCGTGCGGCCCGCCTCCTCGTGTGGGCGCACGTCCTCAAGGGGCCTCGACGGCGGCGCCCTGAGTCCCGCGTTTCCGGGTAGTTGGAGCCGAGCGGCTCGCGCCGCTGGCCGCGAATGGGCACCTGGCCGAAGGTTGGTCCCGCATGAGGGACCTGGAGAACCGTCTCGCCGATAGCCTCGCGCGGGTGGTTCCCGGCTTCGAGAAGCTGCTCTCCGCGCGCCGGCTGAGCGGCGGCGCCAGCCAGCAGACCCATCGCGTCGAGATCGAGACCCGGGACGGGCCGCGCACCCTCGCGGTGCGGCGCTCGGCCGAGGGCGTCGGCGTCGGGGACGAGGGCCCCGGGATCGAAGGCGAGGCCGCGCTGTTCCGGGTCGCGCGCGCCGCCGGCGTGCCCGAGCCCGAGGTGCTCCACGTGTTCACCCCCGACGAGCAGCTCGGCGAGGGCTTCGTGATGGAGTGGCTGGAGGGCGAGACGGTGGGGAGCCGCATCCTGCGCTCCCCCGAGCTCGCCGAGGTGCGGCCACGGCTCGCCTTCCAGTGCGGCGAGATCCTGGCGCGCATCCACGGGATCGACCCCACCGCCACCGGGCTGACCGATCGGCTGAAGACGGTCCCTACCGAGGCCTACGTGCGCGACGTGTGGGAGCGCTACCGAGCCTTCGGGACGGCGATGCCGATGCTCGACTACACGGCGCGCTGGCTGCTCGACCACCTGCCCGCCGAGGCCGCGCCGCGCCTCGTCCACAACGACTTCCGGAACGGCAACCTGATGGTGGCGCCCGAGGGCGTCGTGGCCGTGCTCGACTGGGAGCTCGCCCACCTCGGCGATCCGGTCCGCGACCTCGGGTGGATCTGCACGAACTCGTGGCGCTTCGGGCGCCACGAGCTGCCCGTGGGCGGGTTCGGCCGCCTCGAGGACCTGCTCGACGGCTACGAGAGCGTCGCGGGGATCCGGGTCGACCCGGAGCACGTCCGCTTCTGGGAGGTGTTCGGGTCGTTCTGGTGGGGGGCCTCGAGCCTCGCCATGGCGGCCTTCTGGCGCGCGGGCGCGGATCGCACCGTGGAGCGCCCGGCGATCGCGCGGCGCAGCTCGGAGTGCCAGGTGGACTGCGTGAACCTCGTCATCCCGGGCCCGGTCTCGCTCGTGGAGGTGGAGGCGGCCCCCAGCTCCGTCGACATGCCCCGGGTCGACGAGCTGCTCACGAGCGTGCGCGACTTCCTGCGCGAGGATGCGCGCGACGCCCTCGACGGGCGCAACGCCTTCCTCGCCCTGGTGGCCTCGAACTCCGTCGACATCGTGCACCGGGAGCTGACCCTCGGGCCCGCCCACCTCCGGGGCGAGCACGAGCGCCTCCGCCGGCTGCTCTCGAGCGACGAGGGGCTCGAGACGCTGCGCACCCGGCTCTGCGAGGGGCTGCGCGACGGCTCGATCGCGCTGGACCACCCGGGGCTCGCCGAGCACCTCCGGACCACGGCGGCCAACCAGCTCGCGATCGACCAGCCGAAGTACTCGGGGCTCGCGGCGGCGCTGGCCGCCGGGTGAGCCGTCCGCCGCGACCGGCTCAGCGACGGGCCTCGTCGACCCCCTTCGGCGCGCGCTGCTTCATGAAGCCGAACAGGTAGCCGGCGACGCGGCGCATCTGGATCTCCTCGGCGCCCTCGGTGATGCGGTAGCGGCGGTGGTGCCGGTAGATGTGCTCGAAGGGCTTGTGGCGCGAGTAGCCGAGGCCGCCGTGCACCTGCATGGCGCGGTCGGCGGCCTCGCAGCAGAGCCGGTTCGACCAGTAGTTGCACATCGAGACCTTGTCCGAGACCGAGAACGCCCCGTGGCGGTCCATCTGCCAGGCGGTCTTGTGGACGAGGGCGCGCAGCATCTCGCACTGGGTCTGGAGCTCCACCAGGGGGAACTGGATGGCCTGGTTGGTGGCCAGGGGCCTGCCGAAGGGCTTGCGGTGCTTCGCGTACTCGACGGCCTCGTCGATGCAGAACTGCGCCGCCCCGAGGCTCGAGGCCGCCTGGCGGATGCGGTTCTCGTTGAAGAAGTGCTGCACCACGGCGAGCCCGCGCCCCTCGCCGCCGAAGATCGCCGAGTCGGGGACGCGCACCCTCGTGAACGAGACCCGCCCGTGGTCCGTGGGCATGTTGAAGGTCCAGAGCATCTCCTCGACCTTCACGCCCCGGGCGTCCATGGGCACCAGGAAGGCCGTGATCCCCCGGGCGTCGCCGGGCTCGCCCGAGGTGCGGGCCATCACCATGTCGAAGGGCGCCTTGTGGATGCCCGTGTTCCAGGTCTTCTCGCCGTCGATCACCCAGGCGTCGCCGTCGCGGACGGCGCGGGTCTCCATCCAGGTGGCGTCGGAGCCGTGCTCCGGCTCGGTGATGCCGAACGCGAAGCCCCGGCGCCCGGCCGCGAGATCCTCGACCCACTCGGCCTTCTGGGCCTCGGTGCCGTACTCGAGCATCAGCAGCAGGCCCACGTTGTTGCCCACGATCGAGTGCTCGTTCTGCAGGTCGTTGTGGAGGCCCAGGCCCTTGCGGGCCAGGTGCTCGCGGATCACCGCCATGCCGAGGTTCGAGCCGTCTCGCCCGCCGTACTCCTTCGGGAACGGATAGCGGTAGTGCCCGGCGGCGTCGGCACGACGGCGTGCCTCGGCGAGCAGCGCCTCCCACTCCTCGTTGGGCAGTCCCCCGCGGTCCCAGTCGGTGCGCGCGTCCTCGCGGCGGTGGTCGAAGAAGCGGACGTTGTCGTCCTGCTCTTCGAGGGGCCGGATCTCGGCCGCGATGAAGGCGTCGAGCTCGGCGAGGTAGGCCTGGAGCTCGGTCGGGATCTCGAAGTCCATGGGCCTCTCCGTGGGACGGGGCGAGGGGAGACCTTCGCACAGCGGCTACGCAGATTCCTTCCCGGTCCGGTGGGGTGGGTAGCCGCGGTTCGAGTCCGGGCAGCCCACGCCACTCGCCCCGGAGCCCGCCCGAGGGCCCGGGATCGCCGACCGACGCGGCCGGGCGACCCCACGCCCCGCGAGGATGCGCGGGAAGCTGCGTCCTCCCGAGAAGCACCTCCCTCCCGGCCCGCCGCTTGCTCCCGATCGGAGGCATGATCGAGCGGTATCGACCCTGGGTCGTCGCCGGGCTGGCCTCGCTGGCGCTCGGGACCGGCGCGACCGCCATGAGCCTCGACCGGGACCGGATCCTCGCGGCCCCGAGCGCGCTCGAGGGCGTCGCGCGTCCCGGCGACGCGGGCCCGGGCTCCGTGCCGAAGCCCGGGCCCTCGGTCCTGCTGGGCCTCGGCCTCGGCGGCCTGGCGTTCCAGGGGCGCCCCCGCCGCTAGCGGCGCGACCCCTCCGGGCCGCCCGCGACGGACCCGCCGGTGCGGGCGCGAGGCCGGCACCGCCGCCCTGCTACCTTGCGCCGCGATGATCTGGCTCTCGATCCTGCTGGTCGTCGGGACCCTGGCGGTGGTCGGCGCGGGCGTCAGCGCCGAGGTGCCCCGGCTCGGTCTCGGCGCCGGCCAGCTGATCCTCGGCGTTCCCTGGCTGCTCCTCGCGGGGCTCTGGGGCGGCGTGGCCCTCGGCGTGGCCTCCCTGCGCGGGAGCCGGCGGCTGCCGAAGCTCGGCGTGCTCCTGCTCGAGGTCGCGGTCGTCGGGTCCGCGACCTGGTACGTGTTCGTCGGCACCCTCGGGCCGCCGCACACGCTGGCGGTCGAGGTCGGCGATCCGTTCCCCGCCTACGCGCTCGCGGACCAGGACGACACGCTCCACCAGCGGGCCTCCCTCGAGCCGCGGTCGCCGGCCCTCTACATCTTCTACCGCGGCCACTGGTGACCGTTCTGCCGGATCGAGCTGGTCCAGCTCGAGGACTACTACGATCGCATCTCGCGGCAGGGCGTCGCGCTGTTCGCCGTGAGCATCGATCCGCCGGAGGTCTCGCGCCGGCTGAAGCGGCGCCTGGAGAGCCGCTTCACCTTCCTCGCCGACCCGGAGGGCGTGCTCCTCGACGGCCTCGGCATCCGCCACCGGGGCGGGCGCAACGACGGCGTCGACATCGCCTTCCCCACCGCCGTGCTGGTCGACGCCGGGGGCGTCGTCCGCTGGATCTACCACTCGGGCAGCATCCGCGAGCGGGCCCGGGCCGAGGAGATCTTCGCCGCGATCTCGGCGCTGCCGCCGCGGGGCTGAGCGGGCCGCGGGGGAGGGGGAGCCCGCGCCCGAGCCGGGCCTTGCGCATTTACTGAGCCTCGACTAAGTAATTGCGCCGACCCATGAGCCCCACCACCCCCCAGCCCGTCCCGGGCGGGCGTCGCGGACGCCCCTCGCGGCGCCCCGAGATCTTCGCGGCGGCGCTGCGCCTGTTTCGCGGCCGGGGCTTCCACGCCACGTCGATCAACGACATCGGCGCCGAGGCCGGGGTGGCGGGCACCGCGATCTACTCCCACTTCGCGACCAAGCAGGAGCTGCTCGCCGAGGCCATCCGCGAGGGGGCCGGCCGCATCGGCGCGGGCATGCGCGCCGCCGTCGCGGCCGGCGCCGCCACGCCCGACGCCGCCCTCGAGAACGTCGTGCGCGGCTACGTCGAGGTGGTGCTCGACAACGCCGACATGAACGCCTGCTACGTGCTCGAGAGCCGCAACCTCGACCCCGAGGTGGGGCAGCCGCTGCTGCGCAGCGAGCGCGGCCTGCGGCGCGCCTGGCGCGAGCGCCTGCTGGCCGTGCGTCCGGAGCTCTCGGCCGACGAGGCCCGGACCCTGGTGCAGATGGCGATCTTCTCCATCGTCGCCCTGTGCATGCATCGCAGCCGGATCGAGCGCGCCGCCCTCGTCGAGCTGGCGACCTCCTTCGTCCTCGGCGCGCTGCGCAGCGGCGTGCCCGATCCCCGACCTCACGGGAACCCGAGTCCGAGAACCTGACACACCAAGGAGCCCCATCATGCAAGACGCCGTGATCATCGATGCCGTCCGGACCCCGGGCGGCAAGCGCAACGGCAAGCTCTCGAGCTGGCACCCCGCCTCCCTGGCCGCCCACGTCCTGAAGGCGATCGCCGAGCGCAACCGGCTCGACCCCGCCCTCGTGGACGACGTGGTGATGGGCTGCGTCATGCAGGTGGGTCCCCAGGCGCTGAACGTCGGCCGCAACGCGGTGCTCGCCGCGGACTGGCCCGAGTCCGTCCCCGCGACCACGGTCGACCGGCAGTGCGGCAGCTCCCAGCAGGCCATGCACTTCGCGGCCCAGGGCGTGATCAGCGGCGCCTACGACGTGGCCGTCGCGGCCGGCGTGGAGGTGATGAGCAAGGTGCCCATGGGCGCCTCCATCGTGAAGGGCATGGACTTCCCGTTCCCCAAGGAGGTGCTCGAGGAGCGCTACAAGGAGACCGGCCTTCCGCCCCAGGGCATCGGCGCGGAGATGATCGCCGACCGGTGGGGCTTCTCGCGGGAGGATCTCGACGCCTTCGGCGCGCGCTCCCAGCAGCTCGCCGAGAAGGCCAACGCCGACGGCCGCTTCAAGAACGAGATCGTGCCGACCCCCTACGTGGACGACGAGGGCAACGCGCAGGTGATGGCCGTGGACGAGGGCATCCGCCCGGGCACCACCCCCGAGAAGCTCGCCGGGCTGCGCCCCGCCTTCAAGGAGGACGGCAAGATCACCGCGGGCAACAGCTCGCAGATCACCGACGGCGCCTCGGCGCTCCTCACCATGAGCGCGGAGGAGGCCCGGGAGCTCGGCCTCCGGCCGCGCGCCCGCTTCCACTCCTTCGCCGTGGCGGGCACGGACCCGGTCACGATGCTGACCGGCCCGATCCCGGCCACCGAGAAGATCCTCGCCCGCAGCGGTCTCTCCATCGACGACATCGACCTGTTCGAGGTCAACGAGGCTTTCGCCTCGGTGGTGCTGGCCTGGCAGAAGGAGACCGGCGCCGACATGGAGCGGGTGAACGTGAACGGCGGCGCGATCGCGCTCGGCCACCCGCTGGGCTGCTCCGGCACGAAGCTGATGGCGACCCTGCTGAACGAGCTCGAGCGCCGGGAGGGCCGGTACGGGCTGCAGGTCATGTGCGAGGGCGGTGGCCTGGCCAACGCGACCCTCATCGAGAGGCTCTAGCCATGGAACTGGAAGGCGCATCGGTTCTCGTGACGGGCGGCGCCTCGGGCATCGGGGAGGCCAGCGCGCGCCGGCTCACCGTGCTCGGTGCCCGGCCCGTGATCGCGGACCTCAACGAGGAGAAGGGCAAGGCGGTCGCCACCGACCTGAACGGCGAGTTCGTCAAGACCGACGTCTCGGATCCCGAGCAGGCCCAGGCCGCCGTGGACGCGGCGCTCGGCCTCGGACCCCTCCGCGCCCTGGTGAACGCCGCCGGGCTCGGCAACGCGAACCGGACCGTCAACCGGGAGGGGAAGCCCTTCCCGCTGGACCAGTTCGAGTTCGTGATCCGGGTGAACCTGATCGGCACCTTCAACTGCCTGCGGCTCGCCGCCGCGGCCATGTCCCAGCAGGACCCGGTGGACCCCGACGGCCAGCGCGGCGCGATCGTCAACATCGCGTCGGTGGCGGCCTTCGACGGCCAGATCGGCCAGGCCGCCTACTCGGCCTCGAAGGGCGGCGTGGTGGGCCTCACCCTGCCCGTGGCGCGGGACCTCTCGGCCGTCGGCATCCGGGTGAACTGCATCGCCCCGGGCCTGATCGACACGCCGATCTACGGCTCGGGCGAGGCGTCGGACAAGTTCAAGGAGAACCTCGGACGCAACGTGCTGTTCCCGAAGCGCCTCGGTGACGCCAGCGAGCTCGCCTCGATGGTGGCCGAGTGCATCACCAACGACTACATGAACGGCGAGACGCTGCGCGTGGACGGCGGCATTCGCATGCCTCCCAAGTAGGGGCGGCGAGAGAGGGACGCAGGAAGCCATGGCGAACGAGATCCTCACCGAAGACCACGGTCGCGTCCGGCTGATCACCCTGAACCGGCCCGAGGCGCGCAACGCCGTGAACAGCGCCCTCGGGCAGGGGCTGGTGGCCGCGATCCAGGAGATGGACGGCGACGACGGCATCACGGCCGGGGTGCTGACCGGCGCCGGCGGCTCGTTCAGCGCGGGCATGGACCTGAAGGCGTTCCTCAGCGAGGGGCCGCCCAAGGGCTTCACCGAGTTCCTCCAGAACGGAGCCCGCAAGCCGCTGATCGCGGCGGTCGAGGGCTTCGCCCTGGCCGGCGGGCTCGAGATCGCGCTCTCCTGCGACCTCATCGTCGCGGCCCGGGGCGTGAAGCTCGGCATCCCGGAGGTGAAGCGCGGCCTGTTCGCGGCGGGCGGCGGCGTGTTCCGCCTGCCGAACCGCATCCCCTACGCGGTGGCGATGGAGCTGGCGCTCACGGGCGAGCCGATCCTCGCGGAGAAGGCCCAGGAGATCGGCCTGGTGTCGCGCCTCGCCGAGCCGGGGAAGGCCGTGGAGGCGGCGCTCGGCCTGGCCGGGGAGATCGCGAAGAACGCGCCGCTGGCCGTGGCCGTGAGCAAGCAGATCCTGCGGGAGTCGCGCGGCCTCAGCGAGGAGGACTGCTGGGCGCTCCAGGGTCCCCTCGCGGGCAAGGTCTTCGCCAGCGAGGACGCCAAGGAGGGCCCGCGCGCCTTCGCGGAGAAGCGCGAGCCGAGCTGGAAGGGCCGCTAGGAGGCGCCGGGCCGCGAGGCCGCTAGCGCTGGAGGCGCTCCTCGATCCAGCCCATCATGACGCCGTACATCGTCTCGATGGCCTGGGCGGCCTCGGCCTCGGGCGCGCCGGCGGGCTCGAAGCGGCAGCTCCAGGCGAGCCGCGCGCGCCCGGCGTCGTCCGAGACCTGCATCGTGGCGCGGTAGCCCGTCACGGGGAACGGGACGCCCTCGGGGATCGTGTAGGTCACCGTGCGGGCGGCCTCGTCGACGGCCTCGAGCCGCTCGCGGATCCGGCCGCCGGGCCCGGCGAGGATGCGGACCATGCCGGGCCCCGAGCCCTCGAGCTCGGCGCCCGCGCCGCCGCCGGGCAGCCACGAGAGGTCGGCGAAGTCGCTCACGAGCCTCCACAGCGCGTCGGGCGTCGCGTTCAGGGTGCGGGTCACGGCGGCCTCGGCCAACGGTAGCTCCTCGTGGGTCCGGTCGCGTCAGCGCCAGGACAGGATGTTGGTGCGCGGGTCCTTCTGGAGCCAGCGCGCGCAGCGCTCGTCCGCGTCGAGGCGGTGGCCGCACAGGCGCAGCAGGATCCGGTCCGCCCGCTCCTCGGTGGCGTCGCCTCCGTCGCGGGCCTTCACGGCGTCGGCGAGCCCGATCGCCTCGAGCTCGTTCTCGATGCCCTCCTCGCGAAGCTTCGCCCCGTGCTCGCGGTCCGCCGGCTGGGAGGAGGCGAGGTAGAGCCGGGCGCCGTCGCGCTGGAGCCGGCCCAGCTGCTGGAGCCCGAGCGCGCGCTCGATGCGCGTCGCGAGCGCGGCGCCCTCGTCTCCCGCCGCCTCGTGGGAGGCCTCGGCTTCGGCGAGATGCGCGAGGGCCGCGTGCATGGCGAGGCCGGCGTTGTCGATGTCTCCGGCGTCGCGGTACTGCTCGAACTCGGCGCGCTGCTCGCGGGCGCGGGCCTCGTGCTCGCCGGCCGGCACCGCGCGCTCGGACGAGCAGCCCGCCCCGGGGAGGGCGGCGAGGGCGACGAGGGCGGCGAGGAGGAGCAGCGCTCCCCGGGCGGATCGGGACGCCATGGCGCGGGAGAGTAGCGGCGCCAGAGAGGGTGCGAAGGGGCTTGCGGGGCGCCGGGCCGGAGAGGAGCGCGCTTCCCATGGTGGGCGCGTCGCTGCCCCTCGGCGCGCAGCGGCCGGTGGCAGCGCCACGGCAGATCCGGCTCCAGGCGCCCGTGGCGCCGCCCGAGTGGCGCGGGGCCAGCGAGCGGCATCGGGATTGCACGGAGAGGGGCTCCCGAGCGAGGAGTCCCCATGGTCCGTAGCCGCCTTCTCTCCTGGATCGCACTGGGTTCGCTGCTGGGCGCGCCGGCCGCACTCGCCGGCACCCTCGACCCCGGGAACCACCACGACTACACGGTCCATCTCGTCGGGCAGGACCCCAGCAGCAGGTCCATCTCGAGCGGCTTCGCCTACGAGTGGGACAACCACATCGGCCCCCGCTGGGACGTGAGCTTCGACTGGACGGGCAACGACGTCACGCTCCAGATCGACGGCGCCACGGGCGACGCGATCCTGTTCGGCTCGATGCGTCGTGACGGCACGTCGGACGTCTACACCTTCGAGGGCACCTACTCGGACTTCTTCACCGCCGACCGGGACTTCAGCGGGAGCTTCGGCCACGACGAGTTCGAGGAGCTGATCTTCGGGACCGACACGAGCGCCTTCCACCGCTGGGACCTCGACGTCGCCTGGTCGACCGCGAGCCTCGAGGTCCATCGGCCCGACGGCTCGCTCTTTGCCTCGATGGAGGGCAAGGACGACGCGCGCACCTCCGCGTTCGACGTGGCGGAGCTCCAGCTTCGCGACGGCCGGCTCGACTTCGGGGCCTGGTGGCAGGACCTCGACGGGCGCGGCCGCGCCGACACCAAGGCCTGGGGCCACGGCGCCTCGGCGCCGGTGCCGGAGCCCGGTGCGGCGGCCCTGTTCGCGCTGGGCGCGCTGGCGGTTCGTGCCCGCACCCGGCGGCGCTGAGCCCCGCCGCGCGCGACGCCCGGCCCCCTAGGCGCGGCGCCTCCACCGCGCCAGCCCCGCCAGCCCCGCGCCGAGGAGCGCGAGGGTGCCGGGCTCGGGCGTCGGCACCGAGATGCGCTGGGCGTCCACGACGTCGAAGCGCAGGCCGGTGTTGAGGAAGCGCACCTCGGTGGTGAAGGACGCCGAGGCCCCGCCGATCTCCAGGGTGTAGTCGAGCATCCCGGTGCCCACGTAGCCGTTGGCGTAGTCGAAGCGCATCTGCCAGGCGGGCTCGGTGGAGACCCTCGCCTCGCCGCCCTGCAGCTCGCCGAAGAAGGCGTCGTTGTCGGTGCTCCCGGTGCCGCCGGTCGAGCCCCGCCGGCCGCCGGCCTCACCCGGGAGCAGGCCCGCGGCGGGGAAGGCCGGTCCCGTGAAGAGCGCCGTCGAGGAGACGCTCACCAGGGGGTCCGAGAAGGTGAGGGACGTGACCTGGGCCGCGTCGAGGGCGGCCTCGGCGAGGGGGGTCTCGGTGGCCACGATCCAGCCCCACAAGGTCGGGCTCGAGACGCTGCCACCGAAGGTGTTGAGCTCGACCACCTCGGGCACGATCACGTCGAAGGGAACCGCCGCCGCCGGATCCGCGCCGAGGAGCCAGGCCAGCCCGACCCAGACCGGGCCCAGGGAACGTCGCCGAAGCATGCTGCATCCTTTCCTGAAAGGGTGAAATCACCTGTGAATTTGATATATGCAATTCAGATAGCTCGTCGGGTTGATCCGAAAACCTGAGCAAGATCGTAAGCATGAGCAGAGGCGGGTCCCAGGAGCCCCAGCCACCGAAGGAAACGGGCTTCCCTCTCTCGGTAGACCGCTTCCCTCCGACCGCGGATGGGGGGCTCCCCGGCCGGCCCTACGCTGACGCCCTGGCGTGGACCGAGGCGAGACCGTGCCTGGTCCTCGGCATCGGGACGCCGGTCCTCGTCTCGACCGGCCTTGGTCGTCCGTTGCCGAGCCCGGCGCGGGGGATCGCGCCGGGCCGCTGATCACCCGGCGCGGGTCGCGACCTCCGGCTCGGCGCTCAGGGCGCTCCACAAGGCCTCGAAGCTGCGCTCGAAGCCCTCGCCGTCTTCCGCGTCGCGCGGGAACTCGGCCGCGAGGTAGTCCTCGAGCTCCTGCTCGATGTCCCTTCGGGTCTCCCGCTCGGCGCCCGAAGACGCCGAGGGCTGGGATGAGCCCCTGTCGAACGCCACGGGAAACACGGCGGGCGCGGTCGGCGACTCACGCAGCGCGTGGAGCGTCGACCGGAGCCACTCGCTGGGCGGGGCCTGGATGGGAATCAGCTTGTCGAAGTCGCGACCGGGCACCGGCCCTTCCCCCACCCAGGGGGGCCCGAACACGACGGTCGCGCCCCGGAGGAAGAGCTCGTCGTGGACCCGGCGGGCGAAGGACGCCACCTTCTCGCTGCAGGCGATGGCGCAGCGCGGCGGCGCCGCATCCTCCAGCCGGGGACCGGGCAGGTCGAGCGCGAAGCGACGTCGCGCCGCCGCCCGCAAGCCGTCCAGCTGGGTCGCGACGCGCTGGATGGCGTCCCACGGAGGCGGGGAGATGCCGGTCTTGGAGGGAGGCTCGGGAACCTCCCGGGCGGTGGCCCGGAACTGGAGCTCGCGGCAGGCCAGGGACTGGCGGTCCAGGAACCGTCGCACGCCTTCGGTCGTGCACTCGATCCCCACGTCCTGGAGCGCCTCACGAAGCTCGTGCTCCGTCGCCGAGGACTCGGCGGTGGGTGCGGCACTCTTCGACCAACGGCGCCCCGTCTCGAGCGCGGACAGGTAGCGGATCAGGAAGCACGGAAGGGCGTCCAGATCCGCTCCGACCATCGTCCGCTGCCACTCGAGGCGGCCTCTCAGCAACGCGGTGACCTGCGCCGCGTTCCCCGGCTCCACATCTCCGGCGAAGAACGCCAGCTTCTTCAAGACGGTGCCCAGTCTCTTGGCCATCTCCTCGGCCGCGGGGCCGAAGATCTCGACGCTGGCCAGGTCCTGCCCCATGGCGCCAGCGAGGTCGCCGTCGACGACGGTCAGCTGCGTCCGCGGCTCGCTCACGCCAGCAGCTCCGACTCGTCTCCCACGGCGTCGATGGCGGCCGACAGGCGGGCGAAGGCCTCGCGCAGCGCGTCTTCGTCCTCCCACCTCGAGAAGTCGATCAATCCCTGCCGCCGGACCTCCTGGGCGGGATCGGACTCGTCCTTCAGGAACGACCAGAAGTACGAGCGGTCCTCGGGTACGAGGCGGATCGGGACGAGCCGCCTCCGCTCCTGGAGGGCCGCGTCGATCTCGAAGCGGACCCAGGGCCGGTCGAAGCTGTGGCGCGAGAGGACGAGGATCATCGCGTCGCAGTCGCGGATCGACTGCTCGATCTGTCGAGCGAGGTGCTCCCCGATGGCCCCGTCGCTGGGGGCGTACCAGACCCGATACCCCTCGCTCACCATGAGCTCGTAGAGGCGGTCGCAGAAGGGCTTGTCGCTCGTCGCGTAGCTGACGAAGCAGGTCGCCCGCGGTCCCTTGGGCGCCTCGGCGAGGGAGGTGGAGATCCCCGCGATCCTCCTGCGCTGGGCCAGGTCCCAGCGAGCGAGGAGGTCCGCGCGGATCCGGTCGGCTGCTTCGCGCAGCGCCGCGGCGAGGTCGCTGTCCGGGCTCTTCCCGAGCCGCGCGGCCTCCGCCGCGAGCAGCCCCTCGATGGCCTCGGGGTCGGCGGCGATTCCGAGCTCGTGAAAGGGGTACGGGAGCGCCAGGGGCTTGAAGCGCGTGTCCTCCACGACACCGGTCCGTCGGCTGACGAGCTCGTGCAGCAGGCCGTTCAGGAGCATGAAGAGCGGGGCACGCAGGCGGTCCGAGCCGAGCCGGCGACGCCCCTCGCAGAGCGCCTCCCACAGCGCATCCCGAAGCTCCGCCGGGTCCGAATCGGGCTGCCGAAGCTTCGTGCGAAGCTCGTCGGCGAGCGGGAGCTCCATGCCGTCGACGCACTCGACGAGGGCGCGTCGGTTCTCGGCCCGGGCGTCGGGGCCCTCCACGACGCGGGCGATCGCGAGCTCGATGCCGGCCTGCATCGCGGCGGTGCTGATCGGAGTCGGTCTGGGCACGAGCCCATCGAGTATGCCACATTGGTCCCGCCGTCCGGGAAGGATCCCGAGTGTGAAGCTCAAGGCACACACCATCGAGGAGATGAAGCGCGCGGACCGCGACTTCTGGAACCACCACCATCTGCTCGCGGGCCCTCACCTCGGTGGCCTCGCTTTCCGCTACCGCAAGATCAACCAGCACCTGGTGTATCGCGTCGCCCTCAGTCGGGACGAGGGCGGTCGCTGGATGTCGCTGATCACGCTGTCGTCGCGCCATCCCCACAACCGACCCGTGCTGCTGCGGGGAGCCGAGAGCCGGGAGGCCGCCGAATCCGAGGCAGGCATGCGCATCTCGACCCTGGAGGACGAGCGCAAGGAGCGCACGCGGAACCAGAAGCGCACCGTGAGCGTCGGCATCTTCGAGTCCCTGCCGAGCACCCCGCCGCCCGAGTGCAGCGACTGTGGAGCACTCATGGGGACCTTCACCAAGTACGCCAACGCCCCGTCGGGCCGCTGGGAGTGCGACTGCAGGGAGTCGAACCGCGGGATGATCCTCGGGCCCGTGATCGGCCTTGCCCTGCTGTTCGCCATCGCGCAGGTGTGCAGCGGGGGATAGTCCTCCCGCCTAGGTGTCCTTCAGCTCCACGAGGAACTCGTAGTACGTCTGCGTCCCGCAGTTGAAGGCCCACTCGGTGTTGCCCTTGGGCACCCGCACGGTGTTGCCCTCGGGCGGGATCTTGCCCACGAAGAAGTCCATGGGACCGCCCTTGGGCATGATCCCGGCGACCCGGTCGCCGGACTGGATGATCAGGTAGTAGTCGTGCTCGTGGTGGTGGAGGTCGCTGGCCTGGCCGGGCTCGAGCTTCAGGTCCCAGATGCGCACGCGGTCGTCCTCGAAGAGGATGCGGCTGCCGACGTTGCCGAGGGCCTCCCCCTCGTGCTCGTCCCGGAACTTCTCGAGGCGCTCTCGCAGCTCCGGCGTGATCTCGGCGTACTCGGGCTCGCTGTACTTCATGGCGTGTCCTCCGGCTCGGGAGCGGCAGTCTACCCCAGGCGCGCGCGGCGGGTGCGCTCCCGGCTGGCCTGCGCCATCGTGCGCCCTCGATGGATCCGCACCGCCCCCTCGCCGAGGCCTCGGCGCTGGCCCCCGCCCGCTACGTCGAGCCCGACACCTACGCGTTCGAGCTCGACCGGGTCGTGGCCACCGGGTGGCAGGTGGTGGCGCCCGCGGGGCTGGTGAGCGGGCCGGGCGACCTGATCGCGCGCGCGGTGGGCGGCCGGCCCGTGGTGATCCTGCGCGACGCCGAGGGTGCGCTGAAGGGCTTCCACAACGTCTGCGCCCACCGGGCCGGGCCGCTGGCGACCTGCGACCGGCGCGGGGCCCGTCGCCTCCAGTGCGGCTACCACGGCTGGACCTACTCCCTCGACGGACGCCTCGTGAAGGCGCCCGAGATGCAGGCCGCCGAGGGCTTCGACCCGAAGCAGGTCGGGCTGCGCCCGATCGACGTCGAGGAGTGGGCGGGCCTCGTCTTCGCCCGGGCGGGCGACGGTCCGGCGCTCGCGGAGGTCCTCGACGGCATTCCGGGGATCGTCGGCGAGACGGGGCTCGCGGGCCTCGTGCACCACACCGCGCGGCTCTACGACGTGGCGGCCAACTGGAAGGTCTACGTCGACAACTACCTCGAGGGCTACCACCTGCCGTTCGTGCACCCCGGCCTGACCCGGCTGGTCGAGTACGCGAAGTACACCACGGAGCTCGGCCGCTGGTGGTCGCTGCAGCGCTCGCCGGTGCCCGCGGACTCGGGCCCCTACGCGGCGGGGGAGGGGCTCTACTTCTTCGTGTACCCGAACACGATGCTGAACTTCATGCCCGGGCGGCTGCAGACCAACCGCGTCGTCCCGACCGGCCTCGACTCCTGCCGGATCGAGTTCGACTTCTACTACGCGCCCGGCGCCGAGGGGCGCGCCGAGGCGGACCTCGCCTTCACCGACCGGATCCAGGAGGAGGACCGCCGGATCTGCGCGCACGTCCAGAAGGGGCTCGGCTCCGGCGCCTACGCGCCCGGACGCCTCTCGCCGGAGCGCGAGGCCGGCGTCTGGCACTGGCAGAACCTGCTGCGGGAGGCCTACGCGGCGCGCGGGCCGGCGGACGTGACGCGGTGAGCGACGGCGCCGCGCCGGGTCCTTCCGAAGGCCTGCCTCCCGGCCATCGCGCCGCGGATCAAGCGGGCCCGACGACGCGTCGATGAGCCCGGGGATGCGGCTCGTCGTGTCGGCCAGCTTCCTGCTGCTGCTCCTCGCCGCCTGCGCGCGCGCCGGCACGGCCCCGGGCGACGCGGGGCTGGCCCGCGCCCTCGAGGCCGGCGACGCCGCGGCCCTCGCGGCCGCGCTGGCGGGCGGCGCGAACCCGAACGGGCGGACCGGGGACGGCACGCCCTTCCTCGTCGCGGCCATCTTCCGCGGCGACGTCCCGGCCACGCGCGCCCTGCTGGCCCACGGCGCCGATCCCGACACCGCCCACGAGGGGGAGTCCGCCCTGCTGCTGGCCGCCTACGGGCCCGATCCGCTCGGCCTCGCGCTGCTCGACCACGGCGCCCGGCTGCGGCGGGGAGAGGACGCTCGCGCCCTGGCGGGCGCGGCGACCAGCGCGCCCGGGACCCTGGCGCGCCTGCTGGAGACGGGCGTCGATCCCACGCGGGGCGCCGAGGAGGACGACCCGCTCGCGGCCGCCTGCGAGGCCGGACGCCTCGACGCCTACCGCCGGCTGCGCCGCGCCGGCGCCGAGCCGCGCCCGTCCGCACTGATCGAGGCGGCGATCCGCAGCGACGCCCCCGCCATGGTGGACGCGATCCTCGCCGAGTTCCCCGAGAGCCCGCTGCCCGAGGGCTGGCTCGCCAGCGTGGTGGGGATGGACTCCGCCGAGCCCCTGCGGCCCTGGATCGAGCGCTGGATCGCGGCCCGCGGGAGACCGGCGGCCGCCGAGCTGGACGACGCGCTGGGGACGGCGGGTCTCGTGGTCTCCCCCGACCTCGTCGAGCTGCTGCTCGGGCTCGGCGCGAACGCCGGCGCGAGCGACGCCAGCGCCGGGGTCGCGACGGGCCTCGACTCGGCGCGCGAGGAGCGCGGTGAGGCGCAGGCCTTCGCCGACGCCGTGGCGTGCCTCGACCTCCTCCGGGCCGCCGGCGCGGACCCCGATGCGCCGAACTACGAGGGAAGGCCCGCCCTCGCCATCGCGGTGGAGGACCTCGAGGTGGAGCTCGTGGCCGCCCTGCTGGAGCGCGGCGCGGACCCGAACGGCACGACCGCACGCTGGCGGCGCCCGGGCCTCGCCTCCCTCGCCCACTCGAGGCACGACGGCTTCGCTGCGCTGCTGGCCTCGGAGGAGGGGAGGGAGCCCCCGGTCCCCCGGGAGCCGCGGGTCGCGGAGCTGCTGATCGACGCCGGGGCGGAGATCGACCGCCGCGACGAGCGCGGTCGCACCGCGCTCCATCACGCGGCCCGCGAGGCGAAGCCCGCCCTCGTCGCCCGGCTGCTCGAGGCCGGGGCGGACCGCAGCCTGCGGGACCTCGACGGCCAGACCCCCGCCGACGGCGCGCGGAGCCGGCTGCCGCGGATGCCGGGCGAGGACGATCCCGCCGCTCGCGCCTTCGTCGCCGTGTCGGGGCTGGGCGGGATCCTCGTGGCGCGCCAGGCCCGCTACGCCGAGATCCTGTCGGCCCTCGGCGAGCCGCTGCCGGCCTCGCCGGCTCCCTAGCCCGGCACGGCCCGTCCACCCCCGGGCGCAGTCCGCGCCCGATCAGGTGGGCATCCAGGCCGGCATCGAGGACGCCTTCGCGACGCCCCGCCCGCCGGAGCGCTGCGCGTCGCGAATCCCCTCGGCTGCGCCGGCGCGCCCCTCGTCGTGGCGGTCGATCCGCGGCCCGAGTGCGGCATCCTGGGGATGCGGACGCCGTTGCCCCTGGCCCTGGCTCCCCCCTGGCTGGGGCAGCGTCGGCGGCTGCGACGGCTCCGGCAGGCCGAAGGGAGGATTCGTTGAAGATCGACAATCGCGTGACCCGGATGCTCGGCGTCGAGATCCCGATCGTGCAGGCGCCCATGGGCTGGATCGCCCGGGCTCCCCTCGCCTCGGCGGTCTCCCGGGCCGGGGCCCTGGGGATGATCGAGACGTCCTCGGGCGAGCTCGACGTGATCCGCGACGAGATCCGCGCCATGCAGGAGCTGACGGACCGACCCTTCTGCGTGAACATCGCCCAGGCCTTCGTGCGGGATCCGAAGATCGCCGACTTCGTGATCGAGCAGGGCGTGCGCGTCGTCACCACCTCCGCAGGGAGTCCGACGAGGTACACCCGCCAGCTCAAGGACGCGGGGCTCACCGTCTTCCACGTGGTCCCCACCCTGCGGGCGGCCCAGAAGGCGGTGGACGCCGGGGTCGACGGGCTGATCGTCGAGGGCGGGGAGGGCGGCGGCTTCAAGAATCCTCGCGAGGTGGCCAGCATGGTGCTGCTGCCCCTGGTGCGCTCCAAGGTCGACGTGCCCATCATCGCGGCGGGCGGCATCTGCGACGGCGCCAGCATGGCGGCCGCCTTCGCGCTGGGCGCCGAGGGCGTGCAGATGGGGACGCGCATGGTCTCCGCCCTGGAGAGCCCGGTGCACGCGAACTGGAAGCAGGCCATCGTGGACGCGGCCGAGACCGGCACCGTGATGCTGAAGCCCGAGGGCGCCCCCGCCCTGCGGGCGCTGCGCACGGAGCGCACGGACCGCCTCGAGCGCGGTGAGGGCCACGCCATGGCGGACCTCGCGCGCGGCCAGCGCCAGGTCTACTTCGAGGGCGACCTCGAGGCGGGCGTCGCCCTGACCGGCCAGGTGGCCGGGCGCATCGAGGCGGTGCTGCCCGTGGCCGAGGTGATCGAGCGGACGCTGCGGGAGTTCTCGGAGACCCTCGAGCAGCTCGCGAAGAGCTACCTGTGAGCGCGCGCTACCGGCTCTTCTCCTGGGAGCACAGCTACTTCTCGGGCAAGGTCCGCGCCTACCTGCGCTTCAAGGAGCGCGGCGGCGCGCTCGGGCCCGGCTTCGAGGACGTCCTCGCGACGCCGGAGCTCATCACCGGGCTGCTGATTCCGCGCTCGGGCAGCAACGTGGTCCCGCAGCTCGAGGCACCCGACGGCACCTGGGTGCAGGACACCAGTGAGATCATCGACTACTGCGAGGCCGCGCATCCGCAGCTGCCCGTGGTCCCGGACCCCGGCGCCACCCCGCGCCAGTGCCTGGCCTCCTACCTGATCGAGCTCCTCGCCGACGAGTGGCTGCTGGTGCCCGCGTTCTGGGAGCGCTGGTACTTCAGCGAGAACGGGCGGGCGCCGAGCCATCGCGCCCACAACGAGCAGCAGTGGGGCGCCGTGATGGCCCCGGACCAGCCCGGCGACGCGCGCCGGGCCGCGGGGGCCGGTCTCTTCGAGGCCATGATGGGGATCTCGCACAGCCGCGACGAGCCCAAGGGCGCCTACGCGGGCCTGGTGCACCTGGGCTGCGACGGCCGCACCGAGAAGGCCTGGCAGGCGAGCCAGCACCGCGTGCTGGGCCTGCTCGAGACCCACTTCGCCCGCCACGACCACCTGCTCGGGGGCCGGCCCGGCCTCGCGGACTTCGCGCTGCTCGGGCCCCTCTACGCCCACCTCTACCGGGACGCGGTCTCGGGCTTCGCCCTGCGCACCCACTTCCCCGTCACCACCGAGTGGGTGGAGCGCACCAACGGCGAGGGGGCGCTGAACGCGCGCACCTGGGGGCAGCGGCTCTACTCCCTGGGTCCCGACGGCGCGCTCGTCGGGCGTCCCGCGACCAGCGACGGCGGCGAGT
>JANQFK010000066.1 GCA_028277885.1 Myxococcota bacterium
TTGAACTCTGGTAGTTGCTCAAGAAAAGACTCCCTCCCGATGAAGCTTTGGCGGCTCACGGGAGGGAGTTCTCGTTCGCAACTCCCGGAATTGTCAAACCCTGGCTGCCTCCCCGGCAGAGCCGGGGGGACTCCCAAGCTGGTCTAGGGCAACGGCGGCTTGCGGTAGGTGACCGGTCCCGACCGCCCTCAGCGGAGCGGGCGCTGGCTCTCCAGCGTAGAGAGGGAGAACAGGGACTCGTCGAGGTCGGGGTTCACCACGAGGCCGGTGATGGTGATCTCGGTGCGGGTGCCGCGCATGGTGTTGCGGGCGACGAGGCGGGTCGGAAGGACGTGGCCGCGCTGCTCGACGTGCGTGGCGCGCGGGGCGTCGAGCGTGCGGAACGGCTCCTCGGCGCCGCGCTTGTAGTAGCGGGTGCCGAGGATCGCGAAGTCGCGACGGGCGACGAAGGTGTGGAGCGAGGCGTAGGACTGCGGGCGCTTGGGGCGAGCGCGGACGCGCCACACCGGCTCGCCGCCGAAGCGTTCGGCGCGCATGCCCTCGATGACGAAGTCGTCCACGCGGCGGCGCTCGAAGTCCTCGTAGGTGAGGTCGCTGCCGAGGAACGAGTCGGCGCGCTGGGCGGAGGTGACGCGGCGCACCTTCCGCAGGGTGGGGAGGTAGATGAAGGTGTCCTCGCTCTCGCCGGGGCTCTCGATGGTCATGATCGTCATGCCGCGCAGGTACTCGGGCTCGACCAGGCGGCCGATGGAGCGCAGGCGACCGTCGATGCGCTTGCTCACGGTGTCGAACAGGCGGCGGCGCGAGCTGCCGGAGCTGGCGTACATGACCAGCTCGATGTTGCCCGTGGTGTCGCAGTCGTAGCGGTTCGCGTAGGCGCTCCGCAGGACCTCTTCGGGAGAGAGCCGATCCGGAAGCGCATCCTCGTCGAGCTGCGCGGTCGAAGGCACGGCGAGCAGCATCGCCAGGCAAACCCCGAAGAGGGCGGTGAGACGCATCGCCTCAGCCCTCCACCGGCAGGTGGAAGGTCGCGATGGTGCCGCCGCGCGGGTTCGGCGAGAGGTCGAGCGTGCCGCCGAGCCCCTCGGCGATGTCGCGGCTCACCGCCAGCCCGACCCCGAAGCCGCCCTGCTTGCGGCGCGTGGTGTAGCCGAGCTCGAAGGCGTCGCGACGCTGCTCGGCGTCCATCCCGCAGCCGCGGTCCGCCACCTCGATGGCGACGCCGCGCGCGCTCGTCACGGCGCAGAGGCGCACGACCTCGTCGCGCCGGCTGGCCAGCAGCGCGTTCTCGAGCAGGTTGGTGAGGACGTGCTCGACGCCCTCGTGGACGCCGACGCCGCGCAGCGACGGCGTGAGGCCCTCGCTCACGCGGCCGTCGCCGTGCACGCGCGAGACCGAGCGCACCGCCTGCTCGACGGCCTCGCCGAGCGTGAGCCGCCCGGGGCGCTCCCGGGTGGCGTCGCTCACGAAGGACCGCACGCTCTCCTCGAGCTCCTGGGAGAGATCCTGGAGGGTGGCGACGTCCCGGACGCGCCTCCTGCGATCGGTACCGTTCAGGCCGATGCGGCGGGCGAGCGTGCGGATCAGGCCGATGTCCTTGGTGACGCTGTGGGCCAGGGCGAGGGCGGTGCGTCCCGTGGCGGCCTCGCGCTCCGCGGCCACCAGCGTCCCCGCCGTGCGCGCGTTGCGCAGCGCCATCGCGGCGTGGGCCACGGCCGTGGAGACGAAGTCGAGCTCGCCTCCCGAGTAGGGGCGGTCGCGGCGGCCCGACAGCATCACCAGCCCGAGGCGCTCCGAGCCACCCGGGATGGCCGCGAGGAGCTCGACACCGAGGCCTTCGAGGCCACTCGAGGGCTGCGCGCCTTCGTCCGCCCCCTGGACCACGTGCTTCAGGCCGTCGTCGCCGAGGGCCGCCCAGGCCTCCTCGAGCACGGCCTCGCCGAGCCGCGGATGCTCGCCGAAGCCGTGGACCCGCCTCCAGCCGCTCCTCGACGACACGAGGACGCATCCCCACCTCGCCGCGAGGGTGGCCTGGAGCGTCTCGCCCAGCAGGCGGGCCACCCCCTCCTCGCCGCGCAGCTGCGCCATCTCCGCCACGTAGTCGACCTGGGCACGCCGCAGCTCGTCGAGACGCGGCGCCAGCAGGCCTTCCATCCATCCCAGGAGCTGCCTCCGCAGCACCTCGAGGAGGAGGATCGAGACGAGGGAGAAGGAGAACAGGAGCGGCAGCCTGCCGACTTCGAAGACACCACGATACGCCGCCCAGGCGGAGAAGCCGGCGGTGATCACGCAGGCGGCCACGCAGCTGAACACGAGCCGCGCGGTCCAGACACGTAGGTCCTGCTGGAGGTTGAAGAGGTTGTAGCGCCCCACCGCGATCCCGATCGGGAGGGGCATCCAGGCCACGGAGAAGGCGAGGAAGGTCGCGAGCGACCCGATCGGGCTCGGCGCCTCGCGCGCCACGAGGAGTGCGCAGCCGAAGGGGACCACCAGCGCGGTCCACAGCAGGAAGCGCGCCCGCGCGCGCTCCACGGGCGAGGTCGACTCCCGGATCGAGAAGAAGCACGCCGCCAACAGGACCATCCACGCCGCGAAGCTCAGCAGGATCAGCAGGTAGACGACCGCCGGCCAGAGCAGCGGCCTCCACTCCATCGCCATCCAGGCCGCCGGGAAGAACGCGAGGGAGAGGACGTAGGGGAAGGCGAGCAGCCCCGGCGACTCGCTCGCCACCTGCCGCACCCGCGGGAAGGTCAAGCTCAGATGCACGAGGATGGCCGGCCCGAGGGTCGTGGCCAGCAACGCGGCCCGGTTGAGCCACACCGACTCGCGCGCGGCAAGCACCGTGATGGCGACGACGCTCAGCGCGGAGTAGAAGAAGACGAAGGGGAGCGCCGCGGGCGCCTTCGCTCCACGCACCAGGACGAGTGGCAGCCAGAGCAGCAGCCCGGCTGCGACCGCGGCGGAGGCGAGGCGGAACAGCCGCTCCCGCAAGGGCACGGAGCGGACCTCGAGCGGCATCCAGGCTCCGTGGGAATCGGCGATCAACGCCGCCTCGATGCGCGGTGGCGAGCGTTGCAGTGCCGCGCGGAGATCCGCCGGCGTCTCGATCACCAGCGGCGGCTGGCCCTCCCAGCGAAGCCCCCGGATGCCCGCGTGGGGTGGCAGGGCACAGCCCTCGCCGGGAAGCAGCGCCACCGTGCCCGTGGGGAGCAGCCAGCACTGCGATTCCTTGAGTGGCGCCCCGCTCGTCGCGTGGTAGCCCGCCAACGACAGCGCGATGGCGGCCGGACCCAGTGCGGCCAGAGTCAGCAGGGTCCGGGTCGAGGGCCGGCGCAGCTTTTCGGGAACCCCGGCGCCGACACCGTGCTCCCGCGAGACGCTCTCGCTCCGGTCGAAGAAGAAGATCAGCGCGGGAACCACGAAGAGCGTGGCGGCGAGCGCACCGAGGATCGCCAGGGCGACGAAGAAGCCGAAGCTCGAGATCGTCTGCCAGGCGGACAGCATGAGGGTCAGGAAGCCGATCGCCAGGGCCAGCGACGTGGTCACGATCGCGCGCCCCACGTGGGCGACCGCGCGCCGCATGGCCTCCGTGGGCCGATGCCCCTGCTCCCGGTGCAGCCGGAACTGGCTCAGGAGGTGGATGCTGTCGTCGACCGCGATCCCGATGATGACCACCGCGATCATGGCCCGCCCGACGTCGAGGCTCATCTCCATCCAGCCCATCGCACCCAGGGTGACCACCACCGGGAGCAGGGCCGGGATCATCGCGACGAGGCCGAGCCGGAGGGAACGGAAGAAGAGCGCGACGATCGCGAGAACCAGGCCGAAGGCGGTGGGAAAGCTCTTGAGCTGCGTGGATTGGATGTCCTTCACCCAGTCGTGGTTGATGGCGAGCACGCCGCTCACCGTCGACTCCCAGCCTGGTGGAAGCGTGGCGTCGATCTTCTCTCGGGCCCCCTGGAGAATCGCCTTTCGGGAGGAGAAGGAGCGCAGCGGCGACTCCACGGAGATTCGGAAACGACTCCTGTCCGGCGTCATCCAAGGATCCAGCAGGGACGAATCACCGAAGGTCAGTAGCTCTACCAGCTCGGCCGTCGCACGGGTGTCTCCTGGAATCTTCTCGAAGGCAGGCGAGTCGTCGTGCATGAGGCGATTCAGGCGCTTGACGTACTCTGCAATGCTCGTAGAGGCGCCCAGGCCTGGGACGTCCTCGAGACGAACGCCGAGCCGATCCACGACGGAGATCGCTGCGCCGACACCGACACGCTCCGCATCCTCGGGCGCAACCTCGATCTCCAGGAACTCGGAATCACGCAGGCGCTGCTCCACGAACCGAACCCAGCGGGTGACGTCGCTGTCCTCCCCGAGCGACTCGAGCCAGTCGTTGTCGACCTCGAGTCGCGCCAGCCAGCCGAAGGACGAGACGGAGACCACGACGACCGCAGCGACGAGGATCGGACCCGCCCGACGCCGCGCCGAGGAGATCGTCGCCCCGAGCGCGCGCACCCAGCGCTCGGAAGCCATCCTGGCCTGCGACGCACCCTCGATCCGGAGCCACGTGCAGAGCAGGGGAAGCATCGAAAACGTCAGCACCAGGCAGCACACCACCGAGAAGGCCGACATGCAGCCGAATCGGACGAAGGTCTCGAGATCGCTGGTCGCGAACGAAAGGAAGGCAGCGACGGTCGTGAGCGTCGTCAGGGTGCAGGCCGGCGCCACGTCGGCCGCGGCGCGCACGAGCGCCTGCTCCGACGACTCCTCCTCCCGCCACCGGATCACCGACAGGAGGTGAATGGCGTCGCAGACGCCCACCGTGAGGACCAGGGGGGCGAGCGCCTCGAGGATCCCGTCCTGTGGCCAGCCCACCTTCCCCAGCAGTCCGAAGGTCCAGAGCAGGGCGACGCCCATCGTGGCGAGGCTGGCGAGGGTCTGGGTCACGCTCCTCGTGAGCAGCGCGATCACGAGGCCGATCGCGACGACGAGGAGCGGAATCAGGCGACCCATGCTCTCGGCCAGTGCGACGCCGGCGACGATGGTCGCGATGGAGTCGCCGACGAGATGGAAACGGAAGCCGCGGGACTCGTGGGGAGCGAGCGCGTCCCGGACGGCCTCCACCAGCCGGCTCTCCGTGGTGGCCACGGTGTCGCTCGCCTGCACGTGGATGGCGCCGACGAGGCCGTCCTCCGAGATCAGCGTCCCCACCCACAGGGGGTCGGACAGCGCGAGCTCCGCCAGGTGGTCCCGGTCGGGAGCGATGCTCTGTGACTCGATGAAGCGGCGCGTCGCGAAGCCGAACTCGTCCGGAACGAGCAGCGGGGAGTGGGAGGGACCGTCGATGCGGGCCACCACGTCGAGCGACTCCAGGCTCGCCCGCAGGGACTCGGCCATCGTGAGCGAGGCGTCGTCGAAGACGCTCCGGCAGGGCAGGTCCGGTCCACACTCCCAGGCGATGGTGAGGGGCGCGCCTCCGCCGAACTGCTGGATGAAGCGGTCGAGGGTCTGGATCGAGGGATGGTCGTCGCCGATGAGGACGCGATAGCCGAACTCCGTGCGAATCTCGGGGAGACCCGAGCCCAGGAAGAGGGTCAGGGCGAGCAGCAGGAGCGCCGCGGCGCGCGGGTGACGAAGCGTGAGTATCGTCAGACGCTGCATCGCCGCCTCAGCCCTCTCGCGTGAGCCGGATGCCGTGCTTCTCGATGAGACGGTAGACGGCGCTGCGACTCTTCCCGAGGAGCTCCGCCGTCTGGGTGATGTTGCCGCCGGTCCGGCGCAGGGCGTCGATGAGGGACTGGCGCTGTCTCCGCTCCCGGGTCGCCCGCAGGCTCGCGAGGTTCTCGGCGAGGTCGGCGACGACGTCCTCCACCGTGCTCTTCGTGATGTCCCGGCCTCGCGAGTAGGCGACGGCGCGCTCGAGGACCGTCTCGAGCTCCGTCACGTTCCCCGGCCACTCCTGCGCCTGGAGGTACGCCATCACCCGCGGCGAGATGCGCATGCGGCGCCGGCCGATGCGCGCACACGCCCGATCGATCAGTACCCGGGCGAGCTCGGGGACGTCCTCGAGCCGGTCGCGAAGGGGCGGGATGCGGACCTCGAAGCGCGCGAGGATGTGGGCGAGCTCCGGGTCCAGCGCGCCCTCCTGGGAGACGTGCGCGAGCGGCTCCCGGCTGGAGACGAACACCCTCGGAAAGGGCTCCGCCCCGCCCTCGGGGCCCGCGCGCAGCTTGCGCAGCAGGAAGGACTGGGCTTCGACGGTGAGCTCCAGGGCACCGCGCAGATGGATGGCGCCGAGAGAGCGGACCGGCGTCCGCGCACCGAAGTCTCCGGCGTCGATGCGACACAGGCTCCGGCTCCGTGAGGATCCGAGATCGTGCAGTGCCTGGATCGCGGTGCTGCAACCCACGCCGGGCTCGCCGACGACGAGGACGGGGGTGCCGAGCGGAGCCAGCCCCTCCAGGCGACGCCGTGCAGCGACCATGAACGGGCTCTCACCCACCAGCCGCTCCTCGATCGCGAGCGTCGTGCTCGACGAGGCCGGATCGATCGCGTCCCTCACCATCTGCACGAGCCGGTCCGCGTCGAAGCGCGTCGTCGGCACGAAGTCGTCCGCGCCGGCCTTGAGGGCCGACACGGCCGTCTCGATGGAGCCGTGCGCACTGAACAGGATCACCGGCACGTCGGACTGCTCCCGGATGCGACCCAGGAGCTCCATCCCGTCGCCGTTCGGCATCACGAGATCGGTGACGACGGCGGCCGGCCGCCGGGAGCAGAAGCTCTCCCAGGCCTCGGCGCCGTCGCGTGCGACGGCTACGTCGAAGCCGGCGTCCTCGAGCTCGTTGGCGAGCGCACGGAGGGCTGCCGGCTGATCATCGACGACCAGTACTCTTTCGGCCACTCGAGACCCCGCAGCGCTGCATCCGAGACCCCAGAACGGCGTGGCAAGGCCGCCAGTGTAGCGTAGGAGCACGACGTGGCGGGAGGACCTTCCGATTTGCCGTGACCGATGGCGTCCGATCGCGTCCGGGCGTGCCCGTCACGCCTCGAGGCCCAGCCGGCGCATGCGGCTGCGCAGCGCACCACGCGTCCAGCCGAGGGCCCGCGCCGCCGCGGAGACGTTCCAGCGGTTCTCGTGGAGGGTGCGCAGGATGTCGTCGCGCTGGAGATGCAGGAACTCGTGGCGGCTCGCGGCCAGCCGGGCGGGCGCCGCCGCAGCGCTGTCCGCGCGACGCTCGCCGCGGCAGAGCTCGAAGCCGAGGATCGGCCCGCTCGGGTGCCGCACGAGCGTGCGCGCCACCACGTGGGCGAGCTCGCGAACGTTGCCCGGCCAGGGCCAGGCCTCCAGGGCTTGCAGGGCCTCGGGCGCGACCAGGCGGTTGCCGGCCTTCCCGGCCTCGAGGAAGTGCTGGAGCAGGAGACGCACGTCGCTGCTGCGGGAGCGCAGCGCCGGGACGCCGATCTGGAGCACGGCGATCCGGTAGTAGAGGTCGGCCCGGAACGTCCCCAGGTTCACCTCGGCCTGGAGGTCGCGGTTGGTCGCCGCCAGGATGCGCACGTCGGCGCTCCGCTCCGCCGCGCCACCCACGCCCCGGTAGACCCCGGCCTCGAGCAGCCGCAGCAGCTTGGGCTGCACGTCGAGGGGCAGCTCCCCGACCTCGTCGAGGAAGAGCGTCCCGCCCTCGGCCGCACCCACCAGGCCCTCGCGGTCGCGATCGGCCCCGGTGAAGGAGCCGCGGGCGCTGCCGAAGAACTCGCTCTCGAAGATCGACTGCGCGAGGGCGGCGCAGTTGACCACGACCAGCGGCCTCTCCGCACGGCGGCTGGCCGCGTGGAGGCCCGTGGCGACGAGCTCCTTGCCGGTGCCGGTCTCGCCGGTCACGAGGACCGGCATGTCGGTGGGGCCGTACTCGCGGATGGCGCGCCGGACGCGCTCCATGGCGGGAGAGCGACCGACGAGGCCGAAGTCGTCCTCGGTGGGGGTGGGGTCGGGATCGGGAACGAAGTGGGAATCGGGGAAGCGGGCGCGGTCTTCCATGGCGTGGTGCTCCGAAGCTGCGGGGGTGGAGTAGTCGCGAGCTGTGGGAGCAAGCTAGGGGGCGGGGAGCGGCGGGATCAACGCACAAGAACGGCGTTCGGTGGCTGGGGCGTTTGGGGACGTTCGGTGGCGTCGGGTGTGTCGCGCGAGTGGCCACGCGGTTGTGGAGGAGCCGGGTGTGAACCAGTTCACAGGGTCCTGCCGTCGGCCTCGGATACGCTGGCCCCATGGCAGGAGCACTGCAGCGGGGCTCAAGCCGGCCCGCCCTCCTTCCGGGCCTGCATGAACCCGATGGCGCGCTCGGTGGCCTCGGGGACGTCGCCGCAGCGGTGCATGTGCTCGTAGCGACCGGTCAGGGCCCACAGGTAGTTGCGGCCCGGAAGGCCGGCCTGGATCACGAAGAAGGTCGGAATGCCCGCCGCGGCGAGGAAGGCGAGCTCGGCCCGGGCGGCGTGCGACGTGGTGGGCTCGCCGTTCACGATGCCGAGCAGGTTGTGGATCACGCAGGCCGCGCCCGTGAGGGCGTCGTGCTGCTTCGCGACGAGGGCGTCCACCGTCGTCTGGTAGGCATCCCCGTTCTCCTCGGTGATCGGGTCCCAGCCGGCGTGGTCGGTGGGGTCGTAGGCGGCGATGCCCACGTCGGCGAGGCGATCCATGACGGGACCACGCCAGGTGGGGTCCCCGGGCTCCTTGGAGTCGTGGGTGCCGTAGACGCCGACGTAGGGGGGAGCGGGGATGTCCATGGCGGGAAGCTAGGTCAGGCGTAGCGCCGAGCCCAGCGGCCTGGGACACGGGAGAACGAGAATGACCAGCTCGAGCCGCTCGCGCCCGGTGATCGATCCGCGGCGCGAAGCCCAGCCGTTGCCCTTCGAGGTCCTGACGGACGGCCAGAAGGAAGCCGCGAGGCGCGTGTGCGGCCTCGTCGAAGGGCTGGCCAACCTGAAGCTGCAGCAGACCGGCGACTCGAAGGGCGTCAGCGGCGCTCTGGCGAGGATCTCGGATGAGCGACACAACGGCGTGATCCTCATCGACGGCGGTCGGGGATCCGGGAAGACGTGCCTCCTGCTCAGCCTGCTGCGGCAGTGGAAGGCGCCGTTCGACGGGGAGGACATCGAGCCGAGCTGGAAGGATAGTGGGATCATCGACGGCACCGGACGGATCCTGCCCCTCGAGCTGATCGACCTGGGCTCGCTTCCCAGGACCTCCTCGCTGGCGCTCCACCTCACGGCCCTGCTCCATCAGGTGGTCGACGCGATCGACCCGCTGCCCGACAGTGCCAAGGAGGCTCCGCCCGCGCCCTGGGCGCTCCACGACGGCGACGAGCCCGCCAGTCGGACCCGCTGGGAGCGCTTCCTCCGCGCCACCGCGGTCGGATGGGTGGGGAACTTGAGAGAGCGCCGCCCACACATCGACCCCGAGACGTTCGTCGCGGAGCTCGACGAGAGCGAGCGGGAGCGACTCGAGGTCGTGCAGGAGTTCGAACGCTTCGTCGACGCCCTCGTCGACGACTACCTGCTCTGGACGAAGAAGACCCGCGACTACGAGCATCGGGACATGCCGCTCTTCGTCGTGCCGATCGACGATGCGGACATGAACCCGGAGCGGGCCCAGGAGCTGCTCCACCTGGTGGGGGTGCTCCGCCATCCCCGGGTGGTCTTCCTGCTCACGGGCCACTCCGAGCTCTTCCGGGCGATGCTCAAGGTGCACTTCGCCGGCGCCATCCGCGCGCCCGCCAACGGGATCGAGCTGAAGCAGGACGAGCTCCAGGGTCTCGGCGTGCACGGCCACGTGGCAATCCTCGCCCGGCGCAACTACGACAAGATCATCCCGCCGCAACACCGGTGCGAGATCCCTCCCATGGCAGCCGCGGACCGCGTAGAGATCTTCTTCGAAGGCTCGGAGCTCGACCGGCAGAAGGACGATCCGCGCCCGGGACCGACGCCGGAGTTCCTGGCACGAGTGAAGAAGCTGATGGATCGTGAGCCCCAGAGCGGACTGGCGCTGCCCGACCGGATGCGGCCCCTCCTCGACCTGCGCGACGAGCTGAAGGTGAACGACTCCAGCAACGTCGACGAGCAGGTCGGCACGTTCATCGCCGGCCTGTGGAACGATGCGGTCGAGCAGGAGAGCGCGCTCGACGACGAAGAGTTCAATCGGCTGCGCGATGCCGTGAGGCTCGCGGACCCGGACGTGCGACACCTGATCGGCGGATACCCGATCAAGATGGAGGCGAGCCAGGTGGTGACGCGCTACACCGGCTGGCCGATCCGCGCGCCCGAGACGGAGATCGAGGTGCAGGCGGACAACTGGACGGCTTCGTTCTACCTCGAGACCTTCGACCTCGAGCCGAGAGCCTATTTCAACCGGTACGAGGGCGACAGCCCGCCCTCCTACCGGCTGAGCACCGGAACCGCGGGGGCCTGGCTCCTCGCGGCGGCGGCGAGCGAGCTGCGTGCGCGCTCCGACACCGGCACCGGGACGCCGAGCCTCGCCGGCATCGAGCTCTCCGGCTCCGCCGTGCCCACGGAGATCCGCATCCCCTGGCCCGTGCCGAGCCTCCGGGACACGGAAGAGCTGGATCGGCTTCGTACTTCGTGGCACTCGCACCTCGACTCACTCGCCGGCCGAAGTGCGACCGTGGGCGACTACGCGAGGGCCGCTCTCTCGAGCATCCTGGCCGCCGCGGGCGTGCCCCCCAGCGAGGGGGCGGGCTGGACCGAGATCCTGGAGCGCTTCGACAAAGCGGACCGGTCCAGCCCCCTCTGGAAGTACCGGCGCGAGCTGATCCTGTTCGCGGCTCCAGAGGCGGGCCTCGAGATGGACGAGAGGGAGGAGCTTCTCTCCGCACTGAAGGCCCTCAAGCTCATTCCGGCAGCACCGCAGAGGCAGCGCATCGTCCGTCTGGAGACCGCCTTCGAGAGCTGGCTCCCCATCGACGAGATCCTGGAGATCTTCGTAGAGGAGCGCGATTGGTACAAGCCGTCGGCCGAGCGACGCGGGCGAGGCCGCCCCAGCAAGGCCGCGATGGAGGCCGAGACGGGACCCAGGAAGAAGGCCGTGCGAAAGAAGAAGGCGACCCGCTCGAAGGCCACACGGAAGAAGGCGACACGAAAGAAGGCCCGGCACAAGAAGGCCACCCGGAAGAGGGGGCCGAGGTAGGGAGCCGTACGCGAGATGCCCGGACGCGTCCGCCACCGGTGGATGATCGCCGTCGCCGAGGCATGGCCCCTCGCCTCGGAAGGAGCCTTCGAGCTGGCGACCACTTCGCTCGTCCAGCATTCGACCGGGATCCCGGACGAGCGCACCCAGCGTCTCGCGGACGACCTCGAGGGCTGGCTGCGTCCGCGCGCAGCGGCTCTCTCGATCGAGGTCCTCCGCCAGTACCGGGACGGCGCGTGGTTCAAACCGCGACGGCCCGGGCCGCCGCTGCTCGACGTGCGGCTGCACGAGCACCTGGAGGGGCTCGCCCGTCGCTACCTGCGCTGGGACGGGAGCCACGTCTCGCTGGATACGAGAACGGGAGCGGACGCGCCGGAGCTCGCGCACCGCTTCCGGTGGCTCTCCCTGCTGCTCCCCGTCGACCTGCTCACCGCGGCGATGGGGGCGTGGAGCGATGCGGCCGTTGCCCATGCGGAGGTCCGGCTCGTCACGCCGGCCCTCGAGCAGGTGCTCCGGAGGCGCGTCGCGGACACGCACTACCACGTCGGGTCGGCTCTCCGCTTCGGGCAGGTCTGGTCCGAGCTGATGGTCCGCGTCGCGCGCGAGGAGCCGGACGATCCGGGTCTGGCTCCGGACCCGGCTCCCTTCGGTGGCTGGGGGGCGATGCAGCAGCGCATCCTCGAGGCCGCCGTCACCCGGCTCTTCCTGGCGGGGTTCCTGCACGGCGTCGCCAACGGAGGGGCGAGCAGCCGCTTCGACGCCTACCTGGCTCGGGTCCTGCCGCGGGTCCGGCTCGGCGTGGCCTCCCGGGCGAACCGACGCATGCTCGCGGGCGCGCTCGCCAACGCGATCCGCTCGCTGGACGCGCCGCTCCCCCCGGCGGCCGTGGGCAGGGCCCGCGGACTCGCCGCGCGGCGTACGCGGCTGGCGTACGGAAGGCTGCTCCGACGCCCGGCATCACGGCCCAGGTCGATCGACGAGATCCACCGACGGGACCCGCTCTGGGCGAGCTTCGGCTCTCGCGGTCAACCGCCGGAGGCCGGCTTCACCCTCGCGGCACTCCGCTACCTGCGGGAGCAGCCGAAGACGGGGCAGCGGGACACCGGGTTCGAGCGCGCCTTCTGGCAGTACGAGCGGGTCCGGACGCTCACCTACCGCTACCTCACCCAGGATCCCGGGACGAGCGGCCTCGACTGGTTCCAGGAGCACTACGACCGCATCGGCAGCCTGCGCGGAGACCTCGACTCGCTCACCTTCCCGAGCGCGCTCCGGGTCGACTCGAGGGATGCCCATCTCTCGGCGAGCGAGCCGCGGGCGACGCCGGACTCGAGCTGGCACAAGGTCCGGAACTACGTCCGCGAGATCGCCCGGCACGGGGCCGACTTCCCGAGGCCTCCTGGAGGGGAGAGCCCGGAGGTCGGGCTGATCTTCCACTTTCTCAAACGCAGAGAGTCGGGGCAGGGCTCGAAGAGGCGCCTCGCTGCGGATCCGTGGGATCCGCTCTACCGCTGCCGCTTCGGCGCCTGGTATGCGGAAGGGCTTCGACAGGCCTCGGCGGTCGAGCGCGCGCTGCGCTTCCATCCCGAGCTGCTGCTGGTGCTTCGCGGCGTCGACGTCGCCAGCATCGAGCAGGCCATGCCGACCTGGCCCGTGCTCCCGCTCCTCGACCGGGTGCGCCGGGCCTCGAAGCGTGCCGCGGAGCAGCTGGTCTCCCGGCTGCCGGACTGGAACGCGAGGCCCGTCGGCATGACGCTCCACGCCGGCGAGGACTTCCGTCGCCTCTCGGAGGGCCTGCGGCGAATCCACGAGCCCATCGAAGCGGGGATCATGCAGGCGGGGGATCGGTTCGGGCATGCGCTGGCCCTCGGGACCCGCCCGGAGGACTGGGCAAGCGGCTCCCGCCTGGTGCTCCAGCCGCGGGAGGAGAGGCTCGACGATCTGCTGTGGGAGCTGGCTCGCTACCAGGGCGGCGACATCCCCTGCGTGGCCGGACGGCTCGAGATGGTCCGTGCCGAAGCCGACAGGCATGCCCGGCACATCTATGGAGACTCCGTGACCGGGCAGCTCGATCTGCTCATCGATGCCCGTCGGCTTCGCCACCAGCCGGCGTGGCTCGAGCGCCTCGGCTTTCCGAGGCTGCGGCAGCGCCATGCCCGTGGACCCTTCGGGCTCCTGCTCGAGTACCTGCGCGACGACGGAGTCTTCGCGCGCGGCCAGGAGCCCATCGAGGTGCCGAGCTCCGACGCGGAGGTCGCGATGCTCGAACGGGCCCAACGCTGGCTCCGTGGCCAGCTCGCACGAATGGAGATCACCGTCGAGGGAAACCCCTCCAGCAACCTGGTGATCGGAGACCTGGAGGACATCGAGAGCCACCCCTTCTTCGAGCTGATGCCGCTCCACCCGGACGACGACTGCCCGCTGGTCCCCGTCTCGATCAACGTCGACAACGCGATCACCGCGGCCACCTGCCTCGCGGACGAGTACGCCCACACCTACTACGCGATGCTTCGGGCCGGGAAGCCGTCGCCGGTGGCGCTCGACTGGCTGGAACGGGCACGCAAGGCGGGCTGGGAGTCCCGCTTCACGCTCGAAGCGAGCAAGGACCGAGACGAGCTCAGAGCGCTCGCCAGTGTCTGGGACGGCCGACGGACCGCCCGCTGACCAGGGTCAGCCCAGCAGCAGGCTCTTCGTGAGGTCGCCGAGCGCCCCGATCCGCTCGTCCCCCGCGATTCCCAGCCCCACGAACCGCACCCCCGCCCCCTGCGCCGCTTCCCGGTCGTACCGCGAGTCCCCCACCATCACGGCCTCCGCAGCCCCCACCCCGAGCCGCTCACAGGCGAGGAGCACCATGTCCGGCGCGGGCTTCGCCCGCGGCGCGTCGGTGCCGCCCACCACCTCCTGCAGCTCCAGCCCGCAGTGGTCGAGGATCGTGCGCGCGAGCGGCGCCGGGGTGTTGGTGACGAGCGCCGTGCGCAGGCCGCGCTGGTGGAGCGTGGTGAGGACCGGCGCGGCGGCGGGGTCGACCTTCAGGTGCTCGAGGTGGCGGGGGTACTCGGCGTCGTACTCGCGCTCGAGCTCCGGAATCGTCAGCCGATGGAAGAACCGCTCGACGTCCTCCTGGACGCCCTGGCCCCAGCCCGCGTGGAAGGCCTCCTCGGAGATCGCGGGGTAGCCGAGGCGCGCGGCCACGCCGTTCATGACGTGGAACCAGACCCGGTAGGAGTCGACGAGCACGCCGTCGAGGTCGAAGAGTACGGCGCGTAGAGGGAGCGCGTGCGGCATCGTGGCGGACGGGTCTGGACTTCGGCTCAGGGTCGCGGGAAAGTGCTTCCCTCGCTGCCGAAGGCTTCGAGGAGAAGCGGACGGCGGGCGAGGCACCGCGTATGCGTGGTCGAGCCACCAGGGCGCAGCATTGCGAGCCTCCGGGATGGCGCGCAGGAGCCTAGCCCAGCCTTCAGCCGGTCGGCCATGGGCGCGGGCGGTGAGCTGCTTCGTACGGAGCATGAGTGCGCTGCGCTCATGGTCGTGGGGCTCCGCGGTCGTGCGGGTGCTGGGATGGAGTACGGGATGACGCGGTGCATGATCTCGCTGGCCTTGGTGGCAGTCGGATCTTCGTATCCGGTGCTTCCCGAACGAACTCGAGCCGTCTGGCAACGGGAGCCGGTGCTTCCCACGACGCAGATCGACTACCTCATCCGGCAGAGCGAGGGTCGGGAGTCGGGGACCAGGGGAAGGCTCGCGAGGCAGGAGGTCAAGAAGAGCTGCGGCGGCAAGAAGGGCAAGGACGCGGGCGCTGTGCTGCGAGGCTTCCTGGGCCTCTGGCACCCGGCGGATCAGGAGATCAGCGGGGGGCCCGCTACCCTACCCGTCCATGCCCCACCCCCGCTCCGCCTTCGACGACCCGAGCGAGCGCGTCGTCCCCGACGGCATGACGATCCGCCGCATGCGGCGCCAGCGCGGCTGGTCGCGGCGCGACCTGGTGGACGCCATCGCGCGGGCCAGCCGTCGCGCGTCGGGGCGGGACGACACCCTCTCGCCGAGCCTGCTGCGTGCCATCGAGGAGGAGAACGAGACGGTGGGCTACGAGGTGGTGGTGCTGATCTCCACCGGGCTCGACTGCAACCCGGTGGAGCTGCTGGGGCCCGAGGCCCCGCCGCCCGAGGAGCTCCACTAGAGGGACGGGGCAGCGGCCGGCACGCCGCCGCGGGCGGCCCGCGCTCAGTCGAGCACGCAGGCCTGCTGGGCTCCGAGCCAGTCGCGGATGTAGCTGCGGCACTGCGCGGCCTGGGGCGGGGTCTGGGCGCGGTAGGTGGCGTTGCCGCCGAACCAGCTGCGGCAGCCGTTGCTCCAGACGTCCTGGTAGGCCGGGATCGCCGCCGTGTAGACCATCGTGTAGGGAAGGCTCGGCAGGTCGAGGCAGGCCGTCACCGGGAAGGCGGTCAGGTCGAGGGTGCCGAAGCACGAGCAGTCGCAGGCGTCGCCGATGCCGTTCGGGAAGCCCGTCTCCTCCTGGCCCGGGTTGGGGGTGTCGTTGCAGTTGTCCGGGAAGTCGGGGACGCCGTCGCCGTCCGTGTCGTTGGGGATGGCGGGGCTCGGGATGGCGTTGGTGGCGACGTTCAGGCCGGCGCCCACGTTCGTGGCGACGGAGCCGCTCCCGGTGGTGCGGCCGGCGAGGAACTGGACCCGGTCGATCGCGACCGTGGGACCGGTCACGACGCGGATCGACACCACGCCGCGGCCCGTGGCGAGGAAGGAGGAGAGGTCCGTGGGTATCGCGCCCGTGAAGGGCGGGCCGAGGTTCGGGTCCTGGAAGCGGGTGATGCGGTTGTTGGCAGCAGTCGGCTGCGGATCGGCGACCAGGAGGGCCGGCGTGTCGTCCCACAGGCCGATCTCGATGATCTGGCCCGGGGAGAAGCTGGTCACCGGGTCGAGGTCCACCGAGAAGATGCTGAAGTCCTCGGGAAGCTCGTCGAGGGCGAAGCGGATGAAGAGGGTGTTGCCCGACTGGATCGAGGTGGGGCCGAAGTCGAAGGCGGGGGCGCTCACGGGCAGGGCGAGCGCGAGGGCGAGCAGGGCGAAGGCGACGCAGCGCAAGGGATTCCTCCTCTCCCGCCCCCTCGTGGCCCGACCAGTGTGCCAGCGGCTCCGCCCCGTGGTCAAGCGGGCCTACTGGAGCTCCAGCTCGTACTCGATGCAGACGTCCTCGGCCTCACAGGTGTCCAGGACGAGCGCGTCCAGCTCGAGGAGGTCCATCAGGCAGTAGTCGCGCTCCAGGGGCGTGACGAACTCGAACTCGAAGTTGGTGCGGCACCAGAGGTCGGTGACCTGGGCGAACACCGGGAGCGGGCCGACGAAGTAGGCGAAGACGTCGAGCACCATGCCGGGGTGGTCGTGACAGAAGAGCGGGACCTCCTCGGGAAGCCCCTCGGGCCAGCACGGGCAGGTGACCTCGACGTACTCCTCCTCGTAGGGCTCGCACAGCTCGGCGCCCGAGGGCAGCGCGAAGGCGAGGATCGCGAGGGCGAGGAGGACGGGGGCGAGCCAGAGCGTGGAGCGGAAGCGCATGGGCGGAGCCTCGGGAGCCTGCTCACCGGCCCACCATCAGCGCTCCATTCTGTACGGGCGGCCACGAGGCTGTCGACGCCCAAGCGGGTCGCCTCGGACGATTCGTCCGACTTGCGGGAGGAGCTGCGCGGGACCTGCGTGCGGGCTGCTAGGCGATCAGCCCGGTCTCGCGCAGCGCCTCGTCGAGCAGGTCGCCCACCTCGCGGTGGAAGCGGAAGGTGACGTGGCCGCCCTGGTACCAGACGATGCGCGGGCGGTCCCAGTGGCGCCACAGGTCGCGCACGTGGTCCGGGGGGACCAGGCGGTCGGCGACGGCGCCGAAGATGAAGCGGCCGGGCTTGGCCACCTTGGGCTCGAGGGCCAGCGGCGAGACGACGCTCGCCACCTCGGCGACGGCGTCGTGCACCAGGCCGGTGCGCTCGGCGTAGCGGATCTGGAGCGAGGGGCCGTGGCGCCACAGGGCCCGGACCGTGTCGGCGAGGGGGATGCCCGGGATGGCGCAGCACAGCTCCTCGAGGGAGGCGAGGAGCGCGCAGTTGTAGCCGCCGAGGGAGAGGCCGTGGACGCCGATGCGGTTGCCGCCCTGGGCGCGGATCCAGGAGACGATGCGGCGCAGGTCCCACATGGCCTGGGCCTCGGCGTGGATGGTGTCGAGGATGTCGCCGGAGAGGAAGCCGTCGCCGCTGCGCGTGCCCTCCTTGCGCGGGCCGTGGAGGGGCAGCACGCCGATGGCGAGGTTGAGGCCCAGCTTGTGGTGCAGGCGGGCGGCGCGGAAGGCCTGGAGGTCCACGATGGGGGCGCCCATCTGGTAGCCGTTGATGCAGACCAGCCAGGGGCGCTCGGGGGAGTCGTGGCGCAGCACCCAGGCGTGGGCGGTGCGGTTGCGCGGCTTGGCGAGCCAGCGGTCGCGGCCGGGCTCCTCGGGGTGGGGGCTGTAGCCGCTCTCGAAGGAGAGGTGCTCGTACTCGAGGCCGCGGCTCGAGGTACGCAGCAGCTGGGGGCTCTCGAGCACCGGCGGCGCGCGGTGGTAGTCGGCGGGCTTCTCGAGCCAGCCGCGGTCGCGGAAGAGCTCCTCGGCCTGGCGCACCTCGTCGCGGATGCGGCCTTGCTCGCTGCTCTTCGGCAGGGGCATCGTGAGGTGCATGGTGGCGAGCAGGGCGTCGTCGATGGCGACCTGGCTGGCGAGCTTGACCGAGGGGGCCGGGGTGGGGACGTCCTCCACGTGGGGATCCTGGTGGACCGAGATGGCGCCGGCGGCGATGAAGGAGGCGGCGGAGACCAGCACCAGCACGGCGCCGGTGCCGAAGCCGGCCACGAAGAACGCCGGGAACGCGAGGGGCACGCCGAGCAGACCGCCGAGGGCGGCGAAGTGGGGGATGCGGGCGTCGCCGGGGAAGAGCAGGGTCGCCATGCCCGAGGAGAGCAGCAGGCAGCCGGGAATCACCGAGAAGAAGAAGCCCACCACGCCGAAGCTCGCCGCACACCAGAGCCAGGAGAGCCCGGCGGCGATGGGGACGATGGAGAGCGGGGACCAGCGCGGGGGCTCGAACATCGGGGCTCCTCCGGGTCGCGTCGCCGACGGTCGCCTACCCTACGCCGGGGCGTCTCGTCGGAACGCGGAGACCGCTGAGGATAAGAAACGGGGGGTCGGGATGCGACGCGCGCTCGCGGGCTTTCTCGGGGCGCTGCTGCTCGCCCCCACGGCGGCGGCAGCCGGGGCCGAGGCTGGGGCGAAGGCGGGCAGCCTCGCCGCCGCCATCGACGCCCGGGCGGCGGCGGTGGAGCCCCAGGTGATCGCCTGGCGGCGGGACTTCCACCGGCACCCGGAGCTCTCGAACCGGGAGACGCGCACCGCCGGCATCGTGGCCCGGGAGCTCGAGCGCCTGGGGCTGCGGGTGCGCACCGGCGTGGCCCACACCGGCGTGGTGGGGGTGCTCGAGGGCGGGCGCCCGGGGCCGGTGGTGGCCCTGCGGGCCGACATGGACGCGCTGCCCGTCACCGAGGAGGTGGACCTGCCCTTCGCGTCGAAGGTGCGCACCACCTACCTCGGGCGCGAGGTGGGCGTGATGCACGCCTGCGGCCACGACGCCCACACCGCCATCCTGCTCGGCGTGGCCGAGGCCCTGGCCCACGCCCGGGCCGAGCTGCCGGGCACGGTGGTGTTCCTGTTCCAGCCCGCCGAGGAGGGCGCGCCGCCGGGCGAGGGCGGCGGTGCGCGCATGATGATCGCCGAGGGCGCGCTGCGGGATCCCCGGCCCGAGGCGGTGTTCGCGCTCCACGTGGTGCCCCAGCACGCGGCGGGGCAGATCGCGCTACGCGCGGGCGGCGTGATGGCGGGCTCGGACCGCCTCGAGATCCTCGTGCGCGGGCGCCAGACCCACGCCGCCTACCCGTGGCTCGGCATCGACCCCATCGCGGTGGCGTCGCGGATCGTGCTGGCGCTCCACGCCATCCCGGGGCGCCGGGTGGACGCGCGCCACCCCTCGGTGGTGTCGATCGGCGCCATCCACGGCGGCGTGCGCCACAACATCATCCCCGACGAGGTGGAGCTGCTGGGCACGATCCGCACCCTCGAGCCGAGCCAGCAGGAGCCGATCCACGCGCGCATCCGCGAGACGGTGCGGGGCATCACCGAGAGCGCGGGCGCCCAGAGCCAGGTGGCGATCGTCGAGGGCTACCCGGTCACCTACAACGATCCGGCGCTCGTCGCACGCATGACCCCCACCCTGCGCCGGGTGGCGGGCGCGGGGAACCTGGTGGAGGGGCTCCCGCGCACCGGCGCCGAGGACTTCTCGTTCTTCGCCCAGCAGGCGCCGGGGATCTACCTGTGGCTCGGCATCCGGCCGCCGGAGGTGGCCGAGGCCGACGCGGCGCCGAACCACTCACCGCGCTTCTTCGTGGACGAGAGCGCGCTGGTGCTGGGCGTGCGGGCGCTCTCGCACCTGGCGGCGGACTACCTCCAGGGCGGGTAGCGCGGGGGCGCGTCAGTCCCTCTCGGCCGCCATGTCGGCGCAGGCGTCCACCAGCGCGCGGAACTCGGGCGTCGGCGGGGAGACGCGCACCCCGTAGCCCATGAAGGCCTCGGCGACCGTGTCCGGCCGCATGTGGCTCCAGTGGACGAGCTCCACCTCGATCCCCACGGGCTCGCCGCCGCCGGCGTCGATCAGCACGCCGAAGTGGGTGCCCTCGTCCATCAGGATCTCGGACTCGAGGTACACGCCCTCGAGCGAGATGTTCACCACCTTGGCGTCGTAGCCGCCCTTGGAGGTGACGATCCGGCAGGGGAGGTCGCAGGGGATACGGGGATGCTTCCGCTTCACGTCCATCGGAGACTCCCGGTGGCAGGGGCTTCCGGGGAGGGATCGGCGGGACGGGGGTGGGGATTGAGCGGGGGCCGGGACGCTCAGGGGGGGCCGCCCGGGCCGGGCACGAGCACCCGGTCCGTGCCGTCGAAGGGCGGCGTGTAGACCGCGTAGGCGGCGGCGGGCTCCTCGGAGGCATTGGTGAAGGCGTGCACGGTGCCGCGGGGCACGTAGAGGACCGAGCCCGGGCCCACGGTGCGCTCCTCGTCTCCGAGCCGCATGGGGCCGTGGCCGCGCAGGATCACCACCAGCAGGTCGTGGCGATCGTGGCGGTGGGGCGGCTCGCCGCTGCGGATCCAGACCACGTGGTGGCTGGTGGTGGCGTCGCGGCCGATCTCGTAGGCGGCGAAGTCCTCCTCGGGCGGGATGCCGGCGAAGTCGACCAGGCCCGCGAGGGGCTCGGTGAGGCGGCCCTCGGGCAGCCGCGCGTCGAGCACCGCGGGCGGCGGCGCCGGCGCGCAGCCCAGGAGCAGGGCGGTCGCGAGCAGGAGGCGGCGGAGGTCGCGCATGCCGCTGGAATGCTAGGGCTTGCGCACCTCGCCCGTCATGGGGACGAAGCGCACGGGGAAGACCCGCTCGATCTCGTAGCCCTCCTCGGTGCGGCGGTGCACCTCGAGCTCCTGGAAGAGGTCGCCGACGGGGATCACCAGGCGGCCGCCCGGGGCGAGCTGGTCGATCAGCGCCGGCGGCACCACGGGCGCGGCCGCGGTCACCACGATGGCGTCGAAGGGCGCGGCCTCGGGCCAGCCGCCATAGCCGTCCCCCTGGCGCAGCGCGATGCCGCCGTAGCCGAGGCGCTCGAGGGTGCGGCGCGCCTGCTCGGCCAGCGGCGCCAGGATCTCGATGCTGTGCACCTCGGCGCCGAGCTCGGCGAGGACGGCGGCCTGGTAGCCCGAGCCGGTGCCGATCTCGAGCACCCGGGCACCGGGCCCGGCGGCGGCGAGCTCGGTCATCACCGCCACCGTGTAGGGCTGGCTGATGGTCTGGCCGTGGCCGATGGGGAGCGGCTGGTCCGCGTAGGCGGAGCCGCGCCACGCCTCGGGCACGAACTCGTGGCGAGGCACACGACGCAGTGCGTCGAGAACGGCGGGATCCGTGACGCCGCGCGCCTCGATCTGATCGGCCACCATGCGCTCCCGCGCGGCCCGGGTGGGATCCTCGGGGTCGGAGGACGGGACCCTGGGCGGCTCGCCGCAGGCGGCGAGGGCGAGCAGGGCCGGTGCGAGGTGGCGGACGGGCAAGGCGGACTCCCAGCAGGGTCGCCCTCGGATTTGCATCCCGCGTGCCAGCCCTGTTGGGGCCCGCGCCAGCGCCGGGCCGCCCCTGCGCCGGCGTCGCGCGGCCCCCGGGCCGACGGCGTGGGGCCGGGCGCCCTGCCCTCTTCCGCCCCGCTGCGGCGGAATCGGCCCCCCGCCGGCGGGGGGCGGCGATACAATCCGCGCGATGACGCGCCCGCTGCCCGAGCGCCCCCGCGTGGAGGAGCCCGACTGGCCCGCCGCCGAGGGCCAACCGGTGCTGTTCCTGCTGGATGCCGCGAGCCCGCTGGAGGAGTCGCTGCTGCGCGGCTGGATCGAGCGCCACCAGCCGAACGGCGTGGCGGCGGACGCGATCCGGATCCCCGCCACCCGGCGCCGGCGGGGCCGGCGCACGCCGGACCCCCGCCTCGAGGACGCGCTGGCCACCGGGGAGGATCCGCTGCTGGCGCCGCTGCGGGTGGTGTGGCTGGCGCGCAAGCGCGGCGGCCGGCGCGCGGTGCAGGTCGCCGACGTGCTGCGCCTCGGCGACCCGCGGGACCCGGGCCGGCTGCGCGAGCAGTGGGTGGCGCGCCATGCGCCCGAGCGCTGCCGGATCGTGGCGGGCCAGCCCGCCCCGGCCTCGGAGCTGCGCCACCGCTGGACCGAGACCTGCGACGCCGACGTGGCCCAGACCATCGGCCTGCCGGAGTTCGTGACGCGCCAGGCGGGGCTGGCCCTCGAGCGCGCCGAGCGTCGCCTGCGCGGCGCCCGCTACAAGGTCCCGCGCTTCGTCCACGACGACATCCTCTCGCGGCCGGCCTTCCGCGGCGGCCTGGCGCGACTGGCCCGGACCCAGGAGCGCAACGAGGAGCGCGTGCTGCGCCAGGCGCGCCGCTACCTGCGCGAGATCGCCGCTACGCACAGCCCGTTCATGATCGACCTCGTGACCCAGCTGTGGAAGCGGCTGTTCAGCCGGGGCTACCGCGAGCTGCGCTACGACCGCGGCGAGCTCGAGGGGGTGGGCTACCTCGCCCAGCGCCACCCGCTCGTCTTCCTGCCCACCCACAAATCGAACCTCGACCACCCCGTGCTCCAGTGGATGCTCCACGAGAACGGGCTGCCGCCGAACCACACCGCCGGCGGCATCAACATGAACTTCTTCCCGCTGGGACCGCTGGTGCGGCGCAGCGGCGTGTTCTTCATCCGGCGCACCTTCAAGGACAACGAGGTCTACAAGTTCGTCCTCCAGCACTACATCGACTACCTGATCGAGAAGCGCTTCTCCCTCGAGTTCTTCGTCGAGGGCGGGCGCTCGCGGTCGGGCAAGCTCCTGCCGCCGCGCTACGGGCTGCTCGCCTACGTGGTGGACGCCTACCGCCGCGGGCGCAGCGACGACGTGCTGCTGCTCCCCACCTCCATCGCCTACGACCAGATCTCCGACGTGGGCGACTACGCGGCCGAGGCCCGGGGCGGCGCGAAGGAGCGCGAGAGCTTCGGCTGGTTCGTGCGCTTCATCCGCCGGCTGCGGCGCCAGTACGGCAACATCGAGATCCGCTTCGGCGAGCCCGTCTCGCTCCAGAAGGCCCTCGGCCAGCCCGATCCCGACGCCCACCCCGACCCCGACGAGAAGAGCCTCGCGCTCCAGAAGCTCGCCTTCGAGGTGTGCGTGCGCATCAACCGCGCCACGCCGATCACGCCCACCTCGCTCGTCACCCTGGCGCTGCTGGGCCGCGGCGACCGCGCGCTCTCGGTGGCGGAGATGCGCGAGGCCCTCACCAACCTGCTCGCCTACGTGACGCGGCGCGAGCTGCCCACCACCGAGTCCGAGGCACTCGAGAGCGACGAGGGCGTGCGCTTCACCCTCGACCGGCTGGTGGACAACGGCGTGCTCACCTGCTTCTCCGAGGGGCCCGAGCCCGTCTACGGCATCGGCCCCGGCCAGCACCTGGCCGCCGCCTACTACCGCAACACGGTGATCCACTTCTTCGTGAACGGCGCCATCGCCGAGCTGGCGCTGCTGCGCGTCTCGGAGATCGAGGAGGAGCAGGACCTGCGCGAGCCGTTCTGGAACGAGGTGCTGGAGCTGCGCGACCTGCTGAAGTTCGAGTTCTTCTTCGCCGAGAAGGACTCCTTCGTGAACGAGACCCGCCAGGAGCTCTCGCTCCACGACCCGCGCTGGGAGGCCCGGGTGCGCCACGGCCGCGACGCCGTGCAGGCCCTCTACGCGCGGCTGCGCCCCTTCCACTCCCACCGCATCCTGCGGCCCTTCCTCGAGGCCTACCGCGTGGCCGCCGACGCGCTGGCCGCGCGCGAGCCCGACGCCGAGTTCGATGAGCGCCGCTTCCTCGACGACTGCCTGGCCCTCGGCAAGCAGTACACCCTGCAGCGCCACATCCGCAGCGAGGAGTCGGTCTCGAAGGTGCTGTTCGGCAACGGGCTGCGCCTGGCGCGCAACCGCGAGCTCGTCGAGCCCGGCGGCCCCGAGCTGGCCGAGCGGCGCCACGCCTTCGCCAAGCAGCTCAGCGCCGTGATCCGCCGCATCGACGCCGTGGAGGCGCTGGTGCGCGCGCGGCACGCGGGGCTGATGGACTGAGCGTCGGCCGGGGCCGGCGCGGCGCCCGTCCGGCCCCTGCCTCCCCGCGCTCTGCGCGCTCCGTGCCACCACGCCCCGGAGGGGGCTCGCAGCCCATCGCCCCCCTCGGATGCGGGGGATCCCCTGGGCCGGGTTCGGCCCACGTAGGCATTTTTCCCCAATATTGCATGCGAGCTTCCGCTGAATGGTCCACTCTAGGGACCTCGATGGCGGATCCCCCCGCGATGCCGGGCCTCCGGGGTCGGACCCGCCCACCCTACTAGGAGCGAACCAACCGATGAAGCTGCACCGCGCCCCCATGCTGATCCTGGCAGCGGCGTTCCTCGCCTCGACCGGCGCCCACGCCAACGAGTTCGTGGGCGACCTCGTCTACTGCGACGAGAACGCCAACGGCATCTACGAGCCCGCCCTCGGCGACTTCCCGCTGAACGGCGTTACGGTGAACATGGTCTGCGACGAGGTCCAGCCCGACGGCTCCCTCGCACCCTGCGGCGACCCGCAGCAGGCCGTGAGCGGCGTGCCGCCCTCGGCGCCGGAGCTCGCGGACTTCGCCGACCCCGCCAACTGCGGCGACGCGATCGACTACGACCCCTTCCTCGACTTCGACGGCCGCTACATCGTGCGCGTTCCGAACTGCACGACCGTGGGGCTCACCGACACCGTGGTGTGCCGGGTCGAGGTCGACCCCAGCACGCTGCCCATGGACTGCAACGTGCTGGTGACCCCCCAGGCCGGCGGCCCGCCGGACGACGGCAACGGCGACGGCGACTTCTGCGATCCCGAGGACGGGCCCTTCCCCGAGGGCCAGGTGCTCGGCAACCTGCCCTCGGCCGGCGGCTGCGAGGCGCGCCCCGACGATCCGCCCGACGACGGCGCCTACAACCCGGTGATCTTCACCGTGGGCAGCGACCGCTGCTCGCCCCCGAACGACTTCGGCTACACGCCGGGCGTCGCCGGGGCCTGCGAGATCGAGGTCGACAAGACCTGCTGCGTCTGTGACTCGGGCAAGGGCGACGGCGACTCGGACTCCGACTCGGACTCGCACTCCGATTCCGGGTCCGACTCCGACTCCGGCTCGGACTCGGACTCCGGCTCGGACTCCGGCGGCAAGCACTGGAAGAAGAGGTGGGGCTCCGACTCGGATTCGGACTCGGATTCCGGCTCGGACTCCGACTCGGGCTCGGACTCGGACTCCGGCTCGGATTCGGATTCCGGCGGGAAGAAGGGAGACCCCGAGGTCTGCGAGTGCGTGCCCAGCAAGGACGCCTGCGAGATCTCCGGCAAGGGCAGTGGCGACAGCGACAGCGACAGTGGGAGCGACAGCGACAGCGGCAAGAGCGACAAGCGCTGGAGCTGGTGGAAGCACTACCGCGGTGGCGATGGCGACAGCGACAGCTCGAGCGACAGCGACAGCGACAGCGGAAACGGCGGCAAGGGCCACGGGACGGTGAAGTACGGCTTCAAGATCACCAACCTGGGCGACCCCGCCGACGTCACCAGCGTCTTCGACGTGATGGACCCGGGCGAGGACGAGGAGCTCCTCGACGGGCCGATCTCCCTCGGGAGCGGTGACATGGCGAGCCTCGAGGCCGTGCGCAAGATCTCCGAGACCACCACGAACACCGTGTTCGTGGAGGCCGTGACCGTTGCCGGCGAGGTGTGCCAGGCCATGGACGCGGTGACGGTCGAGGTCGACGAGAAGAAGAAGAAGAAGAAGAAGAAGAAGCGCAAGGACGACGAGGACAGCGACTCCGACTCGGACTCCGACTCCGACTCCGACAAGAAGAAGAAGAAGAAGAACAAGAACAAGAAGAAGAGCAAGAAGAACGGCGCGGACTCGGATTCGGATTCGGACTAGTCGCGAGACCGACAGCCCGCTTGCGGGCCAGACACGAAGGGGCGGGCACGGCGCAGGCCGTGTCCGCCCCTTTGGTCTAAGCTCGCCGGAGTGCGCAGGTCCGGAGGCTCCGGATGAAGCGTCGCGTCCTCGGCGGGGCCGGGCTCGTGTGCGCCGGCGCCCTCGCCCTCTTCCTGCTCTGGCCCTCCCCGATCGCCTCACGCGCCTTCCGCGCCGCGCCGCCTCCCTCCCTCGCGGGCCCGCTCGCGCCCAACCGCGCCCTCGAGACCTGCGAGCGGATCTCCGAGGGGGAGATCCTGCACTCGGACAAGCTCGCGGTGGCGGCGGACGGATCGGTCTACGCGGGCGACGCGTCGGGAGTGATCTTCCGGCTGCGCCCGGGCGCGGCGGGCGGCTACGTGCTCGAGCGCTTCGCGGAGATGGGCGGGCGCCCCATGGAGCTCGCCTTCGCGCCCGGGGGCGAGCTCGTCGTGGCCGACCACGTCGGCCCGCACGCCGCCGTCGATCCCGACGGCCGGGTGCGGCGGCTCACGACGCTCCCCGGGCTCGACGAAGGCACCGCGGGCGTCGCCGTCGGCCGCGACGGCACCCTCTACTACGGCGCCCACCTCGACCCGCTGCTGGCCGACGACGAGGCACTCGCGGCCTTCCTGGGTGGCCTCGAGGCCACGGGCACCAGCGAGCTGCGCGCCTTCGATCCGGAGACGGGGCGCGAGCGCGTGCTCGCCGAGGGGCTCTACCGGCCCGTGGGCGTGGAGCTCTCCGCCGCCGAGGACTTCGTGGCCGTGGCCGAGTTCTTCTCCTACCGGGTCACGCGTCACTGGCTCACGGGGCCCCGCGCCGGCACCACGGACCGGCTCCTCGAGAACCTTCCGGGCTTCCCCGACGGCCTCGCCTCGGACGGGGCGGGCACCTTCTACGTCAGCCTCGCCGCCTACCGCACCCCCGCGATCGACTGGCTGCACGCGAGGCCCTGGGCGAAGGACCAGCTCGCCAAGCTGCTGCGCGCGCTGATGCCGCTGGGCGTGGGGCCGCCGCCCGGCGGCCCGGGCATCGTGCTCGCGGTGGACGAGACGGGACGCATCCTACGCTCGTACCAGGATCCCGACGGCCTGCGGGTGAGCCAGGTGACCACGGCGGAGCTGCACGCAGGCCACCTCTACCTGGGCTCGATCTCGGGCGACTGGATCGCGCGCTGCCCCATCGAGCCGCCGTCCCTGGCTGCGCGCGACTGACGGCTCAGGCGCTCGCGAAGGGGAGCTCGCGGTCCCAGTCGGGCGCGGGGCCGAGGGTCTCGGCCAGCCAGTCGATGAAGACCCGCACCTTCGGCGAGAGGTGGCGGCTCTCGGGGTAGACGGCGTGGAGACCGGTCTCGGCGTCGACGTGCCCGGTGAGGAGCGGGACCAGGCGGCCGGCGCGTACGTCGTCGCCCACCAGGAAGCTCGGGAGGAAGGTGACGCCGTGGCCCCTCAGGGCCGCCTGGCGCAGGGCGTCGCCGTTGTCGGCATTGAAGCGCCCGCGGGTCGGGACCCGGCGTGCGCGGGTGAAGCTCCACTCCACCGGCGGCGGCCGGTAGTTGAGGCACTCGTGCTCGCGGAGCTCCTCGGGGTCCGTGGGCGTGCCGCGCTGCGCGAGGTAGGCGGGCGCGGCGCAGACCAGCAGCCGCAGGGTGCAGATGCGCCGCTGGATCAGGCTCTGGCCCCGGGGCCGGCCGATGCGCACCGAGAGGTCGAACTTCTCGCGCACCAGGTCGATGCTGCGGTCCGTCAGGTCGAGATCCACGCGCACGCCGGGATGGCGCTCGAGGAAGGCCGGGATGCGGGGCGCGAGCTGGAGGTGGCCGAACGACATGGGGGCGGCCAGGCGGATCTGGCCGCGGGGCTCGGCCTGGAGCCGGCTCACCGAGAGCTCGGCGGCCTCGGCCTCCTCGGCGACCCGCTGGCAGCGCTCGAGGAACACCTCGCCCACCTCGGTGAGGCTCATGCGCCGGGTGGTGCGGCGCAGCAGCTGGGCGCCGAGGCGCCGCTCGAGGGCCGCCAGCTCCCGGCTCACCGAGGCCTTGGAGATGCCGAGGCGGCGCGCCGCGGCGCTCAGGCTGCCCTCGGAAACCACCTGGGAGAACAACAACATGGCGGGGACGTTGCGGAGGGGCTCGCTGTTCCTCATGGGCAACGATCTTACTCGATTTCTTTCATTGTTTTCAATCGGCGAGCCGGCGAGGATGCCTTCCGCGTCCGCTCTCGAGGAGGAGCTGCCATGACGTCGTCCCGCCGCATCCTTCGGGTCACCGGGCCCATCTTCGCTCTCGCCGCCTTCGCGGGGATCGCCCTCGCGCTGGCCCCGCCCGCCGCGGCGGAGTCCGCGGTGGCGCCGCCCCTCGCGCCCGCCTCGCTGGACCTCGCCGCCCCGGACGGCGCCGGCGACGCCGAGCTCGAGCGGGGCGTCGAGGTGGTGTTCACCAACGAGGGCGTCGCCGCGGCCCGCATCGTGTTCGCGCGCCGCGACGCCGCTCGGCTGGGCTGCCGGCCCGACGGGCGCCGGGCGGTGCGCTCGCGGCCCGGGCAGTTCATGCTCGAGGCGGGCGCCGAGCTCACCTGCGCGCCCCGGCGCGGCACGTTCGAGTACACCGCCTACGTGCAGCGCGACGGCGCAGTGCGCGAGGAGCGCGGCCGGGTGCGCGTGCGCTGAGCCGGGACCCGCCCCGTCGGCGGGCGCTGCGCAGGATCGTTATGCTGCGCGGCGCGCCGCCGCCTCCCCCCGGCGGCCTCGCCGAGGGGAGGCATCCACATGGCACAGCCCCGGGAGCAGTGGGCGAGCCGCTTCGGCTTCGTGCTGGCCGCGGTGGGCTCCGCGGTGGGGCTCGGCAACATGTGGCGCTTCTCCTACCTCACGGCGGAGAACGGCGGCGCCGCCTTCGTGGTGCTCTACCTGATCATGACGGCCCTGGTCGGGCTGCCCGTGATGCTGGCCGAGCTCACCGTGGGGCGCGGGGCCCGGCGCAGCCCCATCGGCGCCCTCGAGCACTTCGGCGGGACCCGCTGGCGACCCCTCGGCCTGGTGTTCGTCGCCACGGGCTTCCTGATCCTCGCCTACTACAGCGTGATCGCGGGCTGGACGGTGCGCTACGCGCTGATCGGCCTGCTCGCCGGGTTCGACGGCGACCCCGGCGAGCGCTTCGGCGCCATCGCGTCGGGCTCCCGCGCGGTGCTCTGGCACCTGCTGTTCATGGGCGCCACGGTGGCGGTGGTGATGAGCGGCGTGCGCGCCGGCATCGAGCGCGTGGCGCTGGTACTGATGCCCGTGCTGTTCGCGATCGTGGTCGGCCTCGCCATCTACGCCGCCACCCTGCCGGGCTCGGGGCCGGGCTACGGCTACTACCTCTCCGTGGACTTCGCCGCGCTGTGGGACGCCAACGTGCTGGCGGCCGCGGCGGGCCAGGCGTTCTTCAGCCTCTCCCTGGGCATGGGCGCCATCCTCACCTACGCGAGCTACCTGTCGCGCGAGAACCACCTCCCCAACGAGTCCGTGGTGATCGCCGGCGCGGACTTCGGCGTGGCCTTCGTGGCCGGGCTCGTGGTCTTCCCGCTGCTGTTCGCGTTGGGGCTCCAGCAGGACGTGGGCGAGAGCACCGTGGGCGCGCTCTTCATCACCCTGCCCAAGGCGTTCTCCGAGATGGGCGCCGCGGGCCGCGTGGTGGGCGTGGTGTTCTTCTTCGCCCTGGTGGTGGGCGCGCTCACCTCGGCGATCTCGCTGCTCGAGGTGGTGGTCTCGTCGCTGATGGACCGGCTCGGCTGGGAGCGCCACCACGCCACCTTCCTGCTCGGGGGCGCCATCGCGCTGCTCGGCATCCCCGCCGCCCTCGAGACCGACGTGCTCGGCGCCATGGACGGCCTGGCGGAGCGCTTCTTCCTGATCGCCGGCGGCCTCGGGCTCTCGCTCTTCGTGGGCTGGCGCATGCAGGACCCGATGGGCGAGGTGCGGGTCGGCGCCGAGGGCGTGCGCTGGTTCGGCCTGTGGCGCTGGCTGCTGCGCCTGGTGGTGCCGGCGTTCCTCGGGTTCGTGCTCTACTGGTCCCTCGGAGACCTGTCGGGCGCGCTCCAGAGCCTCGCCGGGGGCTGAGCGGCCCGGGCGTCAGCTCGCGATGACGCCGCGCACCTTCTCGACGAGCGCCTCCAGGCGGTAGGGCTTCTGGAGGTAGCCGGCGAAGCCCCGGACCTCGCGCAGGGCGGGATCCTCCTCGGCATAGCCGCTCGACAGGATCACGCGAACGCGGGGATCGACGGCGCGCAGCTGGGCGAGCACCAGCGGACCGGGCTCGCCGGGCATGGTGAGGTCGAGGAGCACGGCCACTACCTGGCTCGCGTGCTTGCGGAACAGCTCGAGCCCCTCGCGCCCGTCCTGGGCGCAGAGCACGGTGAAGCCCACCATCTCGAGGGCCTGGCGCGCCACGTTGCGCACGCCCTCCTCGTCGTCGACCACGAGCACGGTGCCGCGCGCCAGCCACTCGCCCTCCTCGGCGGCCGGCTCGCGCTCGGGCTCCGCCGGCAGATCCGAGGTGGGCAGCAGGATGCGCAGCGTCGTCCCGGCACCGGGGCTCGTGGCGAGGTCGACCCCTCCCCCGTGCCGGCGCACGATGCCGAGGAGGGCGGAGAGCCCGAGGCCTCGACCCGGTGCCCTGGTGGAGAAGAAGGGATCGAAGGCCCGCGCCCGCGTGGCCTCGTCCATGCCGGCCCCCGAGTCCTGGCACTCCACGACCAGGTAGTCGCCGGCCTCGAGTCCGGCGCACAGGGAGATGGCGGCGAGATCCTCGGCGTCGAAGGGCTGGAGGCGGGTGCGCAGCACGATCCACCCGGCCTTCCCGCCCATGGCGTCCGCGGCGTTCGACACCAGGTTCATCAGGACCTGGCGTAGCTGGGTGGCGTCGGCAAGCACCGCGGGAAGGTCCGAGCTCAGCTCGAGATGCAGCTCCACGTCGGGCGGGAGCCCGGTCTCCAGCAGCGCGGCGACATCGCCCACCAGCGCGGAGACGTCCAGGGGTCGCACCTCGACCTGGACCCGGCCCGCGTAGGCGAGGAGCTGCTGGGTGAGCTCCGCGGCCCGCTCCGCGGCGGTCTCGATCTCCGCCAGGGTCCCACGCGCCGGCGAGCCCTCCGGCAGCTGGCGCCGCGCCACCCCGGCGCTTCCCAGCATCGAGACCAGCAGGTTGTTGAAGTCGTGGGCGATGCCGCCCGCCAGCTGGCCGAGGCTCTCGAGCTTCTGGGTCTGGAGCAGCTTCTCCTCGAGCAGCACCCGCTCGGTCACGTCCCGCGTGACCGCGATGGCGCGCGGCCTGCCGTCGGGACCGTCGAAGCGATGGGCCCGGGTCTCCACCCAGCGCGGCTCGCCGTCCCTGTCCCGCGTCTGGGCCACCACGGAGAAGGGTCGCGTGGGGGAGAGGTCGCCCACGCCCTCGTCGTAGACGAGCTGGGCTTCGGAGAACTGCACCTCCTCCGCGATCTCCGAGATCTTCCTGCCCACGAGCCGGTCCTCGGCCCAGCCGAGGCTCTCGCGAACGTTGGGGCTCACGTAGACGAGGCGCCCCTCGGAGTCCACCTCGCTGATCACGTCCCGAGTCTGCTCGGCCAGGAGTCGGAAGCGCGCCTCGCTGCCGCTCGCCTCGCGCTGGGCCGCCGCGCGCGCGCGCTCGGCGCGCTCCAAGACGCAGAAGAACTGGATCGTGCCCGTGGGCACCAACACCGTCGCCCAGAGCAAGAACGACGGGGACGCCAGGCCTCGCATCTCGCGGACGGTGTCCCAGATCTCCACGCCACAGAAGCCGAGGAGCGCCGGGACGAGGAGCCGCTCCACGGCGGTGCTCTCGCGGCGCCGTGTGGTCACCCAGGCCAAGCCGGCCGCCGCCAGGTAGAGAGGCACCTCGCTGGCGAGCTCGAGGTAGCTGAGGCGCGTTCCGAAGCCCAGGCTGCCGAGGATGGCCCGGAGGATCGCCAGCGCGAGGACCGGCGGCGCGACCCAGCGCGGCAGACGGCGGTCCGCCCAGGCGAAGACGCCCCCGAGAAGGAACAGCGGGAAGACCGCACCGAAGATCTCTCGAGAGGGCGTGAGGGCGGGGATGCCATCGGCGAGGAAGGCGCAGACCCCGGCGACGATCAGGGCTCCCCATGCGAGGGACCACTGCGTGACGGTGCCGGCGTCGAGCCGACGAGCGCCGATGAAACCCGCGAGGACCACGATTCCAGTGAGAACCGGCGCAACGAGAACCAGCGGATCCAAGACGCCTCCTCGGACCGATTCTGGACCGCCAGGTGCCGCCGGGCAACCCGTTCCGGGAGCGGGCTCGACGCCGCCGGCGGCGCGCTACTCGGCGGGCTCGAAGGTGGCGACGGACAGCGCGCCACGGCGGGCCAGCGCCTCGAACATCTCGACGGGGTGCTGGTCCGCGGTGAGCCAGGTGGGCAGCTGGATGACGAACAGCGGCGAGTCCGTGCGCGCCGTGGCGCCGCCGGGGATCACGTTCCAGCCGGCCACCCGGGCCGCGGCGTCGGCGGCGCCACCCGCCACCCCCACGTAGCGCCGCACGGGGCCGCCGCCGAAGCGGAAGCCGTTGCTCGAGTCGGCCCGGGCGCTGAAGCTCGAGGCGTTCACCACCTCGTAGCCCCCGTCGCGCGGGATCCCGGGCAGCTCCGATGCCAGGTCGCTGAAGCCGCCGGCGGGCGGCACCGAGAACTCGCCGCCCAGCTCGGCGTCGAACGTGATCCGGTGGAGCCGGCCCCAGCGGTAGTCGTCGGGGTCGGTGGAGCCGCCGAAGGCGTCCTCGAAGTCGGGGCCCGCCAGGGCGTCGAGGGCGGTCACCAAGGCGTCGAGCAGCGCGAGGTCGCGGCGCGCCCCGGCGTCGAGGGCGGCGGGCTCGGGCACGAAGTCCACCCCCGAGGCGCCCACGCCGTCGTAGGGCGTCTCCGAGAGCAGGTTGAAGAGCGCCTTCATGGCGTCGGTGGCCCCCACCCCGGGCGCCCCCACCCGCGAGAGCGTGGCGTCCACGACCGAGCGGATCGCCTTGGCGCGCCAGACGTTGTAGAGCGTGGCGGCGACGCTGGCCCGCGCCTCGGCGTCGCCCACGCCGAGCAGCCGCACGCCGTCGCGGTCGTGGGCGTCGTAGCCCTCGGGGATGCCCGTGGGCGTGGAGAAGTCCCAGTCGGCCAGGCGCCCCACCGCCTCCTGCACGCGCGGGTCCGCGGCTCGCGCGGCCAGCTCGGCCGGAGCGCCCGGCGCGCCCGCACGCTCGAAGGCGCCGAGCAGGAAGGGCAGGAACAGCTCGGCGTCGAGCTGCTGGGTGTTGGACTGGAAGTGGCGCATGTCGTCGGCGGAGATCTTCTCGCCGGCCTCGAGCTGGCCGCGCACCAGGCGCGTGATGCGGCCGGAGCGCAGCCCCTCGTCGTAGCCCGGGTTCAGGTAGTAGATCGCGTCGGGGTTGCCCGGCCGGCGCTGGTTCAGCGGGTCGTTGTCGAGGGTCGTGCCCGCCGGGTCGTTGTTCGCGTTGGCGAAGAAGCCGTTGGCGGGCTCCACGGTCTGGGGCATCTCGGCGAAGGGCAGCACCGCGTAGGGGATGGCCTGGCCCTGGGAGCGGGCGGGGTCCGGCACCCAGTTGTTCGGCCCCGAGCCGTCGCGCACGAAGAACGGCGGCAGGCCCACCACGGCGCCCGCCTCGAGATCGGCGCGCAGGGGGTTCTCGGCGCTGGCGAAGTAGCCGAGCACATAGTCGTCGGGGGCGTCGGCGCTGCGCGGGCCCGCGAAGGCCCAGTTCTGGGAGCCGAAGTCGAAGGACTGGAGGCCCTCCAGGAACTCGTCGAGGTTGCGCGCGCGGTTCCAGGCCCGGAAGGTCGCGAGCTCGCCGGTGGCGTGGAAGCCCGTGAACTGGAGGAACAGTCCGGTGGTCTCGTCGGCGCTGCCGAGCAGCAGCCCCGGGTCGTCGATGAAGACCAGCGGACCGAAGCTGCGGAACTCGGCGGTGAGGATGAAGCGCTGGTCGAAGGGCACCTCCTCGCCGGCGTCGACGATCAGGTTGTCGAGCACGCCGTCGTCGGGGGTGTTGTAGCGGTAGCTCGCGATCTCGAGGTCGAGGGGATGCACCTCGCCCTCGGAGATCAGGCAGAAGTTCACCGGACAGCGCGGCTCGATGGTGTCGCGCACCAGGCGGTCGAGGAACAGGTCCGAGACGTCCATGGGGTTGGTGGTGGCGCCCCAGGTGATGCGCTCGTTCTGGCCGAGGATCACCGAGGGCACGCCGGGGAAGGTGATGCCGTGGACGTTCATGGGGCCGAAGTCGGGATCGTTGCGGACCACGAGGTGGTTCTCGTAGAAGGTCGACGGCGTGTTCAGCGAGAGGTGCGGATCGTTCGCGATGATGGGGAAGCCCGTGGTGCTGGCCGCCCCGGTGACGCCCCAGTGGTTGCTGCCCACGTGGCGCTCGCGCCGCTCCATGGCGGCCACGAGCAGGCGCGAGTTCCGGGCTCTGGCCAGGAAGCCCCGCGCCGCTCGTGCCGCCTCGGCCAGATAACCGGGATCGAGCTCGAAATCGGGTCCGGGCAGGAAGGGCAGGCTGCCCGTGGCGTCGGGCACCGTCGCCACCGGATCCATGGGCGCACTGCGCCGCACGTCCTCGGTGAAGAGCGCGAGCCCGTCGAAGGGCGGGTCCGCGGCCTCGCCCGCGGCCACGAAGGCCTCGAGCTGCTCCATCAGCCCGGCGTCGATGTCGAGGGAGAGGCTCGCCGCGATCCCCTTGCCGATGGCCAGGGTGTCGACGGCGCTCCAGCGCTCCACCGTGGTGAGCTCGACCTCGGCGTACTCCGGAGGCAGGCCGCCGCTCGCCTCGGCCTGGGCGATCCAGGCGTTCACGCCCTCGGCGAAGGCATCGAGGATGGCCACGTCGGCGGGGTCGCCGGCCGCCAGGCTGCGCTCGGCGGCTCGGTGCAGGCCGATGGTTCGGTTGGTGACGTCGCCGCCGAGGGCGTCGGGGCCGAGCAGCTCCGCGATGGTCCCGCTCACCTCGCGGCGCGTGAGGTCCATCTGCCAGAGCCGGTCCCGGGCGTGCACCCAGCCCTGGGCGCGCGCCACGTCGGCGTCGGTCTCGCCGAAGAGGTGCGGCACCCCGAAGCGGTCGATCACCAGGCGCACGGGCTCGGTGAGGCCCGGCAAGGCGATGATCTCGCCCGGCTCGGGCTCCGGCACGGGAACGCACAGGAAGCCCAGGGCCGCGGGGCTCGCGGCGAGGAGCGTGACGAGGAGGAGCCGGGCGAGCCTCACCGCAGCCGGCGCCGGGCGATGCCGAGCAGCCCGGCGGCGACGAGGAGCGCGCTGCTCGGCTCGGGGACGAAGCGCAGGTCGAGGTCGGCGACGCCGAAGTAGTCCCCGGAGAGGAAGGTGGGGGCGGTGAGGTCGGGGAAGAGCGTGGCGTTCAGGATGCCCGCCGCGGTCTCGGTCCAGTCCAGGCCGAAGCCGTTCAGCAGGATGCTGCCGTCCTGGTCGAGGCACGGGTCCACGCCGGTCGACGTGACGCAGGCGCGGGCGTCGAAGACCGGGACGTCGGTGGCGACCCCGAAGGGCTGGCCGGCGGTGACCCGCGCGCGCACCACGAGGTCGAGGAGGTCGATCACCAGGTCCTCGAGGATCACCGTGGGGCCGGGGTCGAGGATCGTGCCGCTCGCCAGCGAGATCGAGAAGCCCGAGGCGACGTGCTCGACGCTGCCCTCGAGAAGCGGGATCGTGACGTCGCCGCCGGTGACGGGCAGCACCACGTCGCCCCGGCCGTCCAGGCTCGCGTTGCCGGCGAGCCCGGTCACGAGCCCCAGTGCGGCGAGCTCGGGTGCGCTCGCGATCTCGATGCGCGTCTCGTCCCCGATGAGCGGAAGCGCCCCCGCGGGCAGGACCGCGGCCCACGGGACGAGGAGCGATGCGAGGACGCAGGCGGCTTTGCAGTGGGGCGTCACCGGAGATGGGTGGTCGCCGATGCGCGCTTGTGTCGCGCTCCTCCCACCCAGTCCGAGCGGACCACCTGGGAGTCCAGGCGGAGTCCGAGCGGACCCCTTCCGCGGATCCCGGCCCCCGCCGGGCTATGCTGGCCGGGCCACCGGAGGAGCCCCATGACGAGCGCCCGCGTCGAGATCCTGGACCCGCTGCTCGGAGCCGAGGGCGCCGAGGCCATGCTGCGGCTGTGCGAGGGCTTCGGCGGCTACGGCTCCTACGCCGAGGACAAGACCAACGCGGTCGAGCTCGCGCCGGAGCTGGCCCAGCGCCACGACGCGGCCGTGAACTTCGTGCGCACCGGCGGGCGCTTCGGGCGCCGCGAGGACCCGCGCGTGCTGGCGGCGCGCACCAACTACTTCCGCGAGACCTACGCCTACGACGACGACGTCCACGAGGGCATCTCGCCCTTCATGCACCACGAGGCCTTCCTCGACGCGGCGCGTCGCGTCCACGGCCGCCCCCTGGTGGTCCCCAACATCGTGTACGCGAACCTGCTGGTTCCCGGCCAGGAGCTCAGCGTCCACACCGACGTGCCCGAGTTCCGTGGCGCCAACCGCAAGCGGCTGCCCCAGTGGCTGATGGTGGTGATGCACCACTCGGGCCTGTTCGACGCCTGGCGCCGCCGCATCGCCACGGGGATCGCCTACTTCGGCCGCTGCGAGGGCGGGCGGCTCGCCTACTACCCCGACGGAGCCGAGGGCGCGCCCCGCACCCTGGCCGCGAAGCACGACACCGCCGCGGTCCTCGACACCGACAGCGTCTTCCACGGCGTCGACCGGGTGGCGGAGACGAAGCCGCTGCCGCCGCTGCGTCCGGGCATGCGGCTGCTGTTCGAGGACGGCGGCTGGACGGTGCGCGACGGGGAGAAGGCCCTGGCCCGCTACGACCGGGACGAGGTGCGCTTCTCGGTCTCGTGGAAGGCCTACTGCTACGCCGACGAGGCCGAGCAGCGGCTGGTGGAGAGCCACGCCGACGACCTGGCGCTGCCCGGGATCCTCGAGCGCCTCGAGGCGGACCTGCGCGAGCGCGGGCGGCTCGCGGGCGAGCGGCCCGCGGACGCCGACTTCGCGCTGCTCATGATCGACGAGTACGTGCGCTTCCCGCAGCCGGAGCCGGCCGCCGCGCCCGCCGCCGCCGCCAGCTCATGAGGGGCGGCAGCACCAGGGCGACCTCGAAGCCGAGCCCACAGCGGGTGTCCGACTCGGAGACCTGGAAGGGCCCGGCGCAGCCCGGATCCTCGGGGTAGTCGACGAGGCCGTCGCCGTCGTTGTCGAGGCCGTCGGTGCACTCGAAGGCCTCGGAGGCGTCGTCGGGCGACTTGCAGCCGAAGTCCACGCCGTAGTCGACGGCGCCGTCGCCGTCGTTGTCGATGCCGTCGCTGCAGGCCGGCGGCGGGGGCGCGGCCACGTCGGAGCAGTGCAGGGCCTCGCCCTCGGCCTCGGAGAGGTCGCGCCCGAGGTTCGCGGTCCAGAAGTCCGACACCAGGAACGGGTGGCCCGCGAGCATGCAGGAGGAGCGGCTCACGTGGCCGACGCCGATGTGGGTGGCGTCGGGCCGCATCAGGATCGCGTGGTGGCCCGAGGACGCCATCCAGCCGTCCACGATCTGGGCGGGGGTGCGCTGGCCGGCGCCGGCCACCTCGCCCGCGTAGGACGGATAGCCGGCCGAGAGCACCCGGCCCGCCGGGCTGGTGCCGTCGGAGCCCGTGTGGCTCAGGAAGCAGCCGGCCGCCATGTCCTCGCTGTGGCGGATGGCGGCGGCGCCCAGGCGCACGTCCAGGGCCAGCGGAGCCAGCCCCCGCGCCACGCGCTCCACGTTCACGAGGGCCACGACCTCGCGCTCCTCGGGCACCGGACAGGCGACGTCGAAGTCCTGGGCGGTGGCGCCCGGGGCGGCCAGGACGAGGGCTGCGGCCAGCCCGGCGATGGGGGCTCGGGGCCGTCGGAAGGGAATCGGCATCGGGGGTGCACCTCCGGCCCCAGGTTCGGCCTGGGGCGGTTCCCCCTCTGTGACGGCGCGCACAGGCCCGGCCGGGTATGCTCCCGCGCCCGGACGGCGTGGCAGGGGCGGGAGGACCGGTGGCGACGCGCAAGAAGACGCGCAAGAAGGGCCGTACCCAGGCGCCGGCGCGCAAGAGCCCGCGCCGGAAGCCGGCCCGGGCCTCGCGGGGGCGGGCGACGGGCAAGGGCCACCGCCTCGCGCCCGAGGTTCGGCCGACGCGGGTGGAGGTCCACGTCGAGGTGGACCCGGCCCGGGGGCCGGCCTTCAAGGGCGAGGTCGCCCACCACCTCGAGCTCGAGAGCCCGCGCCGCAGCGTGGAGCTTCACGCCGCGGACCTGCGGCTCTCCCGGGCGCGCGCCGAGGTGGACGGCAAGCGCTGGGCCGGCAAGCTGGTCTCGCACCCGGCTCGCGAGACCGTCGAGGTGCGCTTCGCGAAGCCGCTGCCCGCCGGCGCGGTGACGCTCCGCCTGGCCTTCGCGGGCCGCCTGCGCGACGACCTGCGCGGGCTCTACGCCGCCAGCTCCGGCAAGCGGCGCTACGCCTTCACCCAGCTCGAGGCCGCCGACGCGCGCCGCTTCTTCCCCTGCTTCGACGAGCCGGCCATGAAGGCGCGCTTCGCGCTCTCGGTCACCACCGCGTCGGGCCACACCGTGATCTCGAACTCGCCGGCCGCCAAGGTGGAGCCCCTCGGCGGCGGGCGGAAGAAGGTGAGCTTCGCCCCCACGCCGCCGCTCTCCACCTACCTGCTGGCCCTGGCGGTGGGCGAGCTCGAGGCCTCGGAGGCCACGCGCTGCGGCGACACCGAGATCCGCATCTGGCACGTCCCGGGCAAGGGGCACCTCACGGCCTTCGGGCTCGAGGCGGCGCGCGAGACCCTGGCGCGCCTCGAGGCCTGGTTCGCCCTGCCCTACCCCTACGAGAAGCTCGACCTCGTCGCGGTGCCGGACTTCGAGGCCGGCGCCATGGAGAACGCCGGCGCGGTCTTCTTCCGCGAGACCCTGCTGCTGGTCGACCCCGCGACCGTCACCCTCCAGGAGAAGAAGCGCGTCGCCGAGGTGATCTGCCACGAGCTGGCCCACATGTGGTACGGCGACCTCGTCACCATGGCGTGGTGGAACGACCTGTGGCTGAACGAGGCCTTCGCGACCTGGATGGCGTTCCAGATCGTCGACGCCTGGCAGCCGGACTGGAAGATGTGGCACGACTTCCAGCACTACCGCGCCGCCGCCCTCGGCATGGACGCGCTGAGCAACACCCATCCCATCTACCTCGACGTGCGCACGCCGAGCGAGGCCACGGAGAACTTCGACCTCATCACCTACGAGAAGGGCGCCTCGGTGGTGCGCATGATCGAGCGCTACCTCGGGGCCGGCCCGTTCCGCGCCGGGGTGCGCAAGTACATCCGGCGCCACCGCGAGGGCAACGCCGAGGCGGCGGACCTGTGGGCCGCCCTCGAGGAGGCGGCGGGCCAGGAGGTGGAGCCCGTGGTGCGCGCCTGGATCGAGCAGCCCGGCTTCCCGCTGCTGCACGTGAAGCGCACGGGGGCGGCGGACGCCGCCCGGCTGAGCTTCCGCCAGGAGCGCTTCCGGGTCGGGAAGAGCCGCGGCAGGCCGGGCGCCGCGCCCCAGCGCTGGCCGATCCCCTGGGTCGGGCGGGTCGCGACGGGCTCGGGGCGCCGCACGAAGACCGTGCGCAAGCTCCTCACCCAGGCGCGACCCAGCCTCGACCTGGGCGGCGCCGCGCCGCGCTTCTTCTACGGAAACGCCGACGAAGGGGGGTTCTTCCGGCCGCTCCACGAGCCCGCGGAGCTGCGCGCGCTGTGCGACCACCTCGACGCGCTCTCGCCGGTGGAGCGCATGGGGCTGCTCGGCCACCAGTGGGCGATCGTGCGCGCCGGACGCGCCGACCTGGCGAGCTTCCTCGACCTCGCCATGGCGTGCGGCGACGAGGCGGACCCGGACGTGCTGCTGAGCCTGCGCGGCCCCCTGGCCTTCACGGACGACCGCATCGCGGCGGCGGCCGGCGAGGACGTGCGCGCGGAGCTTCGCGAGCGCATCACCGACACCTTCGGGCCGGGCTTCGAGAAGCTGGGCTTCGAGCCCGCGAAGGGCGAGAGCGACGAGAGCCGCATGCGCCGGGCGGCGCTGCTCGGGATCCTGGGCGAGGTCGCCGAGTCGCCGCCGGTGGTCGCCGAGGCGGCGCGGCGCGGCGGCGCCTACCTGAGGAACCGCTCGGTCCTGGATCCGAACCTCGCCGACGCCGTGGTGAGCCTGGCCGCCCGCGCGGGCGACGCCGCGCTCTTCGACCGGCTGCTGGCCGCCGCCGACAAGGCCCAGACCCCCCAGGAGCGCCGCCGCATGCTGCTCGCCCTGGGCGACTTCCAGCCTGGGGCCCTCGTGGACCGCGCGCTGCGCCTCGCCCTCACCGAGACGGTGGGGACCCAGGACGTCGCCATCCTGCTGACCCGCATGCTCCAGAACCCGGCCGCCCGGGAGCGCACCTGGGAGTTCATGAAGAGGCGCTGGGCCGCACTGCGCAAGCGCCTGCCGCCCATGCTGGTGACGCGGCCCATCGACGCCACCCCGAACCTCGGCACCCGCGCCCACCGGCGCGACGTGGCGGCCTTCTTCCGCGCCCACCCCGTGCCGACGGGCGCCCGCGCGGTGAAGCAGGCCCTCGAGCGCTTCGACCTCGACCTCGGGATCGTGGAGCGCAGCACGCCACAGCTGAAGCGCTGGCTCGCGAAGTCGAGCTGAGGGCCGGCCCGCCACAAGCCGTTGCGGCGCACCACTCACCCAGGGGGATCCGGCCCTTCGGGTGAGCCGTGCAGCGATTTCGAGCCGCTCTCGTCCGCGTCTGCCTCGCCGTGGCCTTCTTCGCGAGCCCGGCCGGCTCGATCCCCCTCGAGGTGTTCGCACCGGAGGGCACCCCGGCCCCGGGCGTCCCCGGCGACCGGCCCTTCTCCCAGGTCGAGTCGCTGGAGGGCATCCCGGGTGGGAAGGCGGTCTTCGTGGCGTCGGTGGAGGGGCTCGACTCGGAGTTCAACCGGGTCGTGTGGCTGCGCGGCGAGGACGGCAGCCTGCGCGAGCTGGCGCGCCGGCGAGACACCGCGCCGGGAAGGGACGACGCGTTCTTCTTCAACTTCGGCGAGTCGCGAGTCCGACCCGACGGCACCGTCCTGTTCCAGGCCGAGATCCGCGGCCTCGGCGTCGACGGCTCGGCGGAGGGAGTCTGGCGCGCGGACCCGGACGGCTCGCTCTCGCTCGTCGCGGAGGTGGGCGGCACGCTCCCGGGTCTGCCCGAGGACGCGACCATCGAGCGCCTGGACGTCTCCGCCGGCAACGGCGAGCTGTTCCTGAGCGCGAGGCTCACGGCCAACACCCTCGACCGCAGCTGGTGGCGGGTCGACCCGTCGGGAGAGCTCGAGCCCCTGCTCCTCGGGGGCGTGCGGGCGAGCTACCTCGGGCCCGACGGTCGCGCCGTCTTCCAGTCGGGGCGCAGCCTGCTCGTCCGCGACCCGGACGGCACCCTGACCACGATCGGTGTGCGCGTGCCGCAGTCTGCCGACGTCGACGGGAGCCGGCGCGGCGACCTCGCCTTCGTGGCGGAGGGAGGCCCGCAATCGCAGCAGATCTGGTATGCGGCCCCCGGCGAGGAGCCGGGACCGCTGGTGGTGGACGGCCAGGCCGCGCCGGGCCTCGAGGGCTTCGAGTTCCGGCTGTTCTCGAACCTGTTCCGCACCAACCTGAGCGTGGACGAAGCGGGGCGCCTCGCCTTCACGGCGCTGGTGCGGGACCCCAGCGGAGCCGGCGCGGACCGGGGCGTGCTCTGGGTGCGGGAGCCGGACGGCGAGCTGCGGCCCTGGCTGCTGCCGGGCGCCGACATCGGCGGGCTCGATGCGGAGCTCACGGTGCTCTCCACCTCGGAGTCGGTCCTGGACGAGCGGGGCGGGGTCATCCTGCGCGGCGAGATCCCCGGTGAGGACGGCGAGCCCTCGCCGGTGCTGGTGCTCGCGCGGGGCCCCGACTCGGCGCTGGTCCTGTACGGCGAGGGAGACGTCTTCGAGGTCGCGCCCGGGGACCTCCGGAGCGTGGGGAGTGCGTTCTCGGTGTTCGTGGCCGCGGACGTGCGGGGTCGCATCGTGAGCCGGCTCCGCTTCGCGGACGGCAGCGAGGGGCTCGTCTTCGCCACGGTGCCGGAGCCCGCGACGGCGCTGATGCTCGCCGCGGGGCTCGCCGCGCTCTCGCGATGGCGAGCCCGGAGCCCTCGGCCCGCTAGCGGGTGAGCAGCCGGTCGCGGGTGGGGACCGGCGCGATCTCGCGGCCGACGTCGGGCTCGAGCAGCCGCTCCACCTCGCGCGGCGGCTCCGGCGCGGGCGCGAGCTCCGGCTCGGGCAGCTCGGGTGGCGTCACGGGCGCGGGCAGCAGCTCGCGCAGCAGGGCGTCGGGGTCGCGGCCGGGCACCAGCGGATCCGGCGGCGGCGGGGCCTCCAGGCGGAAGTGGTCGACGCGGAGCACGCCGGGCGCGCCGACGCGGCCGCTCAGCCAGACGCGGTCGCCCGGACCGCGGGCGGCCTCGGGGAGGTCCGGGGCGTCGAGGGGGAGTCCACCGACCCGGAAGCCCGTGCGCGGTGAGCCGGTCAGGTAGCCCTCCACGGAGAGGCGCTCCACCCGGGACGCGAGCACGCGGTCCACCAGGCGCAGCGCCGCGCGGGGCGCGGTGGCGTCGGGGCCCGCCGCGTCGATGCGCGAGGCCACCACGCCGCCGCTCGCGCCGCGCAGCCCCCAGACCTCGACCCGGTCGCCCACCGCGATGGGGTCGAGGCTCGCCGGGCCCTCGAGCACGATGGCGCCCCGCGCGAGGGCGACGCGGCGCCCGTCCACCTCGAGCGTGCCGGCGGCGGCGGCGCGCGCCGTCACGCGACCGACCAGTGTGCTCTCCACCGCGATGGAGCGCGCCACCAGGCGCCCGTCTCGCGGATCCGCCTCGATCCAGGCGACCTGCCCCACGCGCAGGTCCGCCGCGGAGGCGGGCGCGCCGTTGCGCGTGACGGGCACGTCGGCGTCGTAGGAGACGCGCACGCCGTTCACCCAGACGCTGCCGAAGCCGGTGACGGTGCCGTAGATCCCGGTGCCACCGATTCCGTCGTCGTCGCCGCCGCCACCACGGCCGGTGCCGCCTATCCCGTCGTCCTCGCCGCCGCCGGCCCGGGCCAGCCCGTGCGGGCCGGCCGCGCAGGCGGAGAGCGCCAGGGCGAGCAGCGCGCCCAGCAGGAGGCCCAACCGACGCGCCGCGCGGAGACGCCTAGCCATCGTCCCCGGCCTCCGGATCCGCGGGCGCACCGCGGTAGAAGTAGACGCCGAAGTTCATGCGCCGATCGCCCGTACCGCGCCGGGCGTCGCGCCGCTGGAGCGCTCGTGCGCGGCGGTTCAGGACGCGCAGCGCCGCCATGCCGTGCTCTTCGGCGAGCCCCTCGAGCTCCTCGACGGCCTCGGCGCTCAGGCCCTCGTAGTGGACGCTGCGCTCGAGCATCGGCGGCGCCTCGCCGGCCAGGTTCTCGGCGGCGGCGGCGGCGTGGTCGTGGAGGTTGCGGCCCAGGTAGTGGGCCTTCTCCTCGAAGCCCGCCCGGGGCACGAAGGCGTCCACGCGCAGGGCCACGCGGCCCTCGACGTCGAGCTCGACCACGCCCAGGCGCAGCCACTCGTCGAGGACGGCCCGCGGCCGGATGTCGGTGCTGACCGAGGCCACCAGCGCCTCGAAGCTCGGCCCGCCCGCCGGGTCGCTGCGCGGCAGCGGCCGGGGCCGGCCCTCGGCGCCCCGGAGCTCCGAGTCCTCGAGCCAGCGCGCCACCAGCCGCGATCCCAGGGAGACGGCGGGGGGCACCCCCGGCTCGGGCGCGGGCGCCTCGCGCAGCCGCTTCACGTCCTTGCGGTGCAGTCCCGTGCGCAGGCTCAGGCGGCTCGCCGTGGCGGTACCGCGCTCGGCCTCGATCTCGTGCTCGGCCATCTCGAGGTACACGCCCTTCAGCAGCTCCGAGAGCATGGGGTGGGAGACGCGGCTCGCGAGGGCGAGCCGGACCAGTGGGCGCAGCAGGCGGCGCAGCGCGCGCAGCAGGGCGGGCGGCGGGCCCGCCGGGCCGGCGCCGGCGCCGCTCGTGGCTGCGTCCTCGGCTCTTCGGGCTGCGATGTCCGCTCTCCTCGTGGTCCCGGCAGGAGCGGGGCGGGGCCGAGGTAGCGGTCCCGCCCCGCTCGCCGGCGCTCTTCTAGTAGGTCGCCACCAGCGGGAAGCGGATCCGCCCCGCGTCTCCGAGCTCGGGCTGGAGGACGGGCAGGTCCGTCAGGTCCGGGCCCAGGAACACCAGCGAGCCCGTCACGTTGCGGCCGCCGCTGCACTGCGCGTGGCCGATGAAGTCCTTGCCGCGGGAGAGGTCCGAGGCGAGCAGGTAGCGCAGCCCGCGCGCCGGCAGCTTCAGCCAGGCGCGGCCCACGCGGCGGCCCTCGTCGTCGAAGCCCACGCAGAACACCCGGTGGTCCTCGCGGCCCAGGTTGGTGAAGACGAGCGCCGTGTCGGCCACGTCCCGGTCCACGGGCCGCGGCCGCACCTCGGCCTGGAGCTCCCGGGCGTCCCGGCGGACCTCCACCCCCGGATCCACGTCCGCCGGAATCGCGACCGCGAAGTCCTGGGCGGAGGCGGCCAGGGCCGTGCCCAGCACGCAGCAGAGCGCAAAGAGAACCGACTTTCCAAGAGAATTCAGCTTGTACCCACGCATGATCACTCCTTCTCGGCTCCCGACGGGGAGCCTACCTGTGAGTGGGAAAGTTTCCCACATCGTGACAGAAAAAGTGGGAATTTTTCCCACGCATGGTGTCGGCTCTCATCGAGGCGGACGTCGGCAGGCTTCGTGAGGGGGGGCACAGGTTGGCGCCCGGGCGCGTATGCTGGCGGCATGCGCTCCCGCCGCCTGGTACCCGTGCTCGGCCTCGCGCTGCTCGCGGGCTGCCCGGGAGGCGATCGCACGGCGGGCGTGATCGAGGGCGCGGCGCGCTCCGCCGAGACGCAGCGGGCCCGCGCCGAGGCCCAGGCGACGGCGGCCGGCCAGCTCGCGGCGCGCTCGGAGCGGCCGGAGGCGGCCGGCTCCCGCGACGGCCGGGGCGACGGCGTGGGCGCCGGGAAGGCGATCCTGTTCGGCGACCTCCACGTCCACACCACCTGGTCCTTCGACGCCTTCCTCTACTCGCTCCCCCTGCTGGCCGGCGAGGGCGCCCACCCGCCCGCCGACGCCTGCGACTTCGCCCGGCACTGCGCGGGGCTCGACTTCTTCGCCCTGACGGACCACGCCGAGAACCTCACCCCGGCCCACTGGGCCGCGGAGAAGGAGAGCGTCCGGCAGTGCAACGCGCGGGCGGGCGACGCCGCGGATCCGGACCTGGTGGCGTTCACCGGCTTCGAGTGGACCCAGGTGGGCCTCACCCCGGAGACCCACTACGGGCACAAGAACGTGATCTACCGGGGCACCGCCGAGGACGAGCTGCCGGCGCGTCCCATCGGCTCCGTGGAGGGCGAGGGCGGGCTCGTCTCGGGCTTCGAGGAGCTGGCGCCCATGCGCTGGCTGGATCCGCTGGGCTGGCGCGAGTACGCGGACTTCCTGTGGCTGCTCGACGCGCTGGCGGAGACGCCGCCCTGCCCCACCGGGGTGGACACCCGCGAGCTGCCGGCGGACTGCCGGGAGGCGGCGCCGACGCCGGACCTGCTGTTCGAGAAGCTGCGCCAGGGGGGACACGAGCCCCTCGTCATCCCCCACGGCACGGCCTGGGGGACCTACACGCCGCCGGGAACGTCGATCGACAAGCACCTCACGCGCCGCATGCACGACCCCGAGCGCCAGACCCTGGTCGAGATCATGTCGGGGCACGGCAACTCCGAGCCGTACCGGGCCTGGCGCGAGTACACCGTGGACGCAAGCGGAGCACGGGTCTGCCCGGCGCCCACGCCCGACTACCTGCCGTGCTGCTGGCGCGCCGGCGAGATCATGCGCGAGCGCTGCGGCGACCTGCCCGAGACCGAGTGCGAGGCGCGCGTCGCCGAGGCGATGCGGCTCGCCCTCGAGGCGAACGTCAGCATCCCCCGGGTGTTCCCGGACACCCGGGCCGAGGACTGGCTCGACTGCGGGCAGTGCCGCGACTGCTTCAAGCCCTCCTTCGGCCTGCGCCCGCGGGAGAGCGTGCAGTACGCCATGGCGCTCTCGGCGCCGGGCGAGGCCGGCCCCGACGGCGGGCCCCTGCGCTTCCGGTTCGGCTTCCTGGCCTCGAGCGACAACCACAAGGCGCGGCCCGGCACCGGCTACAAGCAGTACGCGCGACGCCAGATGACCGACGCGACCGGGGTCCGCTCGTCGTGGTACGAGCGCCTGGCGCGGCCGAGCTCCGACGCCGATCCCCGCGTGCCCCAGGCCGTGGAGATCCGCCCGGGCCTCACCCACCGCGACACCGAGCGCGTGGCGAGCTTCTTCTACACCGGCGGCCTGGTGGCGCTGCACAGCGCGGGGCGCAGCCGCGACGCGATCTGGGACGCCCTCGCGCGCCGCGAGGTCTACGGGACCAGCGGCCCGCGCATCCTGCTCTGGTTCGACCTGCTGAACGGCCCCGGCGGCGCCGCCCCCATGGGCAGCGAGCTGGTCTTCGGCGACGTGCCCCGCTTCGAGGTGCGGGCCATGGGCTCCCTCGAGCAGCAGCCCGGCTGTCCCCGGGAGAGCGTGGACGCCCTCGCGCCGGAGCGCCTCGAGAAGCTGTGCCGGGGCGAGTGCTACCACCCGGGCGACCGGCGCCTCGCCGTCGAGGCCATCGAGGTGGTGCGCATCCGGCCCCGGCTCGCACCCGACGAGGAGATCGGGTCGCTCATCGAGGACCCCTGGCGGCGCTTCGAGTGCGATTCCGGGGCCGCGGGCTGCGTGGTGCGCTTCGAGGACCCGGAGTACCCGGCGTCCGGGCGCGACGTGCTCTACTACGTGCGCGCCATCCAGGAGCCGACCCCGGCGGTGAACGGCGCCCAGCTGCGCGTGCGCCTCGACGACCGGGGCCGCGCCGTGGCCACCGACCCCTGCTACGGCGACTACCGCACCGACTTCGACGACGACTGCCTGGCGCCGGTGCGCGAGCGCGCCTGGTCGTCGCCGATCTTCCTGGACCGGCCGCCGCCCGCGGTCCCGACCCCGGAACCTCCCGTGCGCGAAGGAGAAATCGGACCCGGTTGAGGTGCCCAGTGACTTTCGTTTAAGTTTCGCCCATGCGGTCTCCCGCCCCTCCGAGGGCCCCCCGCGTCCGGAGCACCACCCCGAACCCGCCCAGCCGCTTCGAGACCCTGCGACGGGTGGCCGACCCGGAGCTGGCCGACCCGCCCGCGGATCCCGACGACCTGCCCCGCGACCCGCGCACCGTCTACCTGCGCGACCCGTCTCGGAGCATCCTGGCCACCAACTCCTCGCCGGACGTGGGCTTCGATGCGAGCGTGAACCCGTACCGCGGCTGCGAGCATGCCTGCATCTATTGCTACGCGCGCCCCTCCCACGAGTACCTGGGCTACTCGGCGGGGCTCGACTTCGAGACGAAGATCCTCGTGAAGGAGGACGCGCCGGCGCTGCTGCGCAAGGCGCTCGCCTCGCCGCGCTGGCGGCCCCAGGTGGTGGCGATGTCGGGGGTGACGGATCCCTACCAGCCCGCCGAGCGCCGCCTCGGCATCACGCGGCGCTGCCTCGAGGTGCTGCTCGAGTTCCGCAACCCGGTGGCCATCATCACCAAGAACGGCAGCGTCACGCGGGACCTCGACCTGCTGCGCGAGCTCGCCCGCTTCGACGGCGTCTCGGTGTCGCTCTCGGTGACGAGCCTCGACGCCGGGCTCCAGCGCGCTCTCGAGCCGCGCACCTCGAAGCCGGCGCGGCGCATCGCCGCGATCCGGGAGCTGGCCCAGGCGGGCATCCCGGTGGGGGTGATGGTGGCGCCGGTGATCCCGGGGCTCACGGACCACGAGGTGCCCGCCATCCTCGAGGCGGCGATCGGGGCGGGCGCCGGCCACGCCGGCACGGTGGTGCTGCGCCTGCCCCACGGCGTGAAGGAGCTGTTCGCGGACTGGCTCGAGCGCCACGTGCCGGAGCGCCGCGACAAGGTGCTGAACCGGCTGCGCGCGCTCCACGACGGGCGGCTCTACGACCCGAGGCCGGGCCACCGCCAGCGCGGCGCCGGCCCCTACGCGCGCCAGCTCCAGGCGATGTTCGAGCTGGCCTGCCGCCGGGCCGGGCTCCCCGCGGAGCGGCCGCGGCTCTCGGTGGCGCACTTCCGGCGCCCCGCGGACGCGCAGCTCGGCCTCTTCGACTAGGGGCCGGACCAGGGCGGGCCGGCTTCCGTCCCGGAGCGGGCGCGAGGGGCTCGCCCCGCCCGTTCGGCCTGCGAGCCCGAAGGGCTCGCTCGGCTAGTCTCTGGCGCGCCCCCCTCGCACCCGCTCCCGAGGACGCGTGCCCGGCGAAGCCGAACTCCGACGCCTGCTGCGGCGCATCGACGGCCGCGGCTACAAGGCCTACAAGGACCTGGCGCCCTGCTACCGGCTCGGTGCCCTCGAGCTGCACGTGGATCACGTGCAGGCCGACCCCTTCGCGTCGCCCTCCCGGCTGCGCGTGCGGCTGCCCGCCGCCGAGGCGGGGCTCCCCGAGGAGCTACGGACCGCGCGGGTGCGCCGCATCGCGCTGGCCGACTACCTGGCGCGTCGGGTGCGGCTCGCCATCCGGGACGGCGGCGCCAGCAAGCGCGGCTCGGGCAAGAGCGGGCTGGTCGCGATCGACGCCGGCGGCCAGGAGGTGCTCGAGCGCACCGCCGTCGCGCTGGGCCGGGGCTTCGTCGAGGCGCGGCTCTCGGTGGGGCTGCCCGCCGCGGGGCGGCGGGTGCGCGGCCTCGAGGCCGAGGCGCTGCTGTGCGAGGACCTGCCGCGCATCGCCGACCGCGCGCTGCGCTTCGAGCGCCTGCCCCGGGGCGGAGCCGAGCGCTTCGTCGCCTGCGTGGAGAACCAGGAGCACCTGCGCGGCCGCCTCGCGGAGCTCGGGCTCGTCGGCTTCGTGGCCGAGGGCTCGATCCTGCCGCGGGAGAGCGGCGCGAGCGACCGGCCCCTGCGGCGCGGCGCCGTGCCCTTCGCGGCGCCCGACTCCCTGCGCGTGGAGGTCGAGCTGCCGAACCCGCGGGATCCCGACGACCCCGCCTCGACCCGGGTGACGGGCCTCGGCATTCCGCGCGGCGTCACCCTGGTGGTGGGCGGCGGCTACCACGGCAAGAGCACCCTGCTGCGGGCGCTCGAGCGCGGCATCCATCCCCACGTGCCGGGCGACGGCCGCGAGGGGGTCGCGACCGACCCCACGGCGGTGAAGATCCGGGCCGAGGACGGGCGGCGGGTGGAGGGGTGCGACATCAGCGCCTTCATCGGCGAGCTGCCCTACGGCCGCAGCACGCGCGCGTTCCAGACCGACGACGCCAGCGGCAGCACCAGCCAGGCCGCCAACATCGTCGAGGCCCTCGAGGTGGGCGCCCGGGCTCTGCTGCTCGACGAGGACACCTCGGCCACCAACTTCATGGTGCGCGACGCGCGCATGCAGGCCCTGGTGCGCAAGGAGAACGAGCCCATCACGCCCTTCCTCGACCGGGTGCGGGAGCTCCACGAGAGGCTGGGCGTCTCCTCGGTGATCGTGATGGGCGGCTGCGGCGACTACTTCGACGTCGCCGACACCGTGATCGAGATGCGCAGCTTCGCGGCCCACGACGTCACCCGGGAGGCGCGGGAGGTGGCCGCCACCCACCCGACCCGGCGCAGCGCCGAGGCGGGCCGCCCGCTTCCCCCGGTGACGCCGCGCATCCCCCTGGCGAAGGGCCTGGATGCGTCGCGGGGCCGGCGCGAGGTGAAGATCGACGCGCGCAGCGTGGACGCGCTCCGCTTCGGCGCCAGCGAGGTCGACCTGCGCGCGGTCGAGCAGCTGCTCGACCCGAGCCAGACCCGGGCGGTGGGCCACGCCATCTGGCTCGCACGCCAGCGCTGCCTGGGCGAGGGGACCACGCTTCGCGAGGCCGTGGAGGCCCTCGAGCGCATCTTCGACGAGGAGGGGCTCGACGTGCTCGACCCCCACCGCCGGGGCGAGGCCCGGCGCAGCGAGGCCCACCCCGGCGCCTTCGCGCGGCCCCGGCGCTTCGAGATCGCCGCCGCGTGGAACCGGCTGCGCAGCGCGCGCCTCCGGCCCGCGAGGGGAGACGACCCGGGCGACTAGACGGTGCTAGCTCGCCTTGGCGAGCTCCTCGTCGACGAGCTGCTTGAAGCGCTCGAAGGGCTGGGCGCCGGAGAGCATGCGCCCGTTGATGAAGAAGGCGGGCGTCCCGCGCACCCCCACCGAGCGCCCCTCGGCCACGTCGCGGTCGATGGCGCGGCCGGCGCGGTCCGACGCGAAGTCGCGCTCGAACTTCGCCAGGTCGAGGCCGAGGCTCGCCGCGTGCTCGCTCATGTGCTCGGCGTCGAGGGCGCGCGGGTTCTCGAAGATGAGGTCGTGCATCTCCCAGAAGCGGTCCTGCTCCCCCGCCGCCAGGACGGCGCGGTGGGCGTTGATGGCCCGCTTGTGGAAGGAGAGCGGGAAGTGCTTGAAGACCACGCGCAGGTCGTCCCGGTACTCGGCGCGCAGGCGCTCCACCGTCGGGTGCGCGCGCAGGCAGTAGGGGCACTCGAAGTCGGTGAACTCCACGAGGGTGACGGTGGCGTCCTCGGCGCCGCGCACCGGTGCGCCCTCGATGCGCAGGCTGGCCGTCGGGGCGGCGGCCGGCGTGGGGGCGGCCGCCGGGCGCGCGGCGCCGCCCGAGAGCGCGGCGACGCGCTCCTCGAGGGCCGCCAGGCGGCCCGCGGTGTCGAGCTGCCGGCTGCCGTCCTGGCCCACCCACCAGCCCGCCGCGAAGGCGATCACGGCGACGATGGCGACGGCGGCGGGGCCCCTCATGACTCTCTCCTCGGTCGTTGGCGGCGCGCAGTGTAGCGTCCGGACCGGACCCCGCCGGACCGCTAGACTGGCCGTCCATGGCCCGCCTCCTCGCCGTTGCCCGTCGCGCCCGCAGCCGCGCCCCCATGGAGCTCGTCGACGCGGCGACCGTCGACGTCGCCGAGGGGCTGGTGGGTGACTTCCGCGGGCGCTCGCCCGGCCGGCAGGTCACGGTGATGGGCCGCGAGGGCTGGGAGGACGCCTGCCGCGAGCTCGGCCGCGAGCTCGACTGGACCGTGCGCCGCGCCAACCTGCTGGTCGAGGGGCTCCGGCTCGAGGGCTGCACGGCGGCGCGGATCCGGATCGGCGACGTGCTGCTCGAGGTGACCGAGGAGACGAAGCCCTGCCAGCGGATGGACGAGGCCTCGGCCGGCCTGCGCGGCGCCCTCGCTCCGGGCTGGCGCGGCGGGGTCTCGTGCCGGGTGCTCGAGGGAGGCGAGGTCCGGCCCGGCGACCCGGTGTCGCTCGAGAGCTGCGCGAGCCGCCGCAGCGGCGCTGGAGCCTGAGCCACGGCGACCCTCCGCTCCATACGCGAGCGGCTCGACGCCTGGTTCGACGGGCCGCCCCCGGCGCGCGTCGCCCTCGCCGTGCAGGCGCTGCTCACCGCCGGCATCTCCGGTGGCGTGCTGCTCGCGGGGCGCGGTGGCGGGCTGATCGCCTTCGCCCTGGTGCCGCTGATGCTCGCGCCCCTCGCCTACGAGCGCCGGGTCTGGCTCGCCATGCTCGGGATCTGGGTCGTCGGCGGAATCCCCCTCGCCGCCCTGATGCGCACCGACGCCGCGACCCTGTGGACCGCGCTCTTCGCCGTGGCCGCGGTGGTGGCCGTCGCCAACCAGCTGCTCGACAGCGTCGTCGAGAGCCGCGCCCGCGCCCGGGCGCGACTCGAGCGCCGGGACGAGGAGCTGCGGCGCTCGCAGCAGCTCGAGGCCATCGGTCGCCTCGCCGGAGGCGTCGCCCACGACTTCGGGAACCTGCTCACCGTCCTGCGCGGCAACCTCGAGCTGCTGCGGGACGCGGACCCGGGCGTCGCCCCGGACCCCGAGCGGCTCGACGAGGGCCTCGCCGAGATCGAGCGGGCCGTGGAGCGGGCCGAGGGCCTGACCCGCGACCTCGCCATCTTCGCCCGGCGCAAGGCGGCTCCGGTGGGGGAGCTCGACGCGCGGCAGGTGATCGCCGATCTGGAGCCGGTGCTGCGCCGCCTCCTCGAGGAGGGCGTGAAGCTGCGGGTCACCGAGGGCGACGACGCCACCCCGTTGCGGCTCGACCGGCCCCAGCTCGAGCAGGTGATCCTCAACCTGGTGCTGAACGCGCGCGACGCCATGCCCGACGGTGGATCGCTACGGGTCTCGACGCGGCGCGTGCCGCTCTCGCGCGAGCAGCGCGCCGCCCACCCCGACGCCTCCCCGGGCGACTACGTCGAGCTCTGCGTCCAGGACGCGGGCGTGGGGATCGAGCCCGAGGTCCGGGAGCGGATGTTCGAGCCCTTCTTCACGACCCGCGAGGGTGAGGGCGGGCGCGGCCTGGGCCTCTCCATCGTCTACGGGACCGTGACCCGGGCGGGGGGCTTCCTCGAGGTGGAGAGCGAAGGCGGCCGGGGCACCACGGTGCGCGTCCTGCTGCCCGCCGAGGGCGGCCCGCTCCCCGGCGCGGCGGCGAGGGGCGCGGGCCGGGCGGCATCCGGCCGCAGCGCGACCGTGCTGCTGTGCGACGACGAGACCAAGGTGCTCGAGCTCGCCTGGGACCGGCTGGAGCGGGCGGGCCACTCGGTGTTCGGCTTCGCCTCCAGCTCCGCCGCCCTGGCCTGGGCCCGGGCCCGGCGCCAGCCCCTCGACCTGCTGGTCACCGACGTGATGATGCCCGAGCTCGACGGCCGCAGCCTGGCCGACGCCGTCCGCGAGGCCCATCCCGAGGCGCAGGCGCTCTTCATCTCGGGCCATCCCGCCGAGGCGATCGCCCCGGAAGGGGTGCTCGAGGAGGGCATCGAGTTCCTCGCCAAGCCCTTCGAGCCGGGCACCCTGGTGGAGCGGGTGCGGGAGATCCTCGAGGCCGGCGGGCAGCCGCCGGCGGCGCGGGCCCATAACCCCACTTGATCGATCCGTTTCAAAAAGACGATTTGATCTTTTCGATCCGGGACCGACACTTCACGCAGAGACCAGACTGGAGGAACCCATGAGCACGGATCGAAAGCCCGTCGCCGAGGCGCTCGGGCGCCTGCTGGCCGACAGCTACACGCTCTATCTCAAGACGCACAACTACCACTGGAACGTGAAGGGCCCGATGTTCAACACGCTCCACACGCTGTTCGAGACGCAGTACACCGAGCTGGCCCTCGCCGTGGACGAGGTGGCGGAGCGCATCCGCGCCCTCGGCGCCCCGGCGCCGGGCAGCTACGCCGCCTTCTCCCGACTGACCCGCATCGAGGAGGAGGAGGGAGCCCCCTCGGCCGTCCAGATGCTGGAGAACCTGGCCGCGGACCAGCAGACCCTGACCCAGACCGCCGAGCAGGTGCGTCAGGCCGCCGAGGCCGCGGGAGACGAGGCCAGCGTGGACCTGGCGGTCACGCGGATCTCGGTGCACGAGAAGAACGCCTGGATGCTGCGCAGCCACCTCGAGTAGGATCCGCGAAGCCAACCTCTGGGGGGATCCATGACCGGACCGAGAGCCCGACTCCTGCTTCCGCTCCTGCTCGCCGGCACCGCCGGCTGCACGTGGCTCGGCATCGCCCAGGTGCCCGACCCCGCCGAGGCGCGGGCCCTCTCCCAGCGGGCCGCCGCGGTCTTCGCGCCGCTCCCCACCGAGATGGCCAGCGAGTCGAACCCGCGCAGCGCCGCCAAGGTGCGCCTGGGGCGGATGCTCTACTACGAGCCGCGGCTCTCGAAGAGCCAGGAGATCTCCTGCAACTCGTGCCACATGCTCGACCGCTTCGGCGCGGACGGGGAGCCCACCTCCCCGGGCCACAACGGCCAGCGCGGCGACCGCAACTCCCCCACCACCTACAACGCGGCGCTGCACCTCGCCCAGTTCTGGGACGGCCGCTCGCCCGACGTCGAGGACCAGGCCAAGGGCCCGGTGCTGAACCCGGTGGAGATGGCGATGCCCTCGGAGGCGAAGGTCGAAGGCCTGCTGCGCTCGATCCCGGACTACGAGCGCCTGTTCCGCGAGGCCTTCCCGGGCGAGTCCCAGCCCGTCACCTTCGACAACATGGCGCTCGCCATCGGCGCCTTCGAGCGCGGCCTGGTGACGCCCGGCCCCTTCGACCGCTTCCTGGCCGGGGACGTCGAGGCCCTCGACGCGGCCCAGCAGCGCGGGCTCCGGACCTTCCTGGCCACGGGCTGCACGACCTGCCACAACGGCGTGACCGTGGGCGGCCTGCTCTACCAGAAGCTCGGCCTCGTGCATCCCTACGAGAGCGAGGACCCGGGGCGCTTCCAGGTCACGGGCAACGAGGCGGACCGCAACGTGTTCAAGGTGCCGACGCTGCGCAACGTGGCCGAGACCGGCCCGTGGTTCCACGACGGGTCGGTCCGCAGCCTGGAGGAGGCGGTCCGGCTGATGGGCTGGCACCAGCTCGGCCGCGAGCTCGACGACCGGCAGGTGGGCGACCTGGTGGCGTTCCTCGGCAGCCTCACCGGCGAGATCGACTGGGGCTACGTCGCGAAGCCGGAGCTTCCCGAGGGATCCGCCTCGACGCCGGGGCCCGACCGCAGCTGAGCGTCGCATGGGGGGGCCGTGGTAGCCTGGGGGCGCGATGGAGCTCCACGACAACCCCTTCAGCCCCTTCGCGTTCAAGGTCCGCGCGGCCCTGTACGAGAAGGGCTGCGGGTTCGAGAAGCGCGAGGTCCTGCGTCACGCGGATCGCGAGCGGCTGCTGGGCCTGAACCCGCGCGGCGAGGTGCCCGCGCTGGTGGACGGCGATACGGTCGTCTTCGACTCCAAGCTGATCTGCGCCTACCTGGAGGAGCGCTTCCCCGAGCCGCCGCTGCTGCCGAAGGACCCGGCGGGCCGCGCGCGCTGCCGCCAGCTCGAGCTCAAGGCGGACACCGAGATCGACGCCTGCCTGATCGTCCTCGCGACGCTCAAGCTGTTCCGCCCCGAGGTCGCGGGGCAGCACCCCGGCGCACTCGACCGCGCCGCCGAGATCTGGCAGCGCCACTGCGCGTTCCTCGAGGAGGCCCTGGCCGGCCGCGACTGGTTCGCCGACGACTTCTCCCTGGCCGACATCGCCCTCGCCCCGCACTTCGCCTCGGCGGCCTTCGTGGGCTTCCCGGTCGGCGCCGAGCAGCCGGCGCTCGCCGCCTGGGTGGAGCGCGTGTCCCAGCGCGCGAGCGTCCAGCAGGCGACGCGGGAGATGGCCGAGGGCTTCGCCCAGTCCCAGGCCGACCCCGACTCGATGTTCGACACGAACCGGCTGCACTGGCGCAACGACCGCATCGAGGCGCTCCTGCGCTGCGGCCTCGGGCGCTGGCTCCTCGACGAGCTCGACGCCGATCGCGCCTTCCTCTCGCCGATCCCCTAGCCGCGGTGGACGAGGTCGAAGTCGGCGCCGTCGATCACCTCTACCTCACGGTGAGCGACCTGGAGCGCTCCGAGCGCTTCTACGACCGGGTGATGCGGGCGCTCGGCTTCCGCAAGGTGGCGCGGCCGCTCGCCGGCGGAGACCCCCACGTCCACTACTTCAACCGCGTGGTCCAGATCTCCCTGCGGCCGGCGAAGGGGGAGCCCCGGGCCCACGACCCCTACGCGCCCGGGCTCCACCATCTCTGCCTGCGCGTGGCGGACCGCGCCGCCGTGGATCGCGTGGCCCGCGAGCTCGCGGCCCGGGGCATCGAGGTGACGGCGCCGGCCTCCTACCCGCAGTACCACGAGGACTACTACGCCGCGTTCTTCGAGGATCCCGACGGCATCCGCCTCGAGGTGGTGAACCTCTGCTCCGTCCGCACCGCCACCGTGGAGCACTGGGCGTCGATCCCGCCCATCGAGCTGGGCTGAGCCTCAGCCGCGCCCCTCGCGGCGCAGCCGGTTCACCTCGCCGTGGGCGGCGCGGATCGGCTCCGGCAGGCGCGTGCGCGGCGCGAGGCGGAGCACCTGGCGGCGCGCCGTGGCGAGCGTGATGCGGTGGCCCACGGAGACGTAGACGGGCTTCACGCCCTCGCGGGTGCGCACCACCTCGCCGATCACCTCGCCGCCATCGCGCAGCTGTACGTGGGCGCCGCGGCGCACTCCGGGCTCGCGATGGCGACCGACGAGGCGGCTCTTCGCGCAGCCCAGGGTGGGGAGGTCGAGGAGCACGCCCAGGTGGCAGGCCAGGCCGAAGCGCCGCGGGTGGGCGCGTCCCTGGCCGTCGCACACCAGCAGGTCGGGCCGGCCCTTCAGCTTCGCGAAGGCGGCCAGCACCGCGGGGATCTCGCGGAAGGAGAGGTAGCCGGGTACGTAGGGGAAGCGCGCGCGCTCGCACACCCCGGCCGCCTCGACGGGCTCGAGGCTCCCGGCGTCGAGCAGGACGACGGCGGCGAACAGCACCGGGCTGCCCCGGTCGTAGGAGACGTCGGCGCCCGCCACCAGGCGCACCGGGCGGGGTTCGTCGCGCTCGCGCACGGCGTCGCGCAGGCGCTCCTGGATGCGGCGGGCCTCGGCGACGGAGACGTCCCAGGCGTGGCGGGGGCGACGCGCCGTGGCCGATGGCTCCGCGGGCCCTTCGGGCCCGCTAGGCGAGGCCCTGGAAGGCCGCGTCGAGCAGCGCGCGCTGCTCGAGCAGGTGCAGGCGCCGCGAGCCCACCGCCGTGCTGGCGCTGGCGCTGCGCCCGGCGTAGCCGAGCTTCTCCTCGGGCAGCAGCACGCCCTGGATGCGCTCGCGCACGAAGGTCCAGGCCCCCATGTTGGCGGGCTCCTCCTGGGCCCAGAACACCTCCCGGGCCTTGGGGTAGCGCGCCACCGCCGCGGCGACGCCGTCCTCGGGCCAGGGGTGGATCTGCTCGACCCGCACCAGGGCCACCTCGTCCTCGAGCCCGCGCTCGGTGCGGGCCGTGCGCAGGTCGTAGTAGACCTTGCCGGTGCAGAAGATCACGCGGCGGACCTTGCGCGGGTCGACGATCTCGGAGTCGTCGAGCACCGGCTGGAAGCGGCCGCGGGCGAACTCGGCGGGCACCGAGGTGGCGTCGGGAGAACGCAGCAGGCTCTTGGGCGTGAATACCACCAGGGGAATGCGGTAGTCGCGCAGCTGCTGGCGCCGCAGCAGGTGGAAGTACTGCGCCGGCGTGGTGCAGTTGGCGACGGTCATGTTCTGCTCGGCGCAGAGCTGCAGGAAGCGCTCCATGCGGGCGCTCGAGTGCTCCGGGCCCTGCCCCTCGTAGCCGTGGGGCAGCAGCATCACCAGGCCACTCATGCGCTGCCACTTCACGTGGGCGGAGCTGATGAACTGGTCGATGATGATCTGGGCGCCGTTGGCGAAGTCGCCGAACTGGGCCTCCCACAGCGTGAGCGTCGTGGGATCGGCCAGGCTGTAGCCGTACTCGAAGCCCAGCACCGCCACCTCCGAGAGGTGGCTGTCCCAGACCTCGAAGCGCGCCTGGCTCTCGCTCAGGTGGTCGAGGGGCGCGTACTCCTCACCGGTGCGCTGGTCCACCAGCACGGCGTGGCGCTGGCTGAAGGTGCCCCGGGAGCTGTCCTGGCCCGAGAGCCGCACCGCGTGGCGCTCGAGGAGCAGGCTGCCGAAGGCCAGGGCCTCGCCGGTGGCCCAGTCGATGGGGGCGTTCTCGGCGACGGCCTTGCGGCGCCGGTCGAGGAGCTTGGTGAGCTTGCGGTGCACCTCGAAGCCCGGCGGCACGGTGCCCAGGGCCTCGGTGATCTGGGAGAGCCGCTCCACCGGCACCGCGGTCTCCACGGGCTCCTCGGGCGGCGTGCGCCGGAACCCCGTCCAGGGGCCGCGCGGGTCGTAGGGCTCGTCGGGCTCCGGCGGCTTGGTCTGGATCACCTGGAGGGCCTGCTGGAGCTGGTCGTTCAGGTCGGCCTCGATGCGGGTGACGTCCTTCTCCGAGAGCACGCCGGCGCGCACCAGCTTCTCGGTGTAGGTCTGCCGCACGGGCACCATGTTGCGGATCTTCTCGTACAGGAGCGGCTGGGTGAAGCTCGGGTCGTCGCCCTCGTTGTGGCCGTGGCGGCGGTAGCAGACCATGTCGATCACCGCGTCCTCGCCGAAGCGCTGGCGCCAGGCCAGGGCGAGCTTGACGCAGTGGATCACGGCCTCGGGCGCGTCGCCGTTCACGTGGAAGATCGGCACCTGGATCATCTTGGCGACGTCGGTGCAGTAGAGGGTCGAGCGCGCCTCGGCGGGGGTGGTGGTGAAGCCGATCTGGTTGTTCGCCACCACGTGGATGGTCCCGCCGGTGGAGTAGCCCGTGAGCCGCGCCAGGTTCAGGGTCTCGGCCACGACGCCCTGGCCCGCGAAGGCGGCGTCGCCGTGGATCAGCACCGGGACGATGGAGTGGCCGCGGTGGTCGCCGGCGCGGGTCTGCTTGGCGCGCACCCGGCCCTCGACCACGGGGTTCACCGCCTCGAGGTGGGAGGGGTTCGCGGTGAGCGAGAGGTGCACCCGGGCCCCGGAGGCGGTGCGCCGGTCGTTCGAGAAGCCCTTGTGGTACTTGACGTCGCCCGAGCCGAAGGGGCTCTCGATGGCCTCCACGTCCTCGAACTCCGAGAACATGGACTCGAGGGACTTGCCCAGGATGTTGGAGAGCACGTTCAGGCGGCCGCGGTGGGCCATGCCCAGCACGATCTCGCGCACCCCGTGGCCCGGCGCCTCCTCGACCAGGCCGTCGAGGAGCGGGATCAGGGCCTCGGCGCCCTCGAGGGAGAAGCGCTTCTGGCCCAGGAACTTGGTGTGGAGGAAGCGCTCGAAGAGCGAGGCCGCCGAGAGCTTCTCGAGGATGCGCAGGCGCTCCGCGGTCTCGAGCGCGGTCTGGTTCTCGGTCTCCTCCATGCGCCGCTGCAGCCACTGCTTGCGACCCGGGTCCTGGACGTGGGTGAACTCGACGCCGACCTTGCGGCAGTAGGTGGCGCGCAGGCGCTCGAGGATCTGGGAGAGGGTCTGGATCGGACCGCCGGGCAGGTCGCCGGCCAGGAAGGACTTCTCGAGGTCGGCGGCGCCGAGCCCGTAGTGGGCCGGGTCGAGCTCGGGGAAGTAGGAGCTGGCGCCTCCGAGGGGGTCCGTGTCCGCGATGCGGTGGCCCCGGGCGCGGTAGGAGTGGATCAGGCGCAGCACCCGGGCCTGCTTCTCGGCGTCCTTGGGGCTCGCCAGGGCCGGGGCCGCGGCGGCGGGCGCCGGCTCGGTCGCCGGCGCGACGGGCCGCGGTGCGGGGCGGGGCTCGCCCTCCCCGTCCCGGTCGAAGAGCTCGGCCCAGCTGGGATGCACCGAGCCGGGGTCCACCTCCCAGCGCTGGCGGATCTCCGCCACGATCCCCGCGTTCACCCCGAAGGCGCCGAGGGGCTCGGGGGACTCCGCTTCGTCCGCTTCGGGCGGCGTCTGCGTGGTGGGCCGCCCCGGATGGGCCATGGGGTGCTGTCTCCCGGAGCCGCCGAGCCCGAGGGTGCGTCGGGGCCCTGAAGTCGCCGGGCGTGGCGCCCGGTCTCTCTTGGTGATCGGCGGATCGCAGCCGTGCCTGAGGAGAATCCTCCGACGCCGGAGCGTAGCGGCTGGCGGGCCGCCGACCACGGCCGGGGGCCTCCCCCGACCGCACGTCATTGAGCAACGGTGCGCGCAGGGATTCGATCGCGGGGGCTCAGGGGGCGGGGGCGAGCAGCGCCAGCACGACCAGGCGCTCGGGGCCCTCGTTGCGCACGCCGTGGGGCACGCCCTCGGGCGCCACCAGCAGCATGCCCGACTCCATGGCGATCTCGCGGCCCTCGAGCAGGAAGAGCCCCCGCCCCTCCACCACCCAGTAGACCTTGTCCATGCCCGCGTGGGCGTGGAGAGCGTGCTCCTGGCCGGGCTCGAAGGCGTTCAGGCCCACCAGCAGGCGCTCCGACGCGAACAGGGTCGACTTGCCCATCTTCTCGGGGTGGAAGACGGCGTGCTGCGCGGGCCGGATCGCCGTGGGGTGCTCGAGATCGCTCATGGACTTCCTCCAGGGGGGTGGGCCTTCTGCGCCGAGGGGCGCCAGGGTAGGAGAGCCCGGGGGCCCGACGCGACCGCTATGCTGGCCCGATGCCGCGCTTCGATGCCGCGCTGCGCTCGCGTCTGGACGCCAACCTGGCCGGCTTCCGGCGCCGGGCGCTGCCCCTCGAGGGCCGGCGCCACGCCGCCGTGGCCGCGACCCTGGTGTGCGGGGAGGCCGGCGAGGCCTGCTTCCTCATCACCCGGCGCGCCTCGGGCCTGCGCCGGCACAGCGGCCAGTGGGCCCTGCCCGGCGGGCGGGTGGATCCGGGCGAGACCCCCGAGGCGGCGGCGCTGCGCGAGCTGGCCGAGGAGGTCGCACTGGTGCGCCGGTCCGAGCACGTCCTGGGCAGCCTCGACGACTACCCCACCCGCTCGGGGTTCGTGATGACGCCCGTGGTGGTGTGGGGCGGCGACGCCGAGGGCCTGGTGCCCGACCCCGAGGAGGTGGCTTCGATCCACCGCGTCCCGCTGGCCCAGCTCGAGGGTCCTCTGCACCCGGTGCGCGAGGGCGAGCGCGAGCTGGTCACGATCGCGATGCCCATGCTGGGGACCCACGTCCACGCCCCCACCGCCGCCATCCTCCACCAGCTCTGGGAGGTCGCGGTGGCGGGCCGGGCGACGCGCGTCGCGCACTTCGACCAGCCCGCCTTCGCCTGGCGCTAGCTGCGCCGGCGTCAGCGCAGCCGCGTCGCGAAGAAGTCGCCGAGGCCGCGACCGGCCACCGCCTCGGCGGCGGCGCGCAGCTCCTCCACGCCCACGGGCCGGCGCGCGGCGGCGAGGCGCGCCAGCACGTCGTCGAGGCCCGCCTCGCCGGTGGTGGCCTCCTGGAGCTCGAGGTCGAGGGCGCGGAGCACGGTCACCGCCTTGGCGGTCACGGCGCCGCTGGCCTCGCCGTCGCCGAAGGGACCGGCGGCGCGGCCGCGCTCGGCGAAGGCCTCGAGAGCGCGCTCGAAGCGGCGGCGGCTCACGGTGCGCGAGCGCACCAGCAGCTCGAGGGAGTAGAGCTCCGCCAGGCCCTCCACGATCCAGTCGCCGCCCGGCGCCGAGCGCGCCCCCATGGCGACGTGGACCAGCTCGTGGAGCACGGGGCTGCTCAGGTCGCTGGTGATGAGCGGCCGGTCGGCGTGGACGAAGAGCGAGCTGGGGCCCGAGAGGCCGCCGCGCCACATGGGGTCGCCGGCGCTCACCACCAGCAGGCGCTCGGGCAGCGCCCCCACGGCGTCGCGCAGCTCGGGCAGCGTCCAGCGCAGCAGCGCGAGGATGTCGTGGCGGCGCAGACCCTGGCCCGTGGGCCCCGCGATGGCGAGCCGGCTGCCGGCGACGCGCTCGCGAAGCACGCCGAGGTGGCCGAGCACCATCCAGCCCTTGGGGCGGTCGAAGCGGCGCTCGGGGTCGACGAGCTCGTAGCGACCGTCGCCGCCCTTCTCGTAGGGGAGCGCCGAGCTCCAGCCCTGGGGCAGGCGCAGGGCGAGCCGGGCCCGGGAGGTCGCCCCGTCGCGGGTGACGACGCGCACCGGCGGCACCAGGTCCTCGCCGCGGAAGAGCGCCCACTGCTCGGCGCAGCGCGCGTCGTAGCTGGCGGCGTCGCGCAGGTGGTCGATGCGGAACTGGTAGCGGAGCACGGCGTCCCGGGCGGGGGGCTCCCACGTGACGAAGCCCTCGCGGACGTCGAGCCCGCCGTTGCCCTGGAAGGCCAGGTGGCGCTCGGGATCCACGCGGAAGCGGATGCTGCGCACCGCGCCGTCGTGGTCGGGCAGCCGGACCGCCACCCGGGCGGCCCGCTCGCTGGCGAGGATGCGGGCCTCGTAGTCGAGGGCGTAGCGGGTCTCGACCACCGGCGGGGCCGGGGCCCGCTCCTCGGGCTCCGTGACCGGCGCGGCCCGCGCGGCCGGCGCGACCGGCGTGGCGGGCGGAGAGCCGGGCGGCGGTGCGGGCGGGGTCGTGCCCACGGCGAGCCCGGCGGTGAGGACCGCCAGGGCGGTCCAGGCCCGCCGGAGCGGGGTGGAGCCCGGGCGCGCGCCGCGTCGACCGCCCCCGCTCACGCGGCGCCGTCCGAGCCGCACAGCGCGGCGAGCTCCCGGCCGATGCGCACCCGCTCCTCGAGGGGCAGCTCGACGTCGCCCAGGCGCTCCACGGCCTCGAGGCGCGGGCGCAGGCCGGCGCGGTTGGCGAGCTGGATGGCGAGGCCGGGGCGCGCGTTCAGCTCGAGGATCACCGGGCCGAGCTCGGGGTCGATCACGACGTCGGCCCCCACGTAGCCGAGCCCGGTGCGGTCCGTGGCGCCGACGGCGATCTGGAGCACGCGCTCGAAGGCCGGGATCGCGGCCCCCACCACCCGGCGCCCGGTGTCGGGGTGGGTGGTGGCCGGCGAGCGGCCCAGCACCGCGTGGTGGATGCGGCCGGTGGCGAGGTCGATGCCGGCGCCGAGGGCGCCCTGGTGGAGGTTCGCGCGGCCCGACGAGCGCCGCGTCGGCAGCCGGGTCATCGCCATCACGGGCACCCCCCGGAACACGATCACCCGCACGTCCGGCACGCCCCCCTCGGCGAGCTCGGCGAGCAGGGGGTGTACCTCCAGGCGCTGCTCCACCATGGCCGCGTCGAGGTGGCCGGCCAGGGAGTAGAGGCCGGAGATGATGCCGGCGGCGTGGTAGCGGAACTCGTCCACGCCGAGGGCGCGCCCGCCGGACCGCAGGAAGCCCTCGCCCTCGCGGCCCGCCACCACCACGATGCCGTTCCCCATGGCGCCGCGCGCGGGCTTGAGCACGAAGGAGCCCCGCCCCGCCAGGCGCTCGGGCAGGTCGCGCACCTCGTGGTGCTCGCGCGCCACGGCGTAGAGCCGCGGGACGGGGATGCCCGCCTCGCTGCACAGCCGCTTGGTGGCGAGCTTGTCGTCCACCAGCGGGTAGCGGGCGCGGTCGTTGGCGGGCAGCAGGTAGCGCGCGTTGCGCCGGTTCAGCCCGAGCACCCCCGCCCGGCGCAGTGCCGAGAGTCTCAAGACGCCGGACCCTCGGAGACGGCCAGCGCGCGGAAGCGGAGCAGGTCCGCGACGCGGTAGCCGGTGTAGCCCCCGATCCAGACCAGGGCCCCCATGGTGCTCACCACCAGCTCCGGGAAGGTGAAGACGAGGTGCTCGGCCAGGGGGCTGCGGAAGACGGGGTAGATCGCGACCGCGACGGCGACCGAGGCGACGGCCCGGGCGAGGGCGATGCGCACGCCCTCCTCGGCCAGGGTGATGGAGACCCGCTCGATCAGCATGGTGAGGATCACGATGGGGAAGAGCACGCCGGCGAAGAGCTCGCGGTTGCCGAAGCCGCGCCCCACCAGGGCGATGCCCGTCACCGTGAGCACTACCAGGCACAGCAGCACCCCGAGCCGCGGCACCAGCAGCAGGCGCAGGCGCTCGAGGGGCAGCCGGCCGAGGACCCCGATCCCCAGCACCACCGTCACCAGGCCGAGGCCCGCAGGGAGCGAGAAGTCGCGGATCGCGAAGGCGATCAGCACGGGCATGAAGGTCCCGTAGGTGGGCACGCCGATGCCGTTGCGGAAGATCGCCACCATCAGCGCGCCGAGGGGCAGCAGCAGCAGCGCGCGCAGCACCGACTGGGTGCCGAGGGGCAGGCCATAGAGCGAGAAGGCGGCCAGCACCCGGTTGGACGGCGCCATCACCGTCGCGATCTCGTCGGGGCGGAGGCGCTCGCGCAGCGCCCGCAGGCGATGGCCCACGGCCTGGACGCTGCTGGCCTCCACCACCTCGCGCTCGCCGCTGCCCAGGGCGACCAGGTCGGGGGGGCGCTCGCCGAAGAAGCCGCGCTGGGTCGACATGGGGACCCAGCGCCCCTCGAGCCAGGCCTCGCTCCAGACCTCCTCGCCCGGCGCCTCGCCCTCGCGCAGGGCCAGGCCGCGCACGCTGCGCGCGGGGATCCCGAGGCCGCGCAGGAGCGTGACGAGGAGACGCGCCTCGCCCAGGGCCGAGCCCTCGCGGCGCGCGAGGGTGAGGAGCGCGTCGTCCCCCGCCGTGGGCACCTGGGCGATCTCGTGGGTCACGAAGGAGTAGAGCAGCCGCGCGCGGGCCATGGGCTCGTCGGGTCCGGGGAGCTCGAAGCGATCGAGCTGCTGCTGCACCGCGGCGTCGCTGGCGGGATGGCTCGGCGTGGGCGGGAGGTAGGCCTGCTGGACCTCGGGCGGCACCTCGGCGAGATCGCCGGGCGCCCGCTCCGGGGTCGACGCCGGCAGCGTCTGCACCCGGAAGCGGTAGACGATCTCGTGGATGCCGCCCAGCCAGCCGCTCCAGACCCCGACGCGCTGGTCGTCCTCGCCGCGGATCGAGAACACCAGCCGGTCCGACGAGGACGCCTCGTCGAAGACGACCTGGCCGGCACCGCTGGTGGGCAGGGTCGCGGTCACCCGCCCGCGCCGGCCGTCGCCGCGCACGTGGATGCGCAGCTCCACCTGCCACACGCCGCGCGCGTCGCTGGGCGTGAGCGGAAGGCCGTAGACGCCCACCTTCACGGCGAGGACGGACAGCCCGAACAGGACGAGGAGCGCGGCCGTGGCGACCGCCGGTCGACTCACGTTGTCTCCCGACTCACTCGGGGCTCTCTTCGCCCTCGAGCTCGTCCACGCCCTCCCCGTCCATCTGGGGTCGTGGCTCCGGAACGCCGGCGGAGACCGCCGGGGGCTCCGAATCGATGCCGATGTGGAAGGCGGCGAACCCGGGGATCACCACCTGCGGGAACGCCATGCCGATGATGCGGCCCGAGACCGGCGCGTGGATGGCGCTGCGCTCGTTCGAGACCGGGTCGGTCACGGTGCCGAGCAGGTCCTCGGACTTCACGGGGTCGCCGAGCTTGCGATCCGTGAGGAAGATCCCGCCGTCGTCCACCCGCACCCAGCGCGACGTGTAGTAGACCGCCGAGAGCATCGGGTTCGCGACGGGACGCGAGCGCACCATGCCCAGCGAAGCCATCAGGCTCCAGGTGCCCTCGATGCCGCGCCGGATCTCGTGGCTCTGGAAGCGCAGGGGCTCGCCGGCCTCGTAGGTGACGGCCGCCACGCCCGAGTCCACGGCGGCGCGGCGCAGGGTGCCCTGGGTGCCGCCGCTGTGCACCACGACGCCGATCCCGAGGGCCCGGGCGAGGTCGAGGAGGCCCGGGCGCCGCAGGTCGGCGCGAATCTGGGGCAGGTTGGCACGGAGGTGGGAGCCGGTGTGGAAGTCGATGAGCGCGCCGCAGTGGCGCACCACGCCCTGGAAGATCGCGTTGGCGATGCGCGACGCCGAGCTCCCGGCCGGGTCGCCGGGGAAGAAGCGGTTCAGGTCGCGCCGGTCCGGCAGGTAGCGCGACGAGCGCCGGAAGCCGTGGAGGTTCGCCACGGGCACAGCGATCACCATGCCGCGCAGCTGGCTGGGGCGCAGGTTCTCGAAGGTCCGGCGCACGACCTCGATGCCGTTCAGCTCGTCGCCGTGCACCCCGGCCACGAGGCACAGGGTCGGGCCCGACTCGCGGCCGCGGGCCACCAGGACGGGCAGCTCCACGGAGCCTCCCGCGAACGACTCGCTGGCGTCGAGGAACAGGCGCTGCTTGTCGCCCGGCGCCACGTCGTGGCCGAGCAGCTCCACCACGTGCCAGGTGGAAGGCGGCCCGAGCGCGTAGCTGGCGAAGACGGCGCCGGCCTCGAGCCGCGCGCGGGGGTCGCCGGCATCGGCCACCTCGTCCGCCCGGGCGCCGCCCGTCGCCAGCGCGCAGGCGAGCGCGAGCCCGAGGACCCCCCCACCGCGGCCTCTCCGCTCCATCGGGGCGAAGCTAGCGGATCCCGCGGGCCGGGGATCCCCCTCGGGCGGGCGGGCCCCGGGCCCGCGCGGGGCCCGCGCCCTACCCTTGCGAGCCATGCAGCCCTCCCGCTTGCGGGCCATGCAGCCTTCCCGTTTCCGGACCCTGCGGCCCTCCGGCTTCCGGACCGTGCGGCCCTCCGCGCCCCCGGTCGCGCACGCCACGCTTCCGGCGCTCCGCCGCCGCCCGTGGCGGGCGGAGCGGGCGGGGCCGGCGAATGGCTGAGCGCACGCCCCGGCCCCGGCCGCGGCAGCTCGCGGGGCCGCTCCCCGGCGCCCTGGCGGCGGACTTCGAGGCCTGGCTCGAGAAGGTCCGGGCGCGCCACGTGCCGCCCCTCACGTCGCGCGAGCTCCACGCCGGGGTCCGGGCGCTCTCGGCCCGCTACGTGGAGCGGCGGGGCGAGGAGCCCGTCTCGGGCCGGGCCCTCGACGGGGCCGGCAAGCGGGCCGCGTTCGCGAGCTACTACGCGCCGCTGCACTTCCTGGTCGCCCACCACGCGCTCGCCGCGCTCTTCGCGGACGAGCTCGGCGACCTGGAGCGCATCCTCGACTTCGGCTGCGGCAGCGCGGCGGTGGGCGCCGCCGCGGCGCGAGCGGCGGGCGACGCCCGGGGCGCGCCGGTGCCGCTGCTCGGCGTCGATCCCTCGGGCTGGGCGCTCTCCGAGGCGCGCACCACCCTCGCCTGCTTCGGGGTGCGCGGGCGCCTGCGGCGCGCGCGGCTGCCCGCGGCGCTGCCGCGGGGCGCGACGGGCGACCTGTGGCTGTTCGGCTGGACGCTGAACGAGCTCGCGCCCGACGAGCGCGAGGCGGTGCGCGGGGGCATCGAGGCCGGGGTGCGCCGAGGGGCGCGGGTGCTGGTGATCGAGCCCCTGGCCGGCTCCGTCACGCCGTGGTGGCCGGAGTGGCGCGAGGCGCTCGCGTCCGGCGGGCTGGTGGACGACGAGCTCCGGGTGCGCCCCGACCTCCCGGCACGGCTCGCCGAGATCGACCGCGCCACCGGGCTGCGCCACGCCGAGCTGGGTGCGCGCGTGCTCCACGGGCCGCACCGGTGAGCGGGCCGCGGGTCTCGGTGCTGCTCCCGGTGCGCGACGCCGCCCCCACCCTGGGCGCGGCGCTGCGCAGCGTGGCCCGCCAGAGCGAGTCGCGCCTCGAGTGCATCGTGGTGGACGACGGCTCCCGGGACGCGAGCCTCGCCCGGGCGCGGGAGCAGGCGCGCCGCGACCCGCGCTTCCGGGTGCTGGCGCGGCCGCGCCGCGGCCTCGTCGCCGCCCTGGAGGCCGGGCGCACTGCGTGTCGCGGCCCGGTGGTGGCGCGCATGGATGCCGACGACGTGATGCATCGCGAGCGCCTCGCCGCCCAGCTCGACGCCCTCGAGCGGTCGCCCGGGCTCGCCGCCGTGGGCAGCCACGTGCGCCTGTTCCCGCGCCGGGAGCTCAGCGAGGGCATGCGGGCCTACGAGCGCTGGCTGAACGCCATCGACTCGCCCGAGGCGGTACGCGCCGAGGCGTTCGTGGAGTGCCCCGTCGCCCACCCGACCCTCGCCGTGCGCCGGCCGCTCCTCGAGCGCCTCGGCTACCGCGAGACGGGCTGGCCCGAGGACTACGACCTGGTGCTGCGGCTGCTGGGCGCCGGGCACGCGGTGGGGGTCGTGCCGCGGCGGCTGCTGGCCTGGCGCGACGGCCCCGAGCGGCTCTCGCGGCGCGATCCGCGCTACGCGGTGGAGCGCTTCACGGCCTGCAAGGCCGCCTTCCTGGTCGAGGGCCTGCTGCGCGACGTCGAGCACTACGTGCTGTGGGGCTACGGCGGCACCGGGCGGGCGCTGCGCCGCGCCCTCTCGGCCCACGGCCGGCGGCCGAGCCACATCGTCGAGCTGCACCCCGGGCGCCTCGGCAACGCGATCCAGGGCAGCCCCGTGATCCCGCCCGCGGCTCTCGCCTCCCTGCCCCGGCGCCCGCTGGTCGCCTCGGTGGCCGGCCCCGAGCCGCGCCGCCGCATCCGCGCCGCCCTGGTGCGCCTCGGCTACCGCGAGGGGCGCGACTTCGTCTGCGCCGCCTGAGGCCGGGCTACGCTGGCGGCGTGCCCGAGCTGCCCGACCTCGAGGTCTACGTCGAGGCGCTGGAGCGCCACGCGGGAGGCCAGTGCCTGGAGCGCATCCGCGTGGTGTCGCCGTCCCTGCTGCGCAGCGTCGAGCCGCCGCTCTCGGCCGCCGAGGGCCGCCGCGTGCTCGGCGTGCGGCGCCTCGCGAAGCGCATCGTGATCGGGCTCGAGGAGGACCTGTTCCTGGTCTTCCACCTGATGATCGCCGGGCGCCTGCGCTGGCGTCCGCCGGGCGCGAAGCCGCCGGGCAAGCGGGGGCTCGCCAGCCTCGACTTCGAGACGGGCACCCTGCTGGTGACCGAGGCCAGCACCCGCAAGCGGGCGAAGCTCCACCTGGTCCGCGGCGAGGCGGCCCTGGCGGAGCACGACCCCGGCGGCGTCGAGCCCCTCGAGGTGGACGCCGCGGGCTTCCGCGCCGCGGTGGGCCGGGGCAACCACACCCTGAAGCGCGCCCTCACGGACCCGCGCTACCTGGCGGGGGTCGGCAACGCCTACTCGGACGAGATCCTGCACCGGGCGCGGCTCTCGCCGGTGAAGCTCACCTCGCGTCTCGACGACGCCGAGTGGCAGCGGCTCCACGAGGCGACCCGGGAGACCCTCGCCCTGTGGACCGAGCGGCTGCGGGCCCAGACCGGCGACGGCTTCCCGGAGAAGGTGACGGCCTTCCGCCCCGAGATGGCGGTGCACGGGCGACACAAGGAGCCCTGCCCCGACTGCGGCTCGCCGGTGCAGCGCATCGTGCGGGCCGAGAACGAGTGCAACTACTGCGCGCGCTGCCAGACCGGCGGCAAGCTGCTGGCCGACCGCGCGCTCTCGCGGCTGCTCGGCAAGGACTGGCCGCGCACCCTCGAGGAGCTCGAGGAGCGCCGGGGCGGCTGAGCGTCAGCCCGGCTCGGCGAGCAGGGTGAGGACGTCGTTGCGCAGCAGGCGCGGGTCCAGGAAGCCCGCGCTGTAGATGTTCCGCACCCGGCGGCGGTCGTCCACGAGGAAGACCTTCAGGACGTGGCGGAAGCGGGCGTCGTGGGGGTCGTCGAGGGCCACGCGGTCCTGGCCGTAGTCGGCCAGCACCGGCGAGAGCTGGGCGAGGCTCGCCGCGGTGAGGAAGCGCCAGGCGCCGCGGGGCTTCAGGCCCTCGCGCAGGGCGGCCA
>JANQFK010000001.1 GCA_028277885.1 Myxococcota bacterium
GAACTGCTGGCGGTCCACCACGTACTCGGCGGTCTTCTCCAGGGCCGCCTGGGCGAGCCCGCAGGCCCGGCCGCCGGTCTGCAGCCGGCCGGCCGCGAAGCCCGCCATCTGGAGGTAGAAGCCCTGGCCGAGCCCGGCCTCGCCGCCCACCAGGTTCTCGGCGGGGACGAAGTAGTCCTCGAGGTTCAGGGTGAAGGAGTGCATGCCCCGGTAGCCGGGGGTGGCGTCGGCCTTGCCCACCATGCGCCCGCCGCCGGGCTGCTTCATCTCGAAGTCGTGCCCCAGGAAGGAGTCCTTGGGCACGATGAAGAGCGAGAGACCCTTGGCGCGCTTCGCCGGGTCCGGGTCGGTGCGCGCCAGCAGCGCGAGCACGTCGGCGCGGCCGGCGAAGGTGCACCAGGACTTGGGGCCGTTGATGATCCAGCCCTCCTGGCCCTCGGGCCCGGTCCCCTTCTCGGCGCGGCACTTCACCGAGGCCACGTCGCTGCCCACGTCGGGCTCGGTCACCGAGATGCCGACCATGACCTCGCCGGCGGCGATGCGCGGCAGCCAGCCCTGCTTCTGCTCCTCGGTGCCGCCCTGGATGAGCGCCTTGGTGAGGATCTCGGGACGGGTGATGAGGGAGCCCGCCGCGGCCAGGGACGCCCGGGAGAGCTCCTCGGTGATGAGGATCATCGCCAGGTTGCCCATCTCGTGGCCGCCGTACTCCTCGGGCACGGACATCCCGAAGTAGCCCAGCTCGCTCATCTTGCGGATGAAGTCCTCGGGGATGATCTCGTCGTTGCGGTGGATGTGCTCGGCGTGGGGCGCCACCTCGGCCTCGGCGAACTCGCGCACGCTCTCGCGGACCTGCTCGAGCATCTCGTCCAGCGGCGTCTCGTTGCGGCCGCGGGTCTCGACCACCTGGCGGCCGATGGCGCGCAGCCGCGCCTCGCTGGCGGCCCGGCGCAGGATGGCGCGCAGCTCCGCCGGGAAGGCGGCCTCGACGTTCGACTCCTCGAGGCCGAGGTCGTCGAGGGAGGCCTCGATGCGCTGGCGCGCGTTGCCGACCAGGTGGGCGGTGGCGGCGACGGCGGTGGACTCGAGGACGTCGCTGCTGCGGCCCTCGCCCCGGGCGCGTTCCACGGAGTCGAGCAGCTCGTGGACGGCGCGCACCTCGGTGGCCGCGTAGGCGACGCGCTCGGCGAGCACCTGGTGGTCGTCGATGCGACGCCCGCCCTCGGTGATGCGGCGGGCGCTGGCGAGCGCGTCGTCGAGCAGTGCGTCGGCGGCGCCGAGCAGCGCGCGGGCGTCGTCGAGGGTGGCGGCGGGGACGGAGTCGGGAGCGGTCATCGTGAGCGGATCCTCTTCGTTGGTTTCTCGCGGTCGGTCGGGTCGACGGAGCGTTTGGGGGCGTCGTGCCCCAAGGAGTCCGTCCCTGTCCCAGCTCCACCCGGTTCGACCGGTGCCGATCGCGATCCGGTCGTGACGAGTGTCACCGGAAACCCGCAGCGAGCCCCCCAAGGGCGCACGAATGCGCGAAAGGGTGGCGTGCCCGCGTTCTGGACCCGCTAGCATAGCGAGCGCTGGCCCCCCGGTCGCGAGGACGGCGCGCCCCCCGCCAGCAGGAGGTCCTGGACCATGCGAATCCGATCGATCCTGGGCGTCGCCGCCCTCGCCCTGCTCCTCGCCGGCCCGCTGGCCTGCGGAGACGAAGGCAGCCTCGAGCAGGCCGGCAAGGCGCTGGACGAGACCCTGGAGGAGGCCGGCAAGGCCGCATCCGACGCCGCCGAGCGCACCGCCGAGGCGGCCCGCGGCCTGGGCGAGAGCGCCGGTGACGCCGCCGCCCGGGCGCGGGACGTGGCCGCCGGCGCGAGCGAGAGCGCCCGCGAGCAGGCGGCCGGGGCCGCCGAGACCGCCCGCGACCAGGCGGCCCGGACGGCCGATGCCCTGCGCGGCGCTGCCGACGATGCCGCCGCGGCGGCCCGGCAGGCCGCCGACGACGCCAACCGCGCCGTCGGCGAGGCCATCGAGGAGCACTCGGAGTGATCCGGATGCTGCGCGGCTTCGTGGCGGGGTCCGCCCTTCTGGGGGCGGGCCTCGCCTCGCCCGGCTGCATCACCGCCGACGTGCAGTACCGGGAGACGCGCGGGTCCCGCCTGGGCGAGTTCGTGGACGACCGCAAGGTGGTCGAGGTGATCTCGACCAACGTGGGCGGCAAGAACGTCTACATCCCGGGCACGATCGTGCTCTCCGAGGGCGAGGGCCGGGTGCTCTCGTTCTTCAACACGACCGACACGCCCCACGGCATGACGATCGAGGGCCTCGGCATCCAGGAGATCCTGCCGCCGGGCAAGGAGCATCCGGTGGCGCTGCCCGAGCTCGAGGGCGGCAACGTCTACCCGATCAACTGCCACCTGCACCCGCCCCACCGCGGCGCCACCCTGGTCGTCCTGCCGCGCTGAGCGCCCGCCCTAGCGGTGCGCGAGCCAGCCGTGGAGCCGGTCCACCAGGGCCGGGCTCCCGAAGACGAGGCCCAGTCCCTTGCCCTCGCCGCTGCGGTCGACCACGCGGCAGGCGCCGCCGGCCTCGCTGACGAGGATGCGGGTCGCGGCCGCGTCCCAGGGGTTCAGGTAGAGGTCCACCATGGCGTCCACGGTCCCCGCGATCACCTGGGCGTGGCCGAAGGCGTCGGTGTAGCCGCGCAGCATCGGGATCTCGCGGACCATGCGCTCGAGGGCCGGGCGCTCGCCGCACAGCTCGAAGCAGAACACGTCGCCGTGGGAGACGATGGCGCCGGCGAGCTCGTCGCGCCGCGAGGCGCGCACCGGCGCGCCGTTGCGGCGTACGCCGCCGCCGCGCCAGCCCACCAGGCGCTCGTCGAGGGCGGTGCAGTCGATCAGCCCCAGCACCGGCTCGCCGTCCTCGAGGAGCGCCAGCAGCGTCCCGAACAGCGGGATGCCGCGGGAGAAGGCGATCGTCCCGTCGATGGGGTCGACCAGCCAGCGGCGTCCCTCGGCGGCGCCCTCCTCACCGTACTCCTCGCCGAGGATGCCGATCTCCGGCGTGGCCTCGCGCAGCACGTCGCGGATCGCGCGCTCGGCGGCGCGGTCCGCCTCGGTGACCGGCGAGCCGTCGCTCTTGGTCTCGACGGCCACGTCGCGGAAGCGAGGCCGGATCTCCCGCCGCGCCGCGTCCGCCGCGGCCTCGGCCACGGCGGCGAGCTTCTCGAGGTCGGGCGACGCCATGGAGCGCAGACTACCGTAGAATGCCCGGACGCCAGGAGGGCCCCGGAGCGCCATGACGAGCCTCGCCGAACGCCTCGGCTTCGCGGCCACGGACCGCATCGCCATCGTCCACGCCGACGACATCGGCATGTGCGGCGCCGTGAACGCGGGCGCCTTCGGGGCCATGGAGAAGGGCGTCGTGACCTGCGGCAGCCTGATGGTGCCCTGCCCCTGGTTCCCGGACGCGGTGCGGCGCGCCCGGGAGGACCCCGAGCTCGACCTCGGCGTGCACCTGACCCTCAACGCGGAGTTCGAGAGCTACCGCTGGGGCCCGGCCGCGGGGCGCAGCGCGGTGCCCTCCCTGGTGGACGACGAGGGCTACCTGCCCCGCACCATGGGCGAGGTGCTGAGGCACGCGAAGCTCGAGGAGGTGGAGCTCGAGCTGCGCACCCAGATCCAGATGGCCCTCGAGGCGGGCGTCGACGTCACCCACCTCGACAGCCACATGGGCACCGTGATGGTTCCGCCCCTGCACGCCGTCTACAAGAAGCTCGCCCTCGAGTTCGAGCTGCCGGCCTTCGCGGCGAGCCCCGAGGACGCGGTGCTCGAGGAGCTCGGCATGGCGGGCTTCGGGCCGATCCTGCGCGGCTTCGCCGACGAGATGCGCGGGCACGGCTACCCGGTACTCGACGGCTTCGACGCGATCTCGCTCTCCTTCGAGCCCGGCGACGGCCACGCCCACAACGCCCGGCGCCTCGACCGCCTGCCCGCGGGCGTGAGCTACCTGATCTGCCATCCCGCCGAGGAGGGCGTGGAGCTCTCGAGCATCACGCCCGAGCAGGCCCACCAGCGCGAGTTCGAGCGCGGCTTCTACGGCGGCGACGCCGGCCGCGAGGCGCTGGCCGAGCGCGGCATCCACACCGTCGGCATGCGCCCGCTGCGCGACCTGCTCCGCGCCGCCTAGTCCCGGCTAGGAGTCCGATCCGGTCCGCCCGAGCAGCCAGCGCCGGGCCTGGGCGACCCGGCCCGGCGGACGTGCGGGCGCCGCCGCCGGCCGCCCGGTCGGGGGGGCGTCGCCGAGCAGCGCCAGCACGTCCCGGGCCAGCTGCTCGAGCTGCCGGTCCACCAGGCCCCCCGCGGCGCCGTGGCGCACCGCCAGCGGTCGGCCTTCGGGGTTGGTGGCCAGGGCCTCCACCTCCGGGCTCCGCGAGAGGAAGGTCTCGAGCACGGGCCAGCCGCGGCGGCGGATCTCCGTCAGCAGCAGCGCCAGGACGTCGCGGCTCTCTCCGGCCGGGAACCGCACGCGCAGGTCCACCATCGAGAGCAGGATGCGGGCGCGATCCCGCGGCCGGCCCCAGCGCCCCAGGAGCTCGAAGGCCCGCTCGGCCTCGAGCAGCGAGGCCTGGTCCTTCACCACCACCACGGCGAGGTCGCTCGCCGCCAGGGCGCTCTGGGTGAGGATCTCGAAGTCGCCCTTGGTGTCGAGCACGACGAGGCCGGGCCAGCCCGAGCGACGCAGGGCGCGGTCGAGGTGGAAGGCGTCGGAGATCTCGCCTTTCAGCGAGGAGGTCTCGCGGCTCGGCGCGACCCAGTGCACGCCGTGGCGCCCCTCGCGGATGGCGCCCGCGAAGCTTCCCGCGCGCAGCGCGCTGGCCACGCCTGCGGGGCTCGTGGCGGTCGCGGCATCCTCTTCCAGCGCGAACATGCGCTCGACCCAGCCCTCGTCGTCGAGGCTGATCAGCAGCACCGGCAGATCGTCGCGTGCCGCGCGCAGGTGCACGGCGAGGTTGGTGGCGAAGGTCGTCTTGCCCACGCCGCCCTTGTTGCTCACCACCGCGATGGTGCGGTGGCGCTTCGGGAGCGGCGCCGGCTCGCTCGCCCCTCCGGCCCTCGCCGCCGTCTCCGGCTGGGGAGAGCCGGCGCGACCACGCCGGGCTTCCGCGCGGCGCAGCGCGTCGTAGATGCGGCTCACGAGGCCTCCTCGCCGAGCTCTCCCCGTCGCGAGGAGCCTACCGCATCATCTCCTCGGCGGGGATCTCGCTCACGCCGTAGCCCGCCTCCGCGGGGATGCGCACCACGCGCCCGCCGGGCGTCTTCTCGACGCGCGGGAACACGGTCACCACGGCCTCGCTCCGGGCACGCTCGAGGGCGTCCGCCACCGTCTCCGCCCGGGCGAGCTTCCGCAGGTTCATGAGCGTCGGGAAGATGATGGTGCGCTCGCCGCGTTCGGCGGCCGCGATGGCGTCCGAGGGCGTGGTCCAGACGGAGTCGACGGACTCGTGGCCGTCGTGGAGGGCCACGTGGTCCGGCGGCGCGGGCACCAGGAAGAACCAGGTGTCGAAGCGCTTCGGCATGAAGGTCGGCGTGATCCAGTGGGCGAAGGGCACGAGCCGGTCGCAGGCCAGCTCGAGGTCCTCGGCCGTCGCGATGGCGCCGATGTCGGTCTCGTTGGCCAGCAGGGGCCCGCGGTGGCGCTCCTCGATGCCCGCCAGGCGCTCGGCCGGCACCAGCGCCCGCTCCTCCACGGCCTCTCTCGCCTTCGGGCGCGCCAGCAGCACGCCCGCCTCCTCGAAGGTCTCCCGGATCGCGGCGACCCGCAGCGCCAGGGCGTCGTCGTCGAGCCCCTCGGCTCCGCGGCAGCGGCCGCGGAGCGCGGACTCGTGGTCGCCGGGGTCCACCTTGCCGCCCGGGAACACCAGCGCGCCGGTCGCGAAGTCGATGCGGTGGTGGCGCTCCACCATGAAGACCTCGAGACCCGCGCTACCGTCGCGGACCAGCAGGATCGTGGCGGAGGGAAGCGCCGGGGGCACCGGCTTCTGGGGCATGCGGACTCCGTCGGCTCGAAGCCGGGCTCGACCCCGGGCTCGACCCCGGGCTCGAATCGGTCGGGCTCCGGTCGGCCGGGCTCGCGTCGCGCTTCCGCCGGGGTGGAGGCACAGCATGGCACACCCGCCGGTCGATCTCCGGTGACCGACGCCCCGCGGCTCCACGTGGAGGCCCGCGGCGAGGGCCCGCCGCTGCTGCTGCTCCACGGCTTCGCGGGGAGCGCCCGGAACTTCCGCCCCCAGCAGCGGACGCTGGCGTCGCGCCATCGGGTGATCGCCTACGACGCCCGGGGCCACGCGCGCAGCGAGGCCCCGGACGATCCCGAGCGCTACGACGCGCGCGCCCTCGTGGCCGACGCCCTCGCGGTGCTGGAGGCCGAGGGGGCCGAGCGCGCGGTGGTGGGAGGGCTCTCCATGGGGGCCGCGGTGGCGCTCGCCCTGGCACGCCTGCACCCCGAGCGCGTGCAGGCGCTGGTGCTGGCCAGCTACCCGCCCGGGCGCCGGGCCGAGCGCGGCACCTCGCGCCACGCCGAGGCCTTCGCGGCGGCCCTCGAGGCCGAGGGCGTCGAGGCCGCGGGCGAGCGCTTCGTGTGGGGCCCCGGCTCGGGCTCGACCCTCGACGCGCGCGGAGCCGCGCTGGTGCGCCAGGGCTTCCTCGAGCACACCGCCCACGGGCTGGCCCACACCCTGCGCGGCTTCCTGGCCGGACTGCCCTCGGTGGAGGAGATCGCGCCGGCGCTCGCCGAGGTGCGGGTGCCCGCCCTGGTCGTGGTCGGCGCCCTCGACGCCGAGTCCCTCGAGCCGTGCCGCTCCCTCGCGGAGGCGCTTCCCGACGCGCGACTCGAGGTGATCCCCGACGCCGGCCACGTGGTGAACCTCGCCCAGCCCGCGGCCTTCGACGCGGCGCTGCTGCGCTTCCTGGAGTCGCTGTGAGCCGTCTCGTCCCCGTCGCCGTCGTCGCGGCGGTCGTCTGCCTGGCCGGCGCCGCCCGCGCCGGAGAGGGCTGGGAGGCCTACGGCGGCGATCCCGGCGGCATGCGCTACTCGGCGCTCGACGAGATCCGCGCCGAGAACGTCACCGGGCTCGAGATCGCCTGGACCCACCGCCACGGCGACGTCTCCGACGGCAAGGGGCGCTGGCGCTCGACCACGGCCTTCGAGGCCACGCCGATCCTGGTGGACGGCACGCTCTTCTACTGCACCCCCATGAACCGCGTGTTCGCCCTCGACCCCGCCACCGGCGCGGAGCGCTGGAGCTGGGACCCGGGCCTCGATCCGGCGGGGCGCTACGCGAACCAGCTCGTCTGCCGCGGCGTCGAGAGCTGGCTCGACCCGGCGGCCGCGGCGGACGCGGCCTGCCGGCGGCGCATCTTCACCGCCACCAACGACGCGCGGCTGGTCGCCCTCGACGCCGCGAGCGGTGTGCCCTGCGCGGACTTCGGCCGCGACGGGCAGGTGGACCTGCTGCGCGGCGTGGGGCCCCAGCGCTGGAAGGGCGAGTACCAGGTCACGTCGCCTCCCGTCGCGATGGGGGACCTCGTGGTGGTGGGCTCGGCGGTCTCGGACAACGACCGCGTCTCGGCTCCGAGCGGCGTGGTGCGGGCCTTCGACGCGCGCAGCGGCGCGCTGCGCTGGGCCTGGGACCTGGCGCCGCCGGGCACGCCGCGGCCCGCGCCGGCCCCCGACGGCACCCCGCGCTACGTCCCGGGCACCCCCAACGTGTGGGCCCCGATGTCGTCGGACCCGGAGCGCGACCTGCTCTTCGTCCCCACCGGCAACCCGGCGCCGGACTACTGGCGCGGCGGCGAGCGCAGCGGCGCCGACCACTACGGCAGCTCGGTGGTGGCGCTGCGGGCGTCCACGGGCGAGGTCGTCTGGAACTTCCAGACCGTGCACCACGATCTCTGGGACTTCGACGTGCCCGCCCAGCCCACGCTGGCGCCGGGGCCGGGCGGCGCGCCGGCGCTGATCCAGGCCACGAAGATGGGCCATCTCTTCGTGCTCCACCGCGAGACCGGCGCGCCGCTGCTCCCGATCGAGGAGCGCCCGGTGCCCCAGGGCGGCGCGCCCGGTGAGACGCTCTCGCCGACCCAGCCCTTCCCCGTGAAGCCGCCGCCCCTCGCCCGCACCCGCCTGCGGCCCGAGGATGCCTGGGGGGTCGCCTGGCTCGACACGCGCGCGTGCCGCCGACGCATCGCGGCGCTGCGCAACGAGGGCATCTTCACGCCGCCGAGCCTCGAGGGCTCGCTCATGTACCCGGGCAACGCCGGCGGCTCCAACTGGGGCGGCGTGGCCGTCGACCCCGGCCGCGGGCTGGTGTTCGCCAACACCATGGACCTGCCCTGGGTCGTCACCCTCTACCCCGGCGAGGAGTACGCCCGGCGCAAGGCCGAGAGCCCCGGCGTCGAGCACGCGCCCCAGACCGGGACGCCCTTCGGGCTGCGTCGCGAGCCGCTGCTCTCGCCGCTCGGACTCCCGTGCAACCCGCCGCCCTGGGGCGAGCTCGTCGCCATCGACCTCGCCCAGGGAGAGATCGTCTGGCGCGTGCCCCTCGGCACCGTGCGCGACGTGGCGCCGGTCCCGATCCCGTTGCGGCTGGGCGTGCCGAACCTCGGCGGTCCCCTCGCCACGGCGAGCGGGCTGGTCTTCATCGCTGCCGCCATGGACGACTACCTGCGCGCCTTCGACGCCCGCACCGGCGAGGAGCTCTGGAAGGGCCGCCTCCCCGCCGGAGGCCAGGCGACCCCGATGACCTACCGCGCCGCAGGCCGCCAGTACGTCGTCATCGCCGCCGGCGGCCACGCCCGCGCCGGCTCCCGCCTCGGCGACTCCCTCGTCGCCTTCGCACTCGGCGGGGACGTTCCTTGACAATCTTACTTACGCCCCCCCGGGTGGAGTAAGTGAGAATCTCAAGGAACGTCCCCTCTTCAGCCGATCTCGCGGAGGCGGCGGAAGGGGTAGATGCCGGTGGTGTGGCCGTCGCTCCAGTCGATCTGGATCGCGTAGCGGCCGACGGGCTCGATCTTCACCGGGTGCACGTCCTGGGGGACGGCGTCGGGGTCGAGGCGCTCCTCGCCGGACCACTCGTCGACGCAGGACGCGCAGCCGCAGGCGAGGCGCAGGGTGCGCACCTCGTAGCGGCTCTCGTGGCCGTCGGCCCAGGTGATGGCGAGGTGGCGCGGTCCGTCCTGGCGGATCGCGGTGGGCATCAGCGCGGCGGGGCCCGGGTCGGAGGACATGCTGCGGAGCATACCTCCAGCGGCGCCCGGCGCCGTTGGCTAGCGTCCCGGCCATGACGGAGTCGGCGCGATGACGGGGCCGGACGTGGACGAGCAGGCCATCGCGATCCTCGGAGGCACCGGCGACCAGGGGCTCGGCCTGGCGCTGCGCTTCGCCAGGGCGGGCCGCCCGGTGGTGATCGGCTCGCGCAAGGAGGAGCGCGCCAAGGCGGCCGTGGAGGAGGTCCTGCGGGCGGTGCCCGACGGGCGGGTCTCGGGCTTCGAGAACTCCGCCGCCACCCGCAAGGCGCGCATCTTGATCCTCTCGGTGCCCTTCGAGCACACGGCCTCGACGCTGAAGGGCGTGAAGGACGACCTCGTCGAGGGCCAGGTGCTGGTCTCCATGGGCGTGCCCCTGGCCACCGCGATCGGCGACGGCGCCGTGCGCACCGTCGGCGTGTGGCAGGGCTCCTGCGCGGAGCTCGTGGCGGGGCTGGCGCCGAAGGGCGTGCACGTCGTGTCCGCCTTCCAGAACGTCTCGGCCCACCGGCTCCAGCACCTCGAGGAGGAGGTGCAGTGCGACGTCATCGTCTCCGGCGCGAAGGAGCCGCGGGAGGCCGTGATGGCGCTGTGCGACCTCGTCCCCGGCCTGCGCGCCGTGAACGGCGGCCCCCTCGCCAACGCGCGCTACGTGGAGGGCTGGACCGCGCTGCTGATCGGGCTCAACATGCGCTACAAGCAGCCCGCCGGCATGGGCTTCCGCATCACCGGGCTGCCGGAATGAGCGATCCGCGCAGCGAGGCCAAGACCGCCTTCACGCGCCATCTGGAGCAGAACGCCTACCCGGGCCGCGGGCTCGTGATCGGCCGCGACGCGAGCGGCGACTGGCTCCAGGTCTATTGGATCATGGGCCGCAGCGCGAACAGCCGGAACCGCCGCTTCGTGGCCGACGGCGGCACGCTGCGCACCGAGCCCCTCGACGCCGCGAAGATGACGGACCCCTCCCTGGTCATCTACGAGGCCATGCTCGAGCGACCGGGGCTCTACCTGGTGAGCAACGGCGACCAGACGCGCACCATCCACCAGGCCTTCGGGGCCGGCGGCGAGCCCTGGCGCTTCGAGGCGGCGCTCGCCACGCGCGAGCGCGAGCCCGACGCGCCGAACTACACCCCGCGCATCAGCGGGCTGCTCGACCTGCGCGAGCGCGAGCCGCGCCTCGCCCTGTCGATCCTGCGCGCCAGCGACTCCGACCCCGCCCACACCGACCGCAGCTTCCACCGGCCCGCGCCGCCGCCGCCGGGCCTGGGCCTCGGCCTCACCACCTACGTGGGCGACGGCAGCCCGCTGCCGCCGTTCCGTGGCGACCCGCTCTGGCTGCCCCTCGAGGGCGCTCCCGAGGCCGTCCTGGAGCGCTACTGGGACGCCCTCCACGCCGAGAACCGGGTCGCCCTGGCGGTGAAGCGGATCGCGGCTCCGGGCGGCCCCAGCCGCATCTGGGTGCGCAACGCCGCCGATCACGCGGGCTGAGCGCCCGCCCACCCGCGCCGAGCGTCTTCCCAACGTTTCCGGGGACTTACGGCCTCGCCCTGCGCTCCGCCGGCACCGCTCCGCCGGCCCCGCGGGCCCGCACCCCCCTCCAACCCGCTGAAACTCAAGGGGTTGTGGTAGGGCTGTGACAGAACCGCAGCATTTTGTGGTTTTCCGGTTGACGCTGACGTGTGGGCCTCTTAAAACGGGGGCACGGGGATGAGTCTCCCTCCGGCAGCCTTGGGGGGTTCGAGAGAACATGGCGGTTGCCGGTGGGATTGAACTTGCGGCGGGAAGGAGGACCTGCCCTGGTTCGGGGGCCCCGGGGTGTTCCCGGGGCCTCACTCGTCTCCACGTCCCGACTCTGGGTGCGGCGTCCAGGCTCGGCGACGACTGAATCCAAGCGCTCGTCCAACTCGTCCTAGTCCATCCCTCCGAGACCCGCCCTCCTTCGAGGATTCTTCGAAGCGAGGGGGCGGCAGAGGGGATCTCTCCCGCCGGGTCTACCGAGCGGAGAAAGGCTCGACGGCAAGGCCTGAGGAGAACGGGAAGGCGGCAGGCGGGGGTCCGGGGAGCGGACCGGAGCGTGGGCGGCGCTGCGATCGAACGGGTGAACCAAGCCACGAAGAGGCACCGAGAGGTCCGGGGGGGAGAGGGATGAGCGCGAGCCACATCGGGCACCAGCCGGGACACGACGACCAGGGACACCAGCCGGGGCACGGGCCTGGCCACGAGGTCCAGCACGCCACCGAGCCCGCCGCTCGCAAGAGCCGGCGGCCGCGCAAGGGCCAGGCCCGCCGCGGCCTGCGCGTCCCGCGCTTCTTCACCCGCCCGGGCGAGGATCCCTTCGACGCCGTCGAGTGGGAGCTGCGCACCGCCACCATCGCGAACGAGCGCGGCGAGGTGATCTTCGAGCAGCGCGACGTCGAGATCCCCAAGAGCTGGTCCCAGCTCGCCACCAACGTGGTGGTCTCCAAGTACTTCCGCGGCCACCTCGGCACGCCCCAGCGCGAGCGCAGCGTGAGGCAGCTGATCGGCCGCGTGGTGGGCCGCCTGCGCGGCTGGGGTGAGGAGGCGGGCTACTTCGCCAGCCCCGAGGACGCCCAGGCCTACGCCGACGAGCTCACCCACCTGCTGGTGACCCAGAAGATGGCCTTCAACAGCCCGGTCTGGTTCAACCTCGGCGTGCCCGACACGCCCCAGCAGGCCAGCGCCTGCTTCATCAACTCGGTCGACGACACCATGGAGTCGATCATGGACCTCGCCAAGACCGAGGCCATGCTGTTCAAGGGCGGCTCGGGGACGGGCTCGAACCTGTCGCGGATCCGCTCCTCCCGGGAGAGCCTGAAGGGCGGCGGCACCGCCTCGGGGCCGGTCTCCTTCATGAAGGGCTACGACTCCTTCGCCGGCGTGGTGAAGAGCGGCGGCAAGACGCGCCGTGCCGCGAAGATGGTGATCCTCGACGTGGACCACCCGGACATCGTCGAGTTCATCCACAGCAAGGAGGCCGAGGAGAAGAAGGCCTGGGCGCTGATCGAGGCGGGCTACGACGGCGGCTTCAACGTGCCCGGGGGCGCCTACGACTCGATCTTCTTCCAGAACGCGAACCACTCGGTGCGCGTGACCGACGACTTCATGCGCGCCGCCCTCGACGACGACCACTGGGACACGAAGGCGGTGACCACCGGTGAGGTGGTGGAGCGCCACCGCGCCCAGGACCTGCTCAGCCAGATCTCCGAGGCGGCCCACGTGTGCGGCGATCCGGGCATGCAGTACGACACGACCATCAACCGCTGGAACCCGGTCAAGAACTCGGGTCGCATCAACTCGAGCAACCCGTGCTCCGAGTACATGTTCCTCGACGACACGGCCTGCAACCTGGCCAGCCTGAACCTGATGCGGTTCCTCGACGACTCGGGGGCCTTCGACGTGGAGGCCTTCCGCCGCGCCGTGGCCCTCACCATCCTCGGCCAGGAGATCATCGTCGACCCGGCCGCCTACCCGACGCCGAAGATCGAGAAGAACAGCCACCTGTACCGGCCCCTCGGGCTCGGCTACGCCAACCTCGGCGCGCTGCTGATGGCCCAGGGCCTGCCCTACGACGGCGACGCCGGCCGCAACGTGGCGGCCTCGATCACCTCGCTGATGTGCGGCGAGGCCTACCGCACCAGCGCCGAGATCGCCGAGGCCATGGGGCCGTTCCCGCGCTACCGGGCCAACCGCAAGCCCTTCCTCGAGGTGATCGGGATGCACAAGGAGGCCGCCGAGGCGGTGCCCTCCGAGGGCGTCCCCGACGCCCTCGCCGAGGCCTCCCGCGAGGCCTGGGCCCAGGCCCTCGAGGCGGGCGAGCGCCACGGCTACAAGAACGCCCAGGTCACGGTGCTGGCGCCGACGGGCACCATCGCCTTCATGATGGACTGCGACACCACCGGCGTGGAGCCCGACATCGCCCTGGTGAAGTACAAGAAGCTGGTGGGCGGCGGTCTGCTCAAGATCGTGAACAACACCGTCCCCATGGCGCTGCGCAAGCTCGGCTACGACGAGGAGGCCATCGCCGAGATCGTCGCCTACGTGGACCAGGAGGAGACCATCGAGGGCGCGCCGGGCCTGAAGGACGAGCACCTCGCGGTGTTCGACTGCGCGTTCCGACCCACCAACGGCCAGCGCTCGATCCACTGGAAGGGCCACATCCGCATGATGGGTGCGGTGCAGCCCTTCCTCTCGGGGGCCATCAGCAAGACGGTGAACCTGCCCGCCGAGGCGACCGTCGAGGACCTGGGCGAGGCCTACGTCGAGGGCTGGAAGCAGGGCCTGAAGGCGCTCGCGGTGTACCGCGACGGCAGCAAGCGCACCCAGCCCCTCAACACCGCCCGCAGCGAGGCGGGGGAGGGCGAGGCGCCGGCCGAGGAGCGGCGCCCCGTGCGGGTGAAGCTGCCCGACGAGCGCGTGGCCCGGACCCACAAGTTCTCCATCGCGGGCCACGAGGGCTACCTCACCGTGGGCTGCTACGAGGACGGCACCCCGGGCGAGATCTTCCTCAAGATGGCGAAGGAGGGCAGCACGATCTCGGGCCTGATGGACACCATCGCGACGATGACCTCCATCGCGCTCCAGTACGGCGTGCCGCTCAAGGCCCTGGTGGACAAGTTCAGCCACACGCGCTTCGAGCCCTCGGGCTTCACCAACAACCGCGAGATCCCCATGGCGAAGTCGGTGACGGACTACGTGTTCCGCTGGCTCGGGGCCCGGTTCCTGGCCGACGCCCAGGTGGTGGACGCCCAGGAGGCCGACGCGGAGTCCACCGGGCTCGTCGCCGTGGCGGGGGGCTCGGGCGAGGGGCCGTCCCGGGCCCGACGCGGCGCCTTCGTGAACCACGCCGACGCGCCGCCCTGCCCCGAGTGCGGGACCCTCACCGTGCGCAGCGGCGCGTGCCACAAGTGCCCGAACTGCGGGGTCACGACCGGCTGCAGCTGAGATGCGTGGAGCCACCCCCGGCGCCCCAGGAAGTTCGTGGCGTCTCGAATTCGGGGGGGTGAGAGACGCCGCGGAGCGCGGAGTCGGGCTAGGCTCGGCTCCGCGCTTCACGTTGGGGGGCTTCGCCGGGGCGACTCGCCCGGGATCCCGCCCAGGAGGACCCAAGGGATGATCCGACGTCTGTTCGCCGCCTGCGCGGGACTCGCGCTGGCGGGCTGCATCACCGTGAACCTGGGAGGCCCGGGCAAGGGCGAGCTCGTCGAGACCGTGGTCGAGGGCGACGCCGGCCCGAAGATCCTGCTGCTCGAGGTGAGCGGGGTGATCACCGCCGAGAGGTCCCGCGGTGCCTTCGGCCTGGGCGGCCGCCCGAGCCTGCTCTCGCGGGTGCGCGAGCAGCTCGACAAGGCGGCCGAGGAGGAGGTGGCCGCACTGGTGCTGCGCATCGACAGCCCCGGCGGCACGGTCACGGCGAGCGAGATCCTCCACGGCGAGATCGCGCGCTTCAAGGAGCAGACGGGCGTCCCCGTGGTGGCGGCCTTCCTGGGCACGGCGGCCTCGGGCGCCTACTACGCCTCCATGGCGGCCGACACCGTGGTCGCGCACCCGACCTCGGTGGTGGGCTCCATCGGCGTGATCTTCTCGGGCATCAACCTCTCGGGGCTGATGGACAAGATCGGCGTCGAGAACCAGACCCTCACCACCGGCGCCTTCAAGGACGCGGGCTCGCCGCTGCGGCCCATGCGCGACGACGAGCGCGCCCAGCTCCAGAGCGTCCTCGACGGCCTGCACGCACGCTTCGTCGAGGTGGTGATCCAGGGTCGCGAGCGTCTGGACCCCGGTCGCGTCGCCGAGCTGGCCGACGGGCGCGTCTGGACCGCCCCCCAGGCCCTCGAGCTCGGCCTGGTGGACGCCATCGCGGACCTGCACGACGCCATCGGCGAGGCCGAGGCGCGCGCGGGCCTCGAGGAGTCGCGGGTGGTGATCTATCACCGCTCCGGCGAGTACCGCGCGAACCTCTACTCGTCGGCGACGCTGCCGGAGCCCACCGCCCTCGACGCGCGCGCCTGGCTCGGCGTGCCGAGCGAGCCCACGTTCCTCTACCTGTGGGCGCCGGGGGCGCGGTAGGGCTTCACGGCCCTCCGGCGGCGCGCACGCACCACGCCTCGGCCAGATCGGTCGTCGCCAGGGTCTGGGTGGGATTGGTGGCCGGTCCGATCGTGACGGCCCGGAAGAGGATGGCGTCCCCCGGGCCCGGCTGAAGCAACGTGATCCGAGGCGTGCTGGTCCAGTAGGTCACGTTCTGGCCGGGAGGCAGGACGAAGGGCTGGAAGGGGGCGAGCCCGTAGGTGGAGGGCGCCGTCTCCACCAGCAGGCTCACCAGCTCCGAGAGCTTCGGAAGTCGCCAGCCCATGTGCCCCTGGATGTCGAGCTGGGTGCAGCGGCTCCGCGCGAGCGCGAAGGGGCTCGGTGGGGTGCCGGGCTCCCGCTGCCAGACCAGCTGCGTCTCCCGGTCCAGCACCATGGCATCGCCGGGCAGCAGGACGAAGCGCTGGGAGGGATCGTCCAGCGGCAGCCAGACCGGCCCCGGGCTCGGCTCCCGGGGGCCACCCTCGACGCTCTCCCAGGCATCGCCGGAGCCGAAGAGCACGTGGAGCGTGGACTCGATGGCACCCGTGTCTCCCCGGCCCACGACCTCGCAGCTCACGGAGCCGCCGAAGCTCAAGCCCGACGGAGCAATCGGCAGGGAGAGCGTCGAGCCGGGCGCGATCGGCGTCACGGGCAGGACGGCCACGATGGCGCCCGTCTCGCGGCGACACAGGGCCGACACCGTCGTCGCGCCGACGGAGGCGACGTCGAGCTTCATGCCGAAGGCGAGCGCGTAGGCGCCGATGGTGGCGGGGCCCGCCGTCTCCTCCTCGGCCCGGGCGGGCTGGGGCAGGGTCGTCCAGACGATCAGCAGGAACGCGGGAAGGAGCGCGAAGGGCCGTCGGTGCATGGGGGTCTCCTCGCCCACCCCCATGCACCCATTCTACGCACTAGAAGGTGGGCGCCACGCCCCCCAAAAAGGTGTTCAGCTCCGCCGGATCGACCCCGTACTCCATCAGGAGCTGCACCATCGGGGCCCCCAGGCCGGCCGCGCCGATGTCCCCGGCCAGGAAGTCGTCGACCTGGTCCTCGGTGAGCACCGTGTAGAGGCCGTTCGCGCCGAAGATCCTCATCTTGTCGTCCTGGATCGTGTAGGTGAAGGGGATGCCGGCCAGGAAGGGGTTGCTGCCCGGCGGCACGCCGCCGGTGCCGTCGTCGTTGAACTCGCCGTCGAGGAGCGAGCCCAGCAGGCCGTCGGGCATGGGACCGTCCTTGCGACGCAGGGCGTCGGCCAGGGGGTCGAGCTCCCCGCCGCCCTTCGTGAGGGGCGGCTCCAGGTTCGCCGGGAGGTCGGGGCGCGCCCCGTCGAGGGCCAGGCCCGGATCCGGTGCGGCGGGCGGCGCCAACCCGGGCTTGCCGTTCACCACGGCGCCGGCCTTGCCGCGCTTCCCGCGCGCGACGGCCTCGCGCTTCACCGCCTCGGCGGCGCGCTCGTGGGCCCGGATGTCGGCGCCCGCGACGCGGCCGGCGGCCTTCTTGGCCTCGAGGGTCGCGGCCCGGGCGGCCGGCGGCGCGGCTGCGGCGCGACGCGGCGGCGGCGCGCCCTGGGACCAGGCGTCCCAGGGATCCTCGAAGGGGGTCAAGCGCAGCTCGAAGGGCTGGCCGGCGCCGCCGAAGGCGGTGAAGCCGGGCCGCACCAGGGTCTCGTGGGCCAGCTCCTCGGCGAGGCCGCGCACGCCGACCTGGCCGCGGAACACCGCCACCGAGGCGAGCTCGGCCGCACCGGCGTCCACCAGGAAGCGCGTGCCCTTGACGCTCACCACCACCTCCGGCGTGCGCACGTCGAAGCGGTCGCCGTCGTCGCGCCGCAGCACGTCGAAGAGCGAGCGGCCCTCGTCGAGGCTCACCGCGCGCGGGCCGTTGCTGCCCGTCGCGCCGTCCGCCTCGGCGGGGATGCGCAGCACCGAGTTCTCGTAGAGCCGCACGGTGCGCGTCCCCATCACCAGCTCCGCGCTGGCGCCGGTCCGCGTGCGCACCGCGACGCCGGGCGCGATGGCGTCGCCGGCCCGCGCCGCCTTCCAGGCCGGCGGCGTGCCGCTGCCGATCTCCACCACGCCGGTGACGTGGGTGATGCGCGGCCCCGGGCCCGGGGCGAGGGTCGCCAGGGCGAGGGCCACGGCGGCCAGGGTCCAGCCGCGGCGCCGGCGGTGGGCTCGGATCGATTCGGGATGGGGCATGGGGGTCTCCTCGGGTTCAGTAGGTGTGGAGTCGCAGGTTCACGCCCAGGACGTCGCGGTCGTAGGCGTAGAGATCGACGTTCGAGTGGCGCTCGATGCGCCGGAACGAGAGCTCGAGGTCGCTCCAGCGGGTGAGCGGGCGCGCCAGGGCGAGCCGGGCGTCCACCACGAAGTCGCTTCGCTTGTCCGGATCGACGGTGCCGACGCCGTTGTCGGTGAGGAAGTCGATCACGTTGTGGTGGGCGTAGCGCTCGTAGCCCAGGGTGAGCGTGGTGCTCGCCTCGACCTTCCAGGGCAGGGGCACGCGCAGCCGCCAGCTCGCCTCCCAGAGGTCGTGGTCGAAGGCCGCCGCGAGACCGAAGAGATCGCGCTTCGCCTCGGTGTCGGTGCGGGCGTAGCGCAGGCCGAGCGCGCTCCAGCTCCCGGCGCGCCAGGGGAGGGTGAGGAAGTGCTCGAAGCCCGCCCCCACCACGAAGGCGTCGCGCTCCAGGGAGGGCAGGAAGGCCTTCTCCCGGTAGTCCCGCCGCTCGCCCTCGACGAAGGCGCGCAGCAGCCCGGCGCGCGGGCCCAGCTCGACCAGCAGGTTCGGCCGCAGCCCGGCGCGCATCAGGTAGGGGTCCGAGTCCAGGTGGCTGGTGCTGCCGAAGGCGTCGAGGCGCAGGGCGATGCGCTCGGCCGCGCGCCAGGCGCCGGAGCCGAAGACCAGGTGGCTCTGCTGGTCGAAGCCGTCGAGCTCGTCGTGCTCGGTCTGGTCGAAGCGGTAGCCGAGGGTCAGGCTGGCGTCGTCCCGGCGGATCGGCCGCCAGGAGACCCCGCCGGCCCACAGCCAGCGCGCGTCGCGCCGGTCCGTCGAGGGACCGGGCAGGTCCGTGCCGCTGTCCAGGGTGACGTTGCTGTCGTACTCGAAGCCGCCCTCGGCGTAGAGCTCCAGGGAGCGGCCCGGCGCCTGGCGCGGCCGGCCCCGCAGCAGCCGGCGGGCGCGGTCCGCCACCTCGCCGCCGGGGTCGAGCTCGATGGCCTCGCGCAGCAGCTCCTCTCCGGTCCGGCGGTCGCCCGACTCGAGGCGGCCGAGTCCGCGCAGCAGCAGGGCCTCGGGCGCGACGTCGGGGTCGAGGGAGGCGGCCGCCCGGAGCGCGCGGTCCGCGGCCTCCCGGCGGCCGAGCCGCCGCAGCGCGAGCCCGCGGTAGAGCTGGGCCGCGGCGTCGCTGCCGTCGCGCGCCAGGGCCCGCTCGAGGGCCGCCAGGGCCTCGGCGTAGCGGCCCGCCTCGTAGAGGGCGCGGCCGCGCTCGAAGGCGGCGTCGGGCCGGCGCCCGGGGAAGCGCGCCTCGAAGCGCGCGAAGGCCTCGGCGGCCTCGCCCGAGCGGCCCGCCGCCCGCAGCTCCCGGGCCAGGGCCCAGAGCAGGTCCGGGTCGTCGGGGTGCTCGGCCAGCGCCGCCTCGAGCCGCTGCACCGGGTCCGACGGCTCCGCCGCCGCCGGCGCCGCCGCGCAGACGAGGGCGCCCAGCAGGCCGGCCAGCAGCCAGCGTCCCAGCCGCGTCCCGCCGCTCACGCCGGGTCCGCCGCTTCCATGCCCACCAGCGCGAGCATCTCCTCGCCCTCTTCGTCGAGGACGCGGAAGAAGAGGTCCACCACGTCGGGGTCGAACTCCGTGCCGCGGCCCTTGTGCAGCAGCTCGAGCACCCGCTCCTGGGGGAAGGCCGGCTTGTAGGGCCGCGCGCTCGAGAGCGCGTCCCACACGTCGACCACGGTGACGATGCGCGCGCCGAGGGGGATCGTCTCGCCGGCCAGCCCGTCGGGGTAGCCGCGGCCGTCCCAGCGCTCGTGGTGGTGGCGGATGCAGCCCAGGGTGGTGCAGGTGATGCCCGAGATGGGCTGCACGATGCGCTCGCCCACCTCGGTGTGGCTCTCCATCACGCGGCGCTCTTCCGGCGTGAAGCTGCCGGGCTTGAGCAGGATCTCGTCGCGGATCCCGATCTTGCCGACGTCGTGGAGCAGCGCGCCCAGGCGGATCGACTCGATCTCCTCCTCGGCCAGGCCCAGCCGCGCCGCCATGGTGGTGGAGAAGATCGCCAGGCGGCGGCAGTGCATCTCGGTGTAGCCGTCGCGCGCCTCGATGGCGCTGGCGATGGCCTCCACCGAGGTCTCGAAGCTGCGACGCAGGTCCTCGACCAGGCGCAGGTTGCCCGCGGAGAGCGCGATCTGCGCGCCCACGGTGGCGACGGTGCGCAGCTGCACGGGCTCGAGGGCGGCGCTGCCCGCGCGCTCCACCACGAGCACGCCCACCGGAAGCTCGCCGGCGTGGAGCGGCGCGTAGACGGCGACGCCCGGCGCCGCGTCGCGTCCCGGGATGCGGCCCTCGAAGACGCGGGGCTCGCTCCCGGCGAACACCTCGGCGGCGAGATCGAGATCGCCCGCTTCGGGTCCGCCCTCGGGGCTCCAGGCCAGGCGGCGCCCGTCGAGGACGCCGTCGGGCCGCGCCCGGTAGAGCGCCACGCCGCTCGCGCCCACCACCTCGCCGAGCAGGTGCAGGCCGAGCTCGAGGCCCCCGTCGCTGGTGACGCCGGTGCTGGCCTCGCCGATGCGGAAGACCGCCGCCAGCGAGCTCTCCTGCTCGGCCACCTGGCGGCCGATGCGCGAGCGCACCACCTCGAGGCCCAGCACGTACTGGAGCGCGACCACGGCGCAGGGCGCCACGGGGTCGAGCCACCAGCCGGTCTGGAGCAGCAGCGCGGCGCTGCCTCCCACCACGCCGGTGGCGAGCGCGGCGAGGCGGACCACCCGGCGTCCGTGGGAGCCGCGCGCGCCGGAGAGGCGCCCGGCCGCCAGGGCGAGCAGCGCGATGGCGGCGAGGCGCACGCCCTGGCCGGCGCGTCGCAGCACCGGCTCGCCGGCGCGCTCCGCCGCCAGGGTGCGGAAGGCCACGGCCTGGATCAGGACGCCCGGCGCCGCCGGGTCGAGGGGCGTGGGCCAGAGGTCCTGGAGCTCCGCCGCCGTGGCGCCCACCATCACCACGCGTCCGGCCACGTCGCGCGGGTCGAAGCGCCCGTCGAGCACGTCGCTCATGGAGAGCAGCGGGATCGCGGGCCGCTGCCGGCGGTAGTCGATCGCGAAGGTCTCGCCGACGCGCGGCCGGCTGGCCTGCGCGGTGGCGACGTCGAGGGCCGCCTCGGCGAGGGAGACCGTGGGCGCTCCGGCCACGTCGATGGCGCGGGGCGAGCGGCGCACCACGCCGTCGGCGTCCACGGGCACCATCACGCTCCCGATCGCCGCGGCGCCCCGGGCGAGGCGCGGGATCGGCAGGCTGGCGATCTCGAGCTCGGCGCCGCCGAGGTCCTGGAACTGCCGGAAGCTCGCGAGCACGACGCGTCCCGAGGCGGCGACGGCAGCGGCGAAGGCCGCGTCGTCGGCGGGGTCGCGCGGCGTGGAGAAGTCGACGTCGAAGGCGATGGCGACGGCGCCGGCGGCGTCGAGGCGCGTCACCGCGTCGGCGTAGAAGCGCCGGGGCCAGGGCCACTCGGGCAGGGCGCGCAGGCTCTGGGGATCGATGGCGACCACGGCGACGCCCGGCGCCGAGGCCGGCGGCGTCGGCGGGCGGCGGGCCGCGAGGGCGAGGGCGGCGTCGGCCACGGGCCGCTCGAGCGGCGCCAGGGCACCGATCGCCACCAGCACGGCCGCGCACAGCGCCGCCGCGCCCGCGAGTCCGAGCTCGTGGACCGATTCCCGCAAGGGCACCCCGAGGTCCGGGCGCACCCATCCTCGCGGCGGGCCCGGATCCACTCAGGAATCGGCCGGCCCCCACCCCGTCTTGAGGAGCCTGTCCCCGTGGGGGCAGGGCCCGCTCAGTAGACCCAGCGGCCTCCCTGGTAGCGGAAGATCTCCGTCACCGGGGTGCTGGCGGCCACGCTGCAGCGCGTCGCCTTGCGGTCGCTGCAGGCGTAGAGGTTCTCGCGGTAGCGCAGCACGCCCACGTAGGGGGCCGAGGGATGGCCCGTGGGCTTGAGCTCCGTCTCGAAGTCCGTCGCGTAGCCCCGGTAGGTGTACTGGCCGCCGCTCTCGATCTTGGGCTTGCTGCGGTTGCTCCGCTCGGCCTTCTGCATCTTGCCCATCCACTGCTGGGCGAAGCTCTCGAAGGCACGGTTGGCGCGCTCCTGGCCTCCGTCGGGGATGGCGGCCGGCGGGCCGGCGAGGGCGGAGGTCCCGACGGTGGGGATCAGCGCCACGCAGGCGAGAAGCAGGAGTCGACGCACGGGGTTCTCCTCGCTGGGGTTTCCGGAGGCCGACCTCCGGACCCGGGTAAGAGCTGGGCTTCCCCTCGGATCGGAAGGTCCACGTCCGCGCTTGATCCCCCGGCGAGCTCGAACGGGGTTCGACGCGGGGGTTACGACGCGGGCCCCGAGCCGGATCTTCGGACCCGCCCGTCACCCGGGACGTGATCCATCTTACACCTCGCGGGCCCGGAAATCGCGGGGGGCGGCGGTTTCCGTGACGGGACCGCGACGTCGGGGTTGAAGTTGCGTGGAGCCCGGGTGGCCGGATTTTGGCGCCCGTTTCCCGACCCCTTCGGGGCCGGTACCCTGTGGGCCGATGGCGACCCGAATCCTCGTCGTCGACGACGAGCCCGATCTGCTGGAGCTCGTCCGCTTCAACCTCGCCCAGGCGGGCTTCGAGGTGGAGACCGCCGAGACCGGCGAGGAGGGCATCACGCTTGCCCGGGGCCATCGGCCGGACCTGATGGTGCTGGACGTGATGCTGCCGGACCTCTCGGGCACCGAGGTGTGCCGGAGGATCCGCTCGGACGCGGAGCTCGCGGGGCTCCCCATCCTGATGCTCACCGCCAAGTCCGAGGAGGTGGACCGCATCGTGGGCTTCGAGCTGGGCGTGGACGACTACGTCACCAAGCCCTTCAGCCCGCGGGAGCTCACCTTGCGCGTGCAGGCCATCCTGCGGCGCTCGCGCAACGAGCCCGCCCAGGCCAACGTGATGCGCCAGGGCTCGATCGAGCTCGACCCCGAGCGGCACCGCTGCCGGGTGGACGGCGACGCGATCTCGCTCACCGCCAAGGAGTTCCAGCTCCTCGTCACCCTGATGAGCCGCCCCGGCCGGGTCTTCGCCCGGGAGCAGCTCCTCGACCGGGTCTGGGGCTCGGACATCACGGTGACGCTCCGCACCATCGATACGCACATGAAGCGGCTGCGCGAGAAGCTCGGCTCGAGCGCCGAGCGCATCGAGACCGTGCGCGGCGTCGGCTACCGCTTCGCGGACTGACGCCGCCGCCCCGCGCGGTGGGATCCCGATGACTGGAATCCAGGGAAGGCTTGCGGCGGGCGTCGCGGCGGTGGTGGTCGCCGTGATCCTCGCCTCGGGCTGGGTGGCCGAGCGCGGCCTGCGCGAACGCGAGACGGCGCTGCTGGCGGACTCCCTGCGCGGGCGCGCCGCCCTGGTGGTCGAGCTCCTGGACGGTGTGCCGATCCGAATGGAGTCGCGCAGCGAGCTCCAGCCCCTCGCGGTGCGGGCCGCCGCCTCCGCGGGCGCGCGCGTCACCCTGATCGACCTCCAGGGCCGTGTGGTCGCCGACTCGGGCGTGACCCCCGAGGCCCTCGAAGGCCTCGGAAGCCACGACGAGCGGCCCGAGGTGCGCGCCGCCCTCGCCGGGCGCACGGGCACGGACACCCGGCTCAGCCAGACCCTGCGGCGCCCCTACCTCTACCTCGGGCTGCCGGCGCCCCGGGACGCCGGCGTGGTGCGGCTGGCCCTCGACCTCGACCGCGTCGAGGCCCAGGTCTCGGGACTGCGCCGGGAGCTGCTCGTCGCGGGCCTGCTCGGCGTGCCCCTCGCCCTGGCCCTCGCCTGGGGGCTGTCGGCCCTGGCGCTGCGCCCGGTGCGGGAGCTGCGTCGGGTGGTGGGCTCGATCTCGCGCGGCGATCTCGACCAGCGCCTCGCCTGGCGCTCTCGCGACGACCTCGGACGCATCGCCGAGGCGGTGAACCAGATGGGCGACCAGCTCCGACGCCGCCTGCGCGAGGTGACCGCGGAGAAGGAGCAGCTCCAGGCCGTGCTGGCGGGCATGGCCGAGGGCGTCCTCGTGGTGGACCGCGACGATCGCGTCGTGCTCGCCAACCCGCGCCTGCGCGAGCTCTTCGGGGCCTGGGGCGAGGTGGCCGGACGCCCCCACTGGGAGGTGATCCGTCGGCCGGAGATCGAGGACGCCGTGCACCTCGCGGCGCGCTCGAGCGAGCCCGTCACCCTGGAGCTCCAGCTGGGCGAGCCCGACGGGCAGGTGATCGAGATGCACGCCGTGCGCTTCCCGGGGCAGGGCGAGCTGCGCGGCGTGGTGGCGGTCTTCCACGACCTGACCGAGCTGCGACGCCTCGAGGGCATCCGGCGCGACTTCGTCGCCAACGTGTCCCACGAGCTCAAGACGCCGCTCACCGCGATCCGCGGCTTCGCCGAGACGCTCCTCGCCGAGGGGCTCCCCGAGGCCCAGCGCGTCCAGTACCTCGAGGTGATCCTGCGCCACGCCGAGCGGCTCGGCGCGCTGATCGAGGACGTGCTGGCGCTCTCCCGCGCCGAGAGCCGCAAGCTCCAGCTGGAGCCCGCCGAGGTGGACGTGAGCCGGCTCGCGGCGACGCTGCTGCGCGATCTCAAGCCGCGCCTGGACGCGGCACGGCTCTCCGCGGACCTGGTCGAGCAGGGCAGGGGGGTGGCCTGGGCGGACCGGCGCAGCGTCGAGCAGGTGCTCACCAACCTGCTCGACAACGCCGCCAAGTACACCGAGGCCGGCGGCCACATCCAGGTTCGCGTGCTGGGCGGTCCGAGCCAGGTACGGGTCGAGGTCCAGGACGATGGGATGGGGATCCCGTCCCGGGACCTGCCGCGCATCTTCGAGCGCTTCTACCGCGTCGACAAGGCGAGGTCCCGTGACCTCGGAGGGACCGGCCTCGGCCTTGCCATCGTGAAGCACCTCGTCCAGTCCATGGGCGGCGGCGTGTTCGTCGACTCCCGGGCCGGGCAGGGCAGCACCTTCTCGTTCACGCTGCCGACCCACGCCTAGCGGTGCACACCAGAACGTCGTTTTGATTCATGGAGGCGTCGCGCCCCAGCCGCGCGATGGCCACATGACCACTTCATCTTCTTCTCCCCGTCACGATTCCGTCACACTCCGGCGCGCCGATTCCCATACGGTCCGCCCCGCCCGGTCCGTGGACGCCTCGCCGACGGTGGCGCGGGGCGCGTCCCGGACCCGAATCGGTGGGAGGCATCCCGATGCACCGGAACTCGAGCCTTCGGTGGCTGGCCGCACTGGCCGCACTCGTGCTGCTGGAGGCCGGCGCGGCGTCCGCCGCCGACCAGGCGCTGCTGGACGTCCTGCTCCAGAACGGCGCCATCACCCAGGCCCAGTACGACGAGCTGCTGAAGAAGGAGGCGCTGACCGAGGAGGACCTGCGCGACGCGATCGTGACGCTCGACGGCAAGGGCCTGAACGTCAGGTCGCGCGACGGCGCGTACAAGTTCAGGATCGGTGGGCGCCTGCACGCCGACGCCAGCGGGCACGGCGGCGCCGGCGTCGGCTCCGAGGCGACGGACGGCACCGAGATCCGCCGCGCGCGCCTGTTCTTCAAGGGGACCTACGCGGAGGACTTCGTGTTCATGGCCGAGGCGGATTTCGCCGACAACGAGGCCGCCCTGAAGGACTTCTTCGCCGGCTACACCGGCCTGCCCTGGGGCAAGCTCTACGCCGGGCACCAGAAGCAGCCCTTCAGCCTGGCGATCGAGATGAGCTCCAACGACATCCCCTTCGTCGAGCGGGGCGTGGACACCGATCTCATCGTGCCCTTCGTGGACCGGGCCATCGGCGTCCGGGGCGACTTCTCCGGCGATCACTGGCTCTTCTCCACCGGCATCTACGGCGACGGCGCGGAGGCGGACAAGGACGGCGACGAGGGCTGGGGCGCCGCCGTCCGGGCCGTGTGGGCGCCGCTGATCGACGAGGGCCGCGTGCTCCACTTCGGGGCGCGCGCCGCCCTTCGCGACCCCGACGACAGCGAGGTGCGCATCCGCGCCGAGACCACGCACCAGTCGAACCTGTTCCCGGTCGACACCGGGACCCTGGTGGACGTCGAGCGGGTCTTCCTGACCGGGCCGGAGTTCGCCTTCGCACAGGGCCCCTTCTCGCTGGGCGGCGAGTACAACCGCGTGTTCCTCGACCGCCGCGGCATGGACGACCTGTCCTTCGAGGGCTGGCACGTGGAGGCGACCTGGAGCCTGACCGGCGAATCGCGCGCCCGCTCCTACAAGATCGGCTCGGGCGAGTTCAAGGGGCTCCGGCCGGCGCGGAACTTCAGCCTCGAGAACGGGGGCCGCGGAGCCTGGGAGCTCGCGACCCGCTACGCCTCCATCGACCTGAACGACCGCGACGTCAACGGCGGCCGCGAGAGCGTGTTCACCCTCGCCCTCAACTGGTACCTGACCCCCTACCTGCGCGTGCTCTTCGACTGGTCGAGGATCCTCGACGCGAACTCTCCGAGCGAGGATCTCGACGACTTGAACATCTTCCAGAGCCGGGTGGACGTGCACTTCTGAAGCGTCCCGGGCCCGGACCCCGCGGCCTCGGGGCGTTTCGCCCCGTGGGAAGCCGTCGTAACGATTCCGTAACGGATCTCGTCACCCAAGCGTCACACAACGGCCATGCCGACCCCGCCGGCCCCCGCTAGCCTGCCGGCCGTTCGATGGAGGAAACCGGAATGAGAATCATGGGTTCCGCGCTCGTGGCGATCGCCGTGCTGGCCTGCGGCGCGCCGCAGGAGGCCGAGGCCCGCGACCAGATCCGCGTCGTGGGCTCGTCCACGGTCTTCCCCTTCGCGACCGCCGTGGCCGAGCAGTTCGGCCGCACCACCGCCTTCAGGACCCCGGTGATCGAGAGCACGGGCTCCGGGGGCGGGCTGAAGCTCTTCTGCGGGGGCGTCGGCCTGGAGCACCCGGACGTCACCAACGCCTCCCGCGCCATCAAGGCCTCCGAGATCGAGTCCTGCGCCCGCAACGGCGTCACGGACATCGTGGAGGTCCGGATCGGCTTCGACGGCATCGTGATCGCCAACTCGAAGTCGAGCGGTCGCGTGAGCCTCACCAAGGAGCAGATCTTCCGGGCCCTGGCCAAGCAGGTCCCCATCGACGGCCAGCTGGTGCCGAACCCCTACCGGAAGTGGAGCGACATCGACCCCTCGCTGCCCGACGCCGAGATCGAGGTGCTTGGCCCGCCGCCCACTTCGGGCACCCGCGATGCCTTCGTCGAGCTGGCGATGGAGGGGGGCGCCGAGGCGGTCCCGATGCTCGCGGCGAAGCGGAAGGAGGACAAGAAGGCCTTCAAGGGCATCGCCCACGCGATCCGCGAGGACGGCGGCTACGTCGAGGCGGGCGAGAACGACAACCTGATCGTCCAGAAGCTCGAGGCGAATCCCATGGCCCTCGGGATCTTCGGCTTCTCGTTCCTCGACCAGAACGCCGACCGGATCCAGGGCAGCCTCGTCGAGGGCGTGGAGCCGACCTTCGAGAACATCGCCTCGGGCGACTACGGTGTCTCGCGCTCCCTGTACTTCTACGTGAAGAAGGCCCACGTGGGCGTCGTGCCGGGCATCGTGGAGTACATCGCGGAGTTCACCAGCGACAAGGCGGCCGGCGAGGAGGGCTACCTGGCCGAAAAGGGCCTGATCCCCCTGCCCGACGCCGAGCGCGCCGAGGTGCGTCGCCAGGCCACCGGCCTGGTTCCCCTCAACCGCGACGTCGCCGCGTCCCAGTAGCCGTTCGGAGGCGGCCGGCGGCGCACGACCGCCGGCCGTCCCGCTCTCCGCACCCCCTCCTCGCCCGGGTCCATCCCATGAGCCTGCTGCTTGCGACCCTCCTCGTCCTGCTCGTTGCCTCGGCGTTCTGGACGGGCCGCAACCGGGCCCTCGCGCTGGCCGCCGACGGCACGAGCACGCTCCACTCCCGGCCCTCCTACCACGGGTCCTGGGTCGCGCTCTGGTGCGGCCTCCCGGCCCTCGTGCTGCTCGTGGGCTGGCTCGCCCTCGAGCCGGGCCTCGTGGACGCGATGGTGGTCTCGGCGCTCCCCGAGGAGGTCCGGGAGCTCCCGTCGGGCGAGCTCGCGAGGGTGCTCGACGACGCGCGCCGCGTCGCGGCGGGCGAGCGCACCGCGCGGGAGCCCGGCCCGGAGGTGCTCGAGGCCGCTCGCCAGCTCGGACGCCTCCGCACCTACGCGGGCCTCGCCTTCGCTGGCCTGCTGCTCTCCGTGGCCGTGGGCGGCCTCACCTGGGCGCGCAGCCGCCTGCGCCCCGACTTCCGCGCCCGCATCCGCGTCGAGCGCGCCGTGCGCATCTCCCTCGTCGCCTGCTCGGTGGTCGCGATCCTCACGACCGTCGGCATCGTGCTGTCGCTCATCTTCGAGGCGGTCCGGTTCTTCGCCCTGGTCTCCCCGGCGGAGTTCCTGCTGGGCACGGAGTGGAGCCCCCAGACCGCCATCCGCGCCGACCAGGTGGGCTCCTCGGGCGCCTTCGGGGCGATCCCGGTCTTCCTCGGCACGCTCCTCATCACGGTGATCGCCATGGCGGTGGCGGTCCCGGTCGGACTGTTCTCGGCCGTCTACCTCTCGGACTACGCCAGCCCGCGCACGCGCGCCATCGTGAAGCCCGTGCTGGAGATCCTCGCCGGCATCCCGACGGTGGTCTACGGCGTCTTCGCCGCGCTCAGCGTGGCGCCGATGCTGAGGGAGTTCGGAGAGGGCCTGGGGCTCGACGTGGCCTCGGAAAGTGCCCTCGCAGCGGGTGCGGTGATGGGCATCATGATCATCCCGTTCGTGTCCTCCCTCTCCGACGACGTGATCAGCGCGGTCCCGAGTGCGCTTCGCGAGGGCTCCTACGGGCTCGGTGCCACCAAGTCCGAGACCATCCGCCGCGTCGTCCTGCCCGCGGCCCTTCCCGGCATCGTCGGGGCGACGCTGCTCGCGGTCTCCCGGGCCATCGGGGAGACCATGATCGTCGTCATGGCGGCGGGCCTGGCGGCGAACCTCACCGCGAATCCCCTGGAGGCGGTGACGACGGTGACGGTCCAGATCGTGACGCTGCTGGTGGGCGACCAGGAGTTCGACAGCGCCAAGACCCTCGCCGCCTTTGCGCTGGGCCTGGTGCTCTTCCTGGCGACCCTGATCCTCAACGTCGTCGCCCTCACCGTGGTGAGGCGGTACCGGGAAAAGTATGACTGAGGGTCGCGCCGACGCGGTGGGGATCCACGACGACGAGGCTGCCCGGAAGAGGCTGCGGCGCCGCTACGCGGCCGAGCGGCGGTTCCGGGCCTACGGCCTCGGCGCCATCGGGATCGCGATGCTCGCCCTGGTCGTGCTGCTGGCGAGCGTGACCCGGTCGGGGCTCCCGGCCTTCACCCAGCACGAGCTGACCCTGGAGATCCACTACGACGCGGAGCTTCTGGACCCCGACGGCACCCGCGACCCCGAGGTGCTGGGCCGGGCCGACTACGCGAAGCCCGTCCGCGCGGCCCTGGCGTCCCTGTTCCCGGCGGTCGAGGGCCGACGGGAGCGACGCCAGCTCGCCGGCCTGGTGAGCAAGGGCGCCGTGTTCGAGCTGCGCGAACGCGTGCTCGCCGCGCCGGAACTCGTGGGGACCCGGGAGCCGGTGCGCGTCCCGCTGTCCGACGAGGCCGACCAGTACCTGAAGGGCAAGATCCGAACCGACCTCCCGGAGTCCCAGCGCAAGGTCTCGGACCGCCAGATCGCTTGGATCGAGGACCTGCGCGGACGGGGTCTCGTCCACCAGGTCTTCAACTTCCGCTTCCTGAGCTCCGGCGACAGCCGCGAGCCCGAGCTGGCCGGCATCTGGGGCGCGGCCGTCGGCTCGCTGCTCACACTGCTCGTCACGCTGCTCCTCTCGTTCCCGGTCGGGGTCGCGGCCGCCGTCTACCTGGAGGAGTTCGCGCCACGGAACCGCTGGACCGACCTGATCGAGGTCAACATCAACAACCTCGCCGCCGTGCCCTCCATCGTGTTCGGGCTGCTCGGCCTGGCGGTGTTCCTGAACTTCTTCGGACTGCCCCGCTCCGCGCCCCTGGTCGGCGGCATGGTGCTGGCGCTCATGACCCTCCCCACGGTGATCATCGCCTCGCGCGCCGCCATCCTGTCGGTGCCTCCCTCGATTCGGGAGGCGGCCCTCGGCGTCGGTGCCTCCCCGCTCCAGGTCGTCGTCCAGCACGTGCTGCCCCTGGCACTGCCGGGGATCCTGACCGGCACCATCATCGGCATGGCTCGCGCCCTGGGCGAGACGGCTCCCCTGCTGATGATCGGCATGGTCGCCTTCGTGGTGGACGTCCCCGACGGCCCGCTGGCGCCCGCCACGGCGCTGCCGGTGCAGATCTTCCTCTGGGCGGACAGCCCCGAGCCGGCCTTCCGGGAGAAGACCGCTGCGGCCATCATGGTGCTGCTGGCGTTTCTGATTATCATGAACCTGGCGGCGGTGCTGCTGCGCAACCGCTTCGAGCGGCGCTGGTAGCCGCGGGTGGCAATGCCTGCCAGGCGGAGAGGTGCGTCGATGACGGCGGTCGAACCGACGAATGCGACCAAGGTGCGCGTCGGCGATCTCTCGGTCTTCTACGGTGAGAAGCAGGCGCTGTTCGGCGTGGACCTCGACGTCCCGGCCAACCAGGTCACCGCGCTGATCGGCCCCTCGGGATGCGGGAAGTCCACCTTCCTGCGCTGCGTCAACCGCATGAACGACGTGATCGACGGGTGCCGGGTCACCGGCAGCATCCTGCTCGACGGCGTGGACGTGAACGACAGGACGCTCGACGTGGTCCAGCTCCGGGCCCGGGTGGGCATGGTGTTCCAGAAGCCCAACCCGTTCCCGAAGTCGGTCTGGGAGAACGTCGCCTACGGCCCGCGGATCCACGGGATCGCTTCGAGCCACGCCGAGCTCGACCGCATCGTGATCTCGAGCCTCGACCGGGCGGGCCTGCTGAAGGAGGTGCAGGACCGGCTCCACGAGCCCGGCACCAGCCTCTCCGGCGGGCAGCAGCAGCGGCTCTGCATCGCCCGGGCCATCGCCGTGAGCCCGGAGGTGATCCTGATGGACGAGCCGTGCTCGGCCCTCGATCCCATCGCCACGGCCACCATCGAGGGCCTGATCGACGAGCTCCGGGAGAAGTTCACGATCGTGATCGTGACCCACAACATGCAGCAGGCGGCGCGCGTCTCCCAGCGCACGGCCTTCTTCCACCTGGGTGAGATCGTGGAAGAGGGTGAGACGGGGAAGATCTTCACGAACCCCACGGACCAGCGGACCCAGGACTACATCACGGGCCGCTTCGGGTAGGAGTCGCGATGAACCGCATCGTCGATCCGGTACTCGAGGACCTGCGCCATCGCCTCATCAAGATGGGAGCCCTCGCCGAGGCGATCCTCGACAAGTCCCTCCGTAGCGTGTGGGAGCGCGAGCCCGCCCTGGCTCGCGAGGTGAGGATCGACGATCTCGAGATCGACCGCTTCGACCTCGAGATCGACGAGGGCGTGCTGCGCGTCCTTGCGACCCAGGCCCCGGTGGCCGACGACCTCCGCAACGTGATCGCGATCAAGATGATCGCGACCGACCTCGAGCGCGTGGGCGACCTGGCTCGCAACATCGCCAAGAGCGGCTTGCGGCTGGCGAGCCGCGACCCCGTGGACGTCTCGCCCAAGCTGCGGGAGCTAGCCGGGGAGGCCCAGCGGCTGCTGCGCCACGCCCTGGACAGCTTCAGCGACCGCGACGCGGAGAAGGCCGAGCGGGTGCTGAGCGAGGACGACCAGGTGGACGAGGACCAGGACGTGGTGATCCGCGAGGCCATCGAGGAGATCAGCGCGCGACCGGAGGCCAGCTCCCAGGAGGTGGACTTCATCCTGATCGCCAAGAACCTCGAGCGGGTGGCGGACCACGCCACCAACATCGCCGAGGACGTGATCCTGGTCGCCCAGGGCCGCAACCTGAAGCACGCCGAGAAGCTGGCGGGCTAGCCGGGGGTGGCCGAGCTCTCGCCCACGGGCTTCGTGGAGCTCCTCGCCCCCGCGGTCCGGCAGGCGGCCTCCATCGCGCGGGCGCTGGAGGGCCGGGTGCAGAACCGGCCCAAGGCGGCGGAGGCGAGCGACGTGAAGGCGGCGCTCACCATCGCCGACTCCGCCGCCCAGGAGGCGATCCTGGTGCCCCTGCTCGAGCGCTTCCCCGGCGTGGCCCTGCGCGCCGAGGAGGACACGCCGAGCGTCCCGGGCTTCGCCCGCGAAGGTGACGACCTCGTGGTGGTCGATCCCATCGACGGCACCCTGCGCTCCTACCTGGAGGGGCGGGGCCCCTACGCCGTGATGGCGGGCCTGGTGCGCCGGGGCGACTACGAGGCGGCCCTGGTCGCGCTGCCCCGGGAGGGCCTGTTCTTCGACGCCGTGCGCGGCGGCCCGGCGCGCCTCACCCCGCCCCGGGGCCGGCCGCGTCCGGCGCGGGCCGAGGGCTCGGGGTCGCGGGTGCTGGTCTCCTACGGTCTGCCCGATCCCGTGATCGAGCGCCTCGAGGGCCATGGCTTCGAGGTGGCCTACGGCTGCGGCGGGGCGATCGCCGTGGCGCCGCTCATCCCGGGCGTGCGCGCCGGGCTGCGCATCGGCAACGGCCACGAGGGCATCAGCATCCGCGGGCGCATCGGCGCGCTGATCGCGCGCGAGGCCGGGGCGCTCCTCGAGTCCGAGGGCGGCGCGGGCTTCCCCACCACCCTCGACGCGCCCGCCCGGGTGCTGCTGGTGGCCGCCCGCGAGGACGACCTCGGCGTGCTGCGCGAGGCCCTCGCTGCCGCCTCCGCCTGACTACATCTGGGTGTAGTCGGGGCCCTCTCCGCCCTCGGGCGGGGTCCAGGTGATCACCTGGTAGGGGTCGGCGATGTCGCAGGTCTTGCAGTGGACGCAGTTCTCGTGGTGGATGAAGAGCTTCTTCTTCCCCGGGTGCTCCTCGTCCGGGACCATCTCGTAGACCGCGGCCGGGCAGAAGGACTCGCAGGGGTTGCCGTACTCCTCGGCGCAGACGTCGCGGCACAGGTCGGTGTCCGCCACCACCAGGTGCGAGGGCTGGTCCGTCTCGTGCTGGGCCCCGCTGAAGCCCACCAGGTGCTCCTTGGTGAAGGTGAGCTTGCCGTCGAACTCGAAGCTCTCCCTCTCGCGCTTGCTCTCCGGGAGCTCGGCCAGCCGCCGGGTGGCCTCGTGGCCGGCCTCGAAGGGCACCGGGTCCAGCAGGCCGCGGCCGCCGGTGATCATGCGCACGGGCTCGTTCAGGAAGAAGAACGGCAGGCCCTTGGCCCAGGAGCCGTGGAAGTTGCGCGCCTTGCGGTGCTCCTTCCAGGCCCAGCTCTGGCGGTAGCGCTCCTGGTAGCTGCCCAGGGTCGTGGTGCCGAAGTCCTTGGCCACGAGGCCGTCGACGATGGTGTCCGCCGCCATCATCCCGGACTTCATCGCCATGTGGATGCCGGCAAGCTTCTCGCCGTTGCAGAAGCCCGCCGAGTCGCCGACCAGCATGGCGCCGTCGACGTAGAGCTTCGGCATGGAGTACATGCCGCCGATCGGGATCGTCTTCGCGCCGTATCGCACCAGCTCGGCGCCGTCGAGCAGCTCCCGCATCCAGGGGTGGGTCTTGAACTTCTGGGAGACCAGGTGCGGGTCGTTGTGGGGGCTCTCGGCGTCGAGGGCGGTCACCATCCCGTAGGAGATCAGGTCGCCCTGCATGTCGTAGAGCCACATGCCGCCGAAGTGGTGGATGAGCTCGTGGGGGATCATGCCGTGGATCACCCGGCCCGGGCGGTGCTTCTCGGGCTTGATCTTCCAGATCTCCTTGATGCCCGTCTCGTAGACCTGGGGCTGCTCGCCCTCCAGGCCGAACTGGGAGATCAGCGCCTTCGAGAGCGTGCCGCGCACGCCCTCGCCGAGCACCGTGACCTTGGCGTAGATGTCCATGCCCGGCTGGAAGGTCGACTTCGGGCTGCCGTTCTTGTCGACCCCCATGTCGCCGGTGCGCACGCCCACCACCCGGTTGCCCTCGGTGAGCAGCTTGTCGCCGGCGAAGCCGGGGTAGATCTCCACGCCGGCGGCCTCGCAGCGCTCGGCCAGCCACTTGGCGATGTTGCTGAGGGAGACGATGTGGTAGCCGCGCTTCTTGAAGGGCGGCAGGTTCGCCGGGAGCCGGAACGCACGCTTCTTGGTGAAGACGTACGTCATGTCGTTGTCGCAGATGTACTCGGTGGGGAAGCCCTCGTCGGCGAAGTTCGGCACCAGCTCGGCCAGGGCCTTGGGGTTCATCACCGCGCCGGAGAGCATGTGGTCGCCCACGGCGGCGCCCTTCTCGATGACCAGCACCGTGGGCGGCTCGATGGGGTCGCCCCCCTCGCGGTCGACGCGGGCGTTGTGGGCCTCGATCCGGTTCATCAGGTGGAGGGCGGAGGCCAGGGTGGCGGGGCCGGCCCCGACGAACAGGACATCGACCTCCATGCTCTCGCGTTCGACGTTCTGGCTCATCCGGGGGTCCTCCACGCGGTTGACTTCCCAGTCGAAAATAGATGAGTGGGCCGCCGGGTCAACTCGACCCCGCGGGGCGAAAGTGGACTCCCAGTCGGACCGAGGCAGGCCAATTCCATTGGATCCACGCGGCGTTGACCCGAAGCCGCGGTCACCTATTCTCGCCCCTCGCGCGCACGAGAAGGACCCGAGCCCATGGCCACGATGATCACCGAGGAGTGCATCAACTGCGGAGTCTGCGAGCCCGAGTGCCCGAACGAGGCCATCAGCGAGGGGGAGGAGACCTTCGTCATCGATCCCAAGCTCTGCACCGAGTGCGTGGCGTTCCACGAGACCGAGCAGTGCGCCGAGGTCTGTCCGGTGGACTGCTGCGTCCCGGACCCGAACAACGAAGAGTCCGAGGAGGCCCTGTTCGAGCGCGCCAAGGTGGTCCACCCCGACAAGGCCGACGACCTGGTGCTCTCGGCGGAGACCTCGCGCTTCCGCGCCTGAGCCGCCGTGCCCGAGCCCGCCCCCGCTCCTCGCGCCGGGTTCGTGGACGTCGTGCGCGACTTCCTGCTGGCCCACCGCGCACTGCGCCGCCTGGCGGTGCTCCACCGCGAGGGGCGCCTCGACTTCGAGGAGATCCAGGGCCTCGTCGGCGACAGCGACGAGCACCTGCTGTTCCGGCTGAAGGAGCGCTGCCACGCCCTGTTCCGCGACGTCGAGCCGGGCTCGACGGTGGGCCGCGAGGCGCTGTTCGACCTCGCCGTGGGGGCGCTCTTCCACGAGGCCATGAAGCTGCGGGAGGGCGTGTACCAGCAGACGGTCTACGGGCCCAAGGTGCGCGCCCTGCGCGAGGCGGCGGGCGAGGGCGCCGGCGAGCTGTTCGCCGCCTTCGAGTCCATGCTGGCCGCCGGGGCCCAGCGCCTCGAGGAGACCCTCGAGGAGGTCGAGACCCTGCTCTACCAGACCCGCGGCGAGCTCCACGCCCTGCTGCTGGCCCACCGCGACGACGGCCGGCTGGCGCGCTTCCTGGTGGAGCACGGCGAGCTCGTGGAGGACGTGTTCGGCCGCACCCAGGACGAGGTGCTCGCCGAGGTGCTGGGGGATCCCTCCCGGGCCTGGCGGGACGCGGCGCGCTCCTACCTCGAGAGCGGGTTCTTCGCCGAGGCCCGGGAGGCGCTGCGCGAGGCGCGCCGCCGCGGCGACGCGCCGGGGCTCGCCCGGCTCGAGCACTACGCCGAGGGCATGGGGGCCTACCTGGAGCAGCGCTGGGCCGAGACCGTCGAGTCCCTGGGGCACTGGCTCGACGCCGGGCCCGACGCCGGCGAGGCTCGCTTCGTCGACCTCGCGGGCGCCGCGCTCACGAAGCTCGGAGAGCTCGGCGAGCCCGACGTGAGCGCCAGCGTCTCGCGCCTGGCGACGGATCTCGCGGCTCGCCTGCGCGCCCTCGAGCCCGCCGCGGCCGGGGGCGACTCCTAGGGCGTCCCGTCGCCCTCGCCCTCGGCGAGCACGCCGCGCAGCAGCAGCTTGCGCAGCTCCTCGCCGCGCCACGAGACCACGCGGTGGGTGAAGATGTCCTCCACGCCGAGCACGGCGGCGCCCAGGCCGCCGGTCGCGTAGTGGAAGACCGTGGCGCCGAGGATGGTCTGCACCATGTGGCGCGGGGAGAGCTTGGCGAACACGCCGGCCTCGACGCCCTCGCGATAGAAGGCGAGCTGGCGGCCGATCAGGCGCTCGACGGGCTCGCGCAGGGGCTGGCCCTCGAGCTTCACCTGGTCCACGAGGATGCGCACCAGGATGCGCGCGTAGTTGCTGCGCTCGGCGAGCAGCGCGTTCACCGCCTCCAGCACCCGGTCGAGGCGCTCCACCGGGGAGCCGGGCGACTCGAGGGCGGCGGCGATGGTGCGGTCGAGCTCCTCGAGCATGTGGCGCAGCACCGCGACGTAGAGCGCCTCCTTGCTCGGGAAGTAGTAGTAGAGGGCCGTCTTCTGGACGCCCACCTGCTCGGCGATGCGCTGGAGGTGCGCGCCGGCGAAGCCGCGCTCGGCGAACTCGCGCTCGGCCACCTCGAGCAGCTTCGCGCGCGTGTCCTGGGCTGCGTCCCCGTGCATGGCGGCGTCAGGCCGGGACGGGCTCGGGCCGGCCCCGGAAGTAGACCCAGCCGAAGGTGCCCAGGACGATCAGGCCGATCCCGATCCACTGCGGCTCGGTGAGCCCGAGGGCCACCTTGGGGTTCACGCGCAGGATCTCGACGAAGAAGCGGCCCAGGCCGTTCAGGGCCAGGTACTCGCCGAACAGGAAGGGGCTCGAGCGGCGCCGGCGCCACAGCAGCGCGCCCACCACCAGCAGCCAGAAGAACTCGTAGATCTGGGTGGGGTGCACCGTCTCGAGGGTCGGCGGCGAGCCCTGGGGAAAGCTCAGGCCCCAGGGCAGGTCCGTGGCGCGGCCGTAGTCGTCGCCCACCAGCAGGCAGCCGATGCGCCCGAGGGCCTGGCCGATCGCCGCGCCGATGCACACGCAGCTCGAGAAGGCCCGCACCGGGATGCCGTGGATGCGGCAGCCGAGCGCCGTGACCAGCGTGCCCCCGATGAGCCCGCCGTACCAGGTGATGCCCTCGCGGGCGAAGAGCAGGCTGGTGAAGGGCGTGGACGTGCGCAGCCCCACGTCGATGGCGTAGTAGAGCTTGGCCCCGACCACGCCGCCCACCATGGCGTAGATCAGCGCCGTGGTGGCGAACTCGGGATCGAGCCCGTACTCGCGCAGCCGCACGGCGGTGATCCAGGTGGCCACCAGGAAGCCGATGGCCATCATCACGCCGAAGGTGCTGATGGGGAACCCGAAGGGCTCGAAGAGGATCGGATACATGGCTCTCCGCCCGAGGGCCGGCAGGCTAGGGGAGTGACCCCGCCCGGGCAACCGCGCCGGCTCGGGCGCCCCGCCCGCCGGGAGTCATTCGGAGGCGATCAGGAGGCGGAGCGGGGAAGCTCGATGAGGAAGGTGGCGCCCTGGCCCGGCGCGCTCTCCACGCGCACCGACCCGCCCTGGGTCTCGACGATCTTCTTCACGATGGCGAGGCCGATGCCGCTGCCGCGCTTGCCGTCGGGGCGCGGGCCGAGGCTCTGGAAGATCTCGAAGATGCGCTCGTGGTGCTGCGGGTCGATGCCGCGACCGTTGTCGCGCACGCGGATCTCGTGGGCCTCGGCCCGCTGGTCGATCTCCACGTCGATGCAGGCCGCCTCGGCGCCGTTCGCCTCGCCCATGTGGTCGAGGGCGTTTCCCACGAGGTTCGAGAACAGCTGGTAGAGCCGCGTGCGGTCGCAGCGCACCAGCGGCGGGTCCTTCGGCAGCACGAGCCGTGCCCCGGTGGCGTCGAGGCGCGGCTTGAGCTCGGCCTGGAGCTGCTGGAGGACGCCGCGCGGATCCACCAGGGCCGAGCCCTCGCCGGTGCGGCCGATCCGCGAGAGCTCGAGCAGGTCCTGGATCAGGCTCTCCATCGTGCGCCCGGCCTGCTCGACGCGGTTCAGGAAGTGGACGCCCTTCTCGCCGATGCGAGAGGCGAAGTCCTCGCGCAGCAGGCGCGTGAAGCCCAGCAGCGAGACGAGGGGCGAGCGCAGGTCGTGGGAGACCGCGTGCACGTAGTGCTCGAGCTCCGCGTTCTTGCGCGCCAGGCTCTCCTCGCTGCTGCGGCGGTCGGTCACGTCGCGCAGGTAGGCCACGGTGCCCAGGGGCGAGCCGTCGGGCAGGTGCACGAGGTTGGCGGACACGGAGACGACGAGCGGAGAGCCGTCGCGGCGACGCAGCTCGAGGTCCTGGTTGCGCACGGGCAGGGCGGGGTCCAGGGCCGCCGCCACCCGCTCGAGATCCTCGGAGCGGCTCACGAACAGGCCGAGGGGCTTGTCGAGGAGCTCCTCCCGCGTGTAGCCCAGCAGCGCCTCCATGGCGGGGTTGACGAAGGTGACGAAGCGGCTGGCGTCGACCACCACCACGGCGTCGGGCGAGGCATCCAGCAGGTCGTGGAGGTAGCGGCGCGCCGCGGGCAGGCCGTCGGGGCCGGTCGCCTCGGCGTCGCGGTGCAGGCGCAGGATGGCGACGCTCGGACACCGCTCGGCGCGCGAGCCGAGGCGCGCCGCCGAGACCCAGGCGTCGCAGCGGCCGCCGTCGCCGCTGCGCAGCACGACGGGCGCGTTCGAGACCCGGCCGTCCTCGTGGAGCGCCTGCCACGGGTCCGCCGAGCCCGGGGCGGGCTCGAGCAGCGCGTCCCAGCAGCGGCCCTCGTAGCCCGCGGCCCCGCACAGGGCGGCGAGGGCGTCGCTCATCCAGGTCACGCGCCCGTCGGCGTCCAGCAGCAGCACGGCGTCGTGGAGATGGGTGAGCCCCTGGATCAGCGGCAGGGCCGCTTCGGGATCCAGCGACGGCGCGAGCCGGTCGTGTCGAGGGTGCACCGGGACCTGACTCCTTGTCACCCGGCCCCACCTGACGGGCGCGACCGGATTTGTGGGAAGGGGACCGGCGCCGGGGCGGGCCCGAAACGCCGTCTCCCCAATGCACTCCGACCGGCTGCGCATCCTATCAGAGGCAAAAAGTGGGGGTCAATCGAAACGCCAACGCGTCACCCACACGTCGCGTCACTCCGACGGAAACGTGATGCCAAATTGAGCGTTCGGTCCACAGTTGCCGGCGCGCGAAAGGCTCAACCCCGCGGGGTTTCGCTTTGGCGGTGCAAGGGTCCGTCCGATACGCTCCATCGGGATCGGGGGGTGGAAACGGTGCGCGGCCGTTCCGTCCTGGATGTGACGCTCCACGAGGGTGGACATTCCGGCGGCGGAGGCGGTCCCGCAGGCCCGCCCGGCACCCGACGCCGTCCGCGTCGGTCTCGACCGATCGGACGGAAGGTGCATTGGATCGCAGCCGCGGGAACGGTTCATTCGGGCCGTGGCCCGGGGCGGATGCGAGGAGCGGCATGAGCTCCCAGAGCCGGCCAGAGCGACGCAGGGGCGTGACCCGCACCCGGGTGGGCGGGATCGCCCTCGTCGCCGGACTGTGTCTCCTGGGCGCCCCCGCGCCCCAGGGCGGCCCGGCGCCGGAGCACGCCGAGGCGCCCCTGGACGCCGCCACGATCTCGGCCCTGGTGGGCTCGTGGAACCCCTCCCTCTCGGAGCGCGAGCGCGAGCGCATCGGCGCCGCCGTCATGCGCTACAGCGCCAAGTACGACCTCGACCCCGAGCTCGTCACCGCCATCGTGCTGGTCGAGAGCAGCGCGCGGCCGTGGGCACGCAGCCCGAAGGGCGCCCAGGGCCTGATGCAGGTGATGCCGCACATGACCCGCTCCATGGGCCTGGCGGGCAACCTCGCCACCATCGAGACCAACGTCGAAGCCGGCTGCCAGATCCTCGCCGACAACATCCGCCGCCTCGGCGAAGAGGACGGCATCAGCAGTTATTTCTGGGGCTCGGACATTCGCGGGGATGGATATCTTCGGCGGGTCCAGGTGGCTCGCGCACGGGTTCAGGCCTTCTGAACTTCGCGCGGGCTTCGCCCGCGCTGCGCGGCCGCTGGCGCGGCCTTGCGTACTTGCACGCCCCACCGCGGTGCCCGGGGGCGCGTCGCTCGCCTCCGGCGAACGCCGCGGCCCTTCTCCGGCGAGGCCTCTCGTTCACGGGCTCCGGTAGTCACGGAAGCCCGCAGGGAGGCGCTCCTCCCCGAGAGGGTCGCGCGGCCCGCCGGGGGCGGGCCGCGCGACCAGCCGCCCCGGTGCTCGAACGTCAGAGGGGGCAAGCGCCCATAGGGCGCGCGCAGCGAGCCGCAGGCGAGCGGAGTCCAACAGGACGCCTGCTCGCGACCACCCGGATGGGGTCGATCCGGGCCTAGCCGCTACCGTAGCTCCCGTGGCCGAGCCTTCCGTGCGACGGGTCGAGACGCATCTGGCGGGGGGGCGGGAGAACCTGATCTTTCGCCGGGCGTGGCTGCCCGAGGAGGCGGAGCGGGTGCTCCTGCTGGTGCACGGGTACGCGGAGCACAGCGGGCGCTACGAGGGGCTGGGGACCTGGTTCGCGGAGCGCGCCTGCGCGGTGCACGCCTACGACCACTTCGGGCACGGGCGCTCCTCGGGGCCCCGCGCCCACGTGGAGGAGTTCGACGACTTCCTCGACGACCTCCAGGCGGTGCTCGACCGGGTGCGGGTCGAGCACCCGGGGGTTCCGGTCACGCTGGTGGGCCACAGCATGGGCGGGCTGGTGACGACGGCCTTCCTGGTCGAGCGGCGGCCCGCGATCTCGAGCGCGGTGACGTCCGGCGCGGCGCTCTCCCTCGGGCCCGGGCTCTCGAAGGCCCGGGTGGTCGCCGCCAAGCTGCTGCGCTGGGTGGTGCCGCGTCTGTCCATGGGCAGCGGTCTCGATACCGCGGGCCTGTCCCGGGATCCCGAGGTGGTGCGCGCCTACCTGGAGGACCCGCTGGTCTTCCGCACCATGACCGCCTCCCTGGCGGCGGCGCTCCTCGAGGCGATCCCGCGCACCGCGAGCCAGGCCGCCGAGGTGCGGGTCCCGCTGCTGATGCTCCACGGCGAGGACGATCCGCTGTGCCTGGTCGAGGGCAGCCGGTCCTTCTCGGCGGGCCTCGAGTCGCCGGGCAGCGAGCTGCGGGTCTACCCGAAGCTGCGCCACGAGATCTTCAACGAGCCCGAGCGCGAGCAGGTGTACCGCGACCTGCTCGACTGGCTGGAGCGCGAGGAGGCCTGAGTGGGCGACGAGCTCAGCCACCTCGACGCCCGGGGTCGCGCCCGGATGGTCGACGTCGGCCCGAAGGCCGTGACCGAGCGGGTGTGCGTGGCGCGGGGCGAGGTGCGGATGGCGCCCGACACCGTGCGTCGCATCGCCGAGGGCCGGGTGCCCAAGGGCGACGTGCTCGCCACCGCGCGCATCGCCGGCATCCAGGCGGGCAAGCGCACCGACCAGTGGATCCCGCTGGCCCACCCGCTGCCCCTCGACGCCCTCGAGGTGTCCCTCGAGCCCGACGCCGAGGCGAGCCGGGTGCGCATCGAGGCCCGGGTCCGGGCCCACGCCCGCACCGGGGTGGAGATGGAGGCCCTGGTCGCCGTATCCGCCGCCGCCCTCACCCTCTACGATATGTGCAAGGCGGTGGACCGGGGCATGACGCTGGAGGCGATCCGGCTGGTCCACAAGCAGGGTGGCAAGAGCGGGGTCTGGAGCCGTCCCGGCGAGGCTCCGGTCGGCGCCCCGCCCACCGATGAGGAAGGAGCGAGCGTCTAGCGACTCCCCGTGGGGGCTTCGAGCGGAAAGAGGGATCCGGGTGGAACCCACACCGCCGCCGAGGTGTCGCAGACCAGCGTGGCCTTCTTGACCCAAGAACTCCTCGACCCCGTCCCCTCGGCCCCGACCCAGGCTCCCCTCGAGCCCGAGGCCGTCGACCCGGACCTCGAGATCGTCGACCGCTGGCGGGCCGGCGACGAGCGCGCCTTCGAGACCCTGGTGCGGCGCCACGAGCGCCGCGTCTTCGGGCTGCTGATGCGCATGCTCGGCAACCGGCAGGAGGCCGAGGACGTCGCCCAGGAGACGTTCCTCAACCTGCACCGCCACGGGCACCGCTTCCGGCGCGAGTCGCGCTTCTCGACCTTCGTCTATCGCGTGGCGGTGAACGCCGCCCTCAACCGGCGCCGAAGCCTCGGCCGGCGCCGCGCCCGCCTCGAGAACCTGACCCAGCGCCAGGCCGCCGGCGACGACCTTCCCAGCGCGCCGCGCGGTCCCGAGGACTCGGCCGCCGGCGAGCAGATCCGCGAGCGCGTGCAGGAGGAGATCCAGCGCCTCTCGGAGACGCTTCGTGCCCCCCTGGTGCTCTACGACATCCAGGGTCTTCCCTACTCGGAGATCGCCGAGGTGCTCGGGCTCGCGGAGGGGACCGTGAAGTCCCGGATCCACCGCGCCCGGCAGGCGCTCCGAGAACGTCTGATGGACTTGATGGACCCAGGAGAATCCGACCGATGAGCCACCGGCAGATCAAGCAGCAGCTCGGCGAGTACCTCGAAGGCAACCTCGTTCCGAGCGAGCGACGGCGAACCGAGCTCCACCTCGAGGAGTGCTCGGCGTGCAGCGAGGAGCTGGCCGGGTTGCGGCGTGTCCGCGAGCTGTTGCGCGAGCTCCCCACCCCCGAGCCGCCGCCCTTCCTGGCCGACGCGGTGATGGCGCAGCTTCGCGCCGGCGAGGCGCGGGTCGGCCCATTGGCCCGCCTCGCGGCCTGGTGGTCCGAGGTCTCGAGCGTCGGCTGGCCCGTTCCCATCGCCGCCGCCGCCATGGGCGCCGTCGCCCTGGCGGTGCTGCGCGGCGGCGACGTGCCGACCACGCCCACCGCCCTCCAGCCCGCCGCATTGATCGCCGCGCCCGCCGCGACGGCGCCCGCGCCGCGCAGCGAGCCCGGCCTCGTGATGGTGAGTCGGGGGGTGGCGCAGCCCGAGCCGGCGCCGGCGCCCCGCGCGCCCGCGGGCACGGCGGTGAGCGCGAAGCTGCCCCCCATCGAGGCCTGCCTGCGCACCGGGCGCACGCCCCAGACGTGCATCCGCTGGCACGCCTACATGGTGGGCCTGGCGGTGCGCGACCCCGCCGCCTTCCTGAACGAGGTGGCGCTGCTGCCCGAGGAGGACCGGGATCCGTGGCTCCAGCAGCTCGAGGCCTTCGCGCGCGAGTCCGGCTCGGCGCCGCAGGTCGCGCGGGAGCTGCGCGCCCAGAACCGGCCCGACGCCGAGGACCTGGCGGTCTACTTCGAGCGCGCCGCCCGGGCGGCTCGCGAGGCCCGCGAGGAGGCGCCCCCCACCGGACGCTGATCCGGCGCAGCTTCGGGCCGCCGCGCGGGGCCCGGCGGCGCCGGCTTTGGTGCCGCCCTGGGGGTCCGGCTACCCTGCGGCTCCGATGCCGGCTCCGAAGCGCGCCCGAGCGCGGCTCCGATGCACTCCCTCGCTCCGGACGCTCCGACGGGCGCTTCCGGCGTTGCTCGCCGGCGTCTTGGGCGTCCTCGCGAGCGCGCCGCCCGCCGCGGGCCAGGAAGGCAACGGGCGCGTCGAGGTCGTGGACCTCGTCCCCGAGGAGAGCGCGAGCTTCCGCCTGTCGCGCGTCTTCGCCTGGCTGCGTCCCGGCCACAACTTCGAGGAGCGCACCCTCACCGTCGAGACCACGCCGCCCGGCGCGAACCTCGACCTCTTCTACATCCGCGCGAACTTCCAGAAGCGCTACCAGCAGAGCGTGGCGCCCGCCCGCGTGCTGCTGCCGCGGCGCTTCGAGGCCGGGCCCCGCGACGCCGTCACGGTGCGCGCGTTCCTGGAGGGCTACCGGCAGCGGGAGGTGACGGTTCGCGTCTCCTCTCCCCAGGACCGCATCCACCTCGATCTCGATCCGCTGCCCAACGAGCTCGTGCGCGTCGGCCACACCTACTTCGCGGGCCGCACGGAGCTCGCCTTCCTCACCCGCGAGGTGCTGACCGTGCGGGTGCAGGAGCGCGACGGGGGCTTCAACGTGATCCTCGCCGAGACGGCGCGGAACGCCGAGGCCCGCGAGTCCCTGGACGGCATCCGCAGCCCGTGGATCGAGTCCGTGGAGACGCTCCAGCTGGGCGAGGACCTGCTGGTGCGGGTGGCGACGACCGAGCCGCTCACGAGCGCCGGCCTGCAGCTGCGCTCGCGCCAGTCCCGCGACGACCTGCGCGACCTCTACGTCTACTCCGTCGACATGGTGCCCGGGGACGGGGGCGCCGATGCGGTGCGCCGCGCCCGGGCCGCCCTGGCGCGCCTCGGACCGGCCCACGTGGGTGCCTGCCCCCTGGCCTTCGACGAGGAGCTGCGCGACGCCCTCGACGGCGCGGCGCTCTCCCGGGCCCTGGCCCCCCGCGGCGCCTTCACCGACCCGTACCTGCGCGCGGCCATGAAGCGCCTGGGCGAGATCTCGCCCGGCGGCCGCATCGCGATGCTCGACGGCTCGCGCTTCGATCCCGCGAGCCCCATCGAGCTGGCGGCGGCGCTCAGCCAGGCCGCCGAGGCGAGCGGCTACCTCGCGCTGCTGCGCAGCTTCGTGGGCGAGATGGAGAGCGGCGCCCACCGCCGGCGCGCACTGCACAGCCTGCTGGCGCCGGAGGTGAGTCCGTCGCGCTTCCAGTCCGCGCTCGAGCGCGCCGCCGGCGCGGAGCAGCGCTGCCGCGGCGGCTCCTGAGCGGCGCGTCCGTTCCGCCGCGGGCGCGTCGCCCGCTGCGCCGGATTGGCGCCGCCCCGCGCCGCCGCTAGCCTCGCCTCGCTCCGGTCCCGACGGGGTCTCGATGGCCCGTCGCACTCCTCCCCTCCGCCCTCTCCGTCCCCTCGGTTGGGAGGGTCCCCGCGAGCGTCTCGAGCGCCTCGGCGCCGAGGCGCTCTCCGATGCGGAGCTGGTGGCGCTGCTGCTGCGCACCGGCGCCCGACACGGCGCGGCGGGCGCCCTCGCCGAGCGGCTCCTGGAGCGGCACGGTGGCCTGCGCGGCCTGGCGGCCGCGCTGCCGGGAGAGCCCGCCGGCGTGGCGGGCATCGGCCGCGCCAAGCGCGCCAGCCTGGTCGCGGCGCTCGAGCTGGGCCGCCGCGTCGCGTCCCGCCGCTTGGAGGCCGGCGACGCGGTGCGCAGCCCCGCCGACGTGCACCGGCACTTCCATCCGCGCCTGCGCGACGCGCCCCACGAGCGCTTCCTGGTGCTGCTGCTCGACGGCCGCCACCGGGTGCGGCGCGAGGTGCTCACCTCCCTCGGCACCCTGACCGCCAGCCTGGTGCACCCGCGCGAGGTGTTCCGGCCGGCGCTCCGGGAGGGGGCCGCGGCGCTGATCCTGGTGCACAACCATCCCAGCGGCGACCCCACCCCGAGCGCAGAGGACCGGCAGGTCACCCGCCGGCTCGTCGAGGCCGGGGAGCTCCTCGGGGTGCCCGTCCTCGACCACGTGGTGGTGGCCGAGCGGGGCTACGTGAGCCTGCGCGAGGCCGGGGTGATCGAGCCCGGCGCTAAGGCGAAGGGACCGTCCGGCCGATGCCCTCCCTGAGGCCATGTCCGACCCGAACTCGGAGCGCCGCATCCCGGTCGTCGAGCGCCGCAAGTCGGAGCGCGCGCCCATCGAGGTGCGCGTCGACTACTCCACCGTGGACGACTTCTTCTCCGAGTTCACCCAGAACATCAACGAGGGCGGCATGTTCATCGAGACCGACTCGCCGGCGGAGCTCGAGTCCCAGGTGCAGCTGGAGTTCACGCTGCCCGGGGACTCGGAGCCCGTGAAGGCGACGGGGCGCGTCGTGCGCGTCACCCCGGGCGGGCAGGGCGAGGCGCGCGGGATGGCGGTGGAGTTCGAGGAGCTCGACCCGGACACGCGGGCGCGCATCAACGCCATCGTCCTGCAGCTGCGTACGCAGCCTCGGTAGGGGCTCCTCGGCGCGAGGCCCTCGGTGCGAGCCGGGTGGAGCCGGGTAGGGGTGTTCTCCGGCGAATGGCTCGCGCGGGCGGTCTGGATCGCCGTGCCGTGACCCGCTCGTGCTCGTCCTGGGGCCGTGCCGCCGGCGGGGGCGCTGCGCTCTAGTTCGCCTCCGAACACCCCTACCCGGCTCCGTACGACGCTAGCTTCCGTCTAGGCAAGGCACCTGATGCAGAGCCTCGCGACGGAGCGGAGCGCGCCCGCCGAAGGCGGGCGACGCGAGCCAGGGCTTCGCGCTCGATCGTCTCGCGTCGCGAGCGCCTGCCGGGCGCGCGCAGCGCGGCGGCCGGGGTTCCGGCCGCCGCGCGGAGTTCGATCAGAACGGGATGTCTTCGCCTTGGGGGGGCGGGGGCTCGCTGCCGCCGCCGCCGCCTCCGCTCGGGGCGCCGCCGCCTCCGCCGCTGCCGCGGGGGCCGCCGAGGAACTGGACGGTCTGGGCGACGACCTCGGTGGTGCGCTGCTTCTGGCCTTCGCGGTCCTCCCACTCGCGGGTCTGGAGGCGGCCCTCGATGTAGACGCTGCGGCCCTTGGAGAGATACTGGGCACAGTTCTCCGCGGTCTTGCCCCAGACCACGATGCGGTGCCACTCGGTGCGCTCCTGGCGCTGGCCTTCGCGGTTGTTGAAGTTCTCGCTGGTGGCCACGCTGAAGTTGGCGACCGCCTGGCCGCCCTGCGTGTAACGCAGCTCGGGATCCCGTCCGAGGTTTCCGACCAGGATGACCTTGTTCACACTCGCCATGGGCGATTTCTCCGTCGAGGATTGGGGGTGGGGGGAGGAGGTTCCCCATCATCCCGCCCGGCGACCACGGCGTCAAGCATTCCTCGTCGCCGTCGGGTGCGGATCGGGACGGCGTTTGGCGGGGTTCGGAGACCGACGGTGGCGGCGTGTACGGCGCTTCACGGGAGCGTTAGATTCTGCCAGCGCGAGGCCAGGCCGTGATCTACGTCCTCCGGTACCTGCTGCTGCTCCTCTACACGCTCTTCTGGGGCAGCGTCGCCGTCCTGCTGGCGGTCGTGGACCGCAGCGGGCGCGGCGTGATCTGGGTGGGGCGCAACTGGGTGCGCTGGATCGACGCGAGCTGCGGGATCCGCATCGAGGCCGAGGGCCTGGAGAACCTGGAGCCCGGCCAGCCCTACGTCTTCATGACGAACCACCAGAGCGCGGTGGACGTCGCGGCCATCATCGCGACGATCCCCGGGGACGACTGGCGCTTCGTGGCCAAGCGCGAGCTGACCTGGATCCCGTTCTTCGGCTGGGCGCTGGCGCTGCACCGCCACGTGATCGTGGACCGCCGCGACAACGCGCGCGCCGTGCGCAGCATGAAGCGTGCCGCCGAGCGGATCCGCTCGGGAACCAGCGTGATCATCTTTCCCGAGGGCACGCGCAGCCCCATCGGCGAGCTGCGCGCCTTCAAGAGCGGCGGCTTCCACCTGGCGATCCAGGCCCAGGTCCCCATCGCGCCCGCCACGATCTCGGGGAGCCACCACATCACGCCCAAGGGGTCGCTGCGCATCGAGAGCGGCCTGGTGAAGATCGTGTACGGCGAGCCCATCCCCACCGCGGGCCTGGGGGTGGAGGACCGCCACGCGCTCAAGCGGCGGGTGCACGACGCGATCGCGCGCGGCTACGACCGCGAGCTCCAGGGGCCCCTCCATCCGCAGGAGGAGCCCGTCCCGGAGCACCGGGGCCCGAGCGCGGCCTGATCCGCTTGACGCCCGGCGCGCGGCGCCGGTACCCTCGCTCCGTTGCCCATCCGGGGGGGTGAGGGCATGTGGGCAGAGGACCGATCGCTCGCGCGGTCGCGCTCCGTTCCATCCGTGTTCGTGCGTGCCGTGTTCGTGCGCGACCGCGGTCGCGCGTGCCGGCGCCACGGCGGTGGGCTCTGATGGCGCGCGCCGCTTCGCGCTCGGCGAGGTCCCGTCGCGCCGCGGCCGCCGAGCCGCGCTTCGCGCCGGGCGGCGTGGTGCTCGAGGGGCTCGGCATCCTGCTCCTCGCCCTGGGCGCCATCGCGAGCCTCGCCCTCGCCACCTACCACCCCGCGGATCCGGCCTTCTCCCTCGAGGCGGTGGAGAACGCGGCGGGCGCCGCCGGCGCGACCCTCGCCGCGCTCCTCGTCGGTGGGCTCGGCTCGGGCGCGCTGGTGCTCGTGGTGGGCGTGATCGTGCTGGGCGGCCGCCTCGTGGTGGGCCAGGGCTTCCCGAGCCTGGCGTCGCGCTTCTGGATCGCCGCCGCGCTGCTGCTGCTGGCCGGCTCCACCCTGCCGCCCCTGCTGCGCGAGCTGGCGCCCGGGCGCTTCGAGCTGGGGCACGGCGGGGCCCTGGGGACGCGCCTCGCCGCCGCCCAGGTGGCGCTCTTCAAGCCGCTCGGCGCCACGCTGCTGAACGGCCTGCTCGCCCTGGTGGGGGCCCTGGGCCTCTTCGGGATTCCCCTCGGCGCGGCGCTGCGGCTCGCTGGGGCGGCGGGCGCGGCGCTGGGCCGCGGCGTGCGGCGCATCGCCCTCGCGCTGGCGGCGGGTGCCGCGGCGGTGGGGCTCGGGCTCGTGTCCGGGCTCCGCGGGGTCCAGGGGGCCCTCCAGCGCGGCGTCGCGGGCATCGGGGTGTGGCGCGAGCAGCGCGCCCGGCGCCTGCGGGTCTCCGCCATGCGCGAGACCGAGGCGCCGGAGCCCCTCGAGGAGGCCGTGGGCGAGGCCCTCGGCGAGGTGCGCCGCAGCCGCCGGGCCAAGGGGGCGGCGCCGGACATCGTGGACCATCGCGACGAGGTGGCGAAGCCCGAGCAGGAGGAGTTCGCCTTCGCCGAGCCCCGCCCCTCGGGCCCCTACGAGCTGCCCGACGTCGGCATCTTCCAGGCGGCCCCCGCCGGCGCGCGCCGCTACGACCGCGAGAGCCTGATCATGAACTCGCGGATCCTGGAGAAGAAGCTCCAGGACTTCGGCGTCTCGGGCCGCGTCGTGACGGTCCACCCGGGCCCGGTCATCACGATGTACGAGTACGAGCCGGCGTCGGGCGTGAAGGTGAACCGGATCGTCAACCTCGCCGACGATCTGGCCCTCGCGCTGCGCGCGCTCTCGGTGCGCATCATCGCGCCGATCCCGGGCAAGTCCGTGGTCGGCATCGAGGTGCCGAACCCCGAGCGCGAGGTGGTCTACATCCGCGACCTGCTCGAGTCCAAGTCCTTCCGCAACAGCGGCTCCCGGCTCACCATCGCGCTCGGCAAGGACATCTTCGGCAACCCCATCGAGGCCGACCTCGCCGTGATGCCCCATCTGCTGGTGGCGGGCGCCACGGGCACCGGCAAGAGCGTGTTCCTGAACTCGCTGCTCTGCTCGATCCTGTGCCGCGCCGCGCCCGACGACGTGAAGCTGCTGCTGATCGATCCGAAGCTCCTCGAGCTCTCGATCTACGAGGGCATCCCGCACCTGATCGCCGACGTGGTGACGAACCCGAAGCGGGCCGCCGCGGCGCTGATGGGCATCGTCAAGAAGATGGAGGAGCGCTACCAGCGCATGGCCGCCCTCGGCGTGCGCAACATCCGCCAGTACAACGAGCGGGTGGACCGCGAGCTCGAGGCCGGCAACGAGACCTTCCGCCTGCGGCGCAAGCCCGGCGAGGAGGAGGGCGAGGAGGTGCGCTTCGAGCGCATCCCCTACATCGTGGTGGTGATCGACGAGCTCGCGGACCTGATGGTGGTGTGCGCCCGGGACGTCGAGGAGTCGCTCCAGCGCCTGGCCCAGATGGCCCGGGCGGCGGGCATCCACCTGGTGCTCGCCACCCAGCGGCCGAGCGTCGACGTGCTCACGGGCATCATCAAGGCGAACTTCCCCTCGCGCATCTCCTTCCAGGTCTCCTCGCGCACGGACTCGCGGACCATCCTCGACCACAACGGCGCCGAGCACCTGCTGGGCCAGGGCGACATGCTGTTCCTGCCGCCGGGCACGGCGAAGCTCCAGCGGCTCCACGGGCCCTTCGTGTCCGAGGCCGAGGTGAAGCAGCTGGTGGAGTTCCTGCGCACCCAGGGCTCGCCCGAGTTCGACGACGACCTGCTGCGCCTGAAGGAGGAGAGCGACGCCCGGGAGGAGCGCGGCGAGGAGGTGGACGAGCTCTACGACCGCGCCGTCGAGATCGTGGCCGAGACCCGCAACGCCTCCATCTCCTACGTCCAGCGCCGCCTCAAGGTGGGCTACAACCGCGCCGCGCGCATGATCGAGCAGATGGAGCTGGAGGGCGTGATCGGCCCCCAGGAGGGCACCAAGCCCCGCGAGGTCTTCGTCCGCCCCATCGGCGCGGACATGGTCGAATAGAGCCCCCTGGCGGCCGTCGAAGCCCGCGTGCCCCGAGCGTTCCCCGTAGCCCCGTTCCTGGCCCTGCTCCTGGCCGCGGCCCCCGCCGCGAGCGCCGGAGGGACGGAGCCGGGTGCGTCCGGCCAGCCGCCGGCGCGGCAGGCCGCGACGACCGGGGAGGCGCCGGACTGCGCCGAGGCCCTGGCCGGCCGGGTGCAGTCCCACTACGAGACCGTTCGCGACCTCCAGGCCGACTTCGTGCAGAACACGCGCAGCGTGGCCTTCGCGGGGGGCAGCGGGCTCGACGCCGCGCCGGCCCGGGGCCGGGTGCACTTCGCGAAGCCCGGCCGCATGCGCTGGGAGTACCGCGAGCCCGAGCCGAGCCTGGTGGTGAGCGACGGCGCCACGCTCTGGATCCACGACCCGGTCGCCAAGGAGGTGCAGGTGCTGCCCGTGGGCGCCGGCTTCCTGTCCGGCGCGGCCATCCAGTTCCTGCTGGGGGAGGGGAAGCTCCTCGGCAGCTTCCGGGTCTCGGCCCGGAGCTGTGACGCGCCCGCCACCCTGGTGCTGCACCCCCTGGAGCCTTCCACCTACGAGCGCCTCGAGCTGGTGGTGGACGTCGAGACCGGCGCCATCCGCGAGACCGTGGTGCTGGACCTGTTCGGCAACCGTACCGAGGTGGCGTTCCGGGAGGTGGAGACCAACCGCGACCCGCCGGGCGAGCTGTTCCGCTTCGATCCGCCGGAGGGGACGCGCGTGCTCGAGCTGCCCGCCTCGCCCTGAGCGACGCGGAGCGCGGCCCCGGGGTGCGCGTCATCCCGCGGGGAGAGAGGGCGGGATCTTCCCAATCTGGGAAGCGCGCTACCGCGCTTCCACCGCTGCCGCAAAGTTCGGCGCAGCGACGAATCGCGCGGGCACGCCGGTGGTCTGCCGACACCGCGCAGTCAAAAAGGCGGCAACACGCGTGCAGCATCGCATCGCCGGGCGGCACCTCGCGCGTCATCCGCGCGAAGCGTCGGCGCCGCTCCGGCGGCAGCGGTCCGGCAGCCCCCCGGTCGTCGCGCCCCGCGGGCGGGCCGTCGGCCAGCCATGACCCGCGGGTGCCTCGTAGTTGACACCCGGAGCCTTTCCGATAGACTCTCGAAGTCCAAAAACGGTCGGGATTTCGAGGGGTTCGGGGCATCGAACCAGGTGGATGACGGGCGCACCCGGGCTGCGGGGGCGCCGCGAGAGGCGCTCTCTCCTTGGCGGAGAGGCGCCCTTTGCTTCTCCAGCCGATTCCGCCGACGATGAACCTTCGCCTCCGAAGCCCGTCCAAAACGGACGTGCAACAGCCCGCCCAAGCCCGCCCGCTGGCGTGGCGGGGGCGGCTAGGCTCCGGGAGCCGATGCTTCAAGGCCCGCGGCACAGCCCTTGCAGGATGCTGGGTGTCCCCACGGCGGGGAAGATCGAGGAGAGGGCTTGATGAGCGAGTTCGATTCGGGGTCCGGACGGCGAGGGTTCGTACGCGATGTCATGCGGCGGATCTCGGCGAGTGGACCTCGGGGCAGCGACGAACCCGACTCGGAGCACGAGCGTATGATGGGGCGATCCCTGCAGGAGGAGATCGAAGATCTCCGCGAAGCGTTGAGGTTCTCGGGCGCGGACTCTCCGGAGCTGCGCCGCCGCCTGGAGCGCGTACTCGCCGAGTACGAGGCACTGCGCCGCCGCTTCCAGGTGACGCGCGAGCAGCTCTCCGACGCAGAGCGTCAGAACGAGAAGCTCGTCCACACCCTCCAGGAGGCGAAGCAGCAGATCGAGCTCCTCAAGGAGGAGGTCGACAAGCTGTGCGCCCCGCCCAACACCTACGGGGTGTTCCTCCAGCCGAACAAGGACGGCACCGCCGAGATCGTCGTCGACGGCAAGCCCATGCGCGTCAACGTGCACCCGAACCTCGATCCGCACCAGATCGAGGAGGGCCAGCTGGTCGTCCTGAACGAGGCCTTCAACGTGGTCGAGCCCGCGGGCTTCACCCAGCGCGGCGAGATCTCGTCCGTGGTGGACCTGCTCGGCGACGGCCGGGCCATCGTCCTCGGCCACACCGACGACGAGCGGGTCGTCACCCTGGCCTCGCCGCTGCGGCGCGAGAAGATCAAGGTGGGCGACAACCTGCTGATCGACCCGCGCACCCAGTACGCCTTCGAGAAGATGCCGAAGTCGGCGGTCGAGGAGGTGGCCCTCGAGGAGATCCCGGACATCACCTACGAGGACATCGGCGGCCTCGCGGAGCAGGTCGAGATCCTGCGCGACGCCATCGAGCTGCCCTACATGCACCCCGACGTCTTCCAGGACCACAAGCTCACGCCGCCCAAGGGCATCCTGCTCTACGGCCCGCCGGGCTGCGGCAAGACCCTCATCGCCAAGGCGGTGGCGAACAGCCTGGCCAAGAGCATCGAGCAGCGCACGGGCAAGCAGACCGCGGCCTACTTCCTCAACGTGAAGGGTCCCGAGCTGCTCAACAAGTACGTGGGCGAGACGGAGCACAAGATCCGCGAGGTCTTCAAGCGCGCGCGCGAGAAGGCCAACGAGGACGTGCCCGTCGTGATCTTCTTCGACGAGATGGACTCGCTGTTCCGCATGCGGGGCTCCGGGATCTCCTCGGACATGGAGGCCACGGTGGTGGCCCAGTTCCTGTCGGAGATCGACGGCGTCGAGTCGCTCAAGAACGTGATCGTGATCGGCGCGAGCAACCGGCAGGATCTCATCGATCCCGCGGTGCTGCGGCCCGGCCGCCTCGACCTCAAGGTCAAGGTGAACCGCCCGGATCGCGAGTCCGCCCTGGACATCTTCACCAAGTACCTGCTCCCGGACCTGCCCTTCCACGAGGACTGCCAGCACAAGTACGGCAGCGATCCGGCCAAGACGGTGGACGGCCTCATCCGCGACACCATCGACAGCATGTACTCCACGGGCGAGGACAACAAGTTCCTCGAGGTGACCTACGCCAAGGGCGAGCGCGAGATCTTCTACTTCAAGGACTTCGCCAGCGGCGCGATGATCGAGAACATCGTGGCGCGGGCGAAGAAGAAGGCGGTGAAGCGCCTGATCGACCACGGCGAGCGGGGCATCCAGCTCTCGGACCTGCTGGACGCGGTGCGCGAGGAGTTCAAGGAGAACGAGGATCTCCCGAACACCACCAACCCCGACGACTGGGCACGCATCTCCGGCCGCAAGGGCGAGCGCATCATCAACGTGCGCACTCTCATCACCGGGATCAGCCGCAAGGAGCGGACGATCGAGAACATCGACTCGGGCCAGTACGTCTAGGAGGGCTAGCCCGAGTCGTCTGCCGGGTCCCGGACGGATGCGGAGAGGCGATGGCGATTGCGAAGGTGATGGGGACGGAGATCGAGTACGGGATCACCGTCCGTAACGATCGGGACTTCGACCCCATCTCCAGCTGCGTGCTCCTCGTCAACGCCTACCGCGAGGACCACGCCGGCACGATCCTCTGGGACTACGACCAGGAGAACCCGCTCGCCGACGCGCGGGGCTTCCAGGTCGACGGGGAGAAGTACACCCCGAACCAGCAGGAGAACATCGCCCGCAACAAGACCCTGGTGAACGGCGCCCGCTACTACGTGGACCACGCCCACCCGGAGTACTCCTGCCCCGAGGTCACGGATCCGCGGGCCCTGGTGGTGCACGAGAAGGCCGGCGAGCGGATCCTCGAGCTCTCCCGGCGCGAGGCCAACGAGGTGCTGCCCGCGGGCACCCAGATGCTCATCTACAAGAACAACAGCGACCGCAAGGGCAACAGCTACGGCTGCCACGAGAACTACTTGATGGACCGGCGCACGTCCTTCAAGCAGATCGTCGAGCACCTGATGCCCTTCTTCGTGACCCGCCAGATCTACACCGGCGCGGGCAAGGTCGGCAGCGAGAACCGCGCCCAGCCCTGCGACTACCAGCTGACCCAGCGGGCCGACTTCTTCGAGACCGAGGTCGCCCTCGACACGATGGTGAAGCGGCCCATCATCAACACCCGGGACGAGCCCCACGCGGACCGCGAGAAGTACCGCCGCCTGCACGTGATCGTGGGCGACTCGAACATGAGCGAGTACACGATCTTCCTGCGCAACGGAGCCACCGCCCTGGTGCTCTCGATGATCGAGGACGGCGCCATCGGTCGCGACCTCTCCCTGCGCGACCCGGTGCGCTCCATCAAGGAGGTCTCCCACGACCCCCGCTGCACCAAGGAGCTCGAGCTCCAGAGCGGCAAGCGCATGACCGCGATCCAGATGCAGCGCGAGTACCTGGAGATGGCCCTCAAGTACACCTCGGGCCAGGCCCTGGACGACTCCACCCAGGGCGTGCTGGAGCGCTGGGGCTACGTGCTCGACCGCCTGGCCGGCGACCCGCGCGACCTGGGCCGCGAGATCGACTGGGTGATCAAGCTCCAGCTGATCGAGAGCTTCATGGAGCGCAAGGGCCTCGACTGGGAGTCGCCCCAGGTCCAGATGCTCGACCTCCAGTACCACGACCTGCGCCCCAGCAAGGGCCTGTACTATCTTCTGGAGCGGCAGGGAAAGGTGGAGCGGATCGTCACGGACGAGGAGATCACCCGGGCGATCACCCACCCGCCGGAGGACACCCGGGCCTACTTCCGCGGCCAGTGCCTGCGCAAGTACGGCAGCGAGGTGTTCGGCGTGAACTGGGATTCGATCTCCTTCGGCATCGGGGACGAGCCGATCAAGCGAGTGCTGATGGCGGAACCCCTCAAGGGTTCGAAGGCGCACGTCGAGGAGCTGTTGGAGAGATCACCCACCGCGGTGGAGCTGGTGAAGAACATTCGCGCCTGAGATTCGCGCCCGAGGGTTCGCAGGGAACGAAGGGCTCGAGGAAACGACACCCAGGAGTCGAAGACATGAAGATCACAACCCATAGAGACATCGGTTCCGCGCGACGTCGTCGCGCCGAACACGCAGACGCCGATCTTCTCTCCTGGGCCTCGGCCGCCGAGTCGGGCCAGAAGCAGAAGTCCAAGGGCGGCGGCGGAGACGGCGACGACTCGGGCGAGGGCGAGGGCGGCCAGAAGCTCGCCGAGAAGGGCGAGAAGATCAAAGAGGAGCTCGACGCGCTCGTCGACGAGATCGACGAGGTCCTCGAAGAGAACGCCGAAGAGTTCGTCAAGAACTACGTCCAGCGAGGAGGCGAGTAGTCCCGCGAAGGCGGGTCACCTGGGGGGGAGGACCACTTGCGCTTTGGTTTCCGGGACGGCTACCAGGGCTCCAGCTTCGCGGAACTGCTCGAGAGCCAGTTCCCACACCTTCGACCGGATCTGAGCGGGCTCTACACGGGCGAGCGCCAGGTCCCCACGAGCCACGGCACCACCGTGATGGGCGTGCGCTTCGCCGACGGCGTGATCGTCGCCGGCGACCGCCTCGCCACCATGGACTACCGCGTGGCGTCGCGCGACATCCAGAAGGTCTACGCCACCGACGGCTACTCGCTGATGGCGATCGCCGGCGCGGCGGGCCCGGCCATCGAGATGGCGCGGCTGCTGGGCATCCAGTTCGAGCACTACGAGAAGATCGAGGGCGAGCCCCTCGAGCTCGAGGGCAAGGCCAACGTGCTCTCGGGGCTGATCCGCCAGAACCTCCCGGCCGCCATGCAGGGCCTGGTGGTGGTGCCGATCTTCGCCGGCTACGACCGGCGGCGCCGGCTCGGGCGGGTCTGGAAGTACGAGATCACGGGCGGCCGCTACGAGGAGAAGGATTTCGACTCCACCGGCTCGGGCAGCCTGTTCGCCCGCGAGTCGCTCAAGAAGAGCTACCGCGAGAACGCCCCCCGCCCCGAGGCCCTGCGCTCGATCATCGAGGCCCTCACCGACGCCGCCGACGAGGACCGCGGCACCGGGGGCGTCGACACCCTGCGCGGCCTCTACCCGACCATCAAGATCGCCACCGAGAGCGGGATCGAGGACGTGCCGGACGAGGAGACCGCGTCGATCTACGAGCAGGTCATCGAGGCGCGCCGCGCGAGGAGCCAGTCGTGAGCTTCCCGTTCTACGTCTCCCCGGAGCAGATGACCCAGGACAAGGCCGAGTTCGCCCGCAAGGGCATCGCTCGCGGCAAGTCCCTGGTCACCCTCGAGTTCGACGGCGGCATCGCCATGGTGGCGGAGAACCCGCTCAACCTCTCCAAGATCGGCGAGATCTACGACCGCATCTCCTTCGCCGGCGTCGGCAAGTACAGCGAGTTCGACCGCCTGCGGAAGATGGGCGTGCAGTACGCCGACGTGGAGGGCTTCCGCTTCAGCCGCGAGGACGTGCGCGGCAAGGCCCTCGCCAACCTGTTCTCCCAGGTGATCGGCGACGAGTTCAACCGCTCCATCAAGCCCCTGGAGGTGGAGATCGTGGTCGCGGAGGTGGGCGATCCCCAGTTCGTGGGCCACGAGAAGAACGCCATCTACAAGGTGCAGTTCGACGGGGCCATCATGGACCTCCAGGGCTACTGCGTGATCGGTGGCAGCGTGGAGAACCTCCAGTCGCACATGGAGCGCAACTTCCGCGCAGACCTGCCCCTGGGGGATGCGCTGCGACTGGGCCGTGAGGCGCTGCAGCGCGCCGAGAACGGCAATCCCGACCTCCCCCCGGAGAGCCTCGAAGTCTGCCTGCTCGAGCGCGAGCGGCGCGGGCGAAAGTTCCGCCGGCTTTCCGCCGATGAACTACGGGGTATTCTGGGCCTGTAGGAGAGTTCCAGGTCCGGAAACGGGGCGGGGTGTGCAGAAGCGGATCTTCGGGATCGAGACCGAGTACGGGATCATCTTCACACCGGAAGGGCGCAAGACGCTGCCGGTCGAGAAGGCGATCCGCTTCCTGTTCGAGAAGCTGATCACCACGGAGCACTTCCTCAACGTGTTCCTGGAGAACGGCGCCCGCTTCTACCAGGACACCGGCTGCCACCCCGAGTACGCCACGCCGGAGTGCGCGAGCCCCCGCCAGCTGATCGTCTACGACAAGGCCGGCGAGCGCATCCTGGAGGACCTCCAGGACTACGCCGAGGAGAAGATCCGCGAGGAGCGCATCGCGGGGAAGCTCTCCATCTTCAAGAACAACACGGACTTCGTCGGGAACAGCTACGGCTGCCACGAGAACTACCTCGTGGACCGGGACGTGGACTTCTACTACCTGGCCGAGCAGCTGATCCCGTTCCTGGTCACCCGCCAGATCTACACCGGCGCCGGCAAGGTCTTCCAGACCCAGGACGGCGTGCACTACTGCATCAGCCAGCGGGCCCAGCACATCTACCAGAAGATCTCGGGCACCACGACGGAACCCTTGGCATCCTCATCCCGCCCTCGATCATGCTGGTGATCATGGCCGACCTGCTTTCGCGCTCCGTCGGCAACCTGTTCGTCGCCGCGGTGTT
>JANQFK010000026.1 GCA_028277885.1 Myxococcota bacterium
CGGCGCCGTAGAGCAGCTCGAGCAGGGCGCGGTCGCGCGAGGGCCCGAGGTTCTCGCCCTCCTCCCGGGCCTCGGCCGCGGAGGCCTCCTCGGCGAGGGCGTGGCAGTCGTCCACGGGCAGGGGCCGCGGCAGCGGGCGGGCCGCGCGGGGCGCGGGCAGGCCGGCGCTCGGGTCGTCGGGCCGCACACCCTCGCGCACCAGGAAGCGGAAGAAGCTGCGCAGGGAGGCGAGCTGCCGGCCGACGCTGGCGGCGGAGCGCCGGCGGTGGCGCTCGGCGAGGAACCCCCGGACGGCGTCGGCATCGACCCGGGCCGGGTCCGCGCCGGCGCCGAGGAAGGCGGCGAGCTGGTGCAGGTCGGACAGGTAGGCGCGCACCGTGTGGGGCGAGGCGTTGCGCTCGCCGCGCAGGTGGCGGCCGAAGTCCGCGATGGCCTCCTCGAAGGTCGGGCTCATGCGGCCTCCGCCTCCCGTGCCGCGGCCCAGGGAGCCAGGGACTGAAGGGCCCGCTCCGAGAGCCGGCGGTGCTTCTCCCGCTTCGGCAGCTTGGGCCGGGCGGGCACGTCCAGGCCCGGGAACAGGCCGTAGCTCACGCTCATGGGCTGGAAGCGGTCGGGGTCGGCCTCGCGCAGGTGGCGCAGCAGCGCGCCGTGGGCGCTCACCTCGGGCGGCAGCGGCGAGGAGGCTCCCCGGGCCGCCGCGGCGGCCTGGAGCCCGGCCAGCCCGCCGAGGGCCGCCGACTCGACGTAGCCCTCGACGCCCGCCATCTGCCCCGCCACCCACAGGCCGGGACGCCCGCGCAGCTGGAGGTCCGGGGCCAGGTGGCGCGGGGCGCACAGGTAGGTGTTGCGGTGCACCGAGCCGAAGCGCGCGAAGACCGCCTCGGCCAGGCCCGGCAGCGTGCGCAGCAGCCGGCGCTGCTCACCGATGCGGAGCTTGGTCTGGAAGCCCACCAGGTTGTAGAGCACGCCGCGCTTGTCCTCCTGGCGCAGCTGCGCCACCGCGAAGGGGCGCCGCCCGGTGCGCGGGTCCCGCAGGCCCACGGGCTTCAGTGGGCCGTAGGCCAGGGTGTCGGGGCCCCGGCGCGCCATCTCCTCGATGGGCAGGCAGCCCTCGAAGTAGAGCGCGGCCTCGAAGTCGTGGAGCGGCACCGTGTCCGCCGCGAGCAGCCCGGCGACGAAGGCGCGGTAGGCGGGCTCGTCCAGCGGCAGGTTCAGGTAGTCGCCCTCGCCGTCCTCCCAGCGCGACGCCCGGAACGCCACGCCGTGGTCGATGGAGTCCGCGTACACGATGGGGGAGATGGCGTCGTAGAAGTAGAGCGACTCCTCGCCGACCCGCTCCTGGAGGTCGCGGGCCAGCTCGTCGGCGGTGAGCGGGCCGGTGGCGAGCACCAACAGGGGGGCCTCGGCGGGGTCGGGCAGGCGATCCACGCGGCCCCGCTCGAGGGTCACCCGCGGATGGCTCTCGAGGGCGTCGGTGATGCGGCGCGAGAAGGCCTCGCGGTCCACCGCGAGGGCGCGGCCCGCCGGCACCGCGGTCTCGTCGGCGGCCGCCATCACCAGCGAGCCGAGCCGCCGCATCTCCTCCTTGAGGAGCCCCACGGCATGGGTGGGAACGTTCGAGCGCAGCGAGTTGCTGCACACCAGCTCGGCGAAGTCGCCGCTCGAGTGGGCGGGCGAGCGCTGGGCGGGCTTCATCTCCACCAGGCGGACGTCGACGCCGCGGCGCGCGATCTGCCAGGCGGCCTCGCAGCCGGCGAGCCCGGCCCCGATCACCGTCACTCCGGGCTGTGCTGCGTCCATCGCCCCCCCGCGCCCGTGCGAAGCGTCCGGCAGGATAGCCGAGTGCCCCGCAGGGGCGAGCATTGCATCCGTCTCACGACCCGTTCTCGGATCCGTCCGGCGGACGCGCCAGTGTGCGCAGACGGCCGTCGCGGTCCTCGACCAGGCAGCCCGCCAGCTCGAGCTCGAGGAGCAGCGGCGCGAGCGCGGCCGGCGCCCGCCCGAGCCGGCGGCCCAGCTCGTCGCGGCCGAGCGGCTCGCGCTCGACGAGCCGCCAGCAGGCCCGCGCCTCGCCGGAGAGCCCCTCGGGCGCGGCGGCCTCGGGCGGCCCGGGCTCGGGGTGGTGGCCCAGCTCGGCCAGCAGCTCCGCCGCTCCGAGGACCGGCGCCGCACCGTCCCAGAGCAGCCGGTTGCAGCCGCGGCTGGTGGCGGCGGTGATCGGACCGGGTACCGCGAAGACGTCCACGCCCTGGTCGAGGGCGAGGCGGGCCGTCACCAGGGAGCCGCTGCGCTGGCGCGCCTCGACCACCACCACGGCCTCGGCCAGGGCGCTGATCAGCCGGTTGCGCAGCGGGAAGTGGACGCCGCGCGGCGGGGTGCCCGGCGGGAACTCGCTCACCACGGCGCCCCGCCCGCAGAGCGCGTCGGCCAGCGCGCGGTTCTCCGGCGGGTAGACGACGTCGGGCCCGCTGCCCAGCACCGCCACGCTGCGGCCCGCCTCGAGGGCGGCCCGGTGGGCCACGGCGTCGATCCCGCGCGCCAGGCCCGAGACCACCACGCGCCCGGCCTCGCCGAGGGCGCGCCCGAGGTCCCGCGCCACCCGGCGGCCGTAGGCGGTCGGAGCGCGGGCGCCCACCACCGCCACGGCGGGCGTGGCGAGGGCATCGGCGGCGCCGCGCACCCACAGCAGGGGAGGCGCGTCGCGCAGGCGCCGCAGGCGCGGCGGGTAGGCGGGGGAGTCGAAGGGCAGCGCCCGCGCGCCGACGCGCGCGACCGCGGCGCGCCGTCGCTCCAGGGTGGGGGGCGGCAGGCAGCGCAGGCCCGCGCGCTCGAGGGCGGCGGCCGCGCCGCCCCCCGCGGACAGCAGGGCCGTGGCGTTCACGGGGTCGAAGGCGAGGCGGGCCTGGAGGGACAGCCAGTCGTGGAGCGCGCGGCGCACCTCGGGACGGGGATCGCGCGGGTCCAGCAGCTCCGGAAGAGCGGCGTCGGAGGGCTCGAGCAAGAGAGGCGCCCCCGGGACCGGGGACGCCTCTCGATTAGCTCCTCAGGTCGTCGCGATCAAGCGCTACCAGCCGAGGTGGTCGGTCCCCCGGACGAGGTCGCCGCTGTTGAGCTCGTCGCGCGCGTGGGTCACGACGGCGACGGCGGCGTCGGACGCGGCCTGCACCACGATCAGCTTCGCCACCACGTCGTCGGGCAGGGCGAGCTCCTCGCCGCGGATCTCGTCGAGCTCCCTGCCCAGGGGCCGGAACACCTCCAGCGGGCTCCCCACCTCGAGACCGTCGGCGGTGCCGACGTCGAGGTAGACGACGTCGGTGGTGCCCATCTCGCGGCGGCTGTTCGGCGTGTGGAGGATGCGGCCCTCCACGTCGGGCTTGTCGGCGATCTCGATCTCCGGGTCGCGGGGCGGCCGGGGCAGCAGGTAGTCGCCGCGCTTGATCTCGCTGCGCGAGAGCCGGATGCGGCCCGTGGCGGTCTCTTCGTGGCGCTCGGTCACCTCGAGCCAGCCGAGCACGCGGGTCGCCCAGCCGACCATCCGGCCCGTGTCCGGATCGATGACCTTCTCCTCGGGGCGGAAGATCTCGAACTCGTCGCCCACCGCGACCTCGTCGGCGCCGAAGCCGATCATCACGTAGTCGTGGTCGTTCAGCCAGACGCGCGGCACCGCGCTGTCCACGATCGTGGCGGCGCCGGCGTAGCGCTCGGCGGTGACGAAGCCGGTGGTCTCGATCTCGCTGTAGCGGTAGGTCGGACGGGGCAGCGCCTCGGTGGCCAGGGCGTCGCTGAAGGACGCGGGCAGCGAGGGCTCCTCCTGGGGGACGGGCTCGTTGGCGAGCAGCTGCGCCGCCTCCTCGGCCGTCACCTTGCGCATCTCCGTCGGGGTGATCCAGATGCGGTCGCCCGGGAAGATCAGGTGCGGATTGGCGATGGCGTCGTTGTCCTGCCAGATCGACGGCCACACCCAGGGCGTGCCGAGGTAGGCGTCGGAGACGTCCCAGAGGGTGTCACCGGGCACCACCACGTGGATGCGACCGGGGCGGCCCTGGGCGTCGTAGCCCACGGGGCCGAGGCCCGCGTCGGACGCCTCGCTCGAGGCCTCCCCGTCGGCCCGGGCCGCGAGGGGCGGGGCGGCGGCGAGCAGGAGCGCCGCGGCGAGAGCGATGGGCGAGAGTCTCATGGGTTCCCTCCGTGGTCGCGCGCAAGCGTGGTCGCACGCGGCTCTGGCGGAGAGTTCATCGGCACCCCGAGGGAGGGGCTTGAACGCCCCTGCCCCCTCGCCGCCGGGCCCACCGGCCCTCGCGGGCCGGGGCCGGCCCGGGCCTCCGAGCGCACCCCTCCGGCCGGGCGGTCCCCCAGACTGGCTCCGGGGCGGAAGCCGAGCCGTACCGGGTCGGCCTCCTAGCCTTCCTGGCTGGCCCCCTCGAGCCGCTGCAGCATGGCCCGGACGTCGGCGGCCCAGGGCGGCTCCGGGCGCGGGCTGCCGTCCTCCCGGCCCGGCAGGGAGTCCAGGTCGGCGAGGGCGCGCTCGAGCACGCTGCGCGCCTGGTCGGGCTGCCCGTTGGCCTCGTACGCCATCGCGAGGTGGTGGCGGACGGTGCCGAGCTGGGGGTCCTCGGGGCGCAGCCCGCTCTCGGCCTCCCGCAGGTAGCCGATGGCGGCCGAGGGCACGTTCTTCTTGTAGAGCACCCAGCCCAGGGTGTCGGCGGCGTTGGGGTTGTCGGGCAGCAGCTCCTTGGCCTCCTGGGCGAGGTCGAGGGCCCGGTCCAGGTCGCCGCCGCTCTCGGTGATCAGGTAGGCGAGGTTGTTCTTCGCCACCGCCAGGTCCGGGTTGATCTTGACCGCCGCCTCGTAGCGCTCCATGGCTTCCTGGGTGCGGGACTGGAGCTCGTAGAGCGAGCCCACGATCAGGTTCAGGGTGCCGGACTCGGGGTTCTTCGCGAGCGCATCCTCGTAGGTGCGCAGCACCTCGTCGGGCCGGCCGCTCACCAGGAGGTAGCGCGCCATGTTCTCGTATCCCGAGAGGTCGTTGGGGTCGAGCTCGATGGCGCGCCGGAAGCTCGACTCGGCGGTGGAGGCGTCGCCGGAGTAGAGCGCCACGAGCCCCATCAGCTGGGCGAGGCGCGCGTCCTCGGGCCGGGTCGCCGCCGCGAGGCGGATGCGCTCGGCGGACTCCGGCAGGCGGTTCTCGCGGAGGTCGAGATCGAGGAGCGAGCGCAGGATCTCGTAGCGCTCGGGCTCGAGCTTCGCGGCGGCGAGGAAGGCCTCGCGGGCTCCCGACCGGTCGCCCTCGAGGTAGCGGATCCGGCCGATCGCGTAGCTGGCCTCGGCGTCGCGGCGCTCCTCGGGAATCTTGAGCAGCTCGGCCATGGCCTCGTCGCTCCGGCGCAGGCGCACCAGGCTCTGGGCCACCAGGATGTGCAGCTTGTCGTCCCCGGGGCTCTGCTCGAGCACGCTCCGCCCCACCTCGACGGCGAGCTCGTCCTCGCCCGTGGCCGCGTGGATGCGCGCCAGCACGCGCTTGGCCTCGGCGAGGTCCGCCTCGATCTCGAGGGAGCGCGAGATCGCGGCCCGGGCTCCGTTCACGTCGCGCGACAGGAACAGCGCCGAGCCCAGCAGGAAGTGGGCCTGGGCCCACTCCGGGCGCCCGTCGATGGCGCGGCGCAGGCCGTTCACCGCGTCCTCGATCCGGCCCTCGGCGACGTCGAGCTTCCCCTTCACGAACAGGGCCTCGGGGTTCGAGGGGTCCTTCGAGAGCACCGCGTCCACGATCGCCCGGGCCTGGGAGATGCGCTCCTTCTCCCCGCGCCGGAAGCCCATGTCGACCATCAGCTCGGCCTTGCGCAGCCGGGCCTGGCCGTTCTGCGGGTCCACCTCGAGGGCCTGCTCGGCGGCCGACAGCGCGCCGTCGAGGTCGCCCTGGCGCCCGCGGAAGGCCGACAGCACCAGGAAGGGGGCCGGATCGTCGTCCCGCGCCCGGGTGGCCTCCTGGATCATGGCCTCGGCCTTGTCCGGCGTGCCCCGCGCGTTGTAGAAGCGCGCCAGGGCGTAGATGAGGTCGAGGTTGTCCGGCTCCTCGGCGACGCTCTCCTGGAGCACCTTCTCCGCCTCGTCGAAGCGATCCCGGGAGTAGTAGAAGTTCGCGAGCACGTTGGCGGCGGTGACGCGCTGCTCCGGCTCGGCCGCACCGAGGGCCTGGCGGTACGCCTGCTCGGCCTCGTCGTCCCGCTCCACGAAGCTGAGGAAGCCCGCCAGGGCGACCCAGGTCGGGAAGGACGGGTTCACCTCGGTGAGCTTGTGGTAGAGCGGCTCGGCCCGCTCGACGTTGCCGGACTGGCGGTAGTAGTTGGCGAGCTGGAGCAGGGGGGCGGTCTCCTCCGGCGCCGCCTGGACGGCGCGCTCGAAGGAGGCGCCGGCCTCGTCCGGGCGCTTCAGGCTCTGGAGCGCCCGGCCGCGCAGCACGTGGGCCTCCCAGCGCTCGGGCACCGCGGCGATCAGCTCGTCGGTGCGCGCCACCGCCTCCTCGAGGTCCGACTGCTTGCCGAACAGCAGGTACTGGGCGTACTGGAGCTTCGCCTCGACGTTGCTCGGGTCGAGGCGCACCGTCTCCTTGACCTCCCAGTAGGCCTCGCGCAGCTTGCGGTCGCCGGTGTAGGCCCGCGCCAGCCCCCAGTGGGCGGTGGCGTTGTTGGGATCGATCTGGAGCGCGTTCTTGTACTCGATGGAGGCCTCCGCCCAGCTCTCCTCCTCGAGGTAGGCGTCGGCCCGGCTGAGGTGCTCCTCGAGCTTCGCGCCGGAGTCCTCGCAGCCGGCGACGCACACCGCCAGGGCGAGGCCGAGGGCCAGGGGGGTTCGGAAACGCGGGAAACGCATCGGGGCTCCTCACTCACCGCGGAGGGCGTGGGTGGGGGTGCGAGGCTTCGGAAACGAGGGCGGGAGATTACCGGATTCCCGGGGCCTCCACCCCGTCGGGACCGTCCCCTCCCGTCGCCCCGTCGGCGCTCTCGTCGGCGTCTCCCTCGAGGCTGCCGCGGTTCCGCCGCCAGCTGGGATGCGTGATCTCCATGCGGCGGATCATGTAGTTGAGCTTGCGCCGGCTCACGCCGAGGAAGGCCGCCGCGTCCTTCTGGACCCAGCGCGCCCGGCGCAGCGCCTCGAGCACCACGCGCCGCTCGATCTCCTCGAGGGCGAGGCCCTCCTCGGGGAGCTCGGGGCGCCAGCCCCCGCCCCGGGAGCGGCGCCGTCGCTCGGGGAGCGCGACGTTGTCTACCTCGATGCGCTCTCCGTCGGAGAGCAGCACCGCCCGCTCGATGGCGTTGCGCAGCTCGCGGATGTTGCCCGGCCAGGAGTGGGACCGGATCCGCTCGAGGGCCGCGGGGCTGAAGCCCGTGCGCCGCCTGCCGAGATCGCGGCCGAACTCGGCGAGGAAGTGGTGGGCCAGGGCCGCGACGTCGGCGGCGCGCTCGCGGAGGGGCGGCAGGTGGATGCGGATCACGTTGAGCCGGAAGTAGAGGTCCTCGCGGAACTCCCCGCGCCCGATCGCCTCCTCGAGGTCGCGGTTGGTGGCCGCCACGATGCGCACGTCGCTGCGCAGGGCGCGGGTCCCGCCCAGCCGGTTGAACTCGCCGTCCTGGAGCACCCGCAGCACCTTGGCCTGGGTGGCCGACGACATGTCGCCGACCTCGTCGAGGAACAGCGTGCCGCCGTCGGCCTGCTCGAAGCGGCCGATGCGCGTGCGGTCGGCGCCGGTGAAGGCGCCGCGCTCGTGACCGAACAGCTCGGACTCGAGCAGGGTCTCGGGCAGCGCCGCGCAGTTGACCTTGACGTAGGGCGCCGCGGCCCGCGGCGAGAGCGAGTGGACCAGGCCGGCGACGAGCTCCTTGCCCGTGCCCGTCTCGCCGGTGACCAGGATCGTCGAGCGGGTGGGGGCGACGCGGCGCGCCATGTCGACGGCGGCGCGCAGGGGCGGGCTGTCGCCGATGATCCGCTCCTCGCCGAGCCGCTCGCTGCGCTCGTCGCGCAGGGTCGTCACCTCGTCCAGCAGCCGCGCGTGGTCCAGGGCCTTCTCCACGCGCAGCTCGAGCTCCTCGAGCTCGAAGGGCTTCTGCACGAAGTCGAAGGCCCCGAGCTGGATCGCCTTCACGGCGGTCTCCACGGTCCCGTGGGCCGTCATCATCAGCACCGCGGTGCGCGTGTCGCGCTCCCTCGCCGCCCGCAGCACGTCGAGCCCGTCGCCGCCGGGCAGGCGCAGGTCGGTGACCACCAGGTCGTAGGGCTCGGCGTGCCGGTCGCCGATGCGCGCCACGGCCTCGCCGGCGTCGGCCTCCTCGTCCGCCGCGCCCCAGACCGCGGCGAGGGCCCGGGCCACCCCGCGGCGCAGGGCGGCGTTGTCCTCCACGACGAGGATGCGCGGGGCGCGCCGGCGCGCGGCGGGGACGGCGCTCACGACGCGCCCTCCTCGTCGAGGGGCAGGCGTACGCGGAAGCGCGCCCCGGGCCCGGCCGGACTCTCGAGCTCGAGCACGCCGCCGTGGCTCGCCACCAGCTTCTGGGCCAGCGCCAGCCCCACCCCGGAGCCCGACTCCTTGGTGGTGAAGAACGGGTAGAAGATCCGCTCGCGCAGCTCCTCGGAGACGCCCGGCCCGGTGTCCGAGACGCGGATCACGAGCTCCCGGGCCGGCTCGTCGTCGCCCCGACCCGGGCCGCCGCGCTCCACGCGCAGCTTGCGCGTGGCGCGGTCCACGGCGCGCACGTGGACGCCGATGCCGAGCCGCGCCTCGTCGCCCTGGCTGCGCATGGCCTCGAGGGCGTTCACGACCAGGTTGCCCACCACGGCGCGCAGCTGGTCCGGGTCCGCGAGCAGCGGAGGCAGCGCCGCGTCGAACTCGCTGCGCACCTCGCCCGCGAAGGGGACCCGGGCCAGGCCTCGCGCCAGCGCCTCCTCGACCAGCGCGGCCACGTCCACCCCGCGCCGCGCCGGCGCCACGGGCTTCACGAACTCGAGACCGTCGCGCACGGTCTCGGCCAGGGAGCGCAGCTCGCCGAGCAGCTCCTCGACCAGCTCGCGGGCGTCGCTCCCCTCGGCGAGCTGGCGCTTGAGCAGCCCGGCCAGCACCTCCATGCTGGCCAGGGGATTGCGGATCTCGTGGGCGAGGCCCGCCGCCATCTGGCCCAGCGCGGCGAGCCGCTCGCGCAGCCGCTCCTGCTCGTCCATGCGCTCGATGGGCTGGAGGTCGCGGAAGAAGACCGCGGCGCCGCGCACCGCGCCCCCGGGGTCCCGGACCGGGACCAGGGTGAAGCCGATGGTGTGCGCCGCGCCGTCGCCTGCGGGCTCCAGCACCAGCTCGGCGCGGCTCGGCCGCTCGCTCCCGTCCAGGGCCTCGAGCAGCAGCCGCAGCAGGTCGGGCTGGCCCGCCAGCACCTCCCGGGCGTCGCGGCCCAGCGCGCTCCCGGTCGCGTCGGCGCCGCAGCCCAGCAGCCGCGCCGCCGTCTCGTTCAGCCCGACCAGGCACCCCTCGCCGTCGATCGCCACCAGCCCCGACCGCAGCGAGTCGAACAGCCAGACCCCGAACTCCGAGTCCCGAACCCCCACCCCAACCCTATTCGGATCCCCCCCTCCCCCACTGGAGTTGCACTTCGGTAACCCGCCCCCCACAACCCAAGGCGGGAGCCGGAGGGGAACCAAACTCGCAACACGGCTGGCGCAGGCGAACCGCCAAGAGGGCGCGCGCCCGGCGGCGGCGGGGGGTGGGATGCGGAGAATTAACCTATCCCCCGGCAAAGCCGGGGGAATTCGGAAGGTGAGCCGCTCAAAGCGGACTGAACGGGGCCGCTGCGCGGCCCCTTGCGCCCCCTGAAGG
>JANQFK010000037.1 GCA_028277885.1 Myxococcota bacterium
GCTCCTCTACCTGCGCCCGGAGGAGCCGAACGGCGAGCTGATGGTCTACCACCTCGGCCACTCGCAGGGGTTCGCGGACGCGCTCCCCGCGGTGGGCGAATTCCTGGAGCAGGGCTACGCGGTCCTGTACTGCGCGATGCCGTTGATGGGCCCGAACGCGAGCCGGAAGCCCATCGAAGTCGGCGGCAAGGCGATCGAGCTGAGGGACCACCACTCGTTCGTCCCGCTCGAGGAAGCCGGGCTGCGCACGATGCACCTGTTCCTCGAGCCGGTCGCGCGGGGGATCGCGCACGCCATCGCGGAAGACCGGCCGAGCGCGATCCACATGGCCGGGCTCTCCGGGGGCGGCTGGACGACGACCGTCTACGCCGCGCTCGACCCGCGCATCGAGCAGAGCTTCGACATCGCCGGGTCGATGCCGTTCTCACTGCGCCAGGGCGTAGACATCGGCGACTTCGAACAGCGGCGCGAGCGTCCGTTCTACGACCTCGCCGGCTACCGCGATCTCTACGTGCTCGGCGCGTCGGGGTCCGGGCGTGGGCGTCTGCAGATCCTCAACGAGCGCGACGAATGCTGCTTCGCGACGACGGGACGCGAGGACGAGATCGCGCGCTACGCGGAGGAGGTGCAGGAGAACCTCGACGCGATCGGCGACGGGGGAGAATTCGCGTTCCACGTCGTCGCGGACCAGGTCCAGCACGCGGTCACCGAGGAGGCGCTCGAGCGGATCGCCGAACGGCTCCACCGATAGTTCGGGTGACCGCTCCCCGGGCTCGACGGCCGAGGCTCCTCGGCGCGCCGGCCGCGCGGGCGCTCCGGCACGGCAACGGCCTGCAGATCGCGCATCGCCTCTCACCCCGCGGCGGCCGGCGTCCCGGGGACCGCCGGATCGTCCGCCGCGAGCGCCTCCCACGCCAGCCCGCCGGTGTAGCGGTGCGAGACGCGGGCCTTGTCATCCATGGCGAAGAGGTTGAGCCAGCCGTTGTCGAGGAGCTGCCGGACGGATTCGTGCTGCTCGAGGATCGCGTTCATCTCCGGGATGGGCGCCTCGATCACCACGTTCAGCCGCGCGGGCTCGTGCACGAGCCGCTCGCCGTCGTGCACCGACTGCCACGGGAGCCCCACGCGCAGGTCGCCCCCGTTGCCTTCCAGCACGCCGAGGGTGCCCACCACGTTGTGGAGCACCTTGCTGCCGCTCCCGAAGACGCGGTTGTCGACGGTGGAGCCGTAGTACTGGAGGCTGATCCAGCTCGCGACCACCATCGGCGCGGTCATGATCAGCTCGAGCACGCCGAAGCCCTCGTCCTGCCGCCAATCGTAGGAGTGGAGGAAGCAGCGCCCGCCGAGGTCGATCCCCTGCGTGCGGTGCCGCGGCGCGGCGACGAAGGCGTTGCAGCCGGCGAGGCCCCACTCGGGGCGCACCTGCGACCAGTCGCGGCTCCGCCCCCGGATGGCCGGGTCGGTCTCCGCCCCCGGCTCCAGGTACAGCAGTCGCGCGCGCTCGGTGCGGGCGATCTGCCCCGCCCAGGCGAGCTGCTCCCGCAGGCGCGCGAGATCGGCGGCGTGACTCGCGGGCACGAGCTCCTCGTCGAAGATCGCGATCTCGTCGGTCGTCGTATCGTGCTGGCAGCCGATGAAGACGGTGTCGTCGGGGACGTCGATCCCGCGCTCCCGCAGCCCCTTCCGCACCTCGGGGTCCTGCAGCACCGCCGCAGCGAAGCGCGCGTTCGCCTCGCCGGTGTGACCGCCGCAGGCGCCGCAGTCGAGTCCGGTGGCATGCGGGTTGTTCACCGTGGTCGAGCCGTGCCCGATCAGCAGGACGAGGCGCGCGAAGTCGCTCGTCATCGACATCGCGCGCAGCACGCCCTCCGCCACCGCGAGCCGCTGCTCGGGCGTCATGCCGGTCTCGCGCCCCCCGATGGTGGCGGGCTCGAGCTCGGGCGCGAGGCGCGCCCGCACCTCCGCGTCGAGGCCGAAGGTGCCCGGATGCTTCACGGGGCGGGTGCGCCCGAGGCTGTCGGTGACGAGCTTCGGCGCGTAGAGCAGCCCGACCGGCCCGACGAAGCCGAAGCAGGAGACCGCGGCGAACTTGAAGGAGCGCCAGGCCTTCGCCACGTCGCGGCGCAGGTCGCGCTTGCGGCACTCCGCCTCCACCTGGTCGGGGTCGGCCCCCCGCAGCGACTCGCGCACGACCACCTGCGGCGTGAGCAGAACCGGGCACTGGGCACCGCCCTTCTCGTCGCCGATCGGGATGTACTCGATCGGGAAGCCGAAGAAGCCCGCGAAGCCGAGCGTCTCGATGCTCGGGTCCACCGACTCGAGCGCGCGCCGGAAGACCTCGGAGCGCACGTCGATGCAGAAGGTGGCCTGCACCGCCTTGCGCGCCGGCGGCGCTTCCCGGCCCGCGCCCGAGACCTTCGCGAGGACCTCGCGCTGCACCGCCTTCTCGAAGGCGGCCTGGAGCAGGAGCCGCGCCGCCAGATCCGCTTCGGCGGCCGCGCCGATCCCGGGCGCGGCGAGCTCCGCCCGCCGCCGCTCCCAGGCCTCGGCGAGCCCCTGCTCCCGGAAGGCCTCGAGGAGCGCGGCGTCCCAGGCCAGGCGGACCGCCAGGAGCTCCGCCAGCTCGGTGTTGGTCCCGCCGTAGAGCTCGCTCTCCCAGACGTGATAGCGGACGTAGGCGGCCCAGCCGCCGATCGTCATCAGCAGCCGGTGCAGGTAGGTCTCGAGGCCGTCCTCCGGCACCCCGAGACGCGCGAGCGCATCCGCCGTTGCCTCCGCGGCCGTGGCGGGAAGGCGACCGACGATCGCGCGGAAGCCGGGGATGCCGGAGCCCTCGGGCGTGCGGTCGAGCGCCGCCTCGGAGTGCCACGCCGTATAGGGCGGAAGGTCGCGCCACGGCGAGCGCCAGAAGGACTGCCCCTCGTCGAAGTGGCTCGCGGCCCAGCTCGAGACGGCATGGGTGACGAAGCGCCCCCAGTCCGCGCCGGTGAGCTCGGCGGCCACCTCGGCCACGGTGGGCGCCAGCTCGACCGGCACGGGCCGGTCCTCGACGAACGCGAAGGAGCGCAGCTCCTCCACCGTCGCGGGCGCGCCCGCCACCGGATCGGCCTCGGCCAGCGCCGCGGCCAGGTCCGTCCGGGTGATCCGCCCGCTGCGGATCGCGTCGGCGAAGAACGGCTTCGGTGCCGTCATCGAGGCGCCCGCCACGCGCGCCATCACGCGCGCCGCGCTCGCGAAGTCGTGGTCGGCGACCCCGAGGAAGGGGTTCACGGCGACGAAGTGGCGGAGCGGCCAGAGCGGCGCGATCCGGCGGGTGGCCTGCTCGACCGCGCGATCGATGGCGGCGCGATCGGGCGCTTCGGGCCGAAACGGCGCGGCGGCGGGGAGCGTCTCGATGGGCTGGGGCTGGATGGGGCCGTTCATGTCGCGATTCCTTTCGTGTGGGCGGGCTGGCGTGGCCGGGGCCGGATTCCGGGCCGGCGAGCGTCGGCGCCGGTCAGCGGAGCGTTCCGGCCATGCGGTCGAAGAGCGCGTTGGCATAGAGTCCGTTCTTCAGGTGCACGTAGGCGGCGCGCCAGGCGGGCTCGGCCGCCCGGGCCGGGAGCTGCGTCTGGAGCAGCGTCACGCCGGCGAAGGCCGCGGCGACGAGGCCCATCACCGCGAGCGTCCCGGCGCCGGGCTCGGGCACGGCGGCGACCGCGCCGCCCAGGATCCGGCTCGCTCCGGCCTCGAGCGCGAAGAAGGCGAGGGTCACCGCGGCGGCGGAGAGCGCCGTGCGACCGATCACGTAGGGCCTGGGCACATCACCCGCACCCTTCGCCAGGAGGTGCGAGATCGCCATCACGAGGATGGCGCCCAGCAACATGGAGGCGGGCCGCTCGCCCAGCGGCGCGCCCAGGAGCGCGCCCAGGCCGACGAAGATCGCGAGGCCGCCGACGAGCGCCCCGAGGACGCGCAGCGCCGACGAGGCGGTCTCGATCTGGCGGCCGCCGAGGCCGCGGAAGTACTCCACCACGCTCCCCGACGAGAGGAAGGCGTGTGCCTTGTAGAAGGAGTGCGCCACGAGGTGGAGGATGGCGGCGGCGTGCGCGCCGAGGCCGCAGAGCATGAGCATGAAGCCCATGTGCGCCGCGCTCGAGTAGGCGAGCGAGATCTTGACGCTCGTCTGGGTCACCATGGCGATCGAG
>JANQFK010000014.1 GCA_028277885.1 Myxococcota bacterium
GAAGGTCGAGGCGCGCAACTTCGACATCCGCAAGCACCTGCTCGACTACGACGACGTGATGAACAAGCAGCGCCAGGCCTTCTACGGCCGGCGCCGCGAGCTGCTCGAGCGCGAGGACGTCCACGAGGAGGTGCAGGAGCTCACCGAGGGCGTGCTGGTGAGCCTGCTCGAGACCCACTGGCCGGCCAAGGGCGCGCCCGAGGCCGACGACCTCGCCGGGCTGGCCGCCGCCCTGGAGGCCCAGTACGGGATCGCCTTCGACTCCACGGCGCCGCCCTTCAGCCGGGAGGGCAAGCCCTCGGACGACCGCGACGCCCTCGGTCGCACCATCCTCGACGGCCTCGTCACGAGCCTCGAGGCGAAGCGCAAGCAGTGCGACGAGCTGGCCGCCGAGCACGCGGAGCTCGGCTACCCGCGCTTCACGGACTTCGAGCGCAGCATCCTGCTCCAGCTGCTCGACCGGCAGTGGAAGGACCACCTCCACGCCATGGACGCGCTGCGCGAGGGCATCGGCCTGCGCGGCTACGCCCAGCGGGACCCGAAGATCGAGTACCAGCGCGAGGGCTTCGCGCTGTTCGAGGACATGAACGCCCGGGTCGACGCCCACGCGGCGGAGATGCTGTTCAAGTTCGTGCTGCCCGATCCCACCGCGGAGCCCGCCCGCCGCCCGGCCGCGGCGCCCGCGGCGGCGCCCGCGGCGGCGTCCGGCGGCCGCGCCGTGCGGCCCGGCCTGCCCGCCGCCGCTCCGCCGGGAGGCCCCGGGGCCCGCAAGCCGGGCGGCAAGCCGGGCAAGGTGGGCCGCAACGACCCGTGTCCCTGCGGCAGCGGCAAGAAGTACAAGAAGTGCTGCGGTGCGACCTGAGAGCTCGCGCGGCCGATCCCTCTCCATCATCAGCCGGAGCGAGCTCCAGGTGCCGGGCTTCCAGGCCGCCGGCGTCCGCTGCGGCCTGAAGGACGGCGGGCCCGACGTCGCCCTCATCGTGAGCGAGGAGCCCGCCACGGTGGCGGGCGTCTTCACCCGCTCCTCGGTGGTGGGCTCGCCGGTGGTGGTCACCCGCGAGCGCGTCGCCAAGGGCACGGCCCGGGGCGTGGTGGTGAACAGCGGCATCGCCAACGTGGGCCTCGGCGAGCGCGGCCTCGACGCGGCGCGACGCATGACCGAGTACGCGGCGCGCGCGGTGGGCTGCGCCGAGCACGAGATGCTGGTCGCCTCGACGGGGGTGATCGGCGAGCCCATCCCCCTGGCGACGGTGCGCCGCGGCATCCAGGACGCCGGCGCGGCCCTCGCCGCCACGGGCCTCTCGAGCGCGGCGCGCGCCATCCTCACCACCGACACCGTGCCCAAGGCCGCGGTGCGGCGGATCTCCCTGCGCGGGGACCCGATCACCGTGGCGGGCATCGCCAAGGGCTCGGGCATGGTGCAGCCCGACATGGCCACCATGCTCGCCTTCGTGCTGACCGACGCCGACGTGGCGCCGAGCTTCCTGCGTCGCGCCCTGCGCGAGGCGACCGAGGAGAGCTTCAATCGCCTGACCGTCGACGGCGAGACCTCCACCAGCGACATGGCCCTGGTCCTCGCCAACGGCCGCGCCGGCAACACGCGGCTCAAGGGCGCGCGCAGTCCCGGCGCCCGCGCCTTCCAGGCCGCCCTCGGCGAGGTGTGCGTGGACCTCGCCCAGGCCCTGGCCCGGGACGGGGAGGGCGCCACCCGGCTCGTCCACGTGCACGTGAGCGGTGCGCGCAGCCGCGCCGAGGCCGAGCGCGCCGCCCGCCGCATCGCCAACTCCCCGCTGGTGAAGACCGCCGTCTTCGGCGGCGACCCGAACTGGGGGCGCATCCTCCAGACCGTGGGCGCGGCCCGGGTCTCCATCCAGCTCGACAAGGCCGAGGTGCGGCTGGGAGGCGTGGCGGTCTACCGCCGGGGCGTGTCGACCGGCGCCGCGGCCCGGCGCCGGGCCGCCAAGGCGCTCCAGAAGGCCGAGGTCGAGATCGCGGTGGCGCTCGGGGCGGGGCGGGCCGAGACCACGCTCTGGACCTGCGACCTCTCCTACGACTACGTCCGGATCAACGCCGAGTACACCACCTGAGCCCCCCGGGGCCCCGCTACCCAGGCTCGGTGCCGTCTGCTAACCCTCTGCCACTTCACACGTTCCGGGCCCGCCCCAGCGGTCCGGAGAGCCCGCGGTGCGCCGCGGGCCTCCGGTGGGGACCCGACGGGCCGGAGCGGAGGAAAAACCGCGAAGGAGAGTCCGTGGTCGAATCCACCGGAGACCCGTCCGTCCAGTCCGCCGCCGCCAGCGCCTCGACCGAGGCGCCCGCCGAGGCGAGCCGTCCCGTCCCCAAGGAGCTGAGCGTGCGCGCCCTGCTCGAGGTCGGGGCCCACTTCGGGCACCAGACCCGTCGCTGGGATCCGCGCATGAAGCCGTTCATCTACGGCGACCGGCACGGCATCCACATCATGAACCTCGACGTGACGCGGCAGCGCTTCGAGGAGGCCCTCGACTTCCTGCGCGAGCGCGTCGCCCAGGGCGGCCGCGTGCTGTTCGTGGGCACCAAGCGCCAGGCCCAGGCGCCGGTGAAGCTCGCGGCGGAGGAGTGCGGCCAGTTCTACGTGAACAACCGCTGGCTGGGCGGCATGCTCACCAACTTCCGCACCGTGAAGAAGTCCATCGAGCGCTTCAAGCAGCAGCTCGAGCTGCTGGGCGACGAGGAGAAGGTCGCCGAGCTGAGCAAGAAGGACGTGTCGCGGGTCAACCGCTCGGTCACCAAGTACCGCAAGTCCCTCGACGGCATCCGCGAGATGACGCGGCTGCCCGACGCGCTGTTCCTGATCGACGTGAACCGCGAGCACATCGCGCTCTCCGAGGCCCAGCGCCTCGGCATCCCCGTGGTCGCCATCGTGGACACGAACTGCAGCCCCGAGGGCATCGACTTCGTGGTCCCGGGCAACGACGACGCGATCCGCGCCCTCCAGCTCTACTGCGCCCTGGTCGCCGAGGCGTGCAAGGAGGGCGCCGAGCTCTTCAACGAGCGCGCCCAGTCCGAGGCGACGGAGCAGGCCGCCCGGCCCGCCGAGGGCGACGTGCCGAGCACGGGTCGGCGGGTCGTCGAGATCAAGCAGGCGCCGCGGGGCGGCGGCGGACGCCGCGGCGGGCAGCGCAGCGGCGTGGCCCGCAGCCACGGGGGCCGTCGCGAGGAAGGCGAGGCGCCGGCCCGGCCGGCGGCCGAGCCCGCCCCGGAGGCCGCCCCGGCCGCGCCGCCCGAGACGCCCCCGGCACCGGAGGGCTGAGACACGGCGGCGCCGAGGCGCCGCGGACCGGCATCGAGCGGGGGCGAGCGGGCCCCACGAGAAGGAGAGCAGAGCGTGGCGGAGATCACCGCGCAGGCGGTCAAGGCGCTCCGGGAGCGAACCGGAGCGGGAATGATGGATTGCAAGAAGGCCCTGGGCGAGGCCGACGGCGACGTGGAGCGCGCCATCGAGGTGCTGCGCGAGCGCGGCCTGGCCAAGGCGGTGAAGCGCTCCGGCCGGGAGACCAGCGAGGGCACCATCGCCCTGGCCCTGGCCGGGCCCGTGGGCGCCATCGTGGAGCTCGGCTGCGAGACCGACTTCGTGGCCAAGACGCCGGACTTCCAGGCCCTGGCCGAGTCCCTGGCCCAGGTGCTCGCCGCGGACCCGAGCATCGAGGGGCCCGACGCGCTCCTCGACGCCCACCTCGAGGGCCGCAAGGTGAGCGAGACCATCGCCGAGGTGGTGGGCAAGATCGGCGAGAACATCGTCCCGAAGCGCGTCGCCACCGTGGTGGTGGACGGGGGCGGGGTGGTGGGCGGCTACGTCCACGCCGGCGGCAAGCTCGGCGTGCTCGTGGGGCTGCGCACCGACGCCGGCGGGGACGCCGTGACCGCCCTGGCCAAGGACGTCGCCATGCACGTCGCGGCGGCGGACCCGAGCCCCGTGGCGGTGGACAAGGACGGCGTCCCCCCGGAGCTGGTCGCCAAGGAGCGCGAGCTGTTCGCGCGCCAGGCCGAGCAGGAGGGCAAGCCCGAGAAGGTGATCGAGAAGATCGTCGAAGGGCGCGTGCGCAAGTACTACTCCGAGGTGTGCCTGGTGGAGCAGGCCTTCGTGAAGGACCCGGACCAGACCGTGGGCGGGCTGCTCGAGAAGGCGGCGGAGCAGCTGGGCAGCCCGGTCGCGGCCACCGCCTTCGTGCGCTTCCGCCTGGGCGAGGGCGCCGGCGCGTGAAGGCGGCCTACCGCCGCGTGGTGCTCAAGCTGTCGGGCGAGGTCCTGGCCGGCGACTCCGGCTTCGGGATCAGCCCGAAGCTGATCCGCGGCCTGGCCGAGGAGATCCACGCCGTCCACCAGCTCGGCGCCGAGGTGGGCATCGTGATCGGCGGCGGAAACGTGATCCGCGGCATCTCGGCGGCCTCCGAGGGGATGGACCGCGCCAACGCCGACTACATGGGCATGCTGGCCAGCGTGATCAACTCCCTGGCGCTCCAGGACGCCCTCGAGAAGGTGGACCTGCGCACCCGGGTGCTGACCGCCCTCGAGATCCGCCAGGTCGCCGAGCCCTACATCCGGCGCCGGGCGGTGCGGCACCTCGAGAAGGGCCGCATCGTGATCTTCGCCGGCGGCACCGGCAACCCCTACTTCAGCACCGACACCGCCGCCGCGCTGCGGGCCGCCGAGATCCACGCCGACGCCGTCCTGAAGGCGACGAAGGTCGACGGCGTCTACACCGCCGACCCGGAGAAGGACGACCAGGCCGTGCGCTACGAGAGCCTCACCTTCCAGGAGGCGGTCCAGGGCAACCTGCGCTTCATGGACCAGTCCGCCATCGCCTTGTGCCGGGAGAACGGACTGCCGATCCGGGTGTTCGACATGACGGTGTCCGGGAACATCCGCAAGGTGGTCTCCGGGGAGTCCGTCGGCACCACGGTGAGCGGCTAGCGGAGGAGTCATGGCCGACGAGGACTCGGGCAGCGTCATCGAGACCGCCAGCAGCGAGATGGACAAGGCCCTGCGCAGCCTGCGCATCGACCTCCAGAAGATCCGCACCGGGAGGGCGAACCCGGCGCTGCTCGACGGTGTCCAGGTGGACTACTACGGCACGCCCACGCCGCTCAATCAGCTCGCCAACCTCACGGCTCCGGAGCCCTCGCTGATCGTGATCTCGCCCTACGACAAGGGGGCGCTGGGCGCGATCGAGCGGGCGATCCAGAGCAGCGACCTCGGGCTCACCCCGAACAACGACGGCAAGGTGGTGCGGATCCCGATCCCGCCGCTCACCGAGGAGCGCCGCAAGGAGCTGGTCAAGCAGGTCAAGAAGCTCGGCGAGGAGCACAAGATCGGGTTGCGCGAGGCGCGCCGCAGCGCCCTGGCGCGCCTCAAGGAGCTCGAGTCGGGCAGCGGCCTCTCCTCGGACGACCGGCACCGCGCGGACAAGCAGGTGCAGGACCTCACCGATGCGCACGTCAAGGAGATCGACGAGACGACGGCGCAGAAGGAAGAGGAAGTCCTCCAGGTCTGATCCATGGAACGATCCCGCATCCGGCCCGACCGGCTCCCGCGCCACGTGGCCATCATCATGGACGGCAACGGCCGCTGGGCGGAGAGGCGCGGCCTGCCGCGCACCGAGGGCCACCGGGCGGGCGTCGAGGCGGTGCGCGCCACCACCCGCGCCGCCCGCGAGCTGGGAGTGGGCTGGGTCACGCTGTACGCCTTCTCCTCGGAGAACTGGTCGCGCCCCAAGGACGAGGTGGACGTGCTGATGCGTCTGCCCGAGGAGTACTTCGAGACCGAGCTCGAGGAGGCGATTCGCAACGACGTCCGCATCCGGACGATCGGGCGGATCGACCGGCTCCCCGCCCACGTGCAGCGCACCATGGGCGACGCGGTGGAGAAGACCCGCAACAACGGCGGCATGCAGCTGGTGTTCGCGCTCTCCTACGGCTCCCGCGGCGAGATCGTGGACGCGGCGCGCCGCCTGCTGCGCGACCACGAGCAGGGCAAGCTCACCCCGGACTCGGTGGACGAGAAGAGCTTCGCCGCCTTCCTCGACGACCCCGAGCTCCCGGACGTCGACCTGCTGATCCGCACCGGCGGCGAGAGCCGGGTGTCGAACTTCCTGCTCTGGCAGATCGCCTACGCGGAGCTCCACTTCACGGACCTGATGTGGCCGGACTTCCGGCGCGAGCATCTCGAGGCCGCGATCCTCGACTACCAGGGCCGGGAGCGCCGCTTCGGCCTGACCTCCGCCCAGGTGCACGGGAACGCCGATTGATGCGGCTGAGCATCCTGGGCAGCACCGGCAGCATCGGCGAGCAGACCCTCGCCGTGGTGGAGGCGTTCCCGGAGCGCTTCGAGGTGGCGGCCCTGGCGGCGGGGCGCAACGTGGCGAAGCTCGCCGAGCAGGTGCGGCGCCATCGTCCCGAGCGGGTGGCGGTGGCCGACGCCGCCGGCGCCGAGGAGCTGCGCGGTCGCCTCGGTCCCGACGCGCCGCAGATGGCTCCGGAGATCGGGGTCGGTGAAGCGGGCCTCGAGGCCGTGGCGGTGCATCCCGCCGACCGGGTGGTGGCGGGGCTGGTGGGCGCCGTGGGGCTGCGGCCCACCCTGGCCGCCATCGAGGCCGGGCGCGACGTCGCCCTCGCCAACAAGGAGGTGCTCGTGATGGCGGGCGCCCTGATGACGCGCGCGGTGGAGCGCGCGGGCGTCCGCCTGCTGCCCGTGGACAGCGAGCACAGCGCGATCTTCCAGGCCCTCCAGGGCCAGCGCCGCGAGGACCTGGCGCGCGTGATCCTCACCGCCTCGGGGGGGCCGTTCCGCACCTGGAGCCGCGAGCGCATCGCCGGCGCCAGCGTGGAGCAGGCCCTGGCCCACCCGAACTGGGACATGGGCGCCAAGATCAGCATCGACTCCGCGACGATGATGAACAAGGGCCTCGAGGTGATCGAGGCGCGCTGGCTGTTCGGGCTGGCGCCGGAGCGCGTGGAGGTGGTCGTCCACCCCCAGTCGATCGTGCACAGCCTGGTGGAGCTGGTGGACGGCTCGGTGCTGGCCCAGCTAGGCCTCCCGGACATGCGGATCCCCATCGCGCTCGCGCTCTCCCACCCCGAGCGGCTGCCCCTGGACGCGCCGCGCCTCGACCTCGCGGCCCTGGGCTCCCTCGACTTCGAGGCCCCGGACCCGGAGCGCTTCCCGGCCCTCGGGCTGGCCTGGCGGGCCCTCGCCGGCGCCGAGGCCGCGCCGGCGGTGCTGAACGCCGCCAACGAGGTCGCGGTGGCGTCCTTCCTGGAGGGCGACATCGCCTTCCCGGAGATCGCCGGCACCTGCGCGGCCGTGCTCGACGCCTTCCTGGCGGGCGCGCCCGGCGGCGCCCTGCGCGACCTCGCCGACGTGCTCGAGGCCGACGCCTGGGGCCGGCGCGCGGCCCGGGCCCACGTGGGCGAGGCCCGGAGGGCCTCGGCGTGAACGGCGAGCTCGCCAAGGTCCCGGAGTTCGTCTTCGCCGTCGTGCTGATGCTCGGCGTGGTGATCACCGTCCACGAGTTCGGCCACTTCCTGGTGGCGAAGCTGTGCGGCGTGCGGGTGCTGAAGTTCTCCATCGGCTTCGGTCCGCCCATCGGCTTCGGTCGCTTCCGCCTGGCCTGGAGCCGCGGCGGCACGGACTACGTGGTCGCCTGGTTCCCCCTCGGCGGCTTCGTGAAGATGCTGGGCGAGTACACCCAGGACGAGGTCGAGGCCGCGGAGGTGCGGGCCCACCCCACCGAGACCCTCGACGCCAAGGCCACCTGGCAGAAGCTCGCCATCCTGTTCGCCGGCCCCGCCATGAACCTGTTGCTCCCGGTGGTGATCTACACCGGCAGCCTGGCGGTGGGGATCGACCGCGGCGACGCCGTGGTCGGCACCGTGGAGCGCGGCTCGCCCGCCGAGGCGGCGGGGGTGCGCAGCGGCGACCGGGTGCTCGCCGTGGACGGCGAGCCCGTGCGCTGGTGGAGGGACGTCGCGGAGGCGCTGCGCGCCGGGGGCGGCCGCGACATCGACCTCGCCCTCGAGCGCGACGGCGACCCCCTCGCGCTGCAGATCGCGGTGGCCGAGCGGGCGGGCCTGGACGAGTTCCGGTCGACGAGCGACGTGGGCTGGGCGGGCCTCCAGCACACGAGGCAGAAGGCCGTGCTCGGGGTCACCGACGCCGGCTCGCCCGCCGCCCGGGCCGGGCTGCGCAGCGGCGACCGCGTGACGGCGCTGGACGCCAGCCCCGTCGCGGACTGGAGCGAGCTCGCCCGCGCCTACGCGGCGGCCTCGGCGCCGGTGGTCCTGGCCCTCGAGCGCGGGCCGGAGGATGCGCCGGAGACCGCGAGCGTGGAGGTGCCGGCCCTGGGCGCCCTCGACGCCCTGGGCGTCATCCCGGCCGTGGTGCTGGTCTCCGAGGTCACCGAGGGCTCCGCCGCCAGCGAGGCCGGCATCCAGGCGGGCGACCTGCTCGTCTCCGTGGACGGCACCGCGATCGGGAGCTTCGTGTTCTTCCAGGAGACGGTGCTGGCGAGCCAGGGGCGCAGCCTCGACGTCCAGGTCGCGCGGGACGGGAGCAGCGAGCGGTTCGCCATCGCGCCGCGGCTCACCAAGACCGACCTCGGGGCCGGCGAGGAGGAGATCTACCTGATCGGCATCAAGGGCGTGGACGCGATCCTGAGCGGCGCGATCGTCACGGAGCGCGAGGTGAACCCGCTGGTCGCGGTCCCCCGGGCCGCGGAGATGACCTGGGACTTCACCATGCTGTTCCTGCGCGGCCTGAAGAAGCTGGTCCTCGGCGAGATCTCGCGGAAGAACATCGGCGGCCCGATCGAGATCGCGCGCCAGTCCCACATGGCCCTCCAGGCCGGCTGGGACCGGTTCCTGGGCCTGCTGGTGCTGATCAGCATCAACGTCGGCATCCTGAACCTGCTGCCCATCCCGATCCTCGACGGCGGCCAGGCCCTGATGGTCACCCTCGAGGGCGTGAAGCGCGGGCCCCTGTCGCTCCGCACCCGCGAGATCGTGCAGCAGATCGGGCTCGTGCTGCTGCTCATGATCATGGGGCTGGCCTTCTGGAACGACCTCTCGCGAAACTGGTCGAGCTTCGTCCAGTGGCTCACGAACCTCTAGGGTGGGGGCGGGCCTGCTCCTCGCGGTCGAGACGGCCACCACCGAGACCAGCGTGGCCCTGCTGCGGGGCGAGGCGCTGGTGGCCGAGGTCGCGGGCCGCGACGAGCGCAACCACTCGGCGCGCCTGCTCCCGATCCTCGAGCAGGTGCTCGACCAGGCCGGCGTGGGGCTCGACGAGATCGAGGCCTTCGCGGTGTCGATCGGTCCCGGCTCCTTCACCGGGCTGCGCATCGGGCTCGCCACGGTGAAGGGCCTCGCCTTCGGCAGCCCGCGCCCGGTGGCGGCGGTCTCGACCCTCGCCGCCCTGGCCCTGGCGGCGGAGGACGCCCCGGGACCGGTGGCCGCGCTGCTGGACGCCCGGCGCGGCGAGGTCTACGCGGGCCTGTACCCGGGGCCCGGCGAGGGCCAGGGCAGCGAGCGGGTCTGCACCCCCGAGGAGCTGGCCGGGGAGCTTCCCGAGGGCTGCACCGTGGTGGTGGGGGAGGGGGCCGAGGCGGCGGCGGCCCGGCTCGAAGGCCTCGGGGCCGCGTGCGTGGGCCACGTCCCGGCGCGGGCCAGCGCGGTGCGGGTCGGGCGCCTCGGCCAGCGGCTCCTCGGTGCCGGGCCGGTCCCGTCGGCGGAGTCGCTCGTGCCCCGCTACCTGCGCCGTGCCGAGGCCGAGGTGCGGCGCACCGGGGAGCGCTTCGAGCCGGCGCGTTGACGCCCCGGGGGCGCTCGCGTAACTTCGCGGCTTTCAATCGCTTTCTCGGCGCCGCCCCGCCGCTCCCGCGCCTCCATCCGCGACCGCCGCGAACCGAAGAGAAACCCACAAGGAGCTCCCACCCGTGGCCTTGAACATCTACTACGACAAGGACGCCGACCTCGGACGCCTCGAGGCCAAGACCGTCGCCGTGATCGGCTACGGCAGCCAGGGCCACGCCCACGCCCAGAACCTGAAGTCCTCGGGCGTCGACGTCGTGGTGGGGCTGCGCAAGGAGTCGGGCTCGTGGTCGAAGGCCGAGGGTGCGGGCCTGCGCGTCGCGACGCCCGCCGAGGCCGCCCGCGAGGCCCACGTCGTGATGCTGACGGTCCCCGACGAGACCGCTGCGCTCCTCTACGCCGAGGAGATCGAGCCCAACCTCGCCCCGGGCGACTACCTCGCCGTCGCCCACGGCTTCAACATCCACTTCGAGGCGATCCGCGCGCCCGAGGGCGTGAACGTCTTCATGACCGCGCCCAAGGGCCCGGGCCACACCGTGCGCGCCCTCTACGAGCAGGGCCGCGGCGTGCCCGCCCTGGTGGCGGTCCACGCCGACCCGTCCGGCGACACCCTCCAGATCGCCCTCGCCTACGCGAAGGGCCTGGGCGCCGGGCGCGCCGGCATCATCGAGACCACCTTCCGGGACGAGACCGAGACCGACCTGTTCGGCGAGCAGGCGGTGCTGTGCGGCGGGCTCACCGCCCTGATGACCGCCGGCTACGAGACCCTCGTCGAGGCGGGCTACCCACCGGAGATGGCCTACTTCGAGACCATCCACGAGGTGAAGCTGATCGTGGACCTGATCTACGAGGGCGGCGTCGCGAACATGCGCTACTCGGTCTCGAACACCGCCGAGTACGGCGACTTCACCCGCGGGCCGCGGGTGGTGGACGCCGCCGCCAAGGAGCGCATGAAGGAGATCCTGAAGGAGATCCAGGAGGGCGACTTCGCACGGGAGTTCATCCTCGAGGCCCGCTCGGGCAACGTCGCCTTCGACGCCCGCCGCCGCCGCGCCGCCGAGCATCCCATGGAGGCGGTCGGCGCCCGGCTGCGCAGCCTGATGCCCTGGCTCTCCGAGAACCGCCTCGTGGACCGGTCGAAGAACTGACGTGAGCGAGGGCCCCGTCTTCCAGGAGCGGCTCACCGCCCCGTTCGCGCCCGACGCGCTCTGGACCGCGGGACCGCTGCTGCTGGGGGCGGGCGCGGCCTGGGCCCTGGGCTGGGGCATCGCGGCGGCCGGGCTGGCCGGCCTCGGCGTCTTCGTGGCCGCCTTCTTCCGCAACCCCGCCCGCACCCTGCCCGAGGCCGAGGACGCGGTGCTCGCGCCTGCCGACGGTCGCGTGGTGGCGGCCGGCGAGGTGGAGCTCCCGGACGGCCGCAAGGGCTGGCGGGTGGGGATCTTCCTCTCGATCTTCAACGTGCACGTGAACCGGGCGCCGGTGGCGGGCCGCGTGGTCTCGATCGAGCGCGGCGGCGACGCCTTCCTGGCGGCCTTCGACCCCGAGGCCGAGACCCGCAACGTGCGCCTCGCCATGGAGCTCGAGACCGCCGCCGGCGAGCGCGTTCGCGTCGTGCAGATCACCGGGCTCGTGGCCCGCCGCATCGTGTGCCACCCGGTCGTCGGCGAGTGGCTCGCCCGGGGCGCGCGCTACGGGCTGATCCGCTTCGGCTCGCGTACCGACGTGGTGCTGCCGGCCCGGGCCGAGTTGTGCGTGGCCGTGGGCCAGCGCCTGCGCGGCGGCCGGGACGTGGTGGCGCGGCTGCCCGGCGCCGCGGGCGCGGGCGAGGCCGGATCGTGAGCGACGAGCAGCCGGGCCTGCGAGCACCCGAGCCGCGCCGCCGGACCCAGGAGGTGTCCGAGCGCCGCCGCGGCTTCGGCGCGCTGCTCCCCCAGCTCCTCACCACGGGAAACCTCGCCGCGGGCTTCTACGCCATCGTGACCGCGAGCGCCGGCGACCTCGACCGCGCCGCCTTCGCGGTCATCGTCGCCATGGGGTTCGACCTGCTCGACGGCCGGGTGGCGCGCTACGCCGGGGCCACCAGCCGCTTCGGCGTGGAGTACGACTCCATCGCGGACACGGTCTCCTTCGGGGTGGCGCCGGCGGTGATCGCCTTCAACGCCGGCGCCCTCCAGGAGCTCGGCTGGACGGGCTGGGTGCTGGCCTTCGGCTTCACCGCCGGCGCGGCCCTGCGCCTCGCCCGCTTCAACGTGACCCCGGCCCGCTACAGCGGCCGCTTCGACGGGCTGCCCTCGCCGGCGGCGGCGGGCATGGTGGCGAGCTTCACCTGGCTCACCACCTTCCTGCGCGAGCAGGGCCTCGACCCGGGCCTGCCGGCCTTCCTGCCGGGTATGGGGGTCGCGCTCCTGGGCCTGCTGATGGTGAGCCCGATCCCCTACCGCAGCTTCAAGGACATCCAGCTGCGCGGCTCCGAGCGCAACAGCGTCTGGATGGTGATCTTCCTGGTGGCGCTCCTCTCGAAGCCCTCCCTGACCTTCCCCATCTTCGGCACGCTCTATACCCTCTCGGGGCCGGTCGAGTGGTGGTGGCGCCGGCGCACCGGACGCCAGCTCGAGCCGAGCGCCGAGGCCCTGGAGGCCCACGGAGAGCCTTCGCCATGAGCGACGAGATCATCCGCATCTTCGACACCACGCTGCGCGACGGCGAGCAGTCGCCGGGCTGCAGCATGAACCTGAACGAGAAGCTGGCCCTCGCGCGGCAGCTCGCGAAGCTCGGGGTGGACGTCATCGAGGCGGGCTTCCCCATCGCGAGCGAGGGCGACCTCGAGTCCGTGAAGGCGATCTCCCGGGAGATCCGCGGGCCCGTGATCTGCGCCCTGGCGCGCACCAGTCCCGCCGACATCGAGCACGCCCTCGAGGCCCTGCACCCGGCCAGCCGGCCCCGGGTCCACACCTTCATCGCCACCAGCGACATCCACCTCGAGCACAAGCTGCGCATGAGCCGCGAGCAGGTGCTCGAGGAGATCGACCGCGCCGTGCGCCAGGCGCGCGGCCACTGCGACGACGTCGAGTTCTCCGCCGAGGACGCCACCCGCTCGGACCGGGACTTCCTGGTGCAGGCGTTCACCACGGCCCTCGAGGCCGGCGCCTCCACCCTGAACGTGCCCGACACCGTGGGCTACACGACGCCCTCGGAGTACTACGACCTGATCCGCTTCCTGCGCGAGCACGTTCCCGGGAGCGAGGCCGCCGTGTTCAGCCTGCACTGCCACAACGACCTCGGGCTGGCGGTGGCCAACAGCCTGGCCGCCATCCGCGCCGGCGCCCGCCAGGTGGAGTGCACGGTGAACGGGATCGGCGAGCGCGCCGGCAACACCGCGATGGAGGAGCTGGTGATGGCGCTCAAGACGCGCCGGGACGAGTTCGCCGGCCTCGACACGAACGTCGCCACCACCGAGATCTACCCGAGCAGCCGGCTGCTGTCGTCGATCACCGGCGTGCCCGTCCAGCCCAACAAGGCCATCGTGGGCGACAACGCCTTCGCCCACGAGGCCGGGATCCACCAGGACGGCGTGCTCAAGTCCGCCATCACCTACGAGATCATGACGCCCCAGTCCATCGGGCGGGCGTCCAACGAGCTGGTGCTCGGCAAGCACTCCGGGCGCCACGCCTTCCGCGAGCGCCTCCTCGAGCTGGGCTACGAGCTCGAAGGCGACGAGTTCCAGGATGCCTTCCGGCGCTTCAAGGACCTCGCGGACAAGAAGAAGAGCATCTACAACGAGGACCTCGAGGCGATCCTGGCCGACGCCGTGAGCCACGACGACGACCGCTTCGCCCTCGGCGACCTCGCCATCGTGAGCGGGACCTTCGCGCTGCCCACCGCCACGGTGGAGCTGCGGGTCGACGGCGAGCCCCGCAAGACCACCGCCAACGGCGACGGGCCCGTGGACGCGGTCTTCAAGGCCATCGCGGAGCTCACGGAGACCAAGAGCGAGCTGGTCCAGTTCAACGTCAAGGCGATCACGGGCGGCATGGACGCCCTCGGCGAGGTGACCGTCACCGTCGAGGAGGACGGCCGGCGCGTGATCGGGCACGGCGCCCACACCGACATCATCGTGGCGAGCGGCAAGGCCTACGTGCACGCACTGAACAAGCTCGCGTGGCACCTGCGCCGCCGCTCGGTGGACGAGCCCCGGGGCATCTGATGGCCGCCCGCATCCTGCTGCTGCCCGGGGACGGCATCGGACCCGAGGTGACCGGCGAGGCACGCCGCGTGCTCGAGCACGTGGCGGACCGCCACGGCCTCGCCCTCGCGCTCGAGGAGGGCGCCATCGGGGGCGCCTCCATCGACGCCTGCGGCGAGCCCCTGGCCGACGCGGTGCTCGAGCGGGCGCGCAAGAGCCGCGCCGTGCTGCTGGGCGCCGTGGGCGGGCCCCGGTGGGACGAGCTGCCCGTGGACCGGCGTCCCGAGAAGGGGCTGCTGCGCATCCGCAAGGAGCTCGGACTCTTCGCCAACCTGCGTCCGGCGAGCGTCTTCCCGGCCCTGGCCAGCGCCTCCACCCTGCGCCCCGAGGTGGTGGACGGGATCGACCTGCTGGTGGTGCGCGAGCTCACCGGCGGCCTGTACTTCGGCGAGCCCCGGGGCACCGCCCTGGTGGAGGGCCGGCGCGAGGCCCGCAACACCATGGTGTACGACGAGACGGAGATCGCCCGCATCACCCGGGTGGCCTTCGACGCCGCCCGCCGCCGTCGCAGCCACGTGACCCACGTCCACAAGGCCAACGTGCTCGAGGTCTCCCAGCTCTGGATGCAGGTGGTGGACGAGGTGGCCGGGGACTACCCGGACGTGGAGCTCGCCCACCAGCTGGTGGACTCCTGCGCGATGCTGCTGGTGCGCGACCCGCGCCGCTTCGACGTGATGGTGACGGGCAACCTGTTCGGCGACATCCTCTCCGACGAGGCCGCGATGATCACCGGCTCCCTGGGCATGCTGCCCTCGGCGAGCCTGGGCGAGGGCGGGGTGGGGCTCTACGAGCCCGTGCACGGCTCGGCGCCGGACATCGCCGGCCAGGACCGCGCCAACCCCCTCGCCGCGATCCTCTCCGTCGCCATGCTGCTCGAGCACTCCCTCGACGCCGCGGCGGCGGCCGCGGAGGTGCGCGACGCCGTCACCGCCGTGCTCGGGGCGGGGCACCGCACCGGCGACCTGCTGCTCGAGGGCGAGGAGCGTCCCACCCTCGGCTGCCGCGCCATGGGGGACCGCGTCCTCGAGGCGCTCTCGTGACCGGGCGGCGCGGCCTGCGCGTGGGCCTGGTCGGCGCGACCGGGGCGCTGGGCAGCGAGCTCCTCCAGGTCCTCGAGGAGCGTACGCTGCCGATCGAGGAGCTCGTCCCGGTGGCGACCGACGTCTCCCTGGGCGCCGAGGTCGAGGTGGCGGGGAGCTCGATCCCCGTGGAGACCGAGCCGCCCTCCCTGCGCGGGCTCGACTTCCTGTTCCTGTGCGTGCCCCGGGCCTCCGCGCTCGACTGGGTGCGCCTCGCGCTCCACGCCGAGGTGCCCTGCGTGGACTGCTCGGGCGCGGTGGCGGAGACGGGGCAGGTGCCGCTGCTGGTGCCGGACCTGGGCCTGGCCGAGGACGCCCTGACCCAGCCCGTGCTCGCCCTGCCTCCGGGCCCGGTGCTGGCGTGGTCCCTGGTCCTCGCGCCGATCCACGCCCGGGCGCGGCTGTGCCGGGTGGTGGCCACCAGCCTGGAGTCCGTGGGCGGCGCCGGGCGCGGCGGCCTCGAGACCCTGCGCTCCGAGGTGCTGGCGCTCTTCAACCAGTCCGAGCCGCCCGAGCCCTCGCTCTTCCCGTGCCCGGTGGCCTTCGACTGCGTGCCCAACGTCGGCGACGCCGGCCCCGGCGACGAGACCGCGGGCGAGGCCGAGCTGGCCCGGGACCTCGCGCGGCTGCTCGGCGCCGAGCTGCCCGTCGCGGTCACCTCGGTGCAGGTCCCCACCTTCGCGGGCGTCGGGGCCAGCCTCGCCATCGAGACCGAGGAGCCCCTCGACCCGGCGGGCCTGCGTGACCTCCTCGGCAAGGCGCCGGGCGTGCGGGTCTGGGACGACGGGCGCGCCGGCCCCACCACCCGGGACCCGACGGGCGGCACCGCCGCGCTGGTGGGCCGCGTGCGCCGCGATCCCTCCTCCGACGGGGAGCGCGGCCTGCTGCTCTGGCTCAGCGCCGATCCCGTGCGCCTGGCCGCCGAGAACGCGGTGCGCCTGGCCGAGGCCCGCCTGGGCCGCGGGTAGGACGCGGGGTCCATGGGGACCTGGCGGCTCACCCTCGAGTACGACGGCAGCGGCTTCGAGGGCTGGCAGCGCCAGCCCGAGGGCCACCGCACCGTGCAGGCGGTGCTCGAGGAGGCGCTCTCGCGCCTGGTCGGGGCTCCCGTCGCGGTGACCGGGGCGGGGCGCACCGATGCCGGCGTGCACGCCGAGGGCCAGGTGGCGAGCGCCCGCTTCGAGGCCCGGCTCGCCCCCGGCGAGCTGCGCCGCGCGCTGAACGCGGGGCTTCCCGAGGACGTGGCCGTGCGGGCCCTCGAGCCCGCGCCCGACGGCTTCGACGCCCGGCGCGACGCCCGCGCGAAGCTCTACCGCTACCGGATCTGGAACGGGCCGACCCGCTCGCCCCTGCGCGCGCCGCGCAGCGAGTCGGTGCGGGTCCGCCTCGATCTCGCCGCGATGCGGGACGCCGCCGGCCGGCTGCGGGGCGAGCACGACTTCGCGAGCTTCCAGGCCGCCGGCTCGAGCGTCGTCACCACCCGCCGCACCCTGCACCGCGTGGACGTGCTCGGCCGGGCGGGGCACGCGATCCGCATCGAGGTCGAGGGGGACGGCTTCCTGCGCCACATGGTGCGCACCCTGGCCGGCACCCTCCTCGAGGTCGGCCGCGGGCGGCGCGAGCCGGGCTCCATGGGGGCGGTGCTGGCGGCCCGGACGCGCAGCGCCGCCGGCCCCACCGCGGCGGCCCGGGGCCTCACCCTGGTCCGGGTCGACTACGGAATCCCGCGGGATTCCGAGGGCTTGGGCGGTGGGCCGGTTGACGCCGGGAAGGCCCTCGGCTAACCCTCCCGCTTCTTCGGCCCCGGGGGCCAGGGGGCGGCTCGCCCTCGCATCGCCGGTCTCGCGCGAGGCTTCGGGAGAGAGCAGGAGACAGCATGGGAGCCCAGGCCCACAAGGCGACCCGCAGCGCGAAGCGCGGCGACATCGAGCCGCGCTGGTGGGTCGTGGACGCCGAGGACCAGGTGCTGGGCCGGCTCGCCACCCGGGTGGCGACGCTGCTGCGCGGCAAGCACCGCGCGCTCTACACGCCCCACGCCGACACCGGCGACTTCGTGATCGTCGTGAACGCCGAGAAGGTGCGGCTCACCGGGCGCAAGGCCGAGCAGAAGACCTACTACCGCCACTCGGGCTGGGCGGGGGGCCTCAAGTCCATCACGGCCGACAAGCTGCTGGCCGGCCCCCACGCCGACCGGGTGGTGCGCCAGGCGGTTCGCGGCATGCTTCCCAAGAACTCCCTGGGCCGGAAGCTGCTGCGCAAGCTCAAGGTCTACACGGGGCCCGACCACCCCCACGCGGCCCAGAAGCCGGAGGTGCTGAGCGTTGGCTGAAGCGACCGCACCCGCCACCACGTCGGCGGCCACGGGCAAGCGCAAGAGCGCCATCGCCCGCGTCCACCTGAAGCTCGGCACCGGCCAGATCGTGGTGAACGGCCGCAGCCTCGACGAGTACTTCCCGCGCGAGAGCCTGCGCATGCTGGTGCGCCAGCCCCTCGAGACCGTGAACGCGGTCACCACCTACGACGTGGCGGCGAGCATCCACGGCGGCGGCGTGACCGGCCAGGCCGGCGCGCTGCGCCACGGCATCGCCCGCGCCCTCGAGAAGCTCGACGAGGGCCTGCGCCCGCCGCTCAAGCGCAACGGCTTCCTGACCCGCGACGCGCGCAAGAAGGAGCGCAAGAAGTACGGCCAGCGCGGAGCGCGTGCGCGCTTCCAGTTCTCGAAGCGCTAGCGGCGGACCGTCCCCGACACACCCAGCGGGAGGCCGCCCAGCGGCCTCCCGCTTTTTCGTTTCCAGGAGCCTGTCATGCGAGTCGCCGTGGTCGGAGCGAGCGGATACGTGGGCCTCGAGCTGCTGCGCGTGCTGCGCCGCCACCCCGAGGTGGAGATCGCCGCCGTCACCTCCGAACAGCGCGCCGGCCGCCCCCTGGGCGAGGCCTTCCCGGGGCTCGCCGGCCTCCTGGACCTGCGCCTCGAGGCCAACGACCCCGCCGCCCTGGCGGGCCGCTGCGAGCTCGCCTTCACCGGGCTCCCCCACGCCGTCTCCGCCCCCACCGTCGCGGGCCTGCGCGAGGCCGGCATCGCGGTGGTGGACGTCTCGGGAGACTTCCGGCTCCACGACCTCGCCGACTACGAGCGCTGGTACGGCCGCCACGGCGCGCCCGACTGGTTCGGCAAGGGGGTCTACGGGCTGCCCGAGCTGCACCGCGACGCCATCGCCGGGGCCGAGCTGGTGGCCGCTCCGGGCTGCTACCCGACGGGCGCGCTGCTGCCCCTGGTGCCCTTCCTGCGCGCGGGGCGCATCGAGCCGGCGCCGATCCACGTGGACTCGAAGTCCGGCGTCTCCGGCGCCGGCCGCAAGCCGGACGCGGACCTGCTCTTCGCCGAGATCGACGGCAGCTTCAAGGCCTACAACGTCGGGGGCGCCCACCGCCACGTTCCCGAGATCGAGCAGGAGGCGTCCCTGGCCGCCGGCGAGCCGGTGCGCATCGCCTTCACGCCGCACCTGCTGCCCGCCACCCGCGGGCTCGCCACGTCGGTCTACGCACGCCCCCGCGGCGCGCTCACCAGCGCCGAGGCGCGGAGCCTCCTCGCCGAGGCCTGGGCGGACGAGCCCTTCGTGCGCCTGCTGCCCGAGGGCACGCTCCCGAGCCTCGCCGCGGTGCGCGGCACCAACTTCTGCGACGTGCAGGCGGTGGTGGACGAGCGCACCGGCAGCCTGCTGCTGCTCTCCGCCATCGACAACCTCGGCAAGGGCGCGGCGGGCCAGGCGGTGCAGTGCATGAACGCGATGCGCGGCTGGCCCGAGACGACGGCGCTCCTCGAGGCCCCGCTGCTGCCCTGAAGCGCGGCGTAGAACGGGGTTTCCCTCGCCCGGCCCGCCGTACGGGGCGCGGCAAGCGGCGTCGTCGTGGCGTTCGGGTGGATCTTTGACAGCGCCTCGGGCGGCGGGTTATACGTCTGCGGACCGACGCACGGGTTTCGGGCTGGCTGCGCAGGGGGGCGCATCCTCGGGCTCCACGACGAGCTACTACGCCGCGAATCCGACCCAGCTGCGACTCTCCGTATCGGCGGTCGTCTGGCGCTCTCCCGCATCCGCTTCCCCGGATGCCGGGGGCACGCGGGAGCTGCTCTTGATGCGGCGCAGCGACAACGGCCACTGGGGACTTCCGGGCGGGTACGTCGAGCCGGGCGAGTCGGTCCTGCAGGCCGTGGTGCGCGAGGTGGCCGAGGAGACCGGCGTCGCCGTCGAGCCCGGCCGCCTGGCCGGCGTCTACTCCGACCCGGTGCGTCAGGTCGTCGTCTACCCCGACGGCGGGCGGGTCCAGGCCGTGAACCTGTGCTTCGAGGCGCGGGCGGTGGGGCAGGGCGAGGCCACCACCCCCGAGGAGACCCTCGCCGTCGACTGGTTTGCCGCGGACGCCCTGCCGCGCCCCTTCGTTCCCACCCACATCGTCCGCATCCGGGACGCCGCCGCGGGGGGCGGCGGCGCCCGGATCCGTTGAGCCGCTGCGGAGGCCCGCCATGACCGAGAGATCCACCAAGTACATCTTCGTCACGGGGGGCGTGCTCTCGGGCCTCGGCAAGGGGCTCTCGGCGGCCGCCATCGGCGCCCTCCTCGAGGCCCGTGGGCTCCGCGTCACCTTCCTCAAGCTGGATCCGTACCTGAACGTCGACCCGGGCACGATGAACCCGATCCAGCACGGCGAGGTCTACGTCACCGACGACGGCGCCGAGACCGACCTCGACCTCGGCCACTACGAGCGCTTCACCCACACCACCACCAGCCAGGTCAACAACGTGACCGCGGGCCGGGTCTACGACTCGGTCATCTCGAAGGAGCGCCGCGGCGACTACCTGGGCGGCACCGTCCAGGTGATCCCCCACGTGACCGACGAGATCAAGGAGCGCATCCACCGCGCCGCCGAGGACGCCGACCTGCTGATCGTGGAGGTCGGGGGCACCGTGGGCGACATCGAGTCGCTGCCCTTCCTCGAGGCGATCCGCCAGTTCCGCGCCGACGTGGGCCGCGACAACGTCTGCTACGTGCACCTCGCCCTGGTGCCCTTCGTGGCCGTGGCCGGCGAGCTCAAGACCAAGCCCCTCCAGCACTCGGTGAAGGAGCTCCAGGCCGTCGGAATCGCGCCGGACATCCTGCTGTGCCGCACCGACCGCTACCTGCCCCGGGCCGTGAAGGCCAAGATCGCGCTCTTCTGCAACGTCGACGAGGACGCGGTGGTGACCGCCAAGGACGTCGAGCACATCTACGAGGTGCCCCTGGTCTTCCACGACGAGGGCCTCGACGAGAAGATCACCCGCACCCTGGGCATCTGGACCGGCAGCCCGAACCTCACCGCCTGGGAGAACCTCGTCCACGCCATCTCCCACCCCGAGCGCGAGGTCGAGATCGCCATGGTGGGGAAGTACGTGGACCTGACCGACGCCTACAAGAGCCTCAACGAGGCCCTCCACCACGGCGGGCTCGCCAACCGGGTGCGCGTGAGGATCCGCTACTTCGACTCGGAGAAGCTCACCGACGCCGCGGTCCTCGAGGGCATGGACGGCATCCTGGTGCCCCACGGCTTCGGCTCCCGCGGCGTGGAGGGCAAGGTGGCCGCGGTGCGCCACGCCCGGGAGCAGCGCGTGCCCTACTTCGGCATCTGCTTCGGCATGCAGCTCGCGGTGATCGAGTTCGCCCGCAACGTGGCGGGGCTCGAGGGCGCGAGCTCCGGCGAGGTGGACCCGGCCAGCGCGCACCGGGTGATCGACTTCCTGCCCGAGCAGCGCGGGCTCGAGGAGAAGGGCGCCACCATGCGGCTCGGCGCCTACCCCTGCACCCTCCAGGAGGGCAGCCGCGCCCACGCCGCCTACGGCGCCAGCCAGATCTCCGAGCGGCACCGCCATCGCTACGAGTTCAACCCCGAGTACCGCGACCGCCTGTCCCGGGCGGGCCTGGTGCTCTCGGGCACGTCGCCCGACGGCCGGTTGGTGGAGGTGGTGGAGCTGGAGGACCACCCCTGGTTCCTGGGCTGCCAGTTCCACCCGGAGTTCAAGAGCACGCCCTTCGAGCCCCATCCGCTGTTCGCGGCCTTCGTGGCCGCCGCGGCGGGCCGCGCCTCCTGAGCGCCTGACATTCCGGGCGCCCGGCCCCCACATCTCCCACGGGGGGAGGCGGAGGTGCCATGCTCTTCCCCGTGCGCGCTCTTGCCCTGGCCCTGGCCGCCATCCTCGGCCTCGCGGCGCCTCCCGCCGCCGCCATCGTCCACCTCTGGGACATCTCCGAGATCTACAGCAACGCCGACGGCAGCGTCCAGTTCGTCGAGCTCTTCACCACCGGCCCCTTCGAGATCGCCTGGTCCGAGGCCTCGATCCGCTCCGAGGCCAACGACCTCACCATCTCCTACGACGAGAACGTCCCGTCCCCCACCACCGACCGGCACATCCTGCTCGCGACCCCGGGCTTCGCGGCGCTGCCCGGCGGCGTGGCACCGGACTTCGAGATCCCGGCGGGCTTCTTCGACCCGGCCGGCGACACCCTCGACTTCACCGTGGGGATCGACCGCGTCACCTTCGGGGCGGGGCAGCTCCCCCTCGACGGCGTGAGCTCCCTGGTGCGGGCCCTCGTGCTGCCGAGCCCCCAGCAGCCCGAGGCGGTGGGTCCCGAGGCGCTCGCCCCGGCCCTCAACTCGCCCACCAACTTTGCGGGCCAGACCGGCTCCCTGGTGCCCGAGCCCGGCACCGCGCTGCTCCTCGGCGCCGGCCTGCTGGCGCTTGCGCGCCGCCCCCACCTCCAGTAGAACCACAGGCGGCGCGGGACGTTAGCTCAGTTGGTAGAGCGCCGTGTTCACACCGCGGAGGTCACTGGTTCGAGCCCAGTACGTCCCACCAGCGCCGCCCCGACCACCGGCCCGTGCCTGGCCCCGTAGCTCAGCTGGATAGAGCGCTTGCCTCCGGAGCAAGAAGTCGCAGGTTCGAATCCTGCCGGGGTCACCATCGGCCCGGCGGCCCGGCGGCCCGGCGGCCCGGCGAGATCGGCGTCCGCTCGGATCGCGCCCTCCTTGTGCTGAAACGAATTTCACGTTATCAGTTTCATCTATGGCCCGGGAGGGGACGGCAGGCCAGCAGAGCCAGCCGCCAGGGGCGCGCGAGGAGGAGGACGAGGTCCCGTGGGCGAGATCCTGCGCATCAACCTGCTCTCCCCGATCACCCTCGCCTTCGCGCTGGGGGTCTTCGCCCGCCTGGTACGCAGCGAGTTCTCCCTGCCCCGGGACATCTACGCGGGGCTCGGGGTGTACCTGCTCTTCTCCCTGGGTCTGAAGGGAGGAGTCGAGCTCGCCCACGCTCCGCTGGGCACGATCCTGGCTCCCGCGCTCCTCACCCTCGGCCTCGGCTGCCTGCGCCCCTTGACGAGCTACTGGGTGCTGCGGCGCCTCGGAGGGCTCGGCACCTCCGACGCCGCCGGCATCGGGGCGCACTACGGCTCGGTCTCGGCGGTGACCTTCATCGCCGCCGTGGCCTTCGTGGAGGCGATGGGGGCGCCCGCCGAGGGCTTCATGCCGACCCTCCTCGCCCTGCTCGAGAGCCCCGGCATCCACATCGCCCTGGCCCTCGGGTCGCTCAAGCTCGCCTCCAGCGAAACCCCCACGTCCGAGGTGTTCCACGAGATCCTGACCGGACGCACCATGATCCTCCTCGTCGGGGGCCTGGTCGTGGGCTACAGCATGGCCCCCGAGGCGTGGGAGCAGGTCTCGCCCTTCTTCGAGGGACTCTTCAAGGGGGCCCTGGTGCTGTTCCTTCTGGAGATGGGTGTCGTGGCCGGAGAGCGGCTGGGGGACCTGCGCCGGGTCGGCCTCTTCCTGCTGGCGTTCGGGACCCTGATGCCCCTGGTCCACGGCGCCCTCGGCGTGGTGCTGGGCCACTGGGCCGGGCTCTCGGTCGGGGGCGCGACGGTGCTGGGCACCATGTCGGCCAGCGCTTCCTACATCGCGGCGCCGCCCGCGGTGCGCGTCACGCTGCCCGACGCCAACCCGACCCTCTCCCTCACCGCCTCCCTCGCGATCACCTTCCCCTTCAACCTGCTGGTGGGGATCCCCGTCTACTTCCAGCTCGCTCGCTGGATCGGGGGCTGAGCCGGTGGCCCCGAAGCGCCTGCGGCTGGTCACGATCGTGGCCGAGACCATCCTCGAGGAGCGGATCACCCGCGAGCTGGTGGAGCTCGGCGCGACGGGGTTCACCGTGACCGAGAGCCACGGGCGGGGATCGCGGGGCATGCGCACCGGCGACATCCCGGGAGACTCGGTGCGGATCGAGGTGGTCGTCGCCACCTCGGTGGCCGACGCCATCGTGGAGCGCCTCCGCGACGCCTACTTCCCCCACTACGCCGTCATCGCCTGGCTGACCGACGTGGACGTGGTCCGGGGCGAGAAGTACGTGCGCTGAGCCCGCGAGGCCCGGGCGCCCGGCCTCCCGCCCACACGGGCCTCCTCACGGCGTCGCCACCCGGCCGATCCGCCGCCGCCGAAGCGCGAGCAGCGGCAGGAGCACCAGCGCCAGCTCGAAGCCGAGCCCGCAGGAGTCCTGCTCCGCCGCCCCCCAGGCCTGCTGGTTGCAGAAGGGGTCGTCGAGGTCGATCCAGCCGTCGCCGTCGTTGTCGTAGCCGTCGTTGCAGCTCGGCGACTCGGACGCGCTGGCCACGTTCTTGCAGCCGGGGTCCCCGCCGAAGTCGATCCCGCCGTCGCCGTCGTTGTCGATCCCGTCCTGGCACTCGGGCTGCGCCTGCTGGGGGTCGGTTCCGTTGAGGTACTCCTCGAGGTTGGTGTAGACGTCGCCGTCCGGATCCCCCGCGCTGTCGTCCGAGCCCAGGAGCAGGCCGTTCGCGCTCTCCCAGGAGTCCGCCATGCCGTCCTCGTCGAGGTCGAGCGGCGCCGAGCCCGTGGCCGGGGGCGGCCAGGGGTCGGTGCCGTAGTCCATGGGCGGGGCATCGACGAGCCCGCCGAGGTCCGGGTAGGCGGTGATCTCGCCGTTGGTGATCGTGTAGCCGCTCGCGTAGCCGACCACGCGGGCGTCCGTCGCGTCGCGCTGGGGGAGGGTGGCCCCCACGTTCGCCAGCAGGGCCGGGAGGTCGTCGGCAGGCCCGGCGACCACCGGGATCCCGCCGGACTGGGCGGCTCGGGCCAGGGAGAACAGGAACCTGCGCAGGTCGTACCAGATCCAGGACAGGTTCGGGCCGAAGTGTTCGCACCATGGCAGGTCCAGGTCGAGCAGGCTGAACGTGCCTCCGCGACACAGTGGGATGTCGGGGTGGTCGTCCCAGCTCCCCGTGGTGTTCCCAGGATCGCCGTCGGGATTCCAGAAGCGGTTGCCCTCCGAGAACAGCCGGAACGCCGGGTCCACGTCGCGATCGGACGGGTCGGAGGACTGGGAGGTGAACAAGCCGTCGGTGTCGTCGATCTCGAGGACGAGGTCCGGGATGAGCTGCGGGTTTGCGACGGAGTGCGGCCGATCGAAACGGTCCTCGGCGGTGCCGCCGATGGCGGCGTCGCCCGTCGCCTGGTGGAAGAAGTTGTTGCGGAAGTCGATCTGGACCGGATGGGCCGCCGTCTCGCCGGCGATGTTGCTGCCGAAGGTCGCGCCCTCGTAACCGAACCCGTAGACGAGGTTGTTGACGAACTCGAACGGGCCCGGTGCATCGACCCGGGGGTTGCGGCCCCGGTTCTGGGTGACGAGGTTGTGGTGGAAGGAGATGTTCTCGCCCCCCTGGAACAGCGTCGCCATGCTGTGCTCGAGCATCTTCTGGTGGACGCTCCGTGCGAGCCCTTCGGAGACGATCGAGTGCTGCACGGTGACGTTGCGCACCGTGTCGGGGTTGGCGTTGGAGTCGAAGGAGCCCAGCACCTGGTCCACGGCCCAGCTCACCGAGACGTGGTCCACGATGGCGCGATCCGTGCCGTCGTTGAAGTTCAGGCCCTTGTGCTGGGAGAGCTCGCAGCCCGGGAAGAAGACCGGGTCCGGCGGAACGCTGGGCTCTCCGAGGGCCGCGGCGCAGGCGGGCCCGGGCCTGACCCGGATGTGGCGGATCACCACGTCGTTCGTGGCCACCACCAGCGTCGTGTCCGTGTTGGCGAGCCCGTCGGTGTCGGTCCCCTCGCGGTTCTTCAGGGTGATGCCATCGCCCAGGGCCGTCTGGCCGGCGATGGTGATGTAGGGGTTCAGGATCCGCAGGCCCCTCTTCAGCACGATGGTGCCGCCCACCTCGAACACCACGGTCCGGGGGCCGGAGGCCTCCACGGCCCAGCGCAGCGTCTCGTCCTGCTGGGCGCCCGGCTCGGTGCAGTCGGCCGGGGGCCAGGCCTCGCCCGGAAGGTAGTCGCACAGGTTGCGGACGATGTAGACGGCGCCGCCGCGGCCCCCGGCCGCGGTGGCGCCGAAGCCCTTCGCGCCGGGGAAGGCCGGTGTGGCCGCGGTCGCGAAGCTCGCCGCCAGCAGCAGGGCCAGGCCGGGTGCCAGGTGGGTGAGAGGCTGGATCACGTTGCGCACGGTCGATTCTCCTCCCCGTCTTCGCGTTCGAGTGTTGGACGGGACCGCGGGGCTCGCAAGGACCAATTCGATGGGAGACATGCAACCGACGTCGGTGTGAAGTAGCTCACACCTCGGCCGTCCGGTCCGGCATCGTGGGTAGGGGGTTGTGCGTATCAAGCGTTGGCTTTCTTCGGCCGTAGGGGGTCTGCGGGAGGGCCTGGCGTTGGGGCAGGAGAAGGAGCCGGAAGGCGAGGCGCGGGGGGAGGGGGATCCGGTTCCGGAGTCCGGGGACACCCGGGTTGCGGACCCGAAGGACCCGCTGCTGACGGCGACGCTGGCGCTGCTTCGCGAGCGGATCGAGCGCTACCCCGAGGAGGCGCGGCTGCTGGCGTGGATGCAGCCGGGGCTCGAGCGGGGGGAGCTGTGCCTGCCGGTGGTGCGCGGCGCCGTCATGCGGGTGCTCGAGCTGATGCACTCGGACGAGGTGGACCTGGGCTCGCTCAGCCTGGCCGTGGAGGCGGACCCGTCCCTCGCCACCAAGGTGGTGGGCGTGGCGAACTCCGCCTTCTTCCGGGGCAGCGAGGCGGCCCTCGCCGTGCGGCCGGCGCTGCTGCGCATGGGGCTCCGGGAGTCGCGCGCGGTGGTGGCCGCGGTGGCGCTGCGCAGCACGGTCTTCTCGCTGCCCGGCTTCACCGAGCGCGCCGAGGCCCTCTGGCGCCACTCGGCCCTCACGGGGCTGGCCTGCCAGGCGCTCCTCGAGGACCACTCGCCCTGGGACGACAGTGGCTTCCTGCTGGGGCTCGTCCACGACGTGGGCCGGCTCGTGGTGCTCGCGAGCGCGGCCGAGCTGCGCGAGGGCCGCGGGCGCGCGGCCCGGCTCTCCGACGAGGCGGTGGAGTCGGCCATGGAGGCCCTGCACGCCGAGCTCGGTGCCCTCGTGGCCCACGCCTGGGGCTTTCCGAAGGTCGTGGTGGAGGCGGTGCGCGACCACCACCGGCCCGAGGCCAGCCGGGACCTCGACAACGTGCTGGCCTTCGGGCTCTACGCCGCGGACACCATCGCGAACCTCCACGAGCGCGGCTGGCGCCCGGGGAGCTGCCCGGAGAACGACGCGCTGGTGCGCGACCTGCTCGAGCCCCTCGGCATCGACCTGCCGCGCTGCGAGAAGCTGCTGGCCGGCATCGAGGGCGGCTTCGCGGCCCTCGCCTCCCTGGTCTGAGAGCCGGGCGAGGCCGCCTCACGACGGGGTGGCGTCGCCGGCCTCGCCGTCGGCGCCCGCGATGGCGGGAGCGGGGGACGCCACCCGGGGCGCGTCGTCGCTGATCGCCTCGAGCTCGCGCCGGGTCGTCTCGGGGAAGAACAGCAGCACCAGGGCGCCCGCCGCCACGGCCACCGCCAGGATCGTGGTGTAGTAGGTGAACTCGCCCTCGCCCTGGGTGACCCCCCACAGCACGAACAGCCCGAGGGCGGCCCCGGTGGCGTCGAGGATCGCGAACAGGCCCGACGCCGAGGCCCGCTGGGCGGTGGGGAAGAGCTCCGTGGCGAGGGTGCGCAGGATGACCCGCCCGCCGCTCGAGGCGAAGACGATCCCGACCCACATCACGGGAAGCACCCAGCCCGAGCTGTTGTAGAAGACGCCGACCCAGATCGGGAACGAGCCCAGCAGCACCATGCCCACGGCGCGCCGGCCGAAGACGTCGCCGAGGCGCCCGGCGGCCACGTTGCCGATGATGCCCAGGCCGCCGCCCAGGATTCCCATGGCGGCGTACTGGCCCGGCGACCAGCCCAGCACGTCCTGGGTGTAGTAGCCGGTGAACTGGAAGGCGGAGATGAGCCCCACGGCGGGCAGGAAGCCCGCCAGGGCGATGCCCAGGGCGCGGCCCGGATTGTGACGCGCCACCTCGCGCAGCGGCCGGATCGCCTCGGCGAAGCCGCCGCCCGTGGCGTGGTCGGCGCGCCGCGCGGCGTTCTCGTGGTAGCGCGCGGTCTCGGTGACCTTGCGCCGGAACACCGGCAGCAGCAGCACGGGCAGGATCCCCAGCACGTAGAGCGCGCGCCAGCCGCCCGGCAGGACCTCCACCTGGGAGTAGAGCAGCATGCCGAGGCCGTGGCCCGAGGCGCCCAGCGCGCCCAGCATGCCGATCCCCCAGCCCCGGTGGTTCGCGGGGAACTCCTCGGCGACGATCACGAAGGCCACCGCCGAGCCGGTGATGAAGAAGGTCCGGGTCAGCATCTGGAGCACGACGAACTGGGTCGGGGTCTGGCTGAAGGCGCTCAGGAAGGTGAAGACGCCCGTGCACACCACCGTCGTGAGGAACACCCGGCGCCGGCCGAGCCGGTCGGCCAGCGGGATCACCAGGAAGGCGGGCAGGGCGCCCAGCCGGATGATGCCCAGGTAGAGCCCGAACTGGGTCTCCTGCATGCCGAGGTCCGCGGCGATGCGGTGCAGCGCCGAGGTCAGCATGGCGAGGTCGTACTCCTCGAAGAAGAGCGCCAGCGCGATGGCGCCGAGCAGGGAGAGGTTGCGGCTCTCGACGCCGGCGGGAACCCGGCCCAGGAAGGGCGGGATCCACCAGGGCTGGCGGGGGCGCGGGGCCTCGCTCATGCCACCGCCAGCACTTCGGCGAGGCCCTGGTCGAGGCAGCCGCGGAAGCGCTCCGGGTCGGGGACCGCGGCGGGGTCGGTGTTGACCCCCAGCCCGCAGCTCCCCCGGTAGCTGAAGAGGGTGATGTTGGCCGCGGCGCCCGAGAGCGGCCCGAAGCCGAAGATCGCCTCCATCAACGCCCCGCTGGCGTAGACGTCCATGGGCGGGCCGGGCACGTTGCTGGTGATGAAGTCCACGCCCTTGAGCATGCTGCCGAACACCTGGCTGGTGACCGCGGCGGGGAAGCGGTTCAGCAGCGAGGCGATCTCGTCCACCAGCGGGAGCGCGGGCTCCGAGCGCTGCTGTCGTACCAGCGCGCCGATGCGCTGCATGCGCTCGAGGGGGTCGAGGATCTGCATGGGCACCTCGAAGCGCGCGGGCACGAACTGGTTGCCGGCGTGGTGGCCCTTCTCGTCGCCGCGCACGTTGATCGGCATCGTCATGCGGAGCTTCTCGACGGCCACGTCGTGGTGCTCGTGGTAGCGGCGCAGGCCCTCGGCGACGCCGGCCACGAAGGCGTCGTTGACCCGTCCGCCGGCCTTGCGGGCGGCGGAGCGCAGGCCGGCCAGGGGCACCTCGAGGACGTCCAGGTGAACCCGGGTGGACCGCTCCTTCATCAGCGGGCTGAGCGGCGCCGAGACGGGCTGGAGCAGCCGGCTCACCGAGGCCAGGGCGTCGGTGAGCTCGCGGCCCGCCGCCAGGGGGTCCCGGATGGCCTCGGGAAGCGTCTCGCGCAGGGTCTCGACGACGCCGAGGGCGCGACCCACCTGCTTGCGCCGCTCGTAGCCCAGGGCGTCGAGGAAGCGTCCCGCGAGCCCGGTGTAACGGGGCTCCGGGAGCGGCGGCATCGGCTTGACGGTGCGGGTGGGGTCCGGGGTGCGCCAGGTCTCCACCAGCTCGGATGTCATCTGCACCAGCCCGACGCCGTCCGAGATGGCGTGGTGGATCTTGATGATCAGCGCGGCGCGTCCCTCGGCGAGGCCCTCCACCACGACGAGCTCCCAGAGCGGGCGGTCGCGGTCGAAGCCCTGCATCGCGAGGGGCTGGGCGAAGTCGAGCAGCTCGCGGCGGGTGCCCTCGCCCGAGAGCCCCACCCGCCGCACGTGGAAGTCGAGGTCGAAGTCCGGGTCCACCTCCCAGCGGGGCGGGGCGATGGAGAGCGGGTTCTGGGCGACGCGCTGGCGCAGGCGCGGGATCAGCCGGGTGGCGCGCTCCACGCGCTCGGCGAAGCGGGCCGGGTCCGGGGGCCGGTCGAGCAGCCACAGGCCCACGATGGTGGAGCGGAGCTTGGGGTCGCGCTCGATGTTCCAGAGCAGCGCATCGCTGTCGCTCATGCGGTCGTCGAAGACGACTTCCGTCCCCATGGGTTCCCCGGTCCTCCGCCGCCCCCGACCTCACAGGATACCTCTCCCGGCCCGGCCGGCTTGCGCCCCGCAGCCGGCCGCAGCAGGATTGATGCCTGGAGGAGGCGCCCGTGACACAGCCCGCCAAGCCCCTGGACGGAATGCGCGTGGTCGAGGTGGCCCACTACGTGGCCGTGCCGGCGGCGGGAGCGCTGCTGGCGGACCTCGGCGCCGACGTGGTGAAGGTGGAGCTGCCGCCCAAGGGCGAGCTGTACCGGCGCAGCCGGCCGCTCTTCACGGGCTACAAGAGCGAGTTCCCCGAGGGTCCGGGCTTCCACCTCGACAACCGCGGCAAGCGCTCCATCGTGCTCGACCTGACCCGGCCCGAGGCGCGGGACGTGGTGCTGCGCCTCGCCGACCGCGCCGACGTGCTCATCACCAACCTGCTGCCCGCGCGGCGGCGCAAGTACGGCCTCGACCACGAGAGCCTGCTCGAGCGCCACCCCCGCCTCGTGGTGGGCGCGATCAACGGCTACGGGACCGGGGGCGACCAGGCCGACGAGCCGGCCTTCGACTACTCGGCCTACTGGGCCCGCACGGGCATGATGGACCTGCTGCGCGACGAGGGCGTTCCGCCCTCCATGCTGCGCCCCGGGGTGGGGGACCACGCCGCGGCCTCGAACCTGGTGTGCGGCATCCTCGCCGCCCTGCGCCTGCGCGACGGCGACGGCCGCGGCCGCTACGTCGAGGTGTCGCTGCTCCAGACCGGCTTCCACGTGCTCGGCTGCGATACCGCCATGGCGCTGGTGACCGGCGAGCCGATCCACCGGCACGACCGCAAGCGCGCCCAGAACCCGCTCTGGAACAGCTACCCGGTGGCCGACGACCGCTGGATCATGCTGGTGATGATCAACCCCGAGCCCTACTGGCCGCGCATCTGCGACGCCATCGGGAAGCCCGAGTGGGTGACCGACGAGCGCTTCGCGGACGGCTTCGCCCGGGCGGCCAACGCCGAGCAGCTGATCGCCGAGCTCGAGGCGGTGTTCCTCGGCCGCAGCCTCGCCGAGTGGCGGCCGGTGCTCGACGGCGCCGGGCTGATCTGGTCCCCGGTCCAGACCCTCCCCGAGGCGATCCGGGATCCCCAGGCCCGGGCCATGGGCTACTTCGCCGAGCTCGAGCACCCGGAGGCGGGCCGCTTCGAGATCCCCGGTGGCCCCCCCTTCCGGATCCAGGGCCACGACCTCGGCGCCCGCAGCCCGGCCTCCGCGGCCGGCGCCGACGCCGCCGAGATCCTGCGCGAGGCCGGCCTCGACCTCGACGAGACCGAGATCGCCCGCCTCGCCGGCGGGGGCTGAGCCCTCCGTCCAGAGGTCCCAAGCGTCCGACGCCCGGAGGTGCTACCCAACCGCCGGGCGCGGCAGGTCCACGACCGACCCAGTGAAGCGCACGACCGACCCGGTCGCGCAGGCAGCGACGCGCGACCGTCTCGGTCGCGCAGTGGGTGGTGCGTCCGCGCCTCTCAACCTCGCGAATCGACGCCGGCGCCGAGGTCGCGGCCGTGAGCTTCACCGGTGCAAGCCCGGCCCGCCGGTGGCGGGCGGGGCGCGCAGCAGCGGCCCGCCTTCGGCGGGCTGCTGCGGAGTCCAGAAAGATGGCCCAACCCGCACGAAGCGGGCCGGCGCTCGGGATCTGGGAGCTGGCCTGGCCCGCGATCCTGGGGAACCTGCTCCACAGCACCGTCGGACTGATCGACGTCAAGATCGTGGGCTCCCTGGGCGCGCCCGCCGTGGCGGCCGCGACCACGGGGCACCGCATCTTCTTCGTCCTCCAGGCGGTGATGATGGCGGTGTGCGCCGGCACCACGGCGCTGGTGGCACGGGCCTGGGGGGCGGGGGATCGGGAGGAGGCGGAGCGGGTCACCCGGGCCTCGCTCTGGGCCTGCATCGTGCTGGCCACGGCCCTGACGGTCCCGGGGGTGGTGTTCGCCGAGGAGCTGGCCGGCGTGTTCCGCCTGGAGGACGAGACCGTCGGTCTGGCGGCGGTCTTCATCCGCTGGATCTCGCTCTTCAACGCCATGTTCGCGGTGAACTTCGTGATCGGCACCGCGCTGCGCGCCGCCGGCGACACGCGCACGCCGCTGTGGATCGGCGCGGGCACCAACGTGGTGAACGTCGCACTGGTCTACGGCCTCGTGTACGGCGCCTTCGGGCTGCCGGCCCTGGGCGTGGCCGGCGCCGCGATCGGCAACGGCCTCGCCTTCTCCTTCGGCGCCGTCGTCTCGATCTGGCTGTGGGTCCGCAACCACCTGGTGCTGGGCCCCGGTCCGCCGGGGGCGCTCCAGGGCGAGCGGGTCCGCCAGCTGCTCCGCATCGGCTACCCCGCCGGTCTCGAGCAGGGCGTGTGGCAGATGGGCTTCATCGTGTTCCTCTGGATCGTGGCGCTGTACGGCACCGCCCCCTACGCGGCCTACGGGATCGGGGTGAACATCCTGTCCTTCTCGTTCGTGGTGGGCTTCGGCTTCTCCATCGCGGCCTCCACCCTGGTGGGCCAGCACCTCGGCGCCGAGGACCCGGAGGCGGCGAGCCGCAGCGGCTGGCGCGCCATGGGGCTCTCGGTGGCGGTGATGCTCGTCTTCGGGACGGCGATCGTGCTCTTCGCCGAGCCCCTGGCCCGCTTCCTGATCGAGGACGACGAGGTGGTTCGCCTCACCGTCGTCTTCATCTACGTGCTGGGCTCGGTGCAGGTGCTGATGGCGATCGAGTTCTCGCTCTCGGGCGCCCTGCGCGGCGCCGGCGACACCCGATTCCCGCTCTACGCCGTCCTCACCGGCCTGTTCGGGGTGCGCATCCTGCTGGCCGGGGTGTTCGCGTGGGTGGGCTGGCCGGTCGAATGGGTGTTCGCTGCGCTGATCGGCGACTACATCGTGAAGTCGTCGATGCTGACGTGGCGGTTTCGGTCGGGGCGGTGGCAGGGGGCGATCTAGGCGCGCTGCATCCGAGTCCGGTCGGCGGGCGGGGGTGCGCTGCTCCGAATGGCTCGCGCTCCCGGTTCAGTGGCTCGGTGGCGGTCGAAGGTACTCCCCGTCCTGGTACGGGAGCCGCCAACGCGTGGGGCGCTCCGCTCTAGTTCTCCGCATCGCACCCCCGCCCGCCGCCGGGCGCGCGCCTGGTGCGCGTCGCCTCCCGCGCGGGCCTTGGGGATCGGGACGCGAGGCTCTCTTGCGAGAGCCTCGCGTCCGGGGATGCGGGCATTCCGCACGCCCGAACGCAGCCGTAGTCGAGACGCATCGAGCAGGAGAGAGCCCGTGTCTGGCCGCGCGGGAAGCGCGGCCGAGCGCGCCGCAGGCGCGCGATCGCTCCGCGAGCGCGTCGTCTCGGGACGCAAGCCCGCCTTAGGCGGGCGCGCAGCGGAGGCGGCCGGCCTTGGGGCCGCTGGAGCGAAGTTCAGCAGGGCGGCCGCGCGCCCCGACGCCCCTAGTGCAGGAACCGCCGGTACCGGTCCACGAAGCTCGACGCCAATGCGTCGGCGTCCTCGATGCCGAGGGCTCTCGCGTACTGGACCACGTAGCCGCGGACGTAGACCTCGGGCGGGAGGCGGTCGAAGCGCTCGTTCTCGATGTGCTCGAGGTGGCGGATCCGGGTGCGGCGGTAGAGCTCGGGGAGCTCGAGGGCGAGCTCGATGCGGCGGCGGCGCAGGGAGGCGCCGGGCCGGTCGAGGTCGATGGGCTCGAGGGCGCTGCGGTCGACGCGGCGCCGGGGGGCGGGAGCCGGCCGGGGCGCCCCCTCGCGCTCCGGGGCCGCGGGGTTCGCGGCGGCGCTGCGGGCTCCGAGGCGCGTCGGGGCGGGGGAGGGCGTGCCGTCCTCGAGCTCGAGCACGTCGTCGGCCTCGGGATCCATCGCGCAGGGCAGCAGGTCGGTGTCGGTGCGGCTCAGGAGCCGCACCCCGACGGACTCGAGGTCCATGGAGAACGCGCAGCTCGGGAACAGGTCGAGCACGGGGCGTCGCTGGCCCACGGCCACCCGCACCGACTCGTCGCGCTCGAGGGTGCCCAGGTACTCGATGCTGGTGCCGAGGTAGCTCGCGCAGGCGCTGCGGATCTCGTGGCCGAGCTTGCGGTGGGCCGCGGTGCGGGCCTGGTTGACCAGCAGCAGGGGCTGGAAGTCCTTCACCCGCTGGCGCAGGGCCTCGCCCGCCGAGGAGTCGAGCTCCGAGACCGCATCGACCAGGTCGCGGGGGCTGCGGATGCGCTGGCGCGACTTCGCCTCGAGCACCCGGGTGATGGCCGCCTTCACGGGCGACTGCTTGGCGGCGCCGCTCATGGAGCGGAAGAAGGCCGACTTGAGGAAGTGGTAGGCGTTCTCGATGGAGGTCGGCTCGGGCACCACGACCAGGATGGGGTGCCGGGCCTCGAGGAAGAAGTCGAGCACGTTGAAGGCGCTGCCGGCGCTGAGGTCCAGCACCACGTGGTCGGCGTCGAGGGTGCGGACCTGGCGCAGCAGGCGCTGCTTCTGGGCGTGGCGCGGGTTCGCCATGCCGATCAGCGCGCGCGAGCCGCTGATGAGCCGCAGGTTCGGCTCCGGGGTCTCGACCATCACGTCCTCGAGGTGCTCGACCTCGCGGTTCAGGAAGTCCGAGAGGGTGCGGGCCGGACCGTCCACGCCCAGCAGGGTGTGGAGGTTCGCGGCGCCGAGGTCCGCGTCCACCACCACCGTGCGGCGTCCGCGCCGCGCCAGGGCGACGCCGAGGTTGGAGGTGACGACGGACTTGCCGACGCCGCCCTTGCCCCCGCCGATGGCCCAGATGACCGGCGAGCCCTGGGGCCGCCGGGGCCTCCGTGCGCCCTTCGCCGACTTCTTCGCACCCTTCGCTTCCGCTCTTGCCATGGCCACGGATCCCCCGTCGATCGTCTCGTGAGTGGCCGTGCCGCCCCGGGACGTGACGGCGGGACGCGGGGCCCGCGGCGACGGGCCCTTGGGGCCCGGCCTGCACGGAAGCTGCGCGCGGGGCGCGCGCCCGGTCCCCCACGGGAGGCGAGGTATGCTCCCGGCTGCCCCCACCAGGAAGGAGCCCCCATGTCGCCCTCCCCGCCCCTCTCGGGCCGCACCGCCATCGTGACCGGCGCCTCGAGCGGCATCGGCCGCGCCATCGCGCTCGAGCTCGGTCGGGCCGGCGCCCACGTGTTCCTCTCCGGCCGCAGCCGGGAGCCCATGGACGCCACCGCGAAGCAGATCGAGCAGGCCGGCGGGCGGGCCGGCGTGGTGGTGGCGGACCTGCGCGACGAGGGGCAGGTGCAGGACCTGGTGGCCGAGGCGGTGCGCGAGACCGGGCGACTCGACGTCATGGTCAACAACGCGGGCCTCTCCCATCCGGCCGGCATCGTGGACGGAAGCCCCGGCGAGTGGCGGGAGATGCTGGAGCTGAACGTCCTCTCCCTGCTGGTGGGCTGCCAGGCGGCGGTGCGCGCCATGCGGGCCTGCGGGGCCGAGGGCCACATCGTGAACGTCTCCTCCATCGCGGCCCAGCGGCGCGACTCGGGCGTGTACGGCGCCACCAAGCACGCCGTCAACTGCATCTCCGCCACGCTTCGCACGGAGCTCGAGGAGGACTCGATCCGGGTGGTGAACGTGATGCCCGGCGCCATCGCGACCAACTTCGCGCGCAACTTCGACCCGGAGTTCGTGAAGGGCTTCGCGAAGATGAGCGGCGTCGGCGAGGACGTGGAGGTCACCCGGGGCGAGAAGCTGCCCGACGACGTGATCGAGGCGCTCCAGCCCAAGATGAAGCAGCTGCTCGGCAACGCCGAGGACGTGGCGAAGGCGGTGCTCTACGCCGTCACCCAGCCCATCGAGGTGAACGTCGCCGAGATCGTGGTCCGCCCGCCGAAGCAGCTGAACCTGTAGGCGAGGGCGGCCAGGAGGCCGACCCCGGAAGGGTCGGCGTGCCTCCTAGGCGCGGGCGGGGCGCAGCCGGTAGCGGATCGGCATGCGCTTCACGCCGCCGAGGAAGCTCGAGCGCAGCCGGTCCACGGGGCCGGCCAGCTCGACGCTCTCGATGCGCTCGGCGAGCTGCCGGAAGAAGATGCGCAGCTCGAGGCGGGCCAGGTTCGCTCCCAGGCAGAAGTGCTCCCCCACCCCGAAGGCGATGTGGCGGTTCGGGTGGCGGTCGATGCGGAACGCGAAGGGGTCCCGGAAGACCTCCTCGTCGCGGTTCGCCGACGGGTAGAACAGGCACAGCGACTGCCCGGCGCGGATCTTCCTGCCACGCAGCTCGCAGTCCTCGGCCGCGGTGCGGCAGAACTGGATCACCGGGGTGGTCCAGCGCACGATCTCCTCCACCGCGTGGTTCACCAGGCCCGCATCCGCCTTCAGCCGGGCCAGCTGGTCGGGGTTCTCGATCAGCGCCAGGAGCCCTCCGCTCATGGCGTTGCGGGTGGTCTCGTTGCCGGCGACGACGATCAGGAAGTAGTAGGAGAGCAGCTCGAGGGCCGGCAGGTGCGCGTCGTCGAGGTGCGCGTTGGCGATCAGGCTGGTGACGTCGTCGGTGGGGCGCTCGCGGCGCTCCTCCACCATGGCGATGAAGTAGCCGAAGAGCTCGTTGCGGGCCCGGGCCACGGTGTCGACCGGGGCGTCCCCGGGCTGCTGGAACTCGGGGTCCGCGGCGCCGGCGATCTGGTTGGTCCAGCGGAACAGCGTGCGCCAGTCCTCACGCGGCACGCCCAGCACGTCGGCGAGCACGGCCAGGGGCAGCGGCGCCGAGACCCGCTGCACGAAGTCGCCCTCGCGCTCGCCGCCGTCCCCCGCCGCCTCGTCGAGCAGGTCCTTCGCGATGCGCTCGACGCCCGGCGCCAGGGCCCGCACCGCCCGGGGCGTGAAGCGCGCGCTCGCGATGCGCCGGTAGCGGCCGTGGTCCGGCGGGTCCATGTTGAGCAGGTGGCGCGCGAGGTTGGCGTCCCCGGAGTCGTCGCCGCCCCCCACGCCGGGGAAGACCGCCAGACGCGGTCCGTTCAGGAAGCGCTCGGGCTGGCGGGAGATCCAGCGGATGTCGGCGTGCTTCGTGATCGCCCAGAACGGGTTGATGACGCCGCGGTCCACCCAGTGCACCGGGTCCTCGCGCCGCAGGCGCGCCCAGGCCTCGTGGGGGTAGCCGTCGGCCTCGTAGGTCTCGGGGCCGATCACGTCGAGGGTGTCGAGGGCGGGGGCGGCCAGGGCTCCACTCCGGCGCGGCAGGGCTCAGGGCAGGGCTCAGTGTAGGGGCGGGCAGGGCGGCCCTGCCACGCTCGGGCGTCCGCCGGGGCGAGCGCTAGCCTCGCTCCGATGCGAGGAGCCCCGACGTCGCGAGGCCGGCTGCTGCTGGCGGCGCTCGCCTCGCTGGCGCTGCTGGGCGGCAGCTCCGGCCCGCCGCTCTCCGGCGACTTCGCGCGGCGCTATCGCGTCCTCGAGGAGCCCCAGCCCGCGCCGGAGTACGCGTTCCAGGACGCCGAGGGACGCGACCACGCCCTCACCGAGTTCGAGGGCCGGGTGGTGATCGCGATGTTCTGGGCCACCTGGTGCGGGGTGTGTGCGAAGGAGATGCCGAAGCTCGACCGCGTGCAGGCCCGCTTCGCCGACGACGGGCTCGTGGTGGCCCCCCTCGCCCAGGACGGGGACACGGAAGAGATCCGCGCCTGGCTCGCGCGGCGCGGCGTCGAGCACCTGCCGATCTACCGGGATCCCGTGATCGGCTCCCTGCTCGGCATCCGCGGCGTGCCCACCACGTTCCTGATCGACAAGGCGGGCCGGATGGTCGGCGTCGTCCAGGGTGGCGCGCCCTGGGACTCGCCCGAGGCCACGGCGCTGCTGCGCCACTACCTCGACGCGTCCTGAGCCCGGTCCGCGGTCTCTCCGGGATCCGGCGCGACCCGGATCACGATCTTCCCGCGCGCCCGGCCGGTCTCGGAGTAGGCGAGGGCCTCGGCGGTGGCGGCGAGGGGGACCACGCGGTCGACCACGGCCCGGATGCGGCCCGCCTCCACCAGCCGCCCCACCTCCGCGAGGGCGCGGCCGTCGGGCGCGAACACGGACCAGTGGTAGCCGCGCCCGTGCCCGAAGCGCTGCACCGCCTTGCGGGCGGCGAGCCGGGCGCCCGCCGCCAGGACGCCGGGCAGCAGCCCCCAGCGGTCCGTGAGCGCCAGGAGCGGGTGCACGAGGGAGACGTACTGCGCGCCGCGGCCCTCGGCGAGGACGCCCAGGGAGGCGGCCTCGTCGTCGTCGCCGAGGGTGTCGATCACCAGGTCGAGATCGCGCAGCTCGCGGGCATAGTCCTCGCGGGTGTAGTCGATCACCCGGTCGGCGCCGAGCTCGCGCACCCACTCGACGTTCCGCGTGCTGCAGGTGGTCGCCACCCAGGCTCCCCAGGCCTTGAGGAGCTGGACCGCGAAGTGGCCGACGCCGCCCGAGCCGGCGTGGACGAGGGCGCGCAGCGAGGCCGCCCGCTCCGGCCCGACGCCCGCCCGCTCGAGGGCGCTCCAGGTCGTGAGCGCCACGTAGGGCAGGGCGGCCGCCTCCTCCCAGGAGAGCGTCGCGGGCTTCGGGGCCAGCTCGCCGCTGCGCACGGCGACGAGCTCCGCCCAGGCGCCGTCGCGGAAGGCGTCGGGTGCGCCCCAGACCGCGTCGCCCGGCCGGAAGCGCCGCACCCCGCTCCCCACCCCCACCACCACGCCGGCGAGGTCGTGGCCCAGCACCAGGGGCGGCAGCGCGCCCCGGCGCGCGAAGACGCGCCGCCCGTAGCCGTCCCGGCGGCGCCAGTCGATGGGGTTCACCGAGCTCGTCACCACCCGCACCAGCACGTCGTCGGCACGCAGCTCCGGGAGCGGGGCGTCCTCGACGAGGCGCAGCCCCTCGTCGCCCGCCGCGTAGGCCTCGAGGCGCAGCGCGCGCATGCCCTCCTGGGGCAGCTCGAGCCGGCGCTTCAGGTTCTCGAGGCCCTGGACGGCCCGGGCGCCGAGCACGCGCCGCGCGAGGGGCAGCACGCCGATCCGCAGCCAGGCCGCCTCGTTGCCGCTGCGGCAGGTCCACTGGACGCGGGTGTGGCCGTCGCCCACGTCCCGCAGGTCGAAGTCCACGCGCGGGCTCACCGGGGCCAGGTCGCTCTGGATCGCGAGCTTCTCGCCCGGCACCGACTCGACGACCTCCACGCGCGTGCGCGCCTCGCCCCCCCGTAGCGGCAGCAGGGCGCGCTCCGCGTAGCGCTTGCCCACGGTCCCCGCGGCGAGGTCGTCCTCGGGGCGCATCTCGAGCACACCCGGGAAGAAGCTCGGCACCCGCTCGAGGTCGACGAGGAAGTCCCAGACCTCGTCGACGGGACGCTCGATCCGGACCGAGTGGCGGGCGATGGGGACCATGCTGGCCGGGACACTACCCCAGCCGGGCGGAGTCTCCGGCGGCGGGCGCCGGGGGGGGGTCGGCTCAGGACTCCCCGGCGTGCTCGTGGATGGTGTTCTGGGCGAGCACGAGCCGCCGGTGCACCTCGTCGAGGGCGGCGGAGAGGTCCATCCAGTTCACGCGGCCGCCCTGGAAGAGCTGCTCGGCGGCGGAGAGCTCCTGGCGCGCGTCGAGCAGCTGCTCGCGCAGTCGGTGCTGGGCCACGGGACCGAGCAGTCCGTTGGACGCGGCGGGGCAGGAGACCAGGGAGACGAGCTGACCAGCCCGGTTCACGTGCACTTCATGACGCCCGCCGCAGTCGCTGCAGTCGAGAAGTCCGATGCGTCGCATGAGGGTGCCTCCTTGGCGAGAACGCCCGCCGAGGGAGCAAGCCCCGTGCCGAGGAGGCCCGGAAGCCCCTCTCGCGCGCGCAGGAAGGCGGCCCAGCCGCGCGGCGCGGCTCGGGAAGCCCCGGCTTCGCCCCGCACTGCGCAATCCATTGCGCAGCGGGAAGCCCGTTACCCAGCTGGTCCGATCGGGGTGCGTCCCGGGGCCCGCCTCAGGGGCCCTCCAGGACGGCGTCGGCGGCCTCGGTGGAGCCCCGGTGGCGCTCCAGGCGCCGGCCCAGCTGCCGCGCGCCCTCGGCCAGGAACTCGTTGGCCAGCACGGCGTCGAGGTGGGCGGCCAGCCGCATGGCGGACAGGTGCGTCCGCGGCAGGGGCGGCGGGCCGAGCCCCAGCGCGCGCACCCGCTCGGCCCAGTAGTGCTGGTCGAGCAGGTGGGGAACGATCACCTGGGGGACGCCCGCCCGGGCGGCCAGGGTGGTGGTGCCGGCCCCGCCGTGGTGCACCACCGTGGCGACCCGCGGGAACAGGGCGGCGTGGTCGACCCGGCCGACCTGCATCACCCCCTCGGGCAGAGCCTCGGCGCCCAGACCCGCCCAGCCCTCGGAGATCAGCGCCCGGCAACGCACGCGCGCCAGGGCGGCGAGGACGCGCCGGGTGGTCTCGGCGGGCTCGGGGTCCGCCATGCTGCCGAAGCCGAGGAAGACGGGCGCGGGCCCGCTCTCGAGGAAGCTCTCGAGCTTCGGTGGGATGGGCTCGCCCACCGAGCGGTGCAGGCAGGGCACCTGCACCACGTCGACGTCGGTCCGGGGGATGGGGGCCAGCTCGGCGTCGGCGGCCAGGATGGGCCGCGCGCCCAGCAGGTGGCCCAGCACGTCGCGCACCGGCCCGAGGCCGAGGGCGGCGCGCTCCCGGGCCAGCAGCCGGCCCATGCCCCGGTCGTGGACGAAGCGCGTCGCCCGCCACAGCCAGCGGTTCCAGCGCGGCGAGTTCGCCCGCCAGGGGATCAGGAAGGGCGGGTGGTCCTCCGAGGGCATCAGCAGGGGGCAGTAGGCGACGTAGCGGTACGGAACGCCGTGCAGCTCGGCCGCGCTGGCGGCCCCGGCCTGGACGCCCGCCGCCACCACGAGGTCCGCGTCGCGGGTCGCCTCGGGGAGCGCCTCGAACTGCCCCCGCAGGCAGTCGTCGAGCCAGCGGCCGATGGCCCCGAGCACGCGCAGGTGCCCCCGGGTGAGGGCCGCCGCGTCGCCCTGGACCCGCTCGCGCATGGAGCGGCCCACCGGGCGGAACGCGAAGCCCCGGGCCTCGGCGTCGGGTCGGAAGTCCGGGGACGCGCAGATCACGATCTCGTGACCGCGCGCCGCCAGCTGCTCTCCCAGGCCGAGCATGGGGTGGACGTCGCCGCGGGTTCCCTCGGCGGCGAGGGCGATGCGCATGGGGGGCACCTCCGGCTCCAGGGCCAGAGAGCCCTTCGATCGGGCGCGCCGCGGCCTTGAGGCCGATAGACTCGCGCTCCACCCCTGGCGGAGGCGGCTCATGAGGTTCGGACGCTGGCTCGGACGCCTGGCCCTGGCGCTGCTCCTCGCGGCCTGCGGCGAGGCCGGCGATCCCCTCGACCGCATGGCGGCCGAGCACGAGGGCGACCGGGGGGATGCGACGGGAGCGGCGCGCCTCGCCGCCGACGCCTCCGGGGTGGAGACCGAGGAGGTCGAGTACGGGCGGATCGAGGGAACCGCGCTGCGCGGCTACCTGGCCCGGCCGGAGGGCGGCGCGCGCGGCGCGCCCGGCATCCTCGTGATCCACGAGTGGTGGGGCGTGAACGACAACATCCGCGCCATGACGCGGCAGCTCGCCGCCGAAGGCCTGGTCGCGCTGGCGGTCGACCTCTACGAGGGCCGCAGCACGGACTCCGCCGTGGAGGCGCGCCTGCTGGCAGGCGGCGCCATGGAGCGCGAGGAACGCGTCGAGGAGAACCTGCGTCTCGCCCACGCCTACCTGAGCGCCCGCCGCCGCGCGCCGCGGGTCGGCGTGATCGGCTGGTGCTTCGGCGGCGGCTGGTCGCTGCGCACCGCGCTGCTGATGCCCGAGGGCATCGACGCGGCCGTGATGTACTACGGCCGTCCCGAGCTCGACCCCCAGCGCCTCGGCCCGCTGCGGGCGCCGCTGCTCGGCGTCTTCGCCGGCCGCGACCGCGCCATTCCGATCCAGCAGGTGCGCGGCTTCGAGCGGGTCCTCGAGGACCTCGGCAAGGAGGCCACGATCCGGGTCTACGCCGAGGCGGACCACGCCTTCGCGAACCCGTCCGGGAACCGCTACGAGGAGGCGGCGGCGCAGGACGCCTGGGCGGCGACCGTCGCGTTCCTGGGCGAGCACCTGCTGGCCGAGTGACCCGGCCGCCTCAGGGCGTCTCGGCTCGCGGCGTCCGCCAGCGGCTGGCGAGCAGCCCGCCCAGGATCGCCGCGTGGACCAGCGGCGACAGCAGGTCCGCCTTCACCAGCCACAGGTAGTGCAGGACCGCCGCGATGGCGGCGACGTAGGCGAGGCGGTGGAGACGGGTCCAGCGGCGGCCGAGGCGTCGCTGCCAGCCGCGCGTGGAGGTGACGGCCAGGGGCAGCAGGCACAGGAAGGCGGCGAAGCCGACGGTGACGTAGGGCCGCTCGAGCACGTCCTCCGCGATGCTGCGCCAGTCGAAGAAGTGGTCGAGCCCCACGAAGGTGGCGAGGTGGAGGGTCGCGTAGCCGAAGGCGAGCAGGCCCAGCGGCTTGCGGCAGGGCGCCAGCGCGGTCCAGCCGAGGTGGCGGCGCAGGGGGGTCACCGCCAGGCTCGCGAGCAGCCAGCGCAGCGCCCACTCCCCGCTCACGTGGGTGACGGTCTCGATCGGGTTCGCGCCCAGGCGATCGGTGAGCGCTCCCACCACGAGCGCCAACGCGGGCACCACGCCCACGGCCACCACGAGCCGGGGCAGCGCGCCGCGCAGCCGCTTCGTGTCCAACCGGATGCTCTCCTGCAGGCCCTCAGTAATGCTTGCGAAGATCCATCCCGGCGTACAGGGGGGCCACGCTCTCCGCGTAGCCGTTGAAGGGCAGGGTGGGGCGCTTGCGGAACTCGCCGATGCGGCGCTCGCGCTTCTGGCTCCAGCGCGGGTGGTCCACCTCGGGGTTCACGTTGGCGAAGAAGCCGTACTCGCTCGGGGCCTCGTAGCTCCACGAGGTGTAGGGCTGCTCCGCCGTGAAGCGGATGCGCACGATCGACTTGATGCTCTTGAAGCCGTACTTCCAGGGCACGACCAGGCGCAGGGGGGCGCCGTTCTGGTTGGGCAGGTCCTCGCCGTACATGCCCGTAGCGAGCAGGCTGAGCGGGTGCATGGCCTCGTCGAGACGCAGGCCCTCGCGGTAGGGCCAGTCGAGGACGCTGCGGCGCTGACCGGGCATCTGCTCGGGGTCGAGCAGGGTGTCGAAGGCGACGTACTTCGCCTTGGAGGTGGGCTCGAAGCGCTTCAGGACCTCGCCCAGCGGGATCCCGAGCCACGGGATCACCATCGACCAGGCCTCCACGCAGCGCAGGCGGTAGATGCGCTCCTCGCGGGCATGGGGCTTCAGCAGGTCCTCGAGGGCGACGCGGCCGGGACGCGCCACCTCGCCCTCCACGGCCACCGACCAGGGCCGGGTGCGCAGCGTGCCCGCGTTGCGGGCGGGGTCCTCCTTGCCGGTCCCGAACTCGTAGAAGTTGTTGTAGCGGGTCGCGTCCTCGCGGGAGGTGGGGGTCTCGTCGGTGTCCCACGGGCCGAGATCGGCACGCCGCGCCGGGGCGCCCTCGGCGCCCGCGGCCTCGGACTCCGAGGAGCCGCAGGCCCCGAGCACGAGGCCCCCGGCGAGCGCGCCGGTCGCGCCCAGGAACTCCCGGCGGCGCAGGTAGAGCTCGGGGTCGGTCACCTCGCGCTCGGCGACCTCCCAGCCGTGTCGAATGCGGATCCGGTGGGTCATGGGGCTGCCTGGGCGCCTCCTCGTGGGTCTCCCGGTCGGCCGCAAGCGGGCCCGGCCGGCTCTCGGGCGGCTTGGATGCCGCGCACCCCCGGGGCGTTTCCGGCCCCGGGCGGATTCCGGGCGCGCGGAGCCTACCCGAGGGCATCGGGAAAGCTCGGGCGGGGCCCGATCCCGGGCGACGCCCGGGCCACCGGACGCTACGTTGCCGCCGGGAGGACCCTCGATGACCGGCGATCTCGCGCTCTACCTGATCCCCCTCGGCGTCGGCGTCGCCGGGTTCCTGCTGGGGAGGCTCACGGCGAGCCATGCGGCCCGGGCGCGGGAGCTCGAGACCCAGCTCGAGAGCGCGCGCAAGGAGGGGGAGCGGGCGCGCTCGGAGCTGGAGGCGGTGCTCGCCTCCCAGGAGCAGTACCGCGGCGAGGTCGCCGACCACTTCGTCGGCACCGCGGACCGGCTGCGCGACCTGGCACTCCAGTACCGCGCCGTCTACGACCACCTCGCCCTCGGCGCCCGCGATCTCTGCCCGGAGCGCTTCGAGGCGATCGAGAGCCCCATGGAGACGGACCTGCTGACCTCGGTGTCGTCCTCCTCCCACGAGGAGGAGGAGGAGGAGCCGCCGCGACAGGACGAGGTCGCCTAGCTGCGATTCCGCTTCGCGGCGGAGGCCGACATCCTGGGTCGGCCTCCTGGCCGGCTGTCAGTCCCAGCTCCGCCAGAAGTCCGCCCACAGCTCCATGCGCGCGTTCACGCGGAAGACGCGGGGGAACGCGCCCGAGGCCTCCCGCCGGCCCTCGCGGATCTCGACGAGCGCACGGCGCAGGTCCAGCAGGTCGTCGTAGGCGAGGCGCGGCGCACCGGGCGGCTCCACGCGGTGAGCGGTCAGCAGGGCCACCGTCTCGGGAAGCTTCTGCACCAGCCCCTCCGCGGTTCGCAGGTAGTCGCCCAGGCTCGAGCCGGGCACCATGGCGACGAGCGGCCCGGGGTAGATGAAGTCGCCGCTGAAGAGCTGGCCCCGCTCGCCGTCGAGCAGCGCGATCGACTCGGGGGTGTGGCCGGGCGCGTGGAGCACCTCGAGGGAGCGCCCGCCGAGCTCGAGGGGCGCACCGGGAGCGAGCCACTCGCTGACCCGGAGGTCCGTCACCGGGACGTCCTCCACGAACCCGAGGTGCTCCCAGCGGGTCGGTCGCAGGACGTCGCCTCGGGCGCGCGCTCGCAGGTGGGGCAGGTCGATCACCGCGACGGAGCCGAAGCGGGCGTGGTTCCCCACGTGGTCGTAGTGGAGGTGCGAGGGGACGGCGGTGACCGGCAGGGAGGTGAGCGCCTCCACCACGGGACGGATGTCCCGCAGCCCCGGCCCCGAGTCGAACAGCACGGCGCGGGCCTCGCCCAGGATCAGGTAGCTGAAGACCTGCTGGAGGTAGCGCGGCTCGCCGATCGCCCAGGTGGCGTCGTCGATGCGCTCCACGGTGTAGTAGTCGTCGAACCAGCGCACCGCCGGGCCCTCGTCCGAGGGCGCGAGCAGCGCGGGCGGCGGCGTGAGTCCCGCGTAGAGCTGGAGGAACACGTGGCGCCGGAACGGGAAGGCCAGGATGGCGGCCCCGAGCAGGCCGAGGCCGAGCGCGATCGCGAGGCGGCGCATCGCCGGCCAGTCTAGTCGCATTCTAGTCGGGGTAGGCGGAGGCGGGCAGCCGGCGGGCCAGCACCTCGCCGTGGCGGCGCGTGACGGCGGGCGCGCCGTCGAGGCCCGCCTGGCGCAGCAGCCAGTAGGCGTGGAGGTAGTCGATGGCGGCCCGGTGGATGCGGGTCGGAGGGCCGGTGACCCGCATGGCGCGGTCGGGCTCGCTCTTCCAGACGTAGTTGTCCGGGCGGTACTCGTCCATCCAGTAGGGCCCGCCCTCCCGGATCCCGACGCCCTGCCAGATGAAGCGGTCCAGCGGGAAGCGGCGCAGCTGCTCGACGCCCTGGTCGAGGAGCGTGGCCACCTGCCGGCGCACCCGCGCGCGCTCGGCCCGGTCCGGCACGATGGCGCGCAGCCGGTCGGGGTCGGCGACGGTCGCGGCCCACATGAAGTTCGCGAGGCTGTTGCGCAGCTCGGGCAGCCGCCGCGCGCTCCAGTAGAGGCTGCGCCCGAGCTGGTGCACGAGCTCCGGGTCGGGCTCGCGCCCCTCGCGCGCGGCGGCGTCGAGCTCGAGAGCCAGCGCGCTGAAGCTCGCCGCCACGACGTGCTGGCGGTCGTTCGCGCCGATGAGCGGGTTGGCTCCCACGCGCTGGGGCCGCACCAGGTGGAGCCAGGGCGACTCGTAGAAGGGGTGGCTCGCGCGCAGGCGCTGGTACTCGGCGCCGAGCCGCGCGCGGGCGTCGGGGTCCTCGGGCGGCAGCCGCCGCGCCGTCGCGGCGAACAGCCAGGCCACCTGGGCGTGGAACGGGATGCCCTGGCCGAGGAAGGACGGGCGCAGGTTGCCGTAGCGGGTGATGCGGCCTTGGTCGGCGCCGCGGATCCGCCAGCCGCCGTCCACGAGGTGGGTCGCCAGGGCGGCGAAGTCCCGGCGCGCGCGGCGCTGGGCGCTCTCCGGCAGGTCCGCGTAGGCGTGCACCGCGAGAGCCGCGTAGCCCACGGCGAGCTGGTTGTAGGTCCCCTTGGCGGGAACGCCCCGCCAGTGGAAGCGCGTTCCGTCCGGGGCGGTCCAGGGCCGGTCCACCTTGCCCACGGGCGCCTCGGCGGCCAGCACGCAGCGGGCGACCAGGCCCGGCACCCCCGTCACCTCCTGGTAGCGCGAGAGGCCCTCGAGGAGCCCGGCGATCCGCTCCAGGGTCTCGGGGTCCCGGGTGGCGGCGTAGCGGTGGGAGAGGGCGGCCAGGAAGGCGCCGTTCCAGGTGGAGACGTCGGCCCCGGGCTCGAAGCGCACCGGCTCGCCCGGGGTGGCGGGGAGGGTCGCGGTGGGCTGGATCTGGCCCCAGGGCGAGGCGTGGTAGCGCCACAGGACCCACTCGAAGTGCAGCGCCTTGGCCTCCAGGGGCACCCGACGGTGATCGCCGCCCCAGGCCGTCAGCAGCGCGTCCTGGTAGGCGCGCAGGCCCGGCGCGGAGAGATCCTCGGGCGGGGGCGGCACCGGGGCTGCGGCGGCCGCGGCCGGGCCGGGGCTCGCCGCGAGGGCGGGCCCGGCCACCACGCCGGCGGCGACCAGCCACGCCGCGAGAAACCTCGAGTGACGCTTCAAGGAAAAGCCGGCATGTGCAGCCGCCCCAGGGGATCCACGGACACGGCGGCGAGCCGCTCGGGCCGCGCCAGCCAGGGCACGCTGCCGGTGGCGTACAGCTCGACCCGCAGCGCCTCGGAGTCGCCGGCGCCGACGAGGTCCACCCGGGCGAAGCCCGGCCGCGCCGCGCCGAAGTGCATGCGCGGGTTCGAGCTGGAGAGCGCGCGCACCCGGGAGCCCGAGCCCGCCACCACCTGGAGGCCCGGCGCGCCCTCGGGCATCTCGATCAGCTGGAGGTTGTGCTCGTGACCCGCCAGCGCGAGCTGGACCGGGACGCCGGCCTCGCGGAGCGCGGCGCGCACCCGGTCCGTGAAGCCCCGGTTCACGCCGGGGCGGCCCGGAGCCACGTCGTGGGCCCAGGCCAGCGGATAGTGGGTCGCGAGGATCCGCCACGGTCCCCGGGAGCGTCGCAGCGCGTCGCGCAGCGAGGACGGGTCGGCGCCTCGCACCAGCGCGAAGGCGTCGAGCAGCACCAGGCTCACCCCGGCCGGGAACTCCACCACCTCCACCAGACCGTCCATCGCGTGCCAGTTGGGAACGAACGCGGGTACCGCGCGCCGCTGGAGGGCCGGGCTCCAGGCGCTCTTGTAGTCGTGGTTGCCGAACACGACGTGGATCGGGATCGAGCGCGGGTCGGCGGCGCGCCGCGGACAGGCTCCCGCCACCTCGGCGGAGCGCGGGCCCGAGAGCGAGACGAACCGGCAGTACGGACCCACCACGTTCTCGCGCACGCGGTGCACCAGCTCCCCGCTCTCCAGCCCCTTCCAGTAGAAGTTGTCGCCCAGCAGCAGGAGGGCGTCGGCGGGCAGGCGCTCGTCCTCGGCGGCGAGGCCGCGGCCCACGGCGCGCTGGCGGTGGAAGGCCCGCCCGAGCACCGGCAGCCGTCCGGTATCGCCCACGGCGAGCAGGGAGAAGCGCACCGCTCCGGCGTGCGACGGGCGCTCGCCGGGAGCCGCCGTGAGCGGCGACGTGCAGCCCCACAGGAGCACCAGGGCCGCGAGGAGCCCCGCCCGCGCCGCCCGCTGCGTGCCGCCTTCCGGCGGATTGCCGACTCGCTGCCGGTGCATGCGCGTTCCCCTTCGCCGCCAGGCCCGCGTGCCCGCTCGGGTTCGCAACTTCATATCACTCGTGCACCATCCCGGGACACTCAATACTCCGGAGAGATCGGTCGATTCAGCGGTAGAATCAAGGGGTTGGGTCCCACTGCGAAAGCAGTCTCTCAACGACCGGAGGTCTGCCGGAAGAAGATCCCTCGGGGGGGAAACGAGGTAACGCGATGGGGTTCGGACTGAGGCGCGCGCGGGTCGCTCTCTGCGCCCTCGCGCTCGCGACCCTGCTCCCCGCCTGCGCGACCGACCTCGGCACCGGCTCCCGGGTGATCAGCGAGCTCCAGGAGAGCTACCCGATCACCGTCGGCCGCCTCGTCGACGCCCACATGGACACCCGCCATCGCCTCCGGGTGTACCTCCAGATCTGCCAGGACGCCGGCCCCGAGGGCATGGTGTGCGCCGACGACGACCTGCGCGTGCTGGCCCTGGTCGAGGCCGACAAGAAGTCGCTCCTCGAGCGCCTCGCCCAGCGCTACCTCGCCGACGGGCGCGACAAGCCCGTCTACGTCTACGGGCCGCTGTGCGACGGCTTCGGCGAGATGATCGTGGTGCCGCGCTGCCAGACCGCGGTGGCGCTGGGCATCTGGGATCCGCGGCTGCGCGACTACGTGCTCTACTCGACGCTGCACGGCTCGGGCAGCCTGATCGAGTCCGACGGCTTCAACACCTTCCTCGAGGTGACCGGCAAGGCGGCCGGGCTCGCCCGCAAGGCGGGCATGTAGGAGGGCCGGAGCGTGCTTCGCATCCTCGTCGCCAGCGCGCTGCTCTGCCTCTCCTGCACGACCTGGCAGCCGAAGGGCGTGGCGGCGCCCCGCCTCGCGCCGGCCTCGAGCGCCCTCTCCGGCCCGGCCCCGCTCGGGCCCGCGTCCGCGATGCTGCGCCCGGCGCCCATCGACCCCGCCCGCTTCCGGCTCACCCCGGAGCCCGCGACGGTCGAGGACCACGTCATCCTGCGCGTCTACGACTGGCTGCGTCCGCCGCGCTATCGCGCCTTCCGCCTCGACTTCCCCGGCGCCGACGGCCGCCCGGCCCGGGCCCACTGGCTGCTGCCCGAGGGCGAGGGTCCCCACGCCACGGTGATCGTGTTCCCGATCCTGGGCGGCTCCCACGTGGTGAGCGAGGCGGCCGCGAAGGTCCTGGCGCGGCGCGGCTACGCGGTGCTGCGCGTCGAGCGCCGTCGCCTGTTCCCGCGCACCGACGCTCCCCAGACCGAGTGGGACTCGGTCGGGCTCGAGCTGCCCGCGGAGCGCATGCGCGACGCCCTGCTCGACGCGCGCCGCCTGCTCGACTGGCTCGAGACGCGTCCCGAGGTGGACCCCCAGCGCCTGGCCGCGGCGGGCGTCAGCATCGGCGGCATCATGGCCGCCACCCTGATGGGCGTGGACGAGCGCATCCGGGCCGGTGTGTTCGTGATGGCAGGCGGCGGCCTTCCCGAGCTGCTCCACGACTCCGAGGAGCGTCCGCTGGTGCGCTTCCGCGAGGTCCGCTTCGCCGAGAGTGGCGACCGCGACCGCGATCGCTTCCTGGCCCGGCTGCGCCCCCACACCGAGCCCTTCGATCCCCTCACCTGGGCCCATCGCATCGAGCGCGAGCGCGTGGTGCTGGTCTCCGGCCGCTTCGACCAGGTCGTTCCGCCCGAGCGCACCGAGGCGCTCTGGCACGCCCTGGGCCAGCCCCGCTGGCACCGCTACCCGGGCGGCCACTACCAGATCGCGCCGTTCTTCTGGTGGGCCCTGGGACGCGGCGCCGACCATCTCGACGAGGTGCTCGGCGCGCCGCCGCCCCGGATGGCGGACACCGAACCGGAGAGGCTTCGGATCGAATAGACACGCGAGAGAGGAAGGAGCTCGAATGCCGGAGGGGCAGTCGATTCGTCGAGGGGAGGCCGAGGATGGGCCACGCCCGGGGGCGGGTGAGTCGTACCCTGCGCTCCCCTGGCGCCACCCGATGAGCACCTCGCACCCCACCGCGGCGGCCTCGTGGAGCGGGACGCTCCTGGTCCTCATGCCCTTCGATCCCAGCTTCGAAGACGTCTACCGGATGGGCATCCGCGAGCCGGCCGAGGCACTCGGATACCGCGTGCAGCGTGCGGACGAGATCCAGCACAACCGGGACGCCCCTTCGGTCGTGCAGGACGCAATCCGCGGCTTCGACGTGATCGTTGCCGACGCGACCGGTGGAAACTTCAACGTCGCCGTGGAAATCGGCTACGCGCTCGGGACGAGCAGGCCGATCATCGTCATCGCGCGCAAGGGGACCGCGCCCCTCTTCCACCTCCAGCCGATGAACCCGATCTGGTTCGAGAGACTCGTGGATCTACGCAGCGAGCTGGTCGAGCGACTCGAACACACTCTCACGCGCGCCGAGGGCGGTGAGTGGCACCTTAGCGGCCACTCCCGAGCGTCTGGCGGAGTAGCAGGGTCAGGTCCCGGAGGCGCTCGAGGACGCGCTGGCCCGACTCCCGGCCCGGCGAGAAGCCGCGCTCGTAGGCGTAGAGCCGCTGGTCGAAGTCCGCCGCGGGCAGCAGGTAGCCGAGCTCGTCGTTCACGAGGCCGAGCAGCAGCGCGGGCCGGCCGCCGGCCGCCGCCCGGGCGCGCAGGCCCAGGTCCGGGGTGATCTCGCCGGGCACCGAGAGCAGGCGCAGCGCTCCGAGGGCCCACAGGTTCACCTCGGTCTCGAGCCAGCCGCCGCGGTGCACGGTCCGGTCGAGCAGGCCGATCCGGGTCGCGAGGCCGTAGCGCCAGTTGTGGAGCGGCAGGTGCAGCGGCGTGTGGGCGGCGGCCAGCCGGGGCGAGGACTCGTAGGCGCCCAGCTCCGCGATGGCGTCGAGGGCCGCGTCGCCCACGGCACCGCCGATCCGTGCCGCCTCGGCGTGGGGCTCGGCGCCCTCCCGGACGTCCGGCGTCACCAGCCCGCCGAGGGCGCCCGAGGCGTAGATGCCGACGCCGCCGAGGGCGCCCTCGAGGCGCGCCACCGTCGCGGCCGGGAAGTCGGCGCTCACCACGCGGCTGGTTCGCGGCAGCACCTCGGGGTGGCACCCCAACACCACGAGGCTCGCCACGCTCGCGCCGCCGCCGGCCTCGCGCACGTGGACCACGCCGAGCTCGGCGTCCACCAGCCCGGGGCGCCGCAGGTTGCGCAGGATGCCGCGCGTCGGCAGCGCGACGCTGCCGGCGGCGAGCTCGGCCGGGCGCAGCGCGTCGCGCGCGCGTGCCAGCGCCTCGATCACGCCGTCGGCGAGGCGCTCCAGGTAGGCGGGGTCCCGCCCCGAGACGAAGGGAGGCACGCCCCAGAAGCCCAGGGTGTCGGGGCCCGCGTGGCTGTGGGTCGCGTGGAGCCAGACCAGCCGCGGATCGAAGCCCTCGGCGGCGAGCCGCGCGTCGAGGGCCAGCCGGTCCTGGCGCTGGATCCCCACCACGTCCACCGCCACCAGGCCGAGGCGCAGGTCGCCGGACTCGAGCACCAGCGCCCGCGCGAACAGCGGGTCGTGGACGCCCTCGCTGCGCCGCGCCACGGAGTAGCCGGCCAGGAAGACGCGGCCTTCCGGGGTGACGTCCACGGCCGCGGCGCCGGCGCGCAGCGGCGCCGCGGGAGCCCGCCAGGTGCGCACCGCCACCGCCTCGGGGAGCGGGGGGCCCAGGCCCGCGCAGCCCGTCCCGGCGAGGATCCCCAGGGCCAGGAGGGCGGCGGCGGTCGCCCGTCGGACGCGGCGGCGCGGCATGCGGGCCGTATCGGGTGGCCCGGGGGCGGCGTTGAGGCCGGGCTCAGCCGCCCTCGCTGCGGATCGCCACCACGTCGTCGCGCAGGATCTCGGGATCCAGCACGGCGCGCTCCTCGTGCTCCATGTCGGCCACCAGGGCGTTCACCAGGTCGAGGAGCTCCTGGGCGATCTCGACCACGCCGCGCCGGGAGTCGCGCAGGTCGGCCAGCAGCTCCTCCATCTGGGCGCGCTGCTCGGCGTGCTCCTTCTCGACCCGCGCGGCGCGCTCGTCGCCCCAGGCGTCGGCGTCGCGCAGGGCGGGCACGAGGTGGGTGTCCTCGAGGGTCAGGTGCTCGAGGAAGCGCTCGCGCAGCGTCTCCCCGGCCCGGCGCAGCTCGGCCTCCAGGCCCTCCTCGCCGGCCAGTGCGCGCCGGGCGAGGCCGTCCACGGCGCTCAGGTGCCCGCGGATGACCACGTGGTCCTCGAGGATGCGCTTGCGGACCGCGCTCGGCTCCATGAGCGCGAGATTAGCGATCGGTCCCCGGAAGAGAAGAGGGCGGGAGCCTCGGCTCCCGCCCTCTGGGTCGATTCACGCAGAGCCCGTCGCCGGGCTCCCCGTGGTCTCGCGACTACGGGTTCGTGCTCTCGGCGTCCAGCACCGGATCCTGATCGGTCAGGAACGGCGCGATCGAGAACCGGTTCTGGCTGAGGGGGCGCCCCCAGGCCGCGGTTCCCACCACCGGGAAGTTCGCCGGCTGGACGATGGTCGGCTGACCGGTGAGGACCAGGTTCTGGCCCGCCAGCACGTTCTGGACGATCCAGCCGTGCACCGGCCGGCGGCGGCTGTTGTTGCCGTCGCCGAACTGGGCGTCGTGCGAGTCCGTCGCGGCCCCGGAGCCCACCGGCTGCGGCGTCATCGTGAGGTGCCCCGAGAGGCTGCCCGTGAAGGGCTGGGTGAAGTTCGGGGTGATGTCCCCGAGGCTCACGATGTCGAAGCAGTCGAAGGTGTGGTCCCAGTTGAACGGCGTCTCGTCGTCGTCCCAGCCGAGGCCCGTCACCGACACGCGCGGGGGCGCGAGGGCGCTGGTCGAGCCGTCGAGGGTGAACAGGATCAGCTCCGCGTTGATCCGCGTGGCGTTCACGGCGTCCGGCGAGATGTAGTTCGTCGCCAGGGAGCTCGGCCACTGCGAGTACTCCTGACCGTCGAACTTGTACACCTTGTCGCCGTTGTTGGCGCCGGCGCCCGCCTGGAACGGAATCGGCGAGAAGCTGTACGCCTGGCCCTGCACGAAGTCCACCACGATGGCGTCGCCGAACAGGATGTCCTGCGAGATGGCCGTCGGGGGCGCCGTGGTTCCGGCCGGAACCGGATCGCCGGCGGCGGCAAAGAAGATGCCGTTCGCCGCGGCGGCCGCGAACAGAACGTTGTCCGCGAACGTGCCGTCGTTGTCGAGCGCGCTGGTGCACTCGCCGTAGATGATCGAACCGTTGCCTGCCGGGATGACCAGGAACGTCACCGTCTCACGACCCGTCAGGAGGCAGTCGAAGGAGTCCGACTGCCACTGATCGCCCCCGACGAAGGGGGTGTTGGGATCGCCGCTGATCACGTCGATCTTGAGCGCGGTGGCCGTGCCGCGCCCGTTGGTGATCGTGAGCAGGGTGAGGGCCTGGTTGTCGTTGATGATCACGTCTCCCTGAGTCGCCTTCAGCGGGTTCGGGCCGTGGCCACCGGTGATCACCGGAAAGGCCAGGGCGGCCGCGAGCTCGCTCAGCTCGAGGTTCTGGGCGCTCGCCGTTCCCGTACCGAGCCCGAGAGCAGCCACCACCCCGAACACGACTCCGATCGCCTTCCTGTCTCTGCGCATCGCTTTCTTTCTCCAGTCGTTCGGCTTTCGGGAATCCGCGGACGCAGGGCACACTGCCCTGGCCCCGGATCTTGCGGCTGGTTGTACTTCGTGCGTGGAATTCCCGTCAAGGGAAAGCACAGGAATTGCCGGAAGTTTGCCGGAAGATTCACCCTAATCTGCTCGCAGGGGAGCGGCAGCCGATGTGCAGAACGACGCGTAGATCGACGCGCGCAATGGGGAAATCACCGTCGGTGGGGAGCTCTGCCGCAGTCGGAGGGCAGGGTTCGAGACGGTGTTCTGAAACGCTCTCCACCGTCGGTGAAGGCGGCGTGGGGCGACGGGGCGAGGGCCTCCACCGTCGGTGGGGGCCCCGAACGAAAGAGAGGGCGGGAGCGAAGAAGCTCCCGCCCTCTCGAGGGCTCAGCGCAGGGACCCTCGGGCGATCCCTACGCGGCGCGGTCCGTTCCTACAGGAGCGGGTCCGCCCATATTTATGACAGGAGTAAACACGTGAAATTTATAAATATTGATTTAATGTAGCATTTTGCCCTAAAGATTTGAAATTGTAGGCATATTTTATAATAGAACGTACTATACCTGTATTTTTTGGACTGCCGATAATGCTTTTTAGCACATACATGTATTTTAACAACTAATCCCTAACTGTACATGTACATGTAAAACTTGAGAGTCCATAAAAAGTAACGTAATACATGAATTTATTGACAATCCCAAGTGACAATAGAAATGATATGAGGTACAAACGGGCAACAAGATAATAATATTAAGGCCAATTCAGTTTTATGGCTATAGGTCAATTAACGAAAAATTGTGAAACATTTGCCCCTTGGTGTTTTGAGCACTAGAAAAACCCCTGCATGTACAATTATACTTGACATCGTAAGGAAATACTAACTGCATTGAACGAGTCAGGTCGATGGATCTTTAAAACTATATAAGTAGTATTCTACTCGTATAAAATTTACAAATTCTTTTTGTATCAATTTGGTCCAAATTCTACTATTATTTGTTTCAAATAAATGTTTGTACTTTGTAGTATTCTCTTTGTAAAAGCCATCTCCGCCATTTCGAAAGCGAGTAATAAAAGTACAAATACATGTACGATAAATGAGAAAAGAATCGTGCATGTAAGATAGGACATATGATGTGTTTGTAGTTCAGAAACTCGAAATCGAAGTTTGATTTTGTAAAAATTATAGAATTCAAAGTTTGCCACTCTCTATTCAGTCCCATGAAAAAGATTCTGTAGTAGAAGCTTGATAATTTAGAAACTGGACTAAATTTACATTGTACATGTAGAAGTGCGCATCTATTTCAGAAATATACAGTTTGAGGTTGATATTGGTCCATCTGAACAAATAGGCCTCATAATCGCTCTCGAATTCCTTGAGATTCTCATCGAAAAAGAGCTTTTTGATTTTGTTGAAGCGAGTCTGAAGCACGGCGGAAAGTTGCTGTTTGTGTTCGTGTTCTTGCTCAGAAATGGCCGCGTCCTGTGCAGAGTCAGACGCGCACTCGATTGCACTTTCAACGCGAGATAAGTACTCGATGAAGAGAAGATAGAGCTCGTAGAAGGCGTGAACCTCCAAGATGCAATCGACGAGTAATTGTTTGCGCTGCCGAATGTAGGAAGACACCCCGGACCACTTCTGCGTTATGGCCTCCACTGCACAGTACCGGTACATGTATTTTCATTTTATAATGAAATCTTAATCTTAGTTTTGCAATGTTTATCTACATATACTGTACAATATTCGTTTTCGTTTCGTCTGTATCTGAAAACATTTTGCAATCTACTTCCATGTACAATGTACATGTAATTTATATCTGCAAACTTGGTAACCAAAAGTTTAGAAGTAAAGAAGTAATTTTATAATTTTTATGTCAGTGTCGTGAGCCAATTCTTGAATTTTTGGTAGAATTTTCTTCTGATTTTTGATCACGTGTGAATCACCTTTTAAGAACATGTGCTGTATTTGACATTGAACGTTGTTGCACGTAAATGTACTTGAACATGTAGAAATGTACTATTTTGAAATAGATAGAACGTTTTCACACGCTCAATTCAAGAAAACCTTGAAACACAAAGAATAAAGAACATCTTAAGTACCAACCTTGTTGGGAGAGTTTCTTGCGATCATTTTCACTAACGGTTGCATCATGATATAGTTGAGAAGTGGAATGACTTCGTGGTTTAGTACCAGTTGCTGACAAGACAGTTTGCGCCAATTGAACGATCTGCTTCAACTTCGACTCCCTCTCGGCTAATTCACGCTGAGCAGCCTAATTCATATAGAAGAAGCATGTATGCATATTACATATTCAACTATGCCAAAACTAGATATTGTACAGAAAAAATACTACATTTAGTA
>JANQFK010000074.1 GCA_028277885.1 Myxococcota bacterium
GGCGGCTCACGGGAGGGAGTTCTCGTTCGCAACTCCCGGAATTGTCAAACTCTGGCTGCCTCCCCGGCAGAGCCGGGGGGACTCCTAAGCTGGTCTAGACTCCGGCTCGTGCCGCTGCTCGAGGTCCACGTCCCGCCCCGCCAGCGCCGCTTCGAGGCGGGCTTCGCACGCATCCGCCGGGAGCAGGGCGTCGCCGAGGCCTTCCCCGCCCCGGTGGAGCGCCACGCGCGGGAGGCGGCGGCGCGCGGGCCGCGTCCCCACGGCGGCGAGCGACGCGACGCGCGGGCGCTTCCGCTGGTGACCATCGATCCGCCGGGGAGTCGCGACCTCGACCAGGCGTTCCACGCCGAGAGCCGGCCCGGCGGGGGCTTCCGTCTCGGCTACGCGATCGCCGACGTCGCCGCCTTCGTGGCGTCGGGCGACCCCGTGGACGCCGAGTCCCTGGAGCGCGGCGTCACCGTCTACTCGCCCGACGGCCGCGCGCCGCTGCACCCGCCGGTCCTCTCCGAGGGCTGCGCGAGCCTGCTCCCGGACCAGGACACGCCGTGCCTGCTCTGGACCCTCGACCTCGACGCGCGCGGCGAGCTCGCCGACGCGCGGCTCGAGCGCGCCGTGGTGCGCAGCCGACGCGCCCTCTCCTACCGCGCGGTCCAGGACGCCCTCGACGCCGGCGAAGCGGATCCCGCCCTGCGGCTCCTCGAGGAGGTCGGGCGCCTGCGCGAAGCGCGGGAGCGCGAGCGCGGCGGCGTGAGCCTGAACCGCCCCTCCCAGGAGGTCGTGGAGGAGGACGGCCGCTACCGGCTCGCCTACGAGGTGGGCGTCCCCGTGGAGGGCTGGAACGCCCAGGTCTCGCTCCTCACCGGCATCGCGGCGGCGCGCATCATGCTCGACGCCGGCGTGGGCCTGCTGCGCACCCTGCCTCCCCCGGACTCCGAGACCCTCGAGGAGCTGCGCCTGTCGGCGCGCGCCCTCGGGATCGACTGGGCGCGCGACGCCTCCTACGCGGAGTTCGTGAGCGGGCTCGACCCCGCGCGCCCCACCCACGCCGCCATGCTGGCCCAGTCCGCGCGGGGCCTGCGCGGCGCCGGCTACGAGGCCTTCGACGGCGAGGCTCCGCGGCATCCGAGCCACGCCGCCGTGGCCTCGCCCTACGCCCACGTGACCGCGCCGCTGCGCCGCGTCTGCGACCGCTTCGCCAACGAGATCGTGCTGGCGGCGTGCGAGGGGCGGCGGCCGCCGGGCTGGGCCCTGGAGGCCCTGCCCGAGCTGCCGCGGCTGATGGGGGCGTCGCGGCGCCGGGCGCGGGCCGTGGAGCGCGGCGTCGTCGACTTCGTCGAGGCGGTGGTGCTCGAGCCGCGGGTGGGCGAGGTCTTCCCGGGCCTCGTCACCCACGCGGACGACCGGAGGGCGCGAGTGCAGCTGCGCGAGCCCGCCGTGCGCGCACGCCTCTCGGCCCGCGGCCTCTCCCTCGGAGCCGAGCTGCCGGTGCGCCTGGCGTCGGTGGACGTCGAGAAGGGCCGCGTCCGCTTCGAGCCCGCCTGACACGGGGGAGGTCGCCCGAGACCGCCCGAGGCCCGTTCCCTGGTAGCGCCCCCACGACGGCGCTACCCGTATTGCTTCGCGCGAGAGCGTTCCGAGCAGGAGGTCCCCATGCGCACCGAGCTCTGCGAGAGCCTGGGCATCGAGTTCCCGATCTTCGCCTTCAGCCACTGCCGCGACGTGGTGGCCGCGGTGAGCCAGGCCGGGGGCATGGGCGTCCTCGGCGCCGTCGGCTTCCAGCCCGAGCAGCTCGCCATCGAGCTCAAGTGGATCGACGAGCACGTCGGCGACAAGCCCTACGGCGTGGACATCGTGATCCCGGGCAAGTACGAGGGCATGGGCGAGATCGACCCCGCGGCCCTCGAGGACAAGCTGCGCGCCGCCATCCCCGAGCAGCACCGGGCCTTCGCGAAGCAGCTGCTGAGCGACCACGGCGTCCCCGAGCTGCCCGAGGGCGAGCGCGTGAACGAGCTGCTCGGCTGGACGGCCGCGACCGCCGCGCCCCAGATCGAGAAGATCCTCGAGCACCCGAAGGTGCGCCTGATCGCCAACGCGCTCGGCACCCCGCCCAGCGAGGTGATCGACGACATCCACGAGGCCGGCCTCCAGGTGGCGGCGCTGTGCGGCTCCGCGCGGCAGGCCCTGGCCCACAAGAAGGCCGGCGTGGACGTCATCATCGCCCAGGGCGGCGAGGGCGGTGGCCACACCGGCGACGTGGGCAGCATCGTGCTGTGGCCCGAGGTGATCGACGCCGTGGCGCCCACGCCGGTGCTGGCGGCGGGCGGCATCGGGACCGGCCGCCAGGTCGCCGCGGCCCTCGCCATGGGGGCCCAGGGCGCGTGGACGGGATCGCTCTGGCTCACCGTCGAGGAGGCGGACTGCCCGCCGGCCCAGATGGAGTCCTACATGAAGGCCGGGAGCCGCGACACCGTGCGCTCGCGCTCGTGGACGGGCAAGCCCTGCCGCATGCTGCGCAACGAGTGGACCGAGGCCTGGGGGGCCGAGGACACCCCGGATCCCCTCGGCATGCCGCTCCAGTTCATGGTGACCGCCGAGGCGGTCTCCCGGACCCACCGCTACGCCAACAAGGCCCAGGCGGTCGGGTTCAACCCGGTGGGCCAGATCGTGGGCAGCATGAACGAGGTGCGGCCGGTGCGGGAGGTGATCGTGAGCCTGGTGGAGGAGTACCTGGAGGCCGTCGAGCGCCTCGAGCGCCTTCAGCCCGAGTGACGGCCGGGCCGCGCGCCGCCCTCGGGCCCTGGGCCGGGCTCGCGCTGGGGGTCGCCCTCGCCTGCGGCGCTCCCGAGCCGCCGCCCGAGGCCGCTGCCTTCGAGGGCGACGCCCACCCCGCGCTGGTGGAGCACGGCGCGGAGTTCGAGCGCCGCGTCTACGAGGTGACCGACGGCGTCCACGTCGCCGTCGGCTTCGCCCTGGCGAACTCGATCCTCGTGGAGGGCGACGAGTGCGTCTTCGTGGTCGACGTGCTGGGGAGCTCGGAGCCGGCCCGGGAGGTGCGGGCCGAGTTCGAGCGGATCACGCCCAAGCCGATCCGCGCGCTGGTCTACACCCACAACCACGCCGACCACGTCTTCGGTGGCCGCGGCTTCGTGCCCGAGGGCTCGGGCGAGGTCGAGGTCTACGCCCACGAGACCACCGAGTACTACATCGACCGGATCGTGAGCGTGATCCGCCCCATCATCTCGACGCGCAGCACGCGCATGTTCGGCACCGCGCTTCCCACCGAGGGCGCGGACCGCATCGTGAACGCCGGCATCGGCCCCTTCCTCGAGATCGGCCACGGCGGCGGCGAGCTGGGCCTGCTGCGGCCCACCCGGACCTTCGCGGACCGCCTCGAGACCGAGATCTGCGGCGTCGAGGTCGAGCTGGTCCACGCCCCGGGCGAGACCAACGACCAGCTCTTCGTGTGGCTGCCCGAGAAGCGGGTGCTGATGCCCGGCGACAACGTGTACCGCGCCTTTCCGAACCTCTACACCATCCGGGGCACCCTCTACCGAGACGTGCTCGGCTGGGCGAAGAGCATCGACGCCATGCGTGAGCGCCGGCCCGAGCACCTGGTGCCGAGCCACACGCGCCCGGTCTCCGGCGCCGAGGAGATCGACGCGATCCTCACCGCCTACCGCGACGCCATCCAATTCGTCCACGACCAGACCATCCGCGGCATGAACCGCGGCCTCACGCCCGACGAGCTGGTCGAGGCGGTGCGGCTGCCTCCCCACCTGCGCGACCACCCCTTCCTCCAGGAGTTCTACGGCACGGTGGAGTGGTCGGTGCGCTCGATCTTCACCGGCTACCTGGGCTGGTTCGACGGCGACGGCGCGACCCTCTCGCCGGCGCCGCCGGACGAGCGTGCCCGCGGGTACGCGGAGCTGGCGGGCGGCATGGCGGCCCTGGTGGCGGCCACGCGCGACGCCCTCGACGCCGAGCGCTTCGAGTGGGCCGCCGAGCTGGCCGGCCACGCCCTGCGCGTGGAGCCGGACCACGCCGAGGCGCGCTCGCTGAAGGCGGCGGCGCTGCGCCGGCTGGGCCAGCGCAGCATCAGCCCCAACGGCCGCAACTTCTTCCTCACCCAGGCGCGGGAGCTCGAGGGGCGATCCGAGGTCGCCGAGGCCGGCGTGGACGAGTCGGTGCTCCAGGTGGTGCGCTCGATCCCGATCCGCAACTACGTCGCCGCCCTGCCCGTGGTGCTCGACTCCGAGAAGGCCGCCGACATGGACCTCGTGGTGGGCTTCCGCTTCCCCGACGTGGACGAGGCCTACACGATCCACGTCCGGCGCGGAGTGGCGGAGTTCCGGCCCCGCTTCCCGGAGGACCCGGCGCTGGTCTTCGAGACCGACAGCGACGTCTGGCGCGACGTCTCGCTCCAGCGCCGCGGGCTGCCCGGCGCCCTGGCCAGCGGCGACCTCGACATCGAGGGCAGCCGCCTCGACGCCGTGCGCTTCCTGAACCTGTTCCGCTAGACGCGGCCCGGCGGATCAGAGCGCCGCGGCGCGGAGCTTGCGCTTCAGGCGCTGGATGCGGCGCCGGGCGCGGGCGAGCTGGGTGGCGTCCTTCGCTTCGAGGGCCTCGCGGCGCTTCGCCTTCAGCTCCTGGATCTTCGCCTTCACCGCCTTCCGGTCCACCCGGGGCTCCTTGCGGTGGTCGGGGATCCGGACGTCCTGGGCGATGCAGACCGCCTTCACCAGCTCCTCCTTGCTGAGCTGGGCGTGGCCCTTCACGGCCTCGTGCTCGAGCTCCTTGGCGATGCCGCGCAGATCCGCGACGGACTTCCTGGCGAGCTGCTCGTAGGTCTGGCCCATGGTCTCCTCGGTCTCCCCCGGTCGAAGGGGCGGGAGGATAGCCGCGGTCGGCGGGCCGGCCAGCCCCCGGCCTCAGTCCACCCAGTCCGCGACGAAGACGTTGGTCTCGCCGCGTACGCGGTTGTTGCGGTTCGACGCGAAGGCGAGCCGGCGGCCGTCGGGCGACCACATCGGAAAGCCGTCGAAGTCCGGGTGGCGGGTGACGGGCTCGAGGCCCGTCCCGTCCACGCGGATCAGGTAGAGGTCGAAGCTCCGGCCGCGGGGATCGCCCAGGTTGCTCGAGAACAGGATGCGCTGGTTGTCCGGGTGCATGTAGGGGGCGAAGTTGGCGGCCCCGTTGTCGGTCACCTGGACGACGTCCGAGCCGTCGGCGTCCATCACGAAGATCTCGAGGTTGCCCGGCCGGACCCGGTGGCGCGCGAGCAGCGCGCGGTAGTCGGCGAGGGCGTCGCCCGTGGGCCGCGAGGCGCGCCAGACGATCTTCGAGCAATCCGGCGAGAAGAAGCCGCCGCCGTCGTAGCCCGGGGTGTCGGTGAGCTGGCGCAGGCCGCTGCCGTCGGCCTGCATCACGTAGAGCTCCGGGTCGCCGCTGCGCGTGGAGGTGAACAGCACGCGGCCGTCCCGGGCGCACACCGTGGCCTCGGCGTCGTAGCCGTCGGACTGGAACAGCAGCCGGGCGTTGCCGCCGTCGGCGTCGGCACGCCACAGGTCCATCTCGGGGTGGAGGGGCCAGACGTAGCCCTGGGAGCGGTCCGGGGTCCACAGGCAGCCCGGCCCGTGGGCGTGGGTGGAGGCGTAGACGAGGGAGCCGTCGGGAAAGAAGAACCCGCAGGTGGTGCGGCCGTCCCCCACGGAGACCTGATGCGGCTCGCCGCCGCCGGCCGCGATGCGGAAGATCTGGTCGCAGGCGAGATCGCCGCGGGTGGACTGGAAGACCAGGGACTCGCCGTCGGGGCTCCAGTAGGCCTCGGCGTTCTGGCCGCCGAAGGTGAGCTGGCGCAGGTTGCGCAGGCGGGGCTCGTCGGCGCGATCCAGGCCGCCGGCGGGCGGCGCCGGGGGAGGCGCGCCGCAGGCGACGCCCGCGAGGAGCACGAGGCCGAGTCGTCCGAGGCGGAGCATCTCAGGCGCCGGCCGCCTCCCGGGGGTGCGGCGGGGTGTCCGGCTCGGAGCGCGGCGCGATGCGGCCGCCGGAGCGCAGCCAGGCGACGCGGCCGCGCTCGTCGCGGCCGAAGTCGAAGCGGTCGCCCCGGGACACCTCGGGCTCGAGGGCGATGCAGCGGTCGTCGCCGATGAAGGCGAGGCGCATGGGCGTCGCGGGGGGCGGCTGCCAGCGCCTCGGGTCCGGCGGCCGGGCCTCGGGCTCGAGGCGCAGCTCGCCCGGTGCGTCGCCGGCGCCCACGTGGAGCACCGCGAAGGCGTGCTCGTAGCGGCCCGTGTAGGCGGCGAGGTCCGCCGGCGGGTCGGGGACCGGCGCCGGGTCGGCGCAGCGGATCCCGAGGCAGGCCGAGAGCGCGCTCTCGCGCACGTCGTCGATCAGCCCGCCGTCGTTCACGGAGCTGGTGAGGACGACGCACGCGAAGCCGTCCTCGCGGCGCATCGCGATCTCCGAGAGGTAGCCCGCGGTGTGGCCGCCGTGGCCGAAGAAGCGCGCCCCGCCCCAGTCGTGGAGCATCCAGGGGATCCCCACGGCGTCGTCGTTGCAGCCGCCGGGCCACACCTCGGTCTGCATGCGCCGCAGCGTCCCGGGCTCGAGCAGGGGCGTGCCGTCGGCGGCGCGGCCGTCCCCCAGGTGGAAGCGCGCCCAGACCAGCAGGTCCTCGACGCAGGAGACCAGGCCGCCGGCCGGCAGGTCGCTCGGCAGCAGCTCCCAGCCGGGCTGCCAGCCGCCGCCGCGCAGCACCACCGCGCCCTTCGGCCCCACCACGTGGGGCGCCGCCACGCGGTGGGTCAGCACCTCGTCGGAGCGGAAGAAGCTGTGGGACATGCCCAGGGGCTCGAGCACGAGTTCGCGGAGCGCCGAGGGGTAGTCCTGGCCCGTCGTCACCTCGAGCAGGCGACCCGCCACGGAGAAGCCGGCGTTGTTGTACGTGTAGGCGGTGCGCGGCGGCACCAGCTGCCGGTTGCGATGGAACGCCGCCACCAGGGCCGCCAGGGTCGGCGGCGTGGGCGCCTCGACCAGGAAGCGGTCGCCGTCCCAGCCGCCGGCGTGGGTCAGCAGGTCCTCGACCCGCACCCGGCCGGTCCACTCCTCGACGGGCAGCCGGAACTCGGGGAGGTAGTCGCGCACCGGGCGCGCGAGATCGAGCTTCCCGGCCTCGACGAGGCGCATCACCGCGGTGGCGGTGAAGGGCTTGGTGAGCGACGCGATCTGGAAGAGCGTGGTGCCGTCCACGGGCAGCGGGTGGTCGACGCTCGTCACCCCGGCGCCCGCGACGAGGCGCTCGTCGCCGCACAGCAGGCCCAGGCCCACGCCGGGCACGCGGGAGCGCTCCATGGCCTCGGCGAGGGCGGCCTCCACCGCAGGGAAGTCGGGCACCGCGCCTTCTCTCAGGTGGCCGGGCGCCAGTTGCCGTGGAAGCCCAGGGGGACGGCGTGGGGCAGCTGGACCGTGGCGAGGGCCTCCGCCTCGGGCTGCTCGGCGTCGAGGATCAGCAGGTCGCTGCGCTGCTCCTCGCCGCGGTGGACGACGCTCAGCAGGAAGCCCTCGCCCTCGGGCGAGTCCGCGCGGCGCGGCACGAAGATGGGCTCCGAGACGCAGTCGGCCGCGCCGCAGCGGTGCGCACGGCACTCGCCGCTCCTCACGTCGTAGCGGAGGATCGAGCGCATCCCGCGCAGCACGTCCCCTTCCCCGGCCGCGAAGCCGTACCGGTAGTCGAGGCCCGCGAAGCGCTCGTCGAGGCGCGGGAACTCGATGGAGCGGTCGTCCAGGGGCTCCTCCTTCAGGCCGCCGCCGTCGAGGTCGAGGGTCCAGCGCACCAGGCGCGCCTCCACCGGGCCCCGGCCCAGGTCGTTGCCGTCGGCCGGGATGGGAAGCGTGGGGTACTGCGCCAGCTCGGCGATGACCCGCCGGCCCTCGGTGTGGGCGTTCAGCGGGTGGAAGGCGAAGCTGGGATCGCCCTCGAACCACACCATGTCGGCGGCTCCGCCGTTGCGGGGCATCACGCCGATCCGGTTGCCGAGCCCGGGCTCCCAGGCGAAGACGCTGCGTCCCTCGCGCATGCGCTCGAGACGCAGGGTGGCGGGGAAGATCGGGAACACGACGTGGTCCCGGGTGGTGACGAAGTCGTGCACCATCGCCGGGATCCCGATGTCGATCTCCTCGCTGCGCTGGATGCGGCCGTCGGCGGACACCTCGTAGTAGATCATGTACGGGGCCATCAGGTCGTAGCCGAAGCCGAGCATCTGGCCGGACTCGGGGTCGAGCTTGGGATGGGCGGTGAAGACGCCCGGCGCCCGGCCGTCCGGGGCCTCGACGCCCAGCGCGCGGGCCACCTCGGGCGCCATGGGCCGGTAGAAGGTGCCGTGGAAGTCCCAGATGCCCCGGGTCTCCAGGGTGTCGGGGTCGAGCTCGACGGGCGGGAGCCCGCCCTCCACGAGGGCCAGCAGGCGCCCGGCGTGGCACACGACGTTCGTGTTGGCGGGCCCGCCCGGGATGCCCCGGGTGCGCGGATCGTCGTTCCGCGGGTCGAAGCTCGCGTACAGCGCCTCGCCGGCCTCGCGCTCGAGGTCGAAGCGGGGCGTCCGCACCCAGCGGTTCCGGTAGTGGGCCCGGCCGTCCTCGAGCTGGAATGCGTGGATCATGCCGTCCCCGGTGAAGACGTGGTAGTCGCCGCGCGGGTCGAACTGCGGGTTGGGCCCGTTGCGGTAGAGGGTTCCGGACAGCTCCGCGGGGATCTCGCCCACCACGGCCAGGTCGTGGATCTCGCCCTCCATGGGCCAGGGCCGCCAGGGGCCGCTGAGGAAGGGATCGTCGCGGGTCACGGGTCGGCTCATGACGGGAACCTCCAGGCGCGGAGCGGGTCGCCGGCGCCGAAGGCCAGTGTGCCTCGCGGCGTGGCGGCTGTCGCCCCCGGGGCGCTAGAAGCGGTCGAGTCCGTCGAGGGCCGCCACCCGATGGGCCTCGCTCAGGGTCGGGTAGTCGAGCACCGCCGCGGCCAGGGCGTCCAGGGTCCCGCCGTTCGCGAGATGGAGCGCGCCCAGGTGGACGAGCTCGCTGGCGCCGGGCTCGATCCAGCGCACGCCGAGCAGCCGCCGGTCGTCGCGGCGGCCCTCGGGCACGGCGGGTGCGGCGCCTCCGTCGCGCTAGCGGCTGCGCAGCTCGCGCAGCCGCGCCGTGACCACGCCGAGGGCGCCCACGTTGGCGCCCTCGCCCGCGCGCAGCTCGAGGCCCTGGATGCGCTCGAGGAGCGCGGCGTTGGCCTCGAGGAAGGCGTCCACCCCCTCGATGGGATCCACGGGCTTCTCGTCCAGCACGCGCTCGGTGAGCTCGCGCTGGAGCTCGAGGAGCTCGCCGCGCAGGTCCACCAGGGCGATGCGATCCCAGGAGTCGCGGGTCTCGGCGGAGGCCAGGCGGCGGTGCACCCAGTGGATCCCGGTGCCCTCGCCCACCCGCGCGTAGACCCGGGCCGCGGTGACGGCGCCGACCCCGGCTCCCTCGGCGATGCGCAGCACGTCCAGGCCGCGGTCCGCGAGGGGCAGCGCGGCGATCTCGGCGGCCAGCTCCCCGGGCACGCCCTGGGAGGCCAGCTGGTCGCGGCGGCGCTCGACCTCGGCCGCCTCCTCGGCGCTGAGCGCCGAGACCAGGTCGGGGCGCAGCCCGCGCAGCCCTTCGCGCCAGCCGTGGATGCGCTCGGAGTCGAGGGGCGCGGCCCCGCTGCGCACCAGGAAGCGCGCCACGCCGCGCACGCCCTGGTCGAGCTCGAGGAGCGCGGCGTAGAGCGGCTCGCGCGCGATGGCGGCCGCGGGATCGAGCAGCGCCGCGCGGGTGCGGTCCGCCTCGATCACGTCGCCCGCGACCTGGACGGCGGTGAGCACCTCGGGGGTCGAGATGCCGAGGTCCGCGGAGAGGCCCGGCACCAGGGTGACGCCGCCCGCGTCGACGAGGCGGCTCGCCGCCACCAGGCCGGTGATCTCGCGGCGCAGCCGGTGGGCCGCGATGGCCTCGGGGTGGGCGCGACGGAACGCCTCGGGGAAGTAGGCCTCGAAGCCGGCCCGCCAGAAGGCGTCCTCGACGCGGTCGCTGGCGGACAGGGCCTGGCGGGCCTGGAGCTTGGCGAGGCCGAGCAGCACGGCCAGCTCGGGCCGCGTGAGCCCCTCGCCCCGGGCGGCCCGGCGCGCCAGGCTGCCGGCGTCGGGCAGGCCCAGCTCGTCGCGGTCCACGTCCTCGGGCGCGCACAGCGCCTCGATGGCGCGGCCGAAGCTCTCGAGGTCCGCCCGGGAGCGGCGCTCGTCGAGGGAGATCGCCAGGGCCTGGCTGCGGTTGTGGGCCAGCACGCTCTCGCAGGCCGTCTCGGCCGCGTCGAGCAGGGCCTGGTTGCGCTCGGCGTCGGAGACCCGGCCGGAGCGCACCAGCGGGGCGAACAGGATCTTGTAGTTCACCTCGTGGTCCGAGAGGTCCACGCCGGCGGAGTTGTCGATGGCGTCGGTGTTGATGCGGACGCCGGCCGCGGCGGCCTCGACGCGGGCCGCCTGGGTGAGGCCGAGGTTCCCACCCTCGCCCACCACGCGCGCGCGCAGCTCGCCGGCGTCGATGCGCACGGCGTCGTTGGCGCGGTCCCCGGCGTCCGTGTGGCTCTCGAAGGAGGCCTTCACGTAGGTGCCGATGCCGCCGTTCCAGAGCAGGTCCACCTTCATGGCGAGGATGGCGCGGACCACCTCGTTGCCGCTGGCGTGGGCCTGCTCGAGGCCCAGCCGCTCCTGCACCGAGGCGGAGAGCTCGATGCGCTTGGCGCCGCGGGGGAACACGCCGCCGCCCGGCGAGATCAGCCCGGCGTCGTAGTCCTCCCAGGTGGAGCGCGGCAGCTCGAACAGGCGCTTGCGCTCCTGCCAGGACGTCTCGGGGGCCGGATCCGGGTCGAGGAAGATGTGGCGGTGGTCGAAGGCCGCCAGCAGCCGCGCGCGGCGCGCCAGCAGCAGGCCGTTGCCGAACACGTCGCCCGACATGTCCCCGATCCCCGCGGCGGTGAAGACGTCGGACTCGGCGTCGAGGCCCAGCTCGGCGAAGTGGTGCTTGACGCACTCCCAGGCGCCGCGGGCCGTGATGCCGTACTTCTTGTGGTCGTAGCCCTCGGAGCCGCCCGACGCGAAGGCGTCGCCCAGCCAGAAGCCGCGCCCGGCGGAGACCTCGTTGGCGGTGTCCGACAGGTGCGCGGTGCCCTTGTCCGCCGCCACCACGAGGTAGGGGTCGTCGCCGTCGTGGCGCTCGACGCCCTCGGGCGCCGAGACGACGCCGTCGGCGGAGACGTCGTCGCCGATCGCGAGCAGGCTCGACACGAACACGCGGTACTGGCGATCGGCGTGCTCCCGGGCCTCGCGGGGCGAGAGGCCGCCCCGCTTGAGCACGAAGCCGCCCTTGGCGCCGACGGGCACGATCAGCCCGTTCTTCAGCATCTGGGTGCGCATCAGGTCCAGGATCTCGACGCGCAGGTCGTCGGCGCGGTCGCTCCAGCGCAGGCCGCCCCGGGCGACGGGTCCGCCGCGCAGGTGGATGCCCATCATCTCGGCGGAGTGCACGAAGATCTCGCGGTGGGGCCGCGGGCCCGAGAGCTCCGGCGCGACGGCCGGGTCGAACTTGAGGGCGATGCGGTGGGGCAGGACCTCGCCGGCGAAGAAGCTCGAGCGGAGCGTGGCCCCCACCAGGGCGTGCAGGCCCGAGAGCGCCCGGTCCTCGTTGAGGGCGACGATGCGGTCCCGGTAGACCTCGAACACGCGGCTCAGCCGGGCCTGGGCCGCGGCGCGCTCCTCCGGCCCCTCCGCGGGCCCGAAGCGCGCCTCGTGGAGGCGGACCAGCAGGCGCACCGCCAGCGGGTTCTCGAGCAGCACGCCGCGCACGAAGGGCCGGGTGAGGGTGCCCTGGATCTGCATGAAGTACTCGAGGTAGGCGCGCACCAGGTCGACCTGGCGCCAGTCGAGGCCCGCCCCGAGCACCAGCGCGTTCAGCGAGTCGTCGGGCACGGCGCCCTCGAGCACCGCGCCGAGGGCCGCGGAGAGCCGCGGCGCGATCACGTCGAGATCCGCCTGGCCGCCGCCCAGGGGCAGCACGCGCAGCGTCTCGACCACCGCGGACGCGCGGCCCGTGGGAGTGACCCGGGACTGCTGGGCGTCGACCACCCGGATGCCGAAGTGGTCCACCACCGGAAGCAGGTCCGAGAGCAGCGGCGACTCGGTCAGGTAGATCTTGAGGATCGTCGCCGGCTCGGTGCCGCCGCGCTCGAGCTGCAGCGAGAACTGGGGCCGGCCGGTCTCGTGGAGCGCCTCCAGGGCCTCCACGTCGCGCACCGCGTCCTCGGGGTCGGTGCCCACGCGCAGGGCCTCGGGGAACGCCGTCTCGTAGCGGGCCGCCAGGATCGGCGCCTCGCGCTCGCCGCAGCGGGCCAGCAGCGCGTCGCCGAAGCGGTCCTCCCAGCGCGAGCACAGCGCACGCACCTCCTCCTCGAGCTCGGCGGCGTCGGGCAGCGCGTCGAAGCGCTTCTGGGCCGTGCAGAAGAAGTGCACGACGGCCGCGCCCTCCTCGATGAAGGAGGTGCGGTCGTCGACGTAGGTGGCCCGGGTGCGCTCCTCCAGGAAGCGCCGCAGCCGGCCGCGCAGCTCCTCGCCGTAGCGCTCCCGGGGCAGCAGCACCGCGGCGTAGAAGGAGCGGCGGCTGCGGTGGGCGCGCAGCACCAGGCGCGCCTCCTTGGACCCCTCGGAGGCCACGACCTGGCGGATCAGGGCCGCGATGTCGTCCACCCCGCTCGACAGCAGGAACTCCACGGGCGCCGAGTCGAAGGCGGCCACGATGGCCTTGTGGCGGTGGGACTCCGCCGTGGCGCCGTCGTCGGAGAGGATCTGCTCCAGGCGCTCGGCGAGCAGCGGGATCTGGGAGGCCGGCGTCTTGAGGGCGCGGAAGGTGAACAGGCCGTGGACGATGGCGAGGCCCGTGAGCTGGCCGTCCTCGTCGTGCTCCTTCACCACCACGCGGTCGAGGCGACCCTCCCGGTGGATCCGCGACTCGAGGCGCGACTTGTCGATCCAGATGATGCGGGGATCCTGGGCGAACTCGCGGATCTCCTCGGGCACGCTCGCTCCGCGCCGCGGCTCGCCGAGCAGGCTCGCCGTGTCGCGCCGCCACAGGCCGAGGCCGGAATCGGTGCGCAGCCAGGCCTCGAACTCGTCGCCGGGCCCTTCGACGGCGCGCAGCCCGTAGCGCCGCAGCCCGACGAACACGAAGCGGCCGTCGATCAGCCAGTCGAGGAAGCGGCAGATGCGCGCCGCCCGGGCGGCGCCCCCCTCGAGGTGCCGGGCCGCGAACTCCACGTTGGCGCCGAGCTCGCGCACCACCCGGATCAGGCGACGGTGGTCGTCGGTCACGTCGCGGACGGTGGCGAGCACCTCGCCCAGCTCGCTCTCGAAGGCGGCGAGGTGCTCCGGCGCGTCGAGGCCGGGCACCGCCTCGGCGAAGACCAGGGACTCCTGGCGTGCGCCGGGCGAGTCGTCGACGGCCTGGAGCACCCCGTCCTCGCTGCGCCGCACCCCGATCACGGGGTGCAGGAACAGGCGCTCCCGGAGGCCGTGGCGGCGCAGCAGCATGCGGACGCTGTCCACGATGAAGGGCCGGTCCGCCAGGGCGGCGTCGATCCGCAGGCGCCCCGAGCCACCGGGCGCGGTCTGGACGCGCACGCGGATCTCGCCCGGATCGAGGCGATGCAGCCAGCCGAAGCTCTCGGCCGCGAGCTCGGCCAGGGCGCCGGGACCGGCACCGTGGAGGTGCTCCATGCCCGCCAGCAGGGCGCGGGTGTAGTCGCCGAACAGGGCGTGGTGATCGGGATCCACCCGGGCGCAGCCCAGGGAGACGATGGCTTCGACGTCGAGGCGCGGCTCTTCCACGCCCTCCTATCGAACCGTCTCCGCGGCCGCTTTACCGTCCGGTCGTCAGCCTTCAGCCACGGCGGAGAAGATCAGCGGCGCCACGATGGTGGCATCGGACTCGATCATGAACCGGGGCGTGTCCACGTCGAGCTTGCCCCAGGTGATCTTCTCCGTGGGGATCGCCCCGCTGTAGGAGCCGTAGCTCGTGGTCGAGTCGCCGATCTGGCAGAAGTACGCCCAGTAGGGGCACGGCCGTTTCAGGTCCTGGTGGATCAGTGGGACCACGCAGATGGGGAAGTCGCCCGCGATGCCGCCGCCGATCTGGAAGAACCCCACGGTGGCCAGCGCCTGGGAGGGCGGCACGGCCCGGCCGTGGGCCTGGGCGTCGTGGGCGAACTCCGGCGGCGGCTCGGTCTCGGCGAGCTCGGCGATGGGCTTGCCCATGGTGGTGGTCGCGTACCAGTCGGCCAGGGCCGCCATGGTCTCGAGCCCGCCCCGCACCGCGTGGTAGCCGGAGAGGCGTCCCCGGAGCACGTGGGAGACGTAGACGTTGCCGAGGGTGGAGTCCTCCCAGCCCGGGACGAAGATGGGCAGGTCGCGCTCCGCCGCCGCCAGCAGCCACGAGTTCCGCGGGTCGATCTGGTAGCGGTCGCGGAGCGTCCCCTCGCGCAGCAGCTCGTACAGGAACTCGTGGGGGAAGCGGCGCTCGCCGTCCCGGTCCGCGCGGGCCCACAGCTCGAACAGCGGCGCCTCCACGGCGCGGAAGGCCTCGTCCTCGGGGATGCAGGTGTCGGTGACGCGGTTCAGGCCCCGGCCCTCGAGCTCCTTCTCCTGCTCGGGGGTCAGGTTCCGCCAGTCCGGGATGCGGACGTAGTGGTCGTGGGCGACCAGGTTGAAGACGTCCTCCTCCAGGTTGGCGCCGGTGCAGCAGATCGCGTGGACCTTCTCCCGGCGGATCAGCTCGGCCAGGGAGCGGCCCAGCTCGGCGGTGCTCATGGCGCCGGCCAGGGTGAGGAACATCCGACCGCCGCCCTCGAGGTGGCGGATCCACGCCTCGGTGGCGTCCACCACCGTGGCGGCGTTGAAGTGCCGGAAGTGCTCCCGGAGGAAGGCGCGGACGTCCAAGCCCTACTCCTTCTTCTTCATGATGTTGAGGAGCTCGACGTCGAAGGCGAGGGTCGCGCCGGGCTTGATGGTGGGCGGGGACCCGCGGTCCCCGTAGGCGATGTCCGAGGGGCACACCACGCGGGCCTTGCCGCCTTCGGCGATCTTCTGGAGCGCCTCCTGCCAGCACGGGATCACCCGGCCCAGCGGGAAGACGGCGGGCTCGCCGCGGTCCACGGAGCTGTCGAAGACCGTGCCGTCGCGCAGCGTGCCGTGGTAATGGACGCGGACGGTGTCGGCGGTGGTGGGCTTCTCGCCCTCCCCGGCCACGACGGTGCGCAGCACCAGGCCCGAGTCGAAGGTCTCGGCCCCCTCCTCGGCCGCCTCGGCGGCCGCGAAGGCGGCGCCCGCCTCCTTCTCCGCCGAGGCCTGGTCGCCGCGCCGGCGCTCGAGGAAGGCGCGCAGGCTGCCGCCCTCGCCGGTGGGCACCCGGGGCTCCTTGCCGAGGGCGCCGTCGCGCACGCCGGCGACCACGTACTCGAGCTCCGCGTCGCTGAGCTCGAACAGCGCGATCCGCTGGGCGATCTGGTGCCCCATCTCGTAGAGGGCCTTCTGGTCCTCGGTCTCGAGGGAGACCTCCTCGGCCTGGGCGCAGGCCGCGACGCCGATGATGATGATGAGCGACGCGAGGCGCCGCAGGTACGCGTTCATGCGCGTTCCTCCGAGTATGCTGGGATCCCGTCCTGGATCGTTGGTGGGGTGGCGGGAGGGTGGCTGCCGCTGCGTCCGGCGTCACGCCGAGGGCTGGCGCTCGTGGACGAGCAGGCTCTTCTTCTCCCCGAAGAGCACCTGGATCTTGCCCGGACCGGCCTCGCCCTGGACGACGCCCATGCCGAGGGTCGGGTGCTGGATGCGGTCTCCCGCCGCGAAGCTCTCGCTGATGCCGTAGGGACGGACCGGCCGCGAGAGGTCCGCCTCGACGATCACCTCCTCGGGGGCCGCGGCCTTGCGCGCGCGGGCGCGGGGCTTGGGGCGCACGCGTCCGGCGGTGCGCTCCCAGGCCGTGAGCAGCTCGGGCTCGCCCGCGAGGAGCGGGCCGCCCTCGTCGTAGCTCCAGCCGGGGTCGCCCTCGAGGCCCAGGCCCAGGTAGGTGACCGGGACCCCGATGGCCTCGTGGATCTCGCCCGCGAGGCGCTCGAGCTCCTTGATCCAGGCCGCGCCCTTCTGGGCTTCGCGCTTGCGGCACAGCTGCCAGTAGCGCGGCGTGCCGGCGATGAAGAGCGCCGGCGGCTCGTCGGAGATCGGGTGGCCGGCGAGCTCGGCGAGCTCGGCGCCCAGGGCCTCGCGGTTGGCCTCGGCGACGGCGGCGTGGGCCAGGGCCTGGAGCAGCACGCGCAGCGGCGTCTCGCCGGTGCCCGCGCGCGTGGCCTCGGGCTCCACCACCTTGAGCGCCACCACGGCCAGGCGCTCGCCGGGGCCGACGCCGATCAGGTCGATCTTGCCGACGCCGAAGTTGGGGTCGGCGTCGCCCTGCTCCTTCTCCGGGCGCGCCGTCGCGAGGGGCACCTGCCAGTCGAGCAGGCGCAGCTCGCCATCCTCGGGCAGCGCGAGGCCGCGCTTGCCGCCGTCGGCCCAGCGCACCAGCGCCATGCCGGCGTGCTCCTCGTCCTTCCCGGCCCGGCGCTTGTCGGGAACCTTGCGCGGGTGCTTGCCGAGGAAGCCCTTGCCGGCCTGGTCGCGCCGGGGAGCGCTCGCGATCTCCTGCTGCCAGGCGGCCGCCAGCTGCTCGCCGTTCAGGCCCGCCGCCACGGCGCGGAAACCCTTGGACTGCTTCGTCTCGCGGTCGTTGGCCAGGGCGATGAGCGGATGCGGAGCCACGGAGTCCTCCCCCAGGGCCCTCAATCATAACGACATTGCCCCCGTTTGCAGGATCGCGGCCGCCGGGAGGCGCTCCCGGGCCGGGCGGAGGGAGCCCTCCCGGCCGCCCTCCTAGGGCATCCAGAGCACCAGCAGGGGGCCCGCCAGGGTCGCCAGGACGCTGGCCACCGCGTAGGCGGCCGCGTAGGAGATGGCGGCCTCGTTGCTCTCCGAGGCGCGCCGCACCGCCTGGAGCGCGGCCGAAGAGGTGAGGCCCCCGCACAGGCTCCCCCAGGCGTCCACGGGCCGCAGTCGCAGGATCCGGCGCCCCACCAGCAGGGCCCCGAGCGCCGCGGCCAGGTTCACCCCGACCCCGGCCACGAAGGTCTGCCAGGCCGCCTGCTCGAGCACGCCCGCGACCTCGGCCCCGGCGCGCAGGCCGGTCTCGCCCACGAACAGCAGGATGCCGAGATCGCGCACCAGCTGGCGCGCCTCCCGGGGCACGTGGGTGCGCAGCGGACCGAGGCGCGGTCGCGCACCCAGCAGCAGGCCCACGGCCAGCAGTCCGCCCGCGGTCCCGAGCCCCAGCTCGAAGCCCTCGGGCCCGACGCGCAGCGAGCCGAGCATCAGGCCCAGCAGGATGCCCCCGGCGTAGACCGCGATGTCGGTCTCGTGGAGCGGTGGCTGGAAGCGGCCCAGGGTCCTCGCCAGGTCCCTCAGGTCGTCGCGCCGGCCCACGGCCGTCACCACGTCGCCGCCCACGAGCATCACCTCGGGGTCGGGCTCGAGGGCCAGGGTGCCGCGATCGATCTGGGTCACCACGCAGTGGTGGCGCTGGATCAGGCGGAGCTCCGCGAGGGTGCGGCCCGCCGCCGTCGCGGCCCGCACCTCGATGCGCCGGGTCAGCAGCGCGCTCGAGTCGAGCTCGGTCACGGGAGCCTCGGGCCCGACGACGCGCGCGAACTCCTGCAGCTCGTCGACCCGGCCCGTCGCCATCACCCGGTCGCCCAGCTCGAGCACGGTCTCGCCGTCGGGGATCAGCACGGACTCGCCGGCGCGCACCCGGGAGATCACGCAGCCCGTGCGATGGGTGAGGTCGAGCTCGCGCAGCGGCCGGCCCGTCACCTCCTCGTTCTGGACGCGGAAGGCGCGGGTCACCTCCCGCGCGCGCGAGCCGGTCCAGCTCCGGCGCGCGGTGCGCGCGTGGAGCTCCTCGTCGCTGGCGGCGCCCCGGGCCAGGTCCTCGCCGAGGATGCGGGGCACCAGCTGGATCACCAGCACGAGGCCCGCCAGGCCGAAGGGGAAGGTGAGCGCGAAGGCGACGGACAGGCGCGCGGGGTCCGGCGCCACCTCCGACGCCGCCGCGTAGGTGGGCGCACTGGTGAGCGCGCCGGCCAGCACGCCGGCGCTGGTCGAGGCGTCGAGACCGAAGAGCAGGCCGAGCGCCAGCGCGGCCACCAGGGCCAGCCCGTTCACCACCACGGCCACGGCGACGAAGCCCGCGCCGCGGCGCTGGCGCACGCTCGCGAAGAAGTGGGGCGCGGCGTCGAAGCCCACCGAGTAGACGAAGAGCGCGAAGCCGAGGCTCCCGAGCCCGAGTCCGCCGACGTCGGGAGGGGCGGACAGGCCCAGGTGCCCCAGCGCGAGGGCGACGAAGAGCGTCGCCGCGGCCGGTCCCAGCTCCACGCCGCCCGCCGAGAGGCGCCCCAGGGACCAGCCCAGCGCGATCACCGCCATCAGCCCGGCCAGCGGAACACCGTTCACCCAGTCCAGCATCGCGGGGCACGGTGGCCCCTCCCGCGGTCGGCAGCAAGAGCGGTCGCGCTCGCCGGGGCGGAGGGGACGCGTCAGAATGGCGCCCGATGGACCGACGCCCGCGCTCCCACGCTGCCCTGCTCGCCGCCGCTCTCGCCGCCGCCAGCCCGGCCGGCGCCACCGAGCCCGACGCCGACGCCGAGCGACGCGAGCGGCGCCTCGGGCGAGGTGATCGTGCATACGCGCGTCGTCGAGTCGGGGATCGCGGTGCTCGGGATCGGCGTCATCCCCGCGCCCCCGGAGTCGGTCTGGCCCGTGGTCCGCGAGTGCGGCGAGCTGGTCCGCTTCATGCCGCGCCTCGCGTCGAGCGTCGAGGTGGGGCGCGAGGGCGACGCCAGCGTCTGCCGCACCGTGGTCGACGTGCCCTTCCCCTTTCCGAACCTCACCTCGGACGTGCTGGCGGTGGAGAACGAGCTTCCGGGCGGCGGCTTCCGCAGCAGCTGGTCCCTCGTGACCGGGGACTTCGAGCAGAACCAGGGCGCCTGGACGGTGCTGCCCTGGCCCGAGCGCACGGAGCACAGCCTGCTGCTCCACCAGAACGAGGTGCGCCCGAAGACGATCCTGCCCGACTTCATCCTGCGCCGGCTGCACGGCGAGATGCTGCGCGACGCCTTCGGCGGCGTGCGCCGTCGCGTGGAGGAGCGCCGCAACGCCGAGCTGGCCGGTGAGCCCTCGGCGGTCGACGCCGGCCCCTGAGGCCCGGCGCCCCCTAGCGGGCCAGCGCCGCGGCGCAGCTCGCCTGCTGCTCGGCGTAGCGGGTCGCCCGCGCCTCCACCTGGCGCGCCACGTCGAGGAGCCAGGGCTTCGCCCGGTGGCTGCCGCGGCGGAAGCCCGTCGGCCCCTCGTGGTAGGCGAGGTAGAGCCGGTAGGCGTCGCCCTTGCCGATCCCCGCGGAGCGGTGGGCCACGTCGCCGTACCAGCCGATGAAGTCCGCGACGTCCTCGAACCGGTCGCGACGGGCGAAGCGCCTGCCCGTGGCGCGTCGGTAGTCGCCCCAGGTCCCGTCCTTCACCTGGCCGTACCCGTAGGCGGAGGAGAGCCGCGTGGTGGGCAGGATGCCGAGCAGCCGCCGGCGGGGCGGCCGGGCCTTGGCCCGGAAACGCGACTCCTGGTGGACGAAGGCGAGCTGGATCGACTCGGCCACGCCCCAGCGCTCGGCGGCGCGGCGCGAGGCGGGGTACCAGCCGCGCTTCTCCGAGAAGATGGCGCACAGGTCGTCGATGTCCCCGGGCGGCCCGCTCGCACAGGCGATCGCAAGGGCGATCGCGCAGGGGGCGGCCACCGCGAGCCCGGGCGCGAGCGCGCGCGGCATGCGGTCTCCTGCGGGGGGCGTCGCGGACAGGATGACGGTTATCCTCGCGCGGCGCCGCACCCGGACGAGGCGGAGGAGACACCCGGAGGCATCCATGGAGACGCTGCTCCTGCTGCGCCACGCCAAGGCGGGCGACAAGGACGCGGCCAGCGACCACGACCGCCCGCTCACCGACGCCGGGCTCGGCGCCGCGCGCCGCCTGGGCGAGTGGCTGCGGGAGCGCTGCCTCCGGCCCGACCACGTGCTGTGCTCGAGCTCGCGACGCACCCGGGAGACCCTCGAGGCCCTCGGGCTCTCCGAGGGCGCGGCCGAGCTCGAGCGCGACCTCTACCTCGCCTCGGCGGGCGCGCTCCTCGACCGGCTCGGCGAGGTGCCGGACGACCGTCGGACCGTGCTGCTGGTGGGCCACAACCCGGGCATCGCCGACCTGGCCGAGTGGCTCACCGGGGAGGGCGACGAGCGGGCGCGCAAGCGGCTGCGCAAGGGCTTCCCGCCCGCCGCGCTCGCCCAGCTCGCCATCGGCGGCGCACCCCGGCCGGCCGCGGGCCGACTCGACGCGCTGGTGAAGCCGAAGGATCTGGACCCGGAGCGCTAGCCTCGCGGCCGGTCGCGGCCGGTCGCGGCCGGTCGCGGCGGGTGGAGGCCGATCAGGGCCGGTAGGGCACCTCCACCGCGACCTTCACCGGCGTCCCCGAGGCGAGGGTCGCGCCGGCGTCGAGGCCGTTGGCGACGGCGGTCTGCTCGAGGCTCCAGCGGTTGCCCGTGCGTCGCGAGAGCGCCGCCAGGGACTCGCCACGGCGCGCGGTGACGACGCGCAGGCGCTGCTCGGTCATCGCGGCGCGCTCCGAGCGCGTGAGCGGCCGGAAGCTGCGCGCCGTGGTGAGGAAGCGCTGCAGGTTGGCGCGGGAGCCCCGGGCCGTGACGCCGGTGAGCCGGAAGGTGGCCGCGGGGTGGGCGATCCAGGTGAGGTCGAGCTCGGCGGAGCCGCCCTGGACCTGGGCGACCGCGGCCGCCCGGTAGGCGCGCCAGCCCCCCACCTGGCCCGCCCGCCCGTCGGTGAGCATCAGGCGGTTCTGCTGGGCGAAGGCCCGCGCCGCCTCGCCGGGATCTCCGCTCGGCCCCTGGAGCTCCAGCACGATCTGGCCGTCGCCCTGGGGCGAGACCGCGCCCACGGCCTGGGGCGTGTTGCGGGTCTGCCAGCCCGGCGGGAACTCGAGCGCGAAGTCGAGGCCCGGGTGCAGGAACAGGCCGTCGCGGAACACGCCCTGGGCCGGGTCCGGACCGACCAGGAGCCCTGCGAGGCGCGAGAGGAAGTCGGCCCGGGAGCGCGCGATGGGGCGGGCGGGCGCGGTGGCGAGGCCCGACGCCCGCTCCCGGGTGGTGGCGACCCGCTCGGCCGTGAGCGGGTGGGAGTCCAGGAAGGTGGGCCTTCGCGTGGCTCCCGTGCGCAGCACGGACTCGCGCTCCAGGGTGTGGAGGAAGCGCGCCATGCCGTCGGGGTCCCAGCCCGTTGCGGCGGCCAGGCGCTGCCCCACGTCGTCGGCCTGGCGCTCCTGGTCGCGACCGTAGGAGGCGATGTAGCCCTGGCCGGCCACCTGGCCGAGCTGGGCGACGCTCTGGGCGGCCTCGCCACCCGCGGCGGCCCCGGCCAGGATCGTCCCGAGGGCGGTCAGGATCCCCACCCCGGTGGCGCGGGTCTGGCGCTGGTCGGCGTGGCGCGCCGCGACGTGACCGATCTCGTGGCCGAGCACGTTGGCGAGCTCGGCCTCGCTGTTCGAGATGGCGAGCAGACCGCGGGAGACGTAGATCCAGCCGCCGGGCAGCGCGAAGGCGTTGGGCTCCTCCATGTCGGCGACGTTGAAGTGGTACTCGACGTCGGTGCGCGGCGAGCGGGCGGCGAGCCGCTGGCCGAGGGCGTCCACGTAGGCGACCAGCGCCGGGTCGGCGACCAGCCCGATCTCGGCCTCGACCTGGGCGGCCGCCTGCTCGCCCAGGGCCTTCTCCTGGGCGGGCGACATGGTGCTCCACTCGCGCTTCCCGGTGACGGGGTTGACCACGGTGGCGCAGCCCGACGCCACCCCGGCGAAGAGCAGCAGGCCGATGGCGGTGAGCTTGCGAAGCCGGGCTTGCATGAAGACCTCCCCGAGGGACGCGGAACGTAGCAACAGACGTCCGGACGCGGCCTGGAATTCGCCGGTGAATCGAGCCGGCATCCCTTCGTCCAAGGCTGCGTGAGTCGGGTCCCTGCGCTGCCGATCACCCTCGCGCTCGCCCTCGTCCTCGGGGGATGCGCGTCGGGGCCCTACGTCTACGGGGAGGGGCTCGAGGGCCCCCACACCCTGCTCCTGCGCGAGGGAGAGCCCCAGGTCGAGCGCGGGCGTCCCCACGCCGTCGTGGACGGCCTCGGCCACTACCTCTTCTCGCTCCCCACCAAGCTCCTGCTCCTCGACTGGAAGGTGGACAACCACGACGTCTCCCCCGAGACCGAGGCGGCGATCCGGCAGTACCTCGCCGACAACGAGCTCGACAACGTGAAGGTGCGCATCAACCAGTACGCGCCCGGGGACGAGTGGCGCCGGCTGGTCGCGAACCGCGACGTCTCGGGCCTGTGGCGCTACACGATCGGGAGCCTGAGCGTCGCCCTCTACACCGTGCTGCCCCAGCGCCTGTTCGGCGGCGACAACTACAACCCGTTCACGAACACGATCCACCTGTACTCGGATCGGCGCGCCATCGCGCTCCACGAGGGCGGCCACGCCAAGGACTTCGCGGGCAGGTCGCGCTTCGGCAAGGGGCTCTACGCGGGCATGCGGCTGCTGCCGCTGCTGCCGCTGGTCCAGGAGGCGGCGGCGACGGGCGACGCACTGGCCTACGAGCGCGAGCAGGGCGGCTCCGAGGACGAGAAGCGCGCCTACCGCACCCTCTACCCCGCCTACGGGACCTACGTGGGCGGCGAGGCGGTGCGCTGGGTGACCACCGGCAGCGCCGGGGTGTTCTACGCCATCCAGTACGGGCCGGTGATCCCGGGCCACCTGGTGGGCTGGGCGCGCTCGCTCCTCGTGGACGACCGCGACCGACCGGACCCGGTACGGGATGCGGTACCCGACGCGCTCGAGTCCCTCGGGTCGGAGCCCCTCGGGTCGGTGTCGGCGGGCCCCGACGCGTCAGCGCTCGATCTCGACTCCGTCGGCGAGTAGGCTCGTCTCCGCGCCCTCCTCGGGCCACACCGTGATCCCGTTCTCGGTGGCCTCGACGCGGATGCGCGCCGGCGAGCCGCCGCGCGTGCGCACCTCGAAGCTCGCGCCGGGCGGCATGGCCCAGGCCTGGGTCGAGGGCTCCACGGTGAAGACCAGGTCCGTGGCCCGGCCGTTCTCGATCTGGAGCGTCACCTCCGCCCCGGTCGCGCCGCCCTCCTCCGCGTCCGGGGAAGCGATCTCGATCACCTCGCTGGCGCGGTCGCCGTAGTCGTAGCGGCGGATCACGGTGCCGTCCTCGCGCCAGAAGGTCCAGACGCCGGAGCGGCGACCGTTGTGGTACTCGCCCTCGGACTGGGGCTGGCCGCTCGACCAGTGGAGCGTCCAGCGCCCGTGGCGCACGCCGTCGTAGTAGCGGCCCCGCTCCACGACGGTGCCGCCCTGGCGCTTCTCCCAGGGGCCGTGCTGGATGCGGTCGCCGCCCGGACCCTCGCGCTCGCACCAGCGCATCACCGTGGCCGTGGCCGGCAGCGAGAGCTCCCGGGGCGCGGTGCCCTCGGGGCAGTCGGAGAAGTCCGCGGCGTCGTCCCGGGAGGCGCTGGCGCGGCGCTCCTCCGCGGCGCTCGGCTGGGCGACGCGGGGCGCCTCCCCGGTCCGCTCGCGCTCCGTGCAGGCCGTCGCGCCCAGCATCGCGAGGATCGCCAGGCCTCCGACGGCTGCCGCGGCGCTCGTTCTCGCTGCCGACATGGTCCCCTCCCGCTCAGCTCGCCCCGCCGCCCGGCTCGGCCCGCTCGAGCTCGGTCTCGATCCGCACCTCGCCGTGCAGCGTGCGGTGGACCGGACAGCGGTCGGCGATCTCCGCCAGGCGCTGGCGCTGGGCCGCATCGAGATCGCCCTCGAGTCGGATGCTGCGCTCGATGCGATCGATCTTCCCCACCCGGGTCTCGCACTCCTCGCAGTCCTTCGCGTGGATCTTCTCGTGGCGCAGCCGTACCGTCACCCGCTCGAGGGGCAGCTTCTTGCGGTCGGCGTACATGCGCAGGGTCATCGACGTGCAGGCGCCGAGGGAGGCGAGGAGCAGGCCGTAGGGGGTCGGGCCGCCGTCCTCCCCGCCCACCGAGGGCGGCTCGTCGGCGGTCATCCGGTGCGGGCCGGCGAGCACGTGCTGGCCGAAGCGACCGGCGCCGCTCTCGCGCACCACCACCTCGCCCTGGTCGGCGGCCAGCTCCTCGGGCCGCGGGGGCGCCTTGGCGTCCGGGAGGAACCGACTCGCCCAGCCCGAGATCAGCTCCGCCACCCAGGCGGCGTCGGCGGGCCGGGTCAGCAGGTGGTCGGCGCGGTCGAGGGAGACGAAGCTCTTCGGGTGGCGCGCCGCCAGGAAGATGCGGCTCGCGTTCTCGATCCCCACCACCGCATCGATGGGCGAGTGCAGTACCAGCAGCGCCTTCTTCAGGTTGCGCAGCCGCGACTCCGGCTCCTGGCCCTCGAGGTCCTCCAGGAAGGAGCGCCGGATGCGGAAGCGGCGCCCGGCGAGGTCGACCTCGGCCTCGCCGCGGCTCTCGATCTCCGCGGTGCGATCGCCGAGCAGCCCGCGCACGTGGGCCGGGTCCGCCGGAGCGCCGATCACGGCCACCGCCGTGGCGTCGGGGATGCGCTCGGCGGCGGCCAGCACCGCCGCTCCGCCGAGGCTGTGACCGACCAGCAGGCTCGGCGGCCCGAAGCGCTCGCGCAGGTGGTCGGCGGCGCGCACCAGGTCGTCGACGTTCGAGGAGAAGTGGGTGTTGGCGAAGTCGCCCGCGCTGCCGCCCAGGCCGGTGAAGTCGAAGCGCAGCACCGCGATGCCGCGCTCGGCCAGGCCGCGGCTCACGCGCGCCGAGGCCACGAAGTCCTTCGAGCAGGTGAAGCAGTGGGCGAAGAGCGCGTAGCCCCGCGGCGGTCCCAGGGGCCGGTCGATGCGCGCCGCCAGGCGGTCGCCGCCGGCGCCCGTGAACTCGGTGGACTCGGTGTGGGACGCTGTCTGGGTCGCCGCTCGGGCCAAGGACGCCTCCGGAACGCTGCGATCGTCGCACAGCTCGCGTCGGCGCTCCACGCGGCGCCCGCGTGCTACCGTCGGTACACCGCGGAGCGCGAGAGCGCGCCGGAGCGAAGAGGAGCCCCATGCACGACCTGGTGATCCGCAACGGCCGCATCGTGGACGGCACCGGCGCCCCGGAGCGCGCGGGCGACGTCGCCATCGACGGCGATCGCATCACGGCGGTGGGCGGCCGGGCGGGACCCGCGCGTCGCGAGCTCGACGCCGAGGGTGGGGTGGTGAGCCCGGGCTGGGTCGACATCCACACCCACTACGACGGCCAGGTCACCTGGGATCCGCACCTCACGCCCTCGGGCTGGCACGGGGTGACGACGGTGGTGATGGGCAACTGCGGCGTGGGCTTCGCGCCCGCCGACCCCGAGCGCCACGACTGGCTGATCGGTCTGATGGAGGGCGTCGAGGACATCCCCGGCACCGCCCTGGCCGAGGGCATCCGCTGGGAGTGGGAGAGCTTCCCCGAGTACCTCGACGCACTGGAGCGCATGCCGCGGGCACTCGACGTGGCCGCCCAGGTGCCCCACGGCGCCGTGCGCGCCTACGTGATGGGCGAGCGCGGCGCGCGCAACGAGAAGCCCGCCCCGGCGGACGTCGAGGGCATGGCGAAGATCGTGGAGGAGGCCCTCGCCGCCGGCGCGCTCGGCTTCAGCACCTCGCGCACCCTGCTGCACCGCGCCGTGGACGGCGAGCCCGTGCCCGGCACCTTCGCGGGCGAGGCGGAGCTGCTCGGCATCGGGCGCGCGCTCGGCGCCACGGGCCGCGGCGTCCTCGAGCTGGCCTCGGACCTCGCCCCCGAGGCCGACGAGTTCGCCTGGATGGAGAAGCTCTCCGTGGAGAGCGGGCGGCCGGTCACCTTCGCCTGCCTCCAGAACGACCTGGATCCCCAGCAGTGGAGGCGCCTGCTCGAGGCGTCGGACCGCGCCGCGGAGCGCGGGGCCCGCATCGTGCCCCAGGTGGCGGCGCGGCCCACGGGGCTGCTGCTCGGCTTCGAGAGCACCGGCCACCCCTTCCAGGCCCATCCGAGCTACCGCGCCATCGCGGAGCTTCCCCTGCCGGAGCGCGTGGCCCGCATGCGCGACCCCGAGTTCCGGCGCCGGCTGCTCGCCGAGAAGCCCGAGACCCAGGACCCGGTGGCGGCCTTCATCTTCTCGAGCTTCCACAAGCTCTTCCCCCTCGGCGACCCGCCGGACTACGAGCCGCGGCCGGAGCAGAGCGTCGCGGCGCGCGCGGCCCGGGAGGGCCGCGACCCCTCGGAGATCACCTTCGACCTGATGCTGGAGAACGACGGCCGGGCGCTGCTCTACTTCCCGCTGCTGAACTACTCGGAGTGCGACTTCGAGGCGATCCGCAGCATGCTGCTCCACCCCGGCGCGGTGCTGGGCCTCTCCGACGGCGGCGCCCACCGCGGGATCATCTGCGACGCCGGCATGCCGACCTTCCTGCTCACCCACTGGGTGCGCGACCGGGAGCGCGGCGAGCGCCTGCCCCTCGAGTGGGCGGTGCGCGCCCAGACCCGCAACACCGCGGAGCTCTTCGACCTCCGCGACCGCGGCGTCCTGGCCCCGGGCTACAAGGCCGACGTGAACCTGATCGACCTCGAGGGGCTCGCGCTCCACGCGCCGGAGATGGTGTTCGATCTGCCCGCCCGCGGGCGCCGGCTGATCCAGAACGTCGACGGCTACCGCGCCACGGTGTGCTCGGGCGAGGTGACGTGGCAGGACGGCGAGCCCACGGGCGCGCTGCCCGGCGCCCTGATCCGCGGCCCCCAGGCCGCCCCGAGCTGAGCGCCGCGCGGCCGGTGGAGATCACCGCTGCCGTCGCGGTGGCGGTGGCGAGCCTGGCCGCGTGGCTGGGCTTCGCCCTGGCGGGCTGGCCCGGCGAGCTCAACGCCTGCGTGGCGGCGGGCACCTGCTTCTGCGAGGGCTTCCGCGCCGGGCTCGTGCGCCAGCCCGCCAACACCTGGTCGAACCTCGGCTTCGTCGCCATGGGGCTGGCGGTGGCGACGCACTCGGTGCGGCGACGGCGCGAGCCGCCGCGGCGCAGCAACCCGATGACGACCCGGGTGGGCCCGCCCGCCCTGTACGCCGCGGTGGTGGTGTTCCTGGGGCCGGGCAGCATGTTCCTGCACGGCTCCATGACGCGCTGGGGCGGCCAGGTCGACGTGGCCTCGATGTATCTGTTCGCCGCCTTCGCGGTCGTCTACGCCGTGGTGCGCTGGCGCGGGCTCGGCTGGGACGCGCTGCTCGCCGGGTGGGCGGCGCTGTCCGCCGTGCTCGTGATCTCGAAGCTCACCCTGCCGGTGTCGAGCGACGTGGTGTTCGGGCTGGTGCTGGCCGCGGCGGTGGGGCTCGAGACCCTCGCGGTGCGCCGGCGGCAGCTCGCGATGCGAACCGGCTGGGCCGCGGCGGCGGGCGCGGTCTTCGCCGTCGCCTTCGCGATCTGGCTGCCCTCGCGCACGCTCGACGGCGCGCTCTGCGACCCGGACTCGCTGCTCCAGGGCCACGCGGCCTGGCACCTGCTGTGCGCCGTCGCAACGGGCTGCATCTACGCCTACTACCGGTCCGAGGAGCCCGCCCCCGCCTGACGCCGAGGGCGTCGCGGGCTACTGGATGTCGTAGGTCACCTCGACCTCGCCCCGGACCACGAGCTCCTGGGGCGCGATCTCCGTCGGGACCGCGGCGGCGCGGGCCTCGGCGAGCATCGGGCGCGGCCCGGGCGGGGGCATCACGGCGCCGCGCTCGCGCGCCACGCGCACCCGCCGAAGCGTCACGCCGACTCCCTCGGCGATGCGCTCGGCGCGCAGCTTGGCGTCCCGGCCCGCGGCCTCCAGGGCCTCCGCCTCGGACTTGCCCGGATTCTCGAGCTCGAAGCTGAGCGACGAGACCGACACGTCCGCGGCCGCGGTGGCCCGGTCGAAGATGGCGCCCACCTTCTCGAGACGGCGGGTGCGGACGCGCAGCGCGTTCACCACCTCGAAGCCCACCTGCTGGCGCGTGCCGCCCTTGGGGTACTCGTAGACGGGCTGGATGCGGTAGGAGAGCGTCTCGGCGCGGTCCTGGGGCCCGAGCAGCCCGCGCACCACCTCGAGGACGTCGCGGCTGCGGCGCGCGTTCTCCGAGGCGGCCTTCTCGGCGGTGCGGCTGCGGGTCGTCACCGCGAGCACCGCCACGGCGACGTCCGGCGCGACGCGCAGCTCGGCGCTTCCGAGCACGGTGATGCCGCGCGGCTCGGCGGCGCGGGCCTCCGGCGCGGCCAGGGCGACGCCGGCGGCGGCGACCCCCACGACCGCCGCGGACAGCAGGCTGCGAATGCACATGACCGGCTCCTCCCACCCCTCCTGGAGGGCCCCATTCTCGCAGCCCGGGAGCCAGGCGCCACCGGGTCAGCGCCAGGCGAGCGCACCCTCCACGGGCTCGGTGCGCAGGCCCGCGAACACGCCGAAGTGGTCGCTCGGCCAGACCCCGTCCTTCTCGTCGTTGCACACCACCCGGCACTCCTCGAGCAGCCCCACCCCGTCGCGCCGGGGATAGCCGCTGAAGACGTAGTCGATGCGGCGGTCCGGCTCGAGGTTGGCGCGGGCGTGGGGGTTGCGGTTCGACCAGGTGAAGCCCGGGTCGCCCGGAGGGCCGGCCACGCGCCAGGCGTCGTGGAGGTAGACGCCGGCGCCGTCGATGGAGTGCAGGCCGGCGAGGAAGCGCATCTCGTCGGAGTCGGGCTCGGCGTTCATGTCGCCCGCCAGGATGGGCGGGAACCCCTCCCGGGGCCGGCGGCGCAGCACCAGCTCGGCGAGGGCGTGCACCTGGCGCTCGCGCACGGGACCGTGGTGGAACTTCCAGTTGAGATGGGTGCAGGTGAAGCTCACCGGGCCCACCGGCGCGTCGACGGTCACGCTGAGGGCGGCCCGCCGCTCGCCGTCGCCGCTCTCGGGCAGCGCCAGGGTCTCGCGCTCGGCGATGGGCCAGCGGCTCGCCACCGCGTTGCCGAAGGCCAGCGGCTCGCCGCGCCAGCTCGGCTGGGCGGCGACGTAGTCGCAGTGGCGGTCGAGCCCGTCCACCAGCTCGGCGAGCTGGTCGAGACCCTCGCCGCGCAGCACCTCCTGGAAGCCGATCAGGTCGGGGTCGAGACGCTCGATCCACTCGCGGATGCGCGCGCGGCGCGTGGGCCAGGGCCCGGAGTCGTGCCAGACGTTGAGGGTGAGGACGGTGAGCGACACCGGAGCCTCCTCAGCGGCCGAAGTGGATGCGGACCCCGGGGCCGCGACCGCGCTCCTGGCGCGGGTCGCCGCGGTCCTTCTCGGCGGCGCCCCGGGCGAAGAAGCGGGTGAGCCAGCCCGGACGCCGGCAGCGCGCGTGGCGGGAGGGCCCGCTGCCCTCGAGGAACACCTCGGCCTCGCCCCGGCAGCGCAGGCCGGCCGGGTGCGCGGCGTCGGCCACCACCTCGATGGACTCGATGCCCGCCGGCCGCGGGAAGGCACGGCCGCCGTCGGGACCCAGCGCGCCGATCAGGAAGTCGGCGAAGATGGGGAGCGCGGTGCGCGAGCCCGAGCCGTGCAGGCTCGCGCCGTCGTCGAAGCCGACCCAGACGCCCACCACGAGATCCGGCGTGTAGCCGACGAACCAGCCGTCGCGGTAGTCGTCGGTGGTGCCGGTCTTGCCCGCCACGCGGCCGCGGAAGCCCAACCCGCGCAGGCCGGCCCCGGTGCCGCGGTTCACCGCGCCCTCCAGCGCGGAGGTGACGAGGTAGGCCTCCGCCGCCGTGAAGGCGCGGCGGGGCCGCGCCCGGTGGGCGCGCACGGTGCGTCCCTCGGCATCCACCACCGCGCGCACGGCGTGCCCCTCGGCGCGCAGCCCCTCGGCGGCGAGGACCGCGTAGGCCCGGGTGATCTCGAGCAGGCTGGTCTCGTAGGTGCCGAGGGGCAGGCTCGGCACCGAGCGCAGCGGGCTGCGGATGCCGAGGCGCCTCGCGGTCCCGATGATGCGGCGCAGGCCGAGCTCGCCGCCGAGCCGCGCGATGGGGACGTTCAGGGACTGCTCGAGGGCCTCGCGCAGGGTGACGTCGCCGCGGTACTCGCCGTCGTGGTTCGCCGGCTGCCACTCGCCCTCCAGGGCCAGCACGGTGAGCGGCTCGTCGGGGAGCACCGAGGCCAGGGTGAAGGGGGGCTGGAGGCGCTCCTGGCGCGCCAGGGCGGCCAGCGCGACCACGGGCTTGAAGACGCTGCCGGGCTGGCGCCGCGCCCGGGTCGCGCGGTCGAACTGGGAGCGCGCGTAGTCGCGGCCGCCGATCTGGGCGAGCAGCGCCCCGCTGTGCGGATCCAGCGCGACCAGCGCGGCCTGGAGCGGCGAGTCCGGCCGCGCGAGCCGCGTCTGCTCGCCCTCGAGCCGTGCGAGCCCGCGACGCACGGCCCCCTCGGCGAGCACCTGCAGGCGCGGGTCGAGGGTGGTGTGGATGGCGAGGCCCGCCCGCCCCAGCTCCTCGCCGCCGAGCTCGCCCTCGAGCTCCTCGCGCAGGGCGTCGAGGAACCACGACGCCGAGCGCAGGGAGCCGGGCCGCGGCGCCAGGCCGAGGGGCGCGGCGAGCGCCGCCGCGTAGGCCTCGGCGGCGAGCTGCCCGCGCTCCCGGAGCAGGCGCAGCACCAGGTCGCGGCGCTCGCGCGCGGCCTCGGGGCGGCGGTGGGGCGCGTAGAGGCTCGGCCCGCGCAGGATCCCCGCCAGCAGCGCGGCCTCGGGCAGCTCGAGCTCCGTGGCGGGCTTCCCGAAGTAGTGGCGCGAGGCCGGTCCCACGCCGTGGAGCGCCAGGGCGCCGTCCTGGCCGAGGTAGACCTCGTTCAGGTACGCCTCGAGGATCTCGCGCTTCGAGCGGCGCTGCTCCACCAGCGGCGCCAGCACCGCCTCGCGCAGCTTGCGCGCGAAGGTGCGCTCGCGCTCGAGGAACAGGTTCTTCACCAGCTGCTGGGTGATGGTGCTGCCGCCCTGGACCACCCGGCCCGCCCGCAGGTTCGCCGCGAAGGCGCCGGCGATGCGCTGGGGGTCGAGGCCGCCGTGCTCGAAGAAGCGCTGGTCCTCGGCGGCGAGCACGGCCTCGATCAGCGCCGGCGGCAGCGCGTCGAGGGGGATCGGCTCGCGGTCGCGGCCGGCGGCGCCGGCCTCCACCGAGAGGCGCAGGGGCTCGAGGAGGGCGTCGGCGAGCTTGCGGCCGCCCGCACCGCGAAGCGTGGCGATGCGCCCGCGCGAGTCGAGGAGCAGGCGCAGCGTGCCGCCCGGCTGCTCGCCGTCGGGCGTGGCGAAGGCGCGGCGCTCGATGCGCCACTCGCGCTCGCCGCGCCAGTACTCGCCGGGCCGCGCCGGCGCCCCGGAGACCTCGCGGTAGCCCGTGCGCGCCAGGTGGCCGGCCAGGTCGATGCGCTCGGGCCGGTCGCCCCGGACCACCCGCAGGGGCCGGCTCCAGACCCGGGAGGGCTGCTCGCGGAAGCGCGCCTCGAAGCGGGCGTCGATCTCGCCGCCCAGCCGCTCGAGCTGTAGCGCGCCGCCCACCCACAGCCCGAGGGCGAGGAGCGGCGTCGCGGCGGCGGCGGCGAGGAGGGCGAGGATGCGGTTCAAGAGAGCCTCGGGACGGCGCGCTCCGGGGACCCGCCGAGGGTGGGACGCGCGGAAGACGCGGGAGATTCGCCTCAGCATGCCATGACGCCGCCCGTCGCGGTAGCACGGCCTCCGCCGGGCCCCCCGGCGGAGCCCGTGGCCGACGGCCGGGCCCTCTCCCATAATTGCGAGCGTGCCGGTCCACCGCCAAGCCCTCCGCTGGATGCTCGGGACGCTCCTCGCAGCGGGGCTCGCCGGGGTCGCCTGCGGGGAGGGCCACCGCGAGCACAGCGTGGAGGGTCCCTTCGCCTGGGGCGGGACCCCCAACGTCCGGCTCTTCGGCCACATCTACCTGGCGGGCCAGCCCGACGCGGCCGGCCTCGCGGCCGCCCGGGAGGCGGGCGTCACCACGGTGATCAACCTGCGCGCGCCGAGCGAGCAGGGCTGGGACGAGGCCGCCGCCGCCGAGGCCGAGGGCCTCACCTACTACAACGTTCCGGTGCCCGTGGGGGAGCCCTTCTCCCGCGACGCCATGGAGCGCATCGAGGCCCTCGTGAAGCAGCACCACGACGAGACGATCCTGGTGCACTGCGCGAGCGCGAACCGCGCCGCCGGCTGGCTCGCGATCCACGTCGCCGAGCGGCACGGCAAGGACACCGAGGCCGCCCTCGCGGTCGGGCGCCGGATGGGCATCACCAAGGAGGCCATCGCGCAACGGGTGCGGGACTACCTCGCCCGATGAGCGCGTCCGGCGAGACCCACGAGGTCTTCAACCAGGCCCCGCCCCTGGAGGACCTGAACCTCTTCGCCAGCGACGCGGCCCTGGTGGAGGGGGTGGAGCGGGAGAGCGGTGGCGCGCGCTTCGCCAGCCAGCGCGTCCGCGCCTTCGGGGAGCGGGCGGGAGCCGCCGAGACCCAGGCCCTGGGCTTCGCCGCCAACGAGAGCCCGCCCCGCCTGCGCACCCACGACCGCTTCGGGCACCGCGTGGACGAGGTCGAGTTCCATCCCGCCTGGCACGCGGTGATGCGCCTCGCCATGGCCCACGAGGTGCACAACCTCCCCTGGCGGGAGCCCCGCGCCGGCGCCCACGTGGCGCGCTCGGCCCTGCTCTCGCTGCTCGCCCAGGTGGAGGCCGGCGCCTGCTGCCCGCTCACCATGACCTTCGCCTGCGTGCCCGCGCTGCGCCACCAGAAGGAGGTGGCGGACGAGTGGGAGGAGCGGCTCCTCGGCACCGAGTACGACCCGCGCCTCGTGCCCCCGCAGCGCAAGAGCGCCGTGCTGGTGGGCATGGCGATGACGGAGAAGCAGGGCGGCAGCGACGTGCGCGCCAACACGACCCGCGCCCGGCCCCTGGGCGCGGAGGGCCCGGGCCACGAGTACGAGCTCAGCGGCCACAAGTGGTTCTGCTCGGCGCCCATGTCCGACGCCTTCCTGACCCTGGCCCAGACCGACACCGGGCTCTCCTGCTTCCTGGTCCCCCGCTTCCTGCCCGACGGCAGCCGCAACCCGTTCCGCATCCAGCGCCTCAAGGACAAGCTCGGCAACCGCTCGAACGCCTCCAGCGAGGTCGAGTACCGGGGCACCTGGGGACGCCTGCTCGGTGAGGACGGGCGCGGCGTGCGCACCATCATCGAGATGGTGCACCACACGCGCCTCGACTGCGTCTCGGGGAGCACGGGGCTGATGCGCCAGGCCGTCGCCCAGGCGACCTGGCACGCCGCCCACCGCAGCGCCTTCGGCCGCCGGCTCGCCGACCAGCCGCTGATGAAGAACGTGCTGGCCGACCTGGCCCTCGAGACCGAGGCCGCCACCGCCCTCATGCTGCGCCTGGCCCGGGCCTACGACGAGGGCGGGGACGAGGCCCAGCGCGCCTTCGCCCGCATCGCGACGGCGGTCGGCAAGTACTGGGTGTGCAAGCGGGCGCCCCACCTGATCTACGAGGCGATGGAGTGCCTGGGCGGGAACGGCTACGTGGAGGAGTGCGTGCTGCCGCGGCTCTACCGCGAGGCGCCGGTGAACGCCATCTGGGAGGGCTCGGGCAACGTGATCTGCCTCGACGTGCTGCGCGCCATGGTGCGCGAGCCCGACGCCGTGCCCGCGCTGCTCGACGAGCTGCGTGCCTGCCGCGGCGGCGACGCACGGCTCGACGCGTGGGTGTCGGCGCTCGAGGCCGACCTGGGCGCTCCCGGCGAGGTGGAGCCCGTGGCCCGCAGCCTGGTGGAGCGCATGGCGCTGGGCCTCCAGGCCTCGCTGCTGGTGCGTCATGCCCCAGCCGCCGTCGCGGACGCCTTCTGCGCCAGCCGGCTGGGCGGCTCCGCGGGCCGGGTGTTCGGAACCCTCCCCGCCGGCACCGACTTCGACGCCATCGTGGCCCGGGCGACGCCGCGGCCCGACTGAAGCGAAGGCCGAAGCCTTGCCCGGATGGCGCGTCGCGTTACCGTGCCCGCGGGGGGTACCGAGTGAGCATCCAGGGAGCTCTCGCCAGGGTGGCCATCGCATGCATCGGGCTCGCCGTCGCCGCATCCGCGGTCGGCTGCGCGAGCGAGACCGCCGAGCCGACCTCGCAGCCGATGCTGGCCGCGCTGGGGGCCGAGTCCTACCAGCAGTACTGCGCGTCCTGCCACGGCCCCGAGGGCCGGGGCGACGGCCCGGCCGCTGCGGCCCTGCGCGAGCGCCCCGCGGACCTCACCCGGATCGCGGCGCGCCGGGGCGGCGAGTTCCCCGACGCCGAGATCGCGACCTACATCGACGGGCGCTTCGAGCTCTCCGCCCATGGCACCCGGGAGATGCCGATCTGGGGCGAGCAGCTCGGCGAGAGCCTGGCCGAGGGCGTCCACCCGGACGAGGTGGTGCGCGGCCGGATCCTCACCCTGGTCGAGTACCTGAAGTCCATCCAGCGATCCGAGTGAGCCGGAGCGAACGGCCCCTCTTCCCCAGACCAAGGAGACCCCCCGAGATGAACGCCCAGAAGAAGCGAACCCGCCGCTTCAACCCCCGCCCGCGCCTGGGGCCCCCCACGCCCCGCGCCCTCTTCTTCCGCGACTTCCTGCTGCGCCCGAAGCAGGTGGGCTCGATCATCCCGAGCTCGCGCTTCCTCGAGCGCCGGGTGGTGCGCGGCGCCGGCCTCGACTCGGCGCGCACCGTGGTGGAGCTCGGGCCCGGCACCGGCGGCACCACGCGCGCCCTGCTGCGCGCGCTCCCCGCCGACGCCACCCTGCTGGTGATCGAGATCAACCCGCGCTTCGCCTCGCTGATCCGGCGCTCCATCGACGACCCGCGCCTGCGCATCGAGGTCGGCGATGCCGGCGACGTCGCCCGCCACCTCGAGACCCACGGCCTGCCCGCGCCCGACGCCGTCGTCTCGGGCATCCCCTTCTCCACCATGCCCCGGACCCAGGGCATGCGGATCCTGCGCGCCGTCCACGACGCCCTGGCCCCCGGAGGCCGCTTCGTCGCCTACCAGGTCCGCGACCGCGTCGCCGTCCTCGGCCGCGCCATCTTCGGCGCCCCCAAGATGCAGGCCGAGCTCCGCAACGTCCCCCCCATGCGAATCTGGCGCTGGCAGAAGCCCCCCGACGCCCCGGCCACCGCGATGCCCACCACGTCGACCCCCGCTACCCCCTAACGCACCGGCTCCCGTCACCCGAACGCAACGAGACGAAGCCCCCACGAGAAGAACGATGCCGGCGCAGCGGAGCTGCGCCGGCGAGCCCGGCAAGCAGCCCGAACGACTACCCCCGCAAGGCCGCGAGTGCGGCCGCGCAGCGAACCGGGCCGGCCCGAAGGGGCGGCTCGGTGGAGCGAAGCTCAGAGAAGATGGGCCTGGCCATCGACCGAGAGCGCTTCGACGAGGCGGAGTTCCCGCCCTTCGTGGAGCGACTCGAGCGCAGCCTGGTCGCCCTCGGCGAGCTGATGCAGCGCCCGGGCTTCGGCGAGGGCCCGGCGTCCCTGGGCGCGGAGCTCGAGCTCTCCCTGGTGGACGAGCGCGGCGGTCCGCTGGGCTGCAATGCCGAGGTCCTCGGCGAGACCTCGGACCCGCGCCTCACCGTGGAGCTGAACCGCTTCAACCTCGAGTGCAACCTGCGGCCCTCGCCGCTGGCCGGCCGTCCCTTCCGTGCCCTCGCCGGGGAGATCGAGGACGCCCTCGCCGAGGTGCGCCGGGCGGCGCACGTCCACGGCGGCAGGGTCGCGCCCATCGGCATCCTGCCGACGCTGACCGCGGACCATCTCCAGAGCTCCGCGATGACGGACCACGCCCGCTACCGCGCGCTCTCCTGGGCGCTGCACCGCCTGCGCCGGGAGGCGTTCCACGTCAACATCCACGGCCGGGAGCCCCTCGAGGTGCGCTGCGACGAGATCACCTTCGAGGGCGCGGCGACCTCGCTCCAGATCCACCTGCGGGTGGCGCCGTCGGGCTTCGCCGACGTCTACAACGGCGTGCAGCTCGCCACCGCCCCCGCCCTCGCCCTCGCCGCCAACTCCCCGACCTTCCTCGGCCACCGCCTCTGGCACGAGACCCGGATCGCGCTCTTCAAGCAGGCGGTGGACAGCCGGCCCGAGGGCAGGCACGCGGGCCGCGTGGCTCGCGTCTCCTTCGGCAACGGCTGGCTCGCCTCGAGCGCCCTCGAGCTGTTCGCCGAGAACGTGGCGGTCCACCAGCCGCTGCTCCCGATCCTCACCGAGGAGGATCCCCTCGCGTGCGTGCGCGCCGGCGGCGTTCCCCACCTCCAGGAGATGCGGCTCCACCAGGGCACGGTGTGGCGCTGGAACCGCGCGATCTACGACCCTGCCGAGGGCGGGCACCTGCGCATCGAGATGCGCGCGTTCCCGGCGGGCCCGACCACGCGCGACATGGTCGCCAACGCGGCCTTCCTGATCGGCCTCGCCCTGGACCTCGCTCCCGAGGCGGCGGCCTGGACCGACGGCATGCCCTTCGACGCCGCCGCGCGCAACTTCTACCGCGCCGCCCAGGACGGCCCGGAGGCCGAGCTGCTCTGGCCGGACCGCCCCGGCGAGGCGCCGCGGCCGCGGCCCGCCCGCGAGCTGGTTCAGGAGCTGGCCGCGCGCGCGCGCGCGGGGCTCGCGGCGGCGGGCATCGCGGCCGACGAGTGCGACGCGCTGACCCGGCTCGTCGCCGAGCGCGCCGCGAGCGGCGTGACGGGCTCGGTGTGGCAGCTCCGCACCCTCGAGGCCCTGGCTCCCCGCTGCGAGCGCGCCGAGGCGCTGCGCACGGCCCTCGAGCGCTACCTCGCCCTGGCGGGCTCCGGCGAGCCGGTGCACACCTGGCCGGTGGAGGGCTGATGGGGGCGCCGACGCGGCTGCGGAGCATCGAGCTCTCGGGCGGACGCCTGCCCGAGACCGCGGCCGACTGGCTGCGCAGCCTCGGCGGGCCCACGCTGCTGCGCGTCCCGGGCCGCGACCCGACGCGGCGCCGCGCCGTCACCACCCTGCTCCACGGCAACGAGCCCTCGGGCACCTACGCGGTGCACGCCTGGCTGCGCGGCGGCGCCAAGCCCGCCGTCGACACGCTGATCTTCCTCGGCGCCGTGGAGGCCGCGCTCCACGAGCCCATGTTCTCGAACCGCTTCCTGGCCGGCGCCCGGGACCTGAACCGCTGCTTCCGCCCGCCCTTCTCGGGCCCCGAGGGCGAGCTCGCCCGGGAGATCCTCCAGGCCCTGGAGGCGGCGGCGCCCGAGGCCCTGGTGGACGTACACAACAACACCGGCCACAACCCGCCCTACGGGGTGGGGCCGCGAGCGGGGGACCGCGAGCTCGACCTGGTGGGGCTCTTCGGGCGCCGCTACGTGCACAGCGACCTGCGCCTGGGCGCGATCATCGAGGCCACCCAGGACCACTTCCCGAGCGTCACCGTCGAGTGCGGACGCGCCGGCGATCCCGCCGCGGACGCCGTCGCCCTGGCGGGACTCGAGCGCTTCCTCGGCAGCGAGCGGCTGGGCGGCGAGCGGCTCGAGGGCGCACCCTTCGAGCTGCTCACGGATCCGGTCCGGGTCTGCGTCGCGCCGGGCACGCGCCTGAGCTTCGGCGACGGCGTCGACCCGCGCGCCGACCTGACCGTGAGCGCCGACGTCGACCGCCACAACTTCGAGTCCCTGCCCGTGGGAACGCCCATGGGCTGGGTGGCGGGCGACGGGCCCTGGCCCCTCCAGGCCCTCGACGCCGAGGGACGCGAGCTGTCCCGGGAGCTCTTCGTGAAGCGCGACGGTCGCCTCGAGACCCGCCGCCCCATCGTCCCGATCATGATGACCACGAACCCCGGCGTCGCCCTCGCGGACTGCCTGTTCTACGTGGTGCGACGCGCCCCGAGCGCGAGCGAGCCGCCCGCCCCGTAGTCGCCCGCCAGCATCGGCCCGGGCCCTGGCGTACCTTCGCACCGAGGAGGAGCAGCCCCCCATGGCCGATCCCGAGTTCTGCCGGACGCAGCGCGACGGGCGCCTGCTCGTCGTCACCATCGCCCGTCCCGAGCTGCGCAACGCGCTGCACCCGCCCGCCCACGACGAGCTCGCCGCCGCCTTCGACGCCTTCGAGGCCGACCCGGAGCTGTGGGTCGCGATCGTGACCGGCGAGGGCGACGAGGCGTTCTGTGCGGGCCAGGACCTCAAGTGGATCGCCCAGGGCGGCGCCCCCACGGTGCCGGCCTCCGGCTTCGGCGGGCTCACCGCCCGCTACGACGGCGTGAAGCCGCTGATCGCCGCGGTGAACGGGCTCGCCTTCGGCGGCGGCTTCGAGATCGCGCTGGCCTGCGACCTGATCGTCGCCTCGGACCGCGCCCGCTTCGCCCTGCCCGAGCCCAAGGTGGGGCTCGCCGCGCTCGCGGGCGGCATGCACCGCCTGCCGCGCCAGATCGGCCTCAAGCCCGCCATGGGGATGCTGCTCACCGGGCGCGCCGTGGACGCCCAGGAGGGCCTGCGCCTCGGCTTCGTGAACGAGGTGGTGCCCCACGCGGAGCTGATGGCCGGCGCGCGGCGCTGGGCGGAGCAGATCCTCGCCTGCGCGCCGCTCTCGGTGCGAGCCTCCAAGCAGTCGGCCCTCGTCGGCCTCGACGCGGCGAGCCTGGAGGAGGCGGTGACGGGCCGCTACGACCAGATCGGCGCGATGCTGCGCAGCGAGGACTTCCGGGAGGGGCCGCGGGCCTTCGCGGAGAAGCGCCCGCCGCGCTGGAAGGGGCGCTGAGGCCGGCCCTCAGCCGGCCACGATCTCCAGCAGCTCCTCGAGGTCCGCCACGATCCAGTCGGGCCGCGGCCCGCGCTCGGCGGCGAGGTGGGCGGCCAGCACGGCGTCCGGGTCCTTCACCCGGCGCGTGATCCAGGCCGTGGGCAGCCCGCGGGCGGCCGCCCCGCTGACGTCGGCGTCGAGGTTGTCGCCCACGTGGAGGGTCTGCTCGGGCTCCGCGCCGAGCCCCTCGACCACGGCGTCGAAGATCTCGGCCCGCGGCTTGCGGACGCCGACGTCCTCGGAGATCACCACGGCGTCGAGGTGCGGGGCGAGGGCGCCCTCGGCGAGGATGCGGCGCGCCGTCTCGGAGTGGGTGAAGTTCGAGCAGATCCCCACCGGTGCGAGGCCGCGCAGCCGCTCGAGCACGCCGGCGTGGTGGCCGGGGATGCCGGAGAGGGTGCGCAGCCGGCCCATGTGCACCTCGGTGAGCCGCTCCGGAAGCTCCGGGTCCGCGAGGCCCAGTCGCTCCGCCACCGCGGTGAAGCGCTCGACGGTGCCGATCTCGCGGTGCTCCCGGTAGCGCACGTCGCGGTGCTCGCGGTCCACCGCGCGCAGCGCCTCGTGGAAGGCCTCGAAGGGCACCGCCTCGCGCTCCGCGAGCGCGGCGTGGAGCTCGCCCGTGGTGGTGGGCACCTCGCGTCCGTCGATCTGCACCCGCGGCAGGCGCTCCATGAAGAGGTCCACCAGGGTGTCGAACAGGTCGAGGCTCACCGCGCGGTAGCGCACGGCGCGGGCTCAGCCGCCGAGGCGCAGCCGCTCGATCCGCTCGTCGAGGCTCGGATGGGTCGAGAACAGCCGGCGCAGGCCGCCGCCCCCCGAGCCCGAGATGCCGAAGGCGGCCATCTGCTCGGGCAGGGGCGCGGGCTGGCCCGCCTTCAGGCGCTCCAGGGCGGCGATCATCTTCTCGCGGCCGGCCAGGCGCGCGCCGCCGGCGTCCGCCCGGAACTCGCGCTGGCGCGAGAACCACATCACGATGGTGCTGGCCAGGATGCCGAGCACCACCTGGGCCACGATGGTGGTCACGAAGAAGCCCAGCCCGTGTCCGCGCTCGTTCTTGAGGATCACGCGGTCCACGACGTGGCCGACCACCCGGGAGAGGAACAGCACGAACACGTTCACGACGCCCTGGATCAGGGTCAGGGTGATCATGTCGCCGTTGGCGACGTGGCTCACCTCGTGGCCGATCACGGCCTCGGCCTCGTCCTTGTTCATGGCGCGCAGCAGTCCGGTGCTGACGGCCACCAGGGCGTGGTCCCGGCGCGCGCCGGTCGCGAAGGCGTTCACCTCGGGCGAGTCGAAGATCGCGACCTCGGGCATGCCGATCCCCGACGCCTGGGCGTGCTGGGAGACGGTCTGCACCAGCCAGGTCTCGGCGGCGTTGGCGGGCTGCTCGATCACCCGGGCGCCGGTCATGCGCTTCGCGACCCACTTCGACATGGCCAGCGAGATGAACGAGCCGCCCATGCCGAACACGGCGCAGAAGACCAGCAGGTTCCAGTAGTCGAGGCCGACGCCCTGCTCGTCGAGGATGCGGTCCACGCCGAGCAGGCGCAGCACCACGCCGAGGACCAGCAGGATGGCGATGTTGGTGGCGAGGAAGAGGAAGATGCGTTTCATGGGCTCGGAGGTCTCCCGTCACGTCCAGTCGTCGAGTCGGCGTGCGCTGCGCTCCAGCGGCAGCGCGGCTCGCACCCCCCGGGGCGAGCGATTCCGCCGGATGGAGGAAGCCTAGCGCCCCCGCCGACGACGGCCCATCGCGGCGCGACGCGCCGCGGCGCGGTCGCGGCCGCGATCCGCACGGCTCGCCTCGGGCGGCGCGTCGCCCAGGTGCGCGGCGAGGCTGCGCACTGTGGGGAAGCGGAACAGGTCGGTGACGGCGAGGGGCTTCGGGACCCGCGGCTTGAGGCGGTCGTGCACGCGCACGGTGAGGAGCGAGTGCCCGCCGAGGTCGAAGAAGTTGTCGTCGAGCCCGACCTCGGGAACCCCCAGCACCTCCTGCCACACCGAGGCGATGGTCTGCTCGAGCTCGCTGGTCGGCGGCGCGAAGCGCGCCCGGGGCGCCGCGCCGGCGGCCTCGGGGTCCGGCAGCGCCTTGCGGTCGACCTTGCGGTTCGGGGTCAGCGGCAGGTGCTCGAGGGACACGAAGTGGGAGGGCAGCATGAACTCCGGCAGGGTCGCGCGCAGGGCCTCGCGCAGCTCCGCCGCCTCGGGCAGCACCCCGCCCGCCGGCACCGCGTAGGCGACCAGGCGCTGGTCCCCGTCGCCGACGTCGCGCGCCACCACCACGGCCTCGGCCACCTCGGGCAGGGCGACCAGCCGCGCCTCGATCTCCCCGAGCTCGATCCGATGACCGCGGATCTTCACCTGGTGGTCGATGCGGCCGAGGAACTCGAGCCGTCCGTCCTCGGACCAGCGCACCAGGTCGCCGCTGGCGTACATGCGGGCACCGGGCGTCGGCGCGAAGGGATCGGGCAGGAAGCGCTCGGCGGTGAGGTCCTCCCGGGCGTGGTAGCCCCGGGTCACCCCGTCGCCGCCGATCCAGAGCTCCCCCGCCACGCCGATGGGGACCGGCTGCCGGCGGGCGTCGAGGACGTAGAGGCTCTGGTTCGCGAGGGGGCGGCCGATGGGGACCGCGGCGTCCGTCGGGGCGAGCTCGTGGGTGGCGGACCAGATCGTGGTCTCCGTCGGGCCGTACATGTTGTGGATGCGCGCACCGGTGAGCCGGCGCAGCTCCGCGGCGAGGTCCGGCGGGAACGCCTCGCCGCCGATCAGCAGCTCCCGGAGCCCCGTGAAGGCCGCGCGCGCCTCGTCGTCGCGCACCAGCAGCCGCGCCATGGAGGGCGTGCACTGCAGATGGGTGACCTCGTGCCGGGCCAGCTGGGCGCCGGGCCCGAAGCCCGGCCGCGAGGCGGGCGCGGTGGCGCTGGCGCGGCGCCGCACCTCGTCGAGGAGCGGGAGCTGGTCGATCACCGTCTGGGCGTCCACGCCGAAGTCGAGCAGGCAGGCGATCTCGTCCACCCCGATGCCCTTCAGGCGGTCCACGATCTCGAGACAGCGCTCGGGGGTGCCGAACAGGCCGCTGGTCTCGTAGTAGCGCTCGAAGGAGTGGTCGAGGATCGCGTCGACGTCCTCGGCGGAGAGCCGCTTGAAGGCCTCGTCGAACTCCTTCATGGAGCCGGTGGGGACGTTGCGCAGGATCGGGATCGACGACGCGACGTCGCGGATCAGGCTCACCGAGTCGCCCAGGTAGCCCTTCATGGGCTCGCGCACGGTCTCTCGCACGGCCGCTTCGTCCTCGCCCACGAAGGTGTGCAGCATCAGCGAGACGTGGCCCTCGCCGGGGTGCCCCGCCGCCCGCCAGGCCTCCCGGTAGATGGCGATCTTCTCGCCCACCTCCTCGACGCTCTGGCCGAGCAGGTGGGTGAGGATGTTGGCGCCGCTCTGGGCCGCGGCGCGCCAGGTGTCGGGATTGCCCGCGGTGGTGATCCAGATCGGCAGCTCGGGCTGGATCGGCCGGGGCAGGGTGCGGATCGCGACGGCGTCGCCCTTCGGCCCCGGGAACTCCATCACCTCGCCGCGCCACAGGCGGCGCACGGTGTCGATGCCGCGCAGCATCACGCCCTTGGCGTCGGAGAAGCTCTCCGGGGCGAGCACGAAGTCGTTGGGCTGCCAGCCCGACGCCACCGCGATGCCGACCCGGCCCTTGGAGAGGTTGTCGACGAGCGCCCACTCCTCGGCCACGCGGATCGGGTGGTGGAGCGGCAGCACGACGCTGCCGGCGCGGATCTGCACCCGCTCGGTGATGAAGGCGAGGGCGGCGCCCGCCACGGCGGGGTTGGGGTAGAGGCCGCCGAAGGCGTGGAAGTGGCGCTCCGGGGTCCAGACCGCCGAGAACCCGTGGGCGTCGGCGAAGCGCGCGCCCTCGAGGAGCAGGCGGTACTTGTCCTGGCTCTCGGCGCCCTCGCCGCTCGCGAAGTAGAACAGGCTGAACTCGATGGGGCGGGAGGCGTGGGCTGCGCCCGCATCGCCCGACGCCCCCTCGTGCAGGTCGCCCTGGACCACCACGCGGAAGCCGCGGCTCAGCGTCCACAGCAGCTCGAGCACCGAGATGTCGAAGGAGAGGCTCGTCACCGCCAGCCAGGTGCCGTCGTCGGCCGGCGTGAGCACCCGGTCCATGCCGGAGAAGAAGTTCACGACGTTGCGGTGCTCCACCATGACGCCCTTGGGACGCCCGGTGGAGCCCGACGTGTAGATCACGTAGGCGAGGTCGTCGGGAGCCGGACCTCCGCCCGGCCGGGGGGCCGGCGCGTCCTCCTCGGGGAGTGGCGCCACGCCCAGCACCTCGCCGTCGAAGGAAGGCAGGCGCTCGCGGAGCCCGGGCTGCACGACCAGCGCGGCGAGCCCGGCGTCGTCGATCATGAAGGCGAGCCGCTCGCGCGGGTAGTCGGGGTCGAGGGGCACGTAGGCGGCGCCCGCGGCCAGGATGCCGAGCAGCGCCACGGGCAGGTCGAGGGAGCGCTCGACGCACAGGCCCACGCGGCTGCCGGGCCCCACGCCGCGTGCGCGCAGCCGCGCCGCCAGGGCCTCGGCCCGGCTCCACAGCGTGGCGTAGTCGAGGGAGGCGTCCTCGAAGACCACGGCGGTGCGCTCCGGGGAGCGGCCGGCCTGGGCGCGCACCAGGGCGGACAGGGTCTCGGCGGGAGCCGGCGGCGCGGCGTGGCGTCCCCACCCCTCGAGGAGCGTGCGGCGCTCGGCGTCGCCCAGCGGCGAGAGCTCCGCGAGCCGCGCCTCGGGGCTGCGCGCCATGGCGCGCAGCAGGTTCCCCAGGTGGTCGAGCAGCCGCTCCACCGCGGGGCCCGCGAAGCGCGTCGCGTCGAAGCCGAGCTGGAGCCGCAGCTCGCGCTCCGCGTAGCCGTAGAGCGTGAGCGCGTAGGCGGTCTTCTCGGTCAGCTCGAAGTCCCGGGCGGCGTGGCCGCGCTCGGCCATGCGCGAGTCCAGGAGGTCGTGGTCGAAGACCAGGATGGTCTCGAAGAGCGGCGTGCCGGCGGGGATCTCGCTGGCGGCCTGGATCTCCACCAGGGAGGCGTGCTCGTGCTCCCGCAGGGCGCGTTGCTGGTCGCGCAGCTCGGCGAGGAGCTCGCCCAGGGGCCGCTCGGGATCGAGCAGCGCCCGCAGCGGCGGCGTGTTGATGAAGCAGCCCACCATCTCGTCGGCGCCCTCGACGGAGCCGCGCCGGCAGGCCCGGGTCGCGCCGAACACCACCTCGCCCTCGCCGGCGTAGCGCGAGAGCAGCAGCGCCCAGGCACCCTGCACGAGCACGTTCACCGAGAGGTCCCGCTCCCGGGCCACTCGCGCGAGCTCGCCGCTGGTCGCGGCGTCGAGGCGCAGCTCGAAGCGCCGCGGCGCGCTCGTCTCCGGCGGCGCCGCGGGGCGCGCCAGGGGCAGCGGCGTGGGGGCGCGGAAGCCGGCGAGGCGCTCGCGCCAGAACGCCTCGGAGGTGGCGCCGCCGGGGGCGGAGCGCCAGGCCACGAAGTCGCGGAAGGGCCGGCGCTCGGGCAGGGCGGGCGTCTCGCCCCGGCGCAGGGCGTCGTAGGCGTCGAAGGCATCGCCCAGCACCAGCGGGAAGGAGCGGCCGTCCATCAGCAGGTGGTGGAAGCTGAAGAGCAGCGACCAGTCGGCCGGGCCCCGGCGCACCAGCACCCAGCGCGCGAGCGGGGCGCGCCCGAGGTCGAAGCCGCGCTCGCGCTCCCGGAGCACGAGCGCCGCGAAGCGCGCGTCTGCGTCGGCGGCCTCGCGCCAGTCCTCCTCGGCGAAGGGAAGCTCCACGCGGGGCTCGACCCGCTGGAGCGGCTCGTCGAGACCTTCCCACTCGAAGGCGGTGCGCAGGGGCTCGGTGGCGTCGACGACGAGCTGCCAGGCGCGGCGCAGGGCCGCGGCGTCCACCTCCTCGCGCAGCCGCACCTCGATCTGCTCGATGTCCACGCCGGAGCCGGGCTCCGCCACGTGGTGGAAGAGCATTCCCTCCTGGATCGGCGTGAGCCCGAAACGCTCCGGACCCGGCTCGCTCATGGTTGGCTTCACTCCCGCGGTGTGGGTCCCGCCGTCTGCGTCCAGCGCGCGCGTCCTGGCGTGCGCGGCGGCGGAGCCCCGCCGGGCGGAATGCGCGACGCCAAGCGCTCGGGAATACTAGAAAAACCTCACGGCGGTGCACCGCACCGGCCCTGGGGTACGCTTCGGCTTCCGCCCCGCCCGACCGAAGGGCTTTCCGGGGGGCCGCGACATCTCGAGCGAATCCGACCGATCCCACCGCGCCGACTGGCCGTCGGACGTACACGTGGTCCGCGTCGACGACCGCGAGTTCATCGTGGTCGGCACGGCCCACGTCTCCCAGGAGTCGGCCGACCTGGTCCGGGAGGTGATCGAGAAGGAGCGGCCCGATTGCGTGTGCGTCGAGCTCGACGCCCAGCGCTACGAGGCGCTCTCCCAGCGCCAGCGCTTCGAGGCCCTCGACCTGCGCCAGGTGATCCGGCGCCGCCAGCTCAGCACGCTGATCGTGAACCTGATCCTGGCCTCCTACCAGAAGCAGCTCGGCCTCCAGCTCGGCGTGCTGCCGGGCAGCGAGCTGCTCGAGGCGACCCGGATCGCCCAGCAGCTGGGGATCCCCGTGGCGCTGTGCGATCGGGAGGTCGGCATCACGCTGCGCCGGGCCTGGCGCTCCATGTCGCCCTGGAAGAAGTTCGTGCTGCTCTCGGCGCTGCTCGGCTCGGCCTTCGAGAAGCAGGAGCTCTCCGAGGACGACCTGCGCGAGCTGCGCCAGTCCGACGTGCTGTCGCGCCTGATGGCCGAGCTCGGCGAGGCCTTCCCCGCCCTCAAGTCCGTCCTGATCGACGAGCGCGACGCCTACCTGACCCAGAGGATGCGCGAGACCGCGGGGGACCGGGTGGTGGCCGTGGTGGGCGCGGGCCACGTCGAGGGCATCCGCAACGCCCTCGCCCGCGAGGAGGCCGTGCCCCTCGAGCCCCTGGAGGAGATCCCCCCGGCGCGGCCGGTCCTCAAGTGGCTGGGCTGGGGGATCCCGGTGGTGATCCTGGGCTCCCTGGCCGCGATCGCGTGGCGCAAGGGCGCCGCCGCGGCCGGGGACAGCGCGCTGTTCTGGGTGCTCGCCAACGGGCTCCCCAGCATGCTGGGCGCCCTGGTCGCGCTGGGCCACCCGCTCACCGTGCTGGCGGCCTTCGTGGCCGCGCCCTTCACGAGCCTCACCCCGGTGATCGGCGCGGGCTACGTCACCGCCTTCGTGCAGACCTACTTCCGGCCGCCCCTGGTGCGCGAGCTGCAGCAGGTCTCGGCGGACGTGCTCCGGCCGGGGCGCTGGTGGAGCAACCGGCTGCTGCGCATCTTCCTGGTCTTCCTGCTCACCACCCTGGGGAGCGCCATCGGCACCTGGGTGGGCGGCGCGGAGATCGTCTCGAACCTGTTCTGAGCCGGGGCCGAGCCGGAGTGAACCTCCCGGGCCGTCCGCGCGTATCATGGAGCGCGCACCCGAGAAGTGGGAGGAGTACTCGATGCCGCAACCCCGTCCCGGTCTCCAGAGGTCCCGCGAGGACCGCATGGTGGGCGGCGTCTGCGCCGGGATCGGCGACTGGCTGGGCTGGAGCCCCACCGCCGTGCGGATCCTCTACGTGATCCTCTCCCTGGCCTCGGCCGCCTTCCCGGGAATCCTGGTGTACGTGCTGCTCTGGATCCTGATGCCGGAGCGCGAGGACCCCCGCCCGGCCTGATCCGCGGTACCCTGGCCCGGGCGGAGAGTCCATGAGCGCCTGGGCCATCCCCACCCTGCTGTCGATCCTGCTGCTGGCGGGTCTGCTGGCGTTCGTGCTCTGGCACCACCCTCCGCCGCGCACGTTCTCGGCCCTGGTCGCGGGCCAGCTCAGCGCCCTCGCCTTCGCGGTCGGCGACCTCGTCACCATGCTGGCGCGGGATCCCGTGACCCACGCCATCGGGCTCACCTTCATCTACGGCGGCATCATGGCCGTCGGACCCGCCTGGTTCCTGCTGAGCCTGCACTTCGCCGACCACCAGGGCGTGCCGCTGCGCCTCACCCGGTCCCCGTGGCGCTTCGCACCGGCGGTGGCGGCGGGGCTGCTGTTCGTCGGCTTCGCCACCAACCCCTGGCACGGCCAGTTCCTCACGCCCTACGTGGACGCCCGCAACGAGTACCACGCGCTGTGGTGGATCCATGCCGGCGTCGCCTACGCGGTGCTGCTGGGCGGCGTGGCGATCTACCTCACCATCGCGCGCCGCGGCGCGGACGCGACGACCCGCTCCCGCGGGCTCATCATGGCGGGGGCGACCGCCGGGCCCGTGATCGGGAACGCCACCTACGTGTTCTCGCCCACGCCCCTGCCCTTCGACCCCAGCAGCGTCGGGCTGTGCTTCGCCTGCGCGCTGATGATCGTCGGGATCTACCGGCGGCAGCTCTTCGCGCTGAGCCCCATCGCGCTCACCCAGATCCTCCAGCGCGACCCCGACGGCGTCGTGCTCCTCGACCATCGCGGCCGCACCCTCTACGCCAACCCCGCCGCCGAGCGCCTGCTGGCCGACGCCGGCCTGCGCGCCGGCAGCCCGACCCTGACGGCCCTCGCCGGCGCGCTGCGCGATCCGCGCCAGCCGGACCAGCCCCTGGAGGTGGACGCCCTGGGCTCCGCCATCGCCGAGGCCGCGGCGTCGCCCGAGGGGCCGCTGTTCCGCTACGGACCGCGCGGGGAGCGCTGGCTGCGCATCGTCCCGACCCCGATCCCCGCGCGACGCCGCAGCCGCGCGGGCTACTCCCTGCGCCTGCGCGACGAGACGCGGCTCCAGGCCGCCATGGACGCGGTGGAGAACCAGGCCTCGGTGCTGCGCGCGACCCTGGCCGCCACCAACGAGGGCCTGCTGGTGGGGACCCCGGGCGGCGCGATCCGCTACTTCAACAACCGCTGGCGGGAGATCATCGGCCTGCCCGACTCGATCCAGCCCGGCGACCACGTCGACTGCATGCGCGACCACGTGGTCGAGATGCTGGCCGACTGGCGGACCGTCGACCACCAGGTCGAGCTCGCCAAGGCCGAGCCGAGCCGCAAGACCCTCGACGAGTTCGAGCTCCTCGACGGCCGCGTGATCGAGAGCGCCTCCCAGCCACTGATGCGCGACGGCGAGATCACCGGCCGCGTCTGGCGGCTGCGCGACATCACCGAGCAGCGGCGCTCCGAGGCGGCGGTGCGCCACGCCCAGAAGCTCGAGAGCCTGGGCGTCATGGCCGGCGGGATCGCCCACGACTTCAACAACCTGCTCGCGGTCATCATGGGCAACGCCAGCCTGGCCCGGGAGGAGATGGAGCCGGGCGGCATCGCGGCGGCCTGCCTCGAGGACGTCACCAAGGCGGCCGAGCGGGCGGGGGACCTGACCGAGCAGCTCCTCGCCTACGCGGGCAAGAGCGACCTCGTGCTCGAGGAGCTCGACGTCTCGCGGGTGATCCGGGAGGTGGCGGACCTCATCTCGCTCTCGATCCCGAAGGGAGTCGGGGTCCACTACGCGCTCGGGGAGTCGCTGCCCGCGGTGATGGGCGACGCCTCCCAGCTGCGCCAGATCGCGATGAACCTGGTGATGAACGGCGCCGAGTCCATCGACGAGGAGGGCGGCACGGTGCTGGTCGAGACCCGCCAGGTGACGCCCGGGCGGGAGAAGCTCCTGGAGGAGCAGTTCGGCGCGCTCAATCCGGGGCCGAAGCTGATGCTGCGCGTCTCGGACTCGGGCGGCGGCATGGACGAGTTCACGCGCTCGCGCATCTTCGACCCGTTCTTCAGCACCAAGTTCGCGGGCCGCGGCCTGGGCCTCGCCGCCACCCTGGGCATCGTGCGCAGCCATCGTGGAACGCTCCACGTCGAGAGCGCCCCCGGCGTGGGCTCGGTCTTCACCGTGCTGCTGCCCTGCCTCGAGACCCCGGTGCGCCCCGAGGCGGGTGGGGAGCCGCCCTCGGCCTGGCTCGGCGAGGGCACGATCCTGATCGTGGACGACGACGACGCGGTGCGGATCGCGGCGAGCCGCATCCTCCGGTCGACCGGGCTCTCGGTGATCGCCGCCGCCGACGGCGCCGAGGCGGTGCGGCTCTACCAGGAGCGGGGCCACGCGATCGACGCCGTGCTGCTCGACGTCACCATGCCCCAGATGAGCGGAGAGAGGGCCTGGCGGGCGCTCCGCAGCCTCGACCCCGAGGCGCGCGTCATCCTGTCGAGCGGCTACCCGGAGAGCGAGGCGATCCGCACCCTGTCCGGCGAGAAGGACGTGTTCTTCGTACGCAAGCCCTACGAGAAGCGCACCCTCGTGCAGCGGGTGCGCGAGGTGCTGGGCCGCTAGGAGGCCGCCCCGGGATGGGTCGGCCTCCGGGGCGCGCCGCCTAGCCGGCCAGCTCCCGGCGCACCGCCTCGTTGGAGACGTCCAGGGTCTCCACCGCGCGCTGCAGGTTCCGGCGCACGATGCGCACGCGGTCCTTGATGCGCTCGTTCTGCCTCTCGATCTGGTCCGTGGCCGACTTGATGGTGTCGAGCCCCTCGACCTGCTTCTCGACGTCGCGGATGGCGCGCTCGAAGGCGGGGAAGTCGACCTCGCTCTCGCGACCGAGCCGGCTCCGGGTGCACAGCGTGCGGGCCACGCCGAGGGCGGCCTCCAGGAAGACGTCGCTCACCGGGTCCTCGGCGTCCCAGACCACGAAGGCGTCGGGGCCGTGGCGCTGGAAGCTCGCCCAGCCCTCGGGAGCGCTGCGCGCCGAGAGGACGAACACCCCGAACTCGGCACCGCGGTTCTTGCGGGCGAGGTCGATCTCCTCCCGGGCCCGGGCCAGGGTGTAGCCCGCCTCCTCCTTAGCCTCGACCACGATGCGGGCCCCCGCGGCCTTGTGCTCCGGGCCGAGCTCGACCACGGCGTCGCCCACCTTGCGGTTCTTCACCAGGCCCGTGCTCGCGCTGGTGTCCTCGAAGGCGTCGCCGGTCCGCTCCGCCGCGGCGGCGACCCACTCGAGCAGCGAGCGCTCGAAGGCGGTGCCGTGGGCGGTGCTGCGCGCCTCGGCCTCGCGGCGGGCCGTCATGGCGGCGAGCTCCGCGGCCACGCGCTTCTCGAGACCGGTGATCGCCTCGGTCTGCTGCTGCACGTGCTCCATCAGCTCCTTGCGCAGCCGCGCCAGGGCCGAGCCCTCGGAGTCGAGGGTGAACTCCTCGCTGATCCTCTGCTGGGCCCGCTCGACGCGGTGCACCAGGCGCGACAGCGCCGAGTCCTCCTGGTCGAGGGAGAACTCCTTCACCACGTCGTCGATGCGACCGGAGAGGCTCTCGGTGAGCTCGCCGTGGTTCTGGCGCAGCTCCTTCACCAGCCGGGCCAGCGAGCCCTCGCGGTTGTCGAGGGAGAACTCCGCGAGGATGCGCTCGCGCTGGCCCCCCAGGGCCGTCTCCAGGGTGGAGGCGAGCTCCGAGACGACGCTGCCGCTCTGCTCCGGGTCGAGCAGGCGCAGCAGGGGGCTCTCGGCGCCCACGTGCTGGGCCAGGGTGCGGACCAGCGCCGAGTCCGAGCCCTCGACGTGCTGCCGGATCACCCGGGCGAGCTCGCCGTCCTCGTGGGTGAGGCGCTCGACGCGCTCGTTGAAGCGGCCGCTCTGGGGATCGAAGTACTCGCGCAGGGTGCGCTCGACCTCGAGCTGGAGCTCGCTGCGATGCCGCGCCAGCCCGCTGCGCAGCTCGCCGAGCATGCGCTCCACCTCGCCGCGCACGGTCTGGGCATCCACCTGGCCGCGCGCGGTGCGCAGCGCCACCACCCCGATGCGCAGCGCGGCGAGCGCGAAGGCCTCGCGCTCGCGGGCGGAGCCGAAGCGCTCGAGCTCCTCGACCACCTCGGGATCCCGCACGCGCAGGGAGAGCTCGACGAGGCCCGCGGACCCGATCCCGGCCGCGGGTTCCAGATCGCGCACGCGATCGGGCTCGAAGGCGCTCTCGTGCTCGGCCGACCCCGCCGGCCCCGCTGGTGTGGCCGGCGCCGCCGGTGCGGTCGGTGCGGTCGGTACGGTCGGTACGGCCGGGCCGAAGGACTCCTCGGGACTCTCGAGCATCACGATCTCCCCCTCGGTCCGGCCCCGGGTCTCGGGACCGGACACGAGCAGCATGGCGCCGGCACGTGACCGATTCGGTCACGTCCGGATCCCTTCCGCGGCTGTCTGGAGGATCCCGGGGGACGGAGGGGGAGAGGGCCCGCCCCGAGGGGCGCCCGGCCGGCCGGGCATCGACCCCGACAGGGTAGACCCCCGAGCCGCCCTGCCAAGGCCACGGGGCCGGCGCGCCGCAGCGGCGCTCTGGCGCCTCCCTTGACCCTCCGCCGGGCCGGGGCGTACAAGGGCGCGGGGGCCAGGGCAGATCCGGCATGCGCGCAGCTTCCGTCCTCGTCCAGGTCGCCCGGACGGTCTTCGGCGTGGACCTGCGCAGCGTGGCCGTGCTGCGCATCGCGCTCGCCGCGCTGCTCCTCGCCGACCTCGCCTACCGCGCCCTCGACCTCGAGGCCCACTACACGGACTTCGGCGTGCTGCCCCTGCGCGAGGCCACGCGCCTCGGGCCCTGGTCGCTCCACTTCCTCTCCGGCGCGGCGGGCTTCCAGACCGGGATGTTCGTGCTGGCCGCCGGCTGCGCGCTGGCCCTCGGGCTGGGGTGGCACGCCAGGGCGGCGGCCTTCGCCTCCTGGCTGCTCCTCGCCTCGCTCCACGGCCGCAACCCGCTGATCCTCACCGGTGCCGACGAGATGCTCCGGGTGCTGCTGTTCTGGTCGCTCTTCCTGCCCCTCTCGGCGCGCTTCTCCCTCGACGCCCGGCGGCGCAGCCACCCGGCCGGGGGCTCCGCCCGCTTCGTCTCCGTGGGGAGCGCCGCGCTGCTGCTCCAGGTCGCGCTGGTCTACCCCGTGGCGGCGATCTTCAAGCGCCGCGAGGAGGTGTGGCAGCAGCTCGACTTCCTCGAGCGCGCCGCCGGGGTGGAGGGCGTCGCCACCGCGCTGGGCCGCCGGCTCCTCGACGTCCCGGAGATCCTGCCCGCGCTCTCCTGGGGAGCCCTCCAGCTCGAGACCTGGGGCGTGCTCCTCGCCTTCTCGCCCTGGCGCAGCGAGGCCCTGCGCGGGCTCGCGGTGGCGGTCTTCGTCGCCTTCCACGCCGCGATCGGGAGCGTGCTCGGCCTGGGCCTGTTCCCGCTGGTGATGGGCGCGGCCTGGAGCGTCTTCCTGCCCACGGCGTTCTGGGATCGGCTGGGCGTGGGCGCGCGGCCGGTCACCGGAGGCCCGGAGGCCCCGCCCCGCTCGCGGCTCCGCCATCCGGCCGTGCAGTTCGTGGCGGGCTGCGCGCTGATCGCGGTCGCGCTCCAGAACCTCGACACCCTGGCCCCGGAGCGCGGCCGCGTGCTGCGCGGCCCGCTGCGAGCCCTCACCCACGCGCTGCGCCTCGACCAGCACTGGTCGCTCTGGAGCCGCGTGCCCTTCAACCGCTACTACGTGTTCCCGGCGCGTCTCGCCGACGGCCGCGAGGTGGACCTGCACCGGGCCCTCCTGGGGCCGGGCGTGCCCCTCGACTGGGAGCGTCCGCGGCGCCGCTCGCGCAACGGCCACTGGTGGAAGTACCAGCTGCTGGTGAGCGCGCCGGCCGGCGAGCGGCTGCGCCCCACCTACGCGGGCTGGCTGCGCCGGAGCTGGAACCGCGGCCGCCCACCCGGCGAGCGGGTCGCGGGCCTCGAGCTGTGGATGATCGAGGCGCCGCCGGGCGGCGAGCGGCGCCGGGTCCCGCTGTGGAGGAGCGAGGCCGGCCCCTAGAGCACCTCGACCTGCGGCGCCTCGGTGCCGCCCGCCACGCGCAGCACCCGGTCCGCCGTCCCCACGCGCTCCCAGTCGAAGCCCGCGAGCAGCGCCCCGGGGCTCGTCGGCGCGGGACCGGGCTGGAGGCCCGCCGCCTGGGCGAGCACGCCGCACAGCGCCTCGGCGGACGTGCGCGGCCGCAGCGCGTCGACCGAGACCGCGCCGTGGAACTTCGCGAGCTTCGGGTGGCGGCCGTCGCCGGGCCGCTCCTCCAGCAGCAGCAGGTGGTGGCGGTAGCGGGGCTCGGCGAGGGCGAGCGTGCGGCCCAGCAGCACCTGGGTGGCGGTGGTGACCGCCAGGTCGTGGCCGCGCACCACCCGGCCGACGCCGCTCGCGGCGTCGTCGATCACGGTGGCGAGGAGGTATGCCATGGCACCGTCACGGCGGCGCACCACGGGATCGCCGAGCTCCGCGGCGGGATCCTGGGAGAGATCGCGACCCGCCTCGTCGACGAGCTCCACCCGGCCTTCGGGAAGCCGCACGCGCAGCGGCTCCTTGCAGCCGCGCCAGCCGCCGTCGGGGAGCGCGCGCGCGCGGCAGGTGTTCGGGTAGCGCCAGCCGCCGTCGGGCGCGCGCTGCCCCGCGGCGCGCACGTCGGCCCGGCTGCACGCGCAGGGGTAGAGCCGGCCCGCGGCCGCCAGCGTGTCGAGGGCGGCGTCGTGGCGCTCGGCGAAGCGGTGCTGCTCGGCCACCTCGTCCCAGTCGAGGCCCAGCCAGGCGAGGTCGCGCTGCATCGCGGCGCTCCACTCGGGCCGGCAGCGCTGGGGGTCGAGGTCCTCGAGGCGCAGCAGCAGGCGTGCGCCGCGGGAGCGCGCGTCGAGCCAGCACAGCAGCGCGGCGAGGAGCGTGCCGGGGTGGGCCGGCCCGGTCGTGGAGGGAGCGAAGCGGCAGACCTCGGTCGGCACCGGGGCACCTTCCCCGAGACGCGGGCCGCGCGCAACCGGCGGCCGGCTTTCGCGCGGCGCTGCCGGGCCCTGGCTCAACTCCTGCCGGCGGGCTGCCGATCGGTGAAAGCATGGAGATCCGCAGCATCGGTCGCCCCACCCGGGCCGAGTGGGAGTGGGTCTGGCGCGGCTGCGCCTGGGCGACGGGCTTCCAGTCGCCGGACTGGGCCGAGACCTGGGCCGTGGTGACGGGCGGCGCCCTGCGGCCGCGGGCCCGGCGCATCGAGTTCTCCGACGGCGCCGTCGCGATCCTGCCGCTTTGCGCCACGCGCGTGGGCCGCGGGCTGCTGCGCGCCAAGTGCATGCCCGAGGGCACCCTGGGCGGCTGGATCGCGCGCATGCCGCTGGGCGCCGAGCACGTCGCCTGCCTGGCGGAGCGGCTGCGCGGCGGGCTCGGCGAGCTGCGCTTCCGGGTCAGCCCCTACGCGCCCCACGCCGACCACCCCGCCCTGCCCGTCGCCGGCTGGGACGAGACCCTGGCCACGGACCTGCGCCCCGGCTACGACGCCGTCCTGCGCCGCTGGTCGAAGGGCCACCGCGCCGCCGTACGCCAGGCGGAGCGCGCGGGCGTCGAGGTGCGACGCGGGCGCGGCCTCGCCGACTGGCGCACCTACCACGAGATCTACCGGCGCTCGCGCGCGCGCTGGGGCGAGAGCGCCCAGTCGAAGCATCCCCGCGAGCTCTTCGACGCCCTCGCGAGGCTCGACCCCCGCGACGTGCAGCTCTGGCTCGCCAGCGTGGGCGGCCGCATCGCCGCGGGCGCGGTGTGCCTCACCGCGGCGCGCCACGTCGCCTACTGGCACGGCGCCGCCGACGACCGCTTCTTCCCCAAGCGGCCCGTCCACCTGCTGATGCACCGCGCGATGCGCGACGCCGCCGAGAGCGGGCGGGACTGGTACGACTTCAACCCGAGCGGAGGGCTCGAGGGCGTCGCCCACTTCAAGCGCGGCTTCGGCGCCCAGGCCCTCGCGGTGCCGATCCTGCGCCACCACACGCGACGCGCCCGGGTGGCGGCGCGCACCCGGCGCTGGCTCGACCGCGCCGCGCCGCGCGCCTGAGCCGGGCCCAGGAGGCCGACCCAGGATGGGTCGGCGTCCGACGACGCGAAAGATTCCGCGAAGCGGAATCGCAGCTAGGCGGCGCTCCGCCCCGGCGCCAGCCACTCCACGATCGCGGCGTTCTCCTCACGCGGGTAGGTGTGGGAGAGGTCCTCGATCTCGCGGTAGGTGAGGTCCGCGCCGGCTTCGGCCAGCGCGTCCCGGGCCGCGCGGGCGAGGCTCACGGGAAACAGCCAGTCGAGGGCACCGTGCACGAGCCACACCGGGCGGTCCTTCGCCCGGGCGAGGTTGCCGAGGGCGAAGTTCATCGGGTGCAGCACGCCCGACACCGGCGCCAGGTGGGTGAAGGGCGAGCCCTCGGCGAGGCCCACCAGCAGCGTCATGGTGGCGCCGTCGGAGAGACCCGTGAGGAGCACGCGGCGTGAGTCCACGCGCCAGCGTTCGCGCACGAACTCCAGCATCGAGAGGAGCGCCGCCTGGTCGATGCCCGGCGCGTCGAGGGACCAGGTGGGGCCGCGCGAGCTCGGCGCGAGCAGCAGGAAGCCGCGCCCGCGCGCCTCGCGCAGCCAGGTGAAGAGGAAGTCGCGCCCGCAGCCGCTGCCGCCGTGGAGCGCCACCACCAGGGGCCACGGCTCGCTCCCGTCGTACCACTCGGGCACGTAGAGCGAGAAGCCGCCGCGCCCCTCCTCGCCCTCGCCGCCGGCGCGGTGCAGCCCGACGGGAACGCCCTCGCTGGGGTCGGGGTCGAGCTCGCGCCGCCCGCGCAGCTCCGCCTCGACGTAGAGGTCCGCCAGCGGCGGGAGCGCGACGCGCAGCGGGTAGAGGCTCTCCTGGGCGCGGGCGTGGCGCCGCCAGCTCTCGAGCACGCCCTCGGGCCCGGCCCCCTGGGCGAGGAACAGCCCCAGGGCCGCCTCGGCGTGGGCCGCGCCCTCGGCGAGCTGGGCGTGGAAGGCCGCGATCGCGTCGGGGGGGTCGAGCTCGCGCCAGTCCCGCAGCGCGTCGGCGAGACGCTCCTGGAAGGGCTCGAGGGCCTCGCGCAGGCCGGGAATCGCGGGCGGGTGCAGCTTGCGCTGCGCCGCCTCGAAGGCCTGGAGACCGGACAGGGTCGCGGCCCCCAGCCGGCCGAGGGCCCTCGTGTACGCCTCGGAAAGGCTCATCGAGCCGTAGGGTATCCTCGATCCATGCCCGCCGACGAGATCCTGCGGACGCTCTCGAGCGACGGCGGCGTGAGCGTGCGCGCGCTGGTGGCGACGGAGCTGGTGGGCGAGGCCGTGCGCCGCCACCGCCCCTCCCCCACCGCCGCCACGGCGCTCGGCCGCGCACTGATGGGCGCCGTGCTGCTCGCCTCGGGCAAGAAGGAGGGCGAGACGGTCCAGATCCAGTTCCGCGGCGACGGCCCCCTCGGCCCGGTCACCGCCATCGCGGACAGCGCCGGCCGGGTGCGCGGGTTCGCGAGCCGCCCGGACGTCGACGCGCTCCCCGGCGTCGACCCCCTCGACGTCGGCCACGCCGTGGGCCGCGGCAACCTCGCCGTGGTCCGCTACCACCCGAGCTGGCGCGAGCCCTACACCGGCATCGTGGCCCTCGAGTCCGGCGAGATCGCCCAGGACCTGACCCGCTACCTGGTGGACAGCGAGCAGACGCCCTCCGCCATGGCGCTCGGCGTGCTGCTCTCCCGGGACGGCTCCGTCGAGGCCGCCGGCGGCTTCCTCGTCCAGGCGCTGCCCGGCGCGCGGGACGAGGTGGTGGAGATCCTCGAGGAGAACACCCGCGCCACGCCGAACCCCTCGGCGATGATCCGCGCCGGCCTCGGCGCCGAGGGCATCGTGCACCGCCTGCTGGCGGGCATCGGCGGCCGCCCGCCCCACCGCAGCCGCCCGGCCTTCCACTGCCCCTGCGGCCGCGAGCGCGCCGCCCAGACCGCGCGCCTGCTCGACGCCGGCGAGGTCGAGGAGCTGCGCGCCCGCGACGAGGCCCTCGAGATCCGCTGCGAGTTCTGCCGCGAGGAGTACCGCATCGAGGCCGCGGAGCTCGAGGCGGTGCGG
>JANQFK010000080.1 GCA_028277885.1 Myxococcota bacterium
CAGGGGGCGCAAGGGGCCGCGCAGCGGCCCCGTTCAGTCCGCTTTGAGCGGCTCACCTTCCGAATTCCCCCGGCTTTGCCGGGGGATAGGTTAATCGCCGCGACCGGCGTCCACGCCCAGCAGCCGCGTGAGCCGGTCGCGCAGGGTCTCGAGCTCGCGGCCCACGAACTCCTGGGCGCGCTCGCTGGCCCGGCCCGCCACCTCGGAGAGGTCCTGCACGCGCTCCTCCAGGGTGCGGTGGCGTCGGCGCTTGCGCGCCTGCTCCCAGGAGGTGGTGATCTCGCGCCGCGCGGCCTCGCCCAGGTCGTCGAGCTCGCGGCCCAGCCACAGCAGCAGGTCGTCCACGGCCACGATCCCCACGAGCCGGTCGTCGCGCACCACGGGCAGGCGCCGCACGCCGGCCGCCGCCATGCGGCCCACCAGGGTCTCGAGGGGCTCGTCGGGCGTGGCGGCGAGGAGCGGCTTGCTCATCACCTCCGCGGCCCGGGTGGCGTCGGGGTCGAGCCCCTCGGCCACCACGCGCACCGTGAGGTCCCGGTCCGTCAGGATCCCGACCGGGCGCTGGCTCTCGTCCAGGATCACCACGGAGCCGAGGCCGTGGTCCTCCATCTTGGCCGCCAGCTCGCGCACCGTCGCGCCGCCGGACGCGGTGATCACCGGGCTCTCGTAGCGCTCCGTGCGCATCACTCCACCTCCGGTCCGTCACCGGCCACCTCGGTGGCGGGCAGCTGCGCCTCCACCACCCGGGCCAGGGTGCCGAGCTCGCCCGCCACCAGCCGCAGCAGGTCGTCCGAGGCGATCACGCCGACCAGCCGCTCCTCGGCGTCCACCACCGGCAGCCGCCGCAGGGCGTGGCGGCGCAGCATCCCCCCGGCCACGCCGAGCGGAGAGTCCTCGTGGACCACCACCGGCTCGCGGTCGACGAGCAGCTCGCCGATCTTCACGGCCTCGGCATCGCGCCCCCGCGCGAGGGTCTCGATCGCCACGTCGCGGTCCGTGATCATGCCCGCGACCTCCTCGCCGCGGACCACCACGAGGCTTCCCAGCCCCGTCTCGGCCATGCGGCGGGCGGCGTCGCGCAGGCTCTCGTGGGCCGTGGCCGTCGCCACGTCGCGCCGGCAGTAGTCGCCGATCGGCATCGGACTCCTCCCTCGGTTCCAGGCCCCGGCGGAGTGCAACCCATGTGCCCAGGGCGGGCCGGCTCCGACGGGTGCCGACGTGAGGCAGGACGGGATTCCCTGAGGCGGATCTTACCAGAATGCCTCCGGAGTGGGTCCGAAAGGGGCAGGGGGCGAGGGCCGGGCCGGGCTACGCTCACGCCGTGATCGTCGAGTGCCGCCAGGTCTCCAAGCGCTTCGCCGACCGCCTGGCGGTCCGCGAGCTCGATCTCGAGGTGCCCGCCGGGCTCTGCTTCGGCCTGCTCGGGCCGAACGGCGCCGGCAAGACCACGACGCTCAAGATGATCTACGGCGTGAGCCGGCCGAGCTCGGGCAGCGTCCGCGTCTTCGGCCTCGACGTGGCGCGGTCGCCGCGGGAGGTGCGCGCCCGGCTCGGCGTGACGCTCCAGGAGAACGCCCACATCGAGGTGCTCTCGAGCATCGAGAACCTGCGCGTGTTCGGCCGCTACCACCGGCTCTCCGAGGTCGAGATCGAGTCGCGCAGCCAGGAGCTGCTCGACTTCCTCGAGCTGCGCTCCCACGCGGACCTCCCGGTGCGCGCCCTCTCCGGCGGCTTCCAGCGACGCCTCGCCATCGCGCTCTCGCTGATGAACCGCCCGGAGCTGCTGATCCTCGACGAGCCCACCACGGGCCTCGACCCCGCGGTGCGGCTCTCGCTCTGGGAGCGGCTGCGGGAGCTGCGCGCCCGGGGCTCCACCATCCTGCTCACCACCCACTACATGGACGAGGCCGAGCGCCTGTGCGACCGCCTCGCGATCCTCGCCGAGGGGCGCGTGGTGGCCGAGGGGGCGCCCAAGGACCTGATCCGGGAGGTGGTGGCCTCGGAGGCGCTGGAGCTCGAGCTGCCCGAGGAGCGCGAGGCCTCGCTGCTCTCCGACCTGCACGCGGTCCGGCGCGTGCGCGCGGGCCGGCGCCTGATGCTCTACTCCGAGGACGCCGCGGCGCTGCTCGCCACCCTGCGCGAGCGCGGCGGCGGCTTCGATCCCCACTCCGTGGTGGTGCGCCCGGCCGACCTCGAGGACGTGTTCCTGAAGCTCACGGGCACGAAGCTCGAGGGGGGCGCATGAGCGCACCGCCGCTGACGTCCCGGGTGTCGCTGCCCTTCGCCCTGGCGGTGTGGCGCCGCAACCTCGCGCTCTACGCGCGCACCTGGAAGCTCAACCTGCTGCCGAACTTCTTCGAGCCGCTGCTCTACCTGGTCTCCATCGGCGTGGGCGTCGGCGCCTACGTGTCCGAGATGCGGGGCATGTCCTACGTGGCGTTCCTGGCACCGGGCCTGGTGGCGGTCGCGGCGATGAACGGCGCCAGCTTCGAGGTCACCTACAACGCCTTCGTGCGCCTCAACTTCGAGAAGACCTACGAGTCCATGCTCACCACGCCGATCCAGCCCGAGGACGTGCTGGCCGGCGAGGTGCTCTGGGCGGTGACCCGGGCGGGCATCTACGGCGGCTGCTTCTTCCTGGTGGTGGCCGCGGTGGGGCTCGCGCCCATGCCGTCGGCGCTGCTCGCGGTGCCGCTGATCCCGCTCACGGGGCTGCTCTTCGCCGCCCTCGGCATCGCGTTCTCGCTGCGCATCCCCGCCATCGAGTTCTTCAGCTTCTACTTCACCCTGTTCCTGACGCCGCTCTTCCTGTTCTCGGACATCTTCTTCCCGCTGGAGGAGCGGCTGCCCCCCGCCGGGCTGTGGCTGGCGGAGCTGCTGCCCCTCCTGCACCCGGTGCGGCTGATCCGCTCGGCCTTCGTGGGCGAGTGGTCCGCGATCCTGCTCTGGGACCTGGTCTACGTGCTGGGCCTCTCGGCCCTGCTGCTGTGGGTGGCGGCGCGGGTCACCCGCCGGCGGCTGACCGGCTGACTCAGTCGTCGAGGTCGGCGAGCCACTCCCGCGGCTTCAGGAAGCGCTCGACGAGCTCCGCCTCGGGGCTGCCCGGCTCGGGGCGCCAGTCGTAGCGCCAGCGCGCCAGGGGCGGCATGGAGGCCAGCACCGACTCGATGCGGCGCCCGGACTGGAGCCCGTACTTCGTGCCGCGGTCGTGGACCAGGTTGAACTCGACGTAGCGTCCGCGCCGGTAGAGCTGGAAGTCGCGCTCGCGCTCGCCCCACTCGGTGTCGCGGCGGCGGCGCACGATGGGGAGGTAGGCGTCGAGGTAGGCGTCGGCCACGCTGCGCACGAAGCGGAAGCTGTGCTCGAAGTCGCCCTCGGCGAGGTCGTCGAAGAACACGCCGCCCACGCCGCGGGCCTCGCCGCGGTGGGGCAGGTGGAAGTACTCGTCGCACCACTTCTTGAAGCGCGGATAGGCGTCGGGGTCCAGCGGCGCGCAGGCGTCCCGCGCCACCCGGTGCCAGTGCACCGCATCCTCCTCGAAGCCGTAGCAGGGGGTCAGGTCGAAGCCGCCGCCGAACCACCAGACCGGCGCGCCCTCGGCGGGCGACACCACGAAGCAGCGGAAGTTGGCGTGGGAGGTGGGCACCCAGGGATTGCGCGGGTGGGCGATCAGGGAGAGCGAGACCGCCTCGAAGGGGGCGCCGGCCGCCGCGGGGCGCTGCTCCGTGGCGGCGGGTGGCAGGCGCTCGCCCCGGGCGTGGGTGAAGTTCACCGCCGCCTTCTCGAAGACGGCGCCCTCTTCGAGCACCCGCGGCCGGGCCCGGGTGCCGCCGGGGCCCTCGAAGCGCTCCTCCCGGAAGCGCGCGTCGCCGTCCTCGGCCGCGAAGGCGGCGCAGATGCGATCCTGGAGGTCCGCGAGGTAGGCGTCGACCGCGCCGGCATCGGCTCCCGCCATGGCGAAGCGAGTCTACCGTGCCGCGGCCGGCCCGGCCCCCGCCCCGGGGCCTTTCGGGGCCTCGCCAGGAACCTTTTGGCGACGGGGGGTTGCGGCGCCGGGTGGGGCGAGATCGACCTCCGGGCCGGGCCGCACTTGACGCCGGCCGGCCGGTGACTATCCCTCCTGCCGGAGCGGGCTCCCCGCTCCTCGCCTCTCCGGGCGGAGGGCCGGGCCAGAAGGCATCGTCCCGGACCCGGAGAGCGACCGAGGCCGCTGGCGTCAAGGGGGCGCGGCGGCCGTTTCCGCATTCTTCAGAGGGAGTTCGCGACCCCCTCCCTACCGGGGCTACCGGGGGCGCGGCACGAAAGGAAGCAGGCATGAAGATCCGACCGCTGCACGACCGGATCCTGGTGAAGCGGCTGGAGGAAGAGGAGAAGACCAAGGGCGGCATCATCATTCCCGATTCCGCCAAGGAGAAGCCCCAGGAGGGCAAGGTCATCGCCGCCGGCAACGGCAAGGTGGCCGAGGACGGAAAGACCGTCCCCCTCGAGGTGCAGAAGGGCGACCGGGTGCTGTTCAGCAAGTACTCCGGCACCGAAGTCAACCTCGAGGGCGAGGAGCACCTGATCATTCGCGAGGACGACGTCCTCGCGATCCTCGAGTAGCGGGAGAGACATCCAGACATGGCCAAGGAGATTCGTTTCCACCAGAGTGCCCGCGAGAAGCTCCTCGCGGGCGTGAACGGGCTCGCGGACGCCGTTCGCGTCACCCTCGGTCCGAAGGGCCGCAACGTCGTGATCGAGAAGAGCTGGGGCTCGCCCACGGTCACCAAGGACGGCGTCACCGTCGCCAAGGAGATCGAGTTCGAGGACAAGTTCGAGAACATGGGCGCGCAGATGGTGAAGGAGGTCGCGAGCAAGACCTCCGACGTCGCCGGCGACGGCACCACCACCGCGACGGTCCTGGCCCAGGCCATCTTCCGCGAGGGCAGCAAGCTCGTGGCGGCGGGCATGAACCCCATGGACCTGAAGCGCGGCATCGAGAAGGCCGTGGGCTCCATCGTCGAGGAGCTCAAGAAGATGTCGAAGCCCACGCGTGACTCGGACGAGGTCGCGCAGGTCGGCACCATCTCCGCCAACAGCGACGCCACCATCGGCAAGATCATCGCCGAGGCCATGGAGAAGGTGGGGCGTGAGGGCGTGATCACCGTCGAGGAGGCCAAGGCCATGGAGACGGTGCTCGAGGTGGTCGAGGGCATGCAGTTCGACCGCGGCTACCTCTCGCCCTACTTCGTCACCGACCCGGAGCGCATGGAGGCCGTCCTCGAGGACTGCTTCATCCTTCTGAACGAGAAGAAGATCTCGAACATGAAGGACCTGATCCCGATCCTCGAGCAGGTGGCCCGCCAGGGCAAGCCGCTCCTGATCGTCGCCGAGGACATCGAGGGCGAGGCCCTCGCCACCCTGGTGGTGAACAAGATCCGGGGCACGCTGAACGTGGCGGCGGTGAAGGCGCCGGGCTTCGGCGACCGCCGCAAGGCCATGCTCCAGGACATGGCGACCCTCACGGGAGGCCAGGTGATCGCCGAGGAGCTCGGGCTCAAGCTCGAGAACGTCACGGCCAAGGACCTCGGCCAGGCCAAGCGGGTGGTGATCGACAAGGACAACACCACCGTCATCGACGGCGCCGGCGCTCGCAAGGACATCGAGGGCCGCTGCCAGGAGATCCGGAACCAGATCGAGGAGACCACCTCGGACTACGACCGGGAGAAGCTCCAGGAGCGGCTGGCCAAGCTGGCCGGCGGCGTCGCGGTGATCAAGGTCGGCGCGGCCACCGAGACCGAGATGAAGGAGAAGAAGGCGCGGGTGGAGGACGCCCTCCACGCCACGCGCGCGGCCGTCGAGGAGGGCATCGTCCCCGGCGGTGGCGTGGCCCTGCTGCGGGCCCAGAAGTCCCTGGACGGGCTCGACGAGTCGCTCCCCCAGGAGCAGTCCGCGGGCATCTCCATCATCCGTCGCGCCATCGAGGAGCCCCTGCGGCGCATCGCCGAGAACGCCGGGATCGAGGGCTCGATCGTGGTGGACAAGGTGAAGCAGGCCAAGGGCGCCAGCGGCTTCAACGCCGCCAGCGAGGAGTACGAGGACCTGCTCAAGGCCGGCGTCATCGACCCGACCAAGGTGGTCCGCTCCGCGCTCCAGAACGCCTCGAGCGTGGCGAGCCTGCTGCTCACCACCGAGGCCATGGTGGCGGACAAGCCCGAGAAGAAGGAGGCCGCCGGCCCGCCCGGCGGCGGCATGCCGGACATGGGAGGCATGGGCGGCATGATGTAGGGGGCGCAGCCCTCTCGCTTCCAGGGGCGGCTCTCCGCGAGGAGGGCCGCCCCTTTCCTTCTGGACTTCGCGTCCGCGGGCGGCTCCGCCGCCCACCGTTGCTGCGCGCACCGTCCGCCGCAGGCGGACCGTGCTTGCGGGCGCTCGCTTCGAAGCTCCTCGCCGCGCCGGCATCCCGCCGCGCGGCGGTTCTTCCTAGAGAAGGTCCAGCTGCTTCGGGGCGCCGAGGGCGTCGTCGAGGTCCTGGCCGAGCTCCACCAGGATGGCGTCGGCGACGGGGCGGACGACGTGCTCGAGGTAGTGGCCCCGGTCGATGCCCTGGGGGAGCGGCCGGCCGGGGAGGACGGGCTCGGGCCCGGTCTCGGTGACGACGTAGCGGATCACGCCGCGCATGCCGCCCACGCCGAGCTGCTTGGCCTTGCGCGCGGCCTGGACGTGGGGCGGCACCGAGGCGGTGTAGCGGTCGAGGGAGCCCTTGCGGATGCGCTTCACGTAGACGAGCTCCTCGTCGAGGTCGCCGCCGCGCAGGCCCGCCACCAGCTCCTTCACGAAGGGAAGCACCTCCTCGTCGGCGAACAGCCGCTCGAGCATGCCCTCCTGGAGCCGCTTCGCGATGCGCGGCCAGTCACGCCGCACGGACTCGAGCCCGATCACCACCAGCCGGCCGTCCATGCGCCCGGCGTAGCGCTTCTTGCTGCCGCTGCGGCCGCCGCGCACCCGGGGCAGGAAGAAGCGCTCGTAGATGCCCTCGAGCTCGAGCTGGAGCTTCGGCTCCACCGCGTACTCGTCGCGCACGCGCTCCTCGATGGTGGCCTCCACGCGCTCGCGCAGCGCCGAGGCGGCCCGGTGCGCCTCGGCGGCGCCCGCGGACTCGCCCAGGCGCACGAAGACCGAGTCCGTGTCGCCGTAGATCACCTCCACGCCGCAGGCCTCGAAGGCGTCCCGGGTCCAGGCCAGGGTCTGCTGGCCGAAGCCCGTGATCGCGTTGGCGATGGCGGAGTCGAAGAAGCGGCAGCCCGCCGAGCCCAGCACGCCGAAGAGCGCGTTCATCATGATCTTGATGGCCTGGTCGGCGTGGTGGTCGCCGCGGCGCTTGGCGGCCTCGCGCCGCTCCATGAAGCCCTCGAGCACCTCGGGGAGGATCGACTCCCGGCGCGAGAAGCGCGCCCCGTTGGGCGCCTCGAGGGAGTCCCCGTCGGCCCGGGCGTGGGCGTAGGGGTCGAGGGAGAAGGTGCGGATCAGGCTCGGGTACAGGCTCTTGAAGTCGAACACCGCCACGTCGCGGTAGATCCCCGGCCGCGGCTCGAGGAGCGCCCCGCCGCGCACCGCCGCACTCTTGCGCTCGGCGTCCACGCTCGGCGCCACCACGCCGCGGCGGCGCAGCTCGGTCAGGTAGAGCATGTCGAAGGAGGCCACGCTGGCGCCCACGCGGTCCAGCGGCATGCCCGAGAGCAGGCTGCGCTCCACGGTCAGCTCGAGCAGGCCCTCCTTCTCGAGGATCTCGAGCACCAGGCGCGCGTCCTCGAGGTTGTAGGCCACCAGGGCCTCGGGGTCCTCGCGGTGCAGCCGCAGGATCTCCGCCGCCGCGTCCGGCGCCTCGGAGTCGATGAGCTTGCCCCGGCCGAGGGTGGCGCGCGCCACGGTCTCGAGGCGGTAGTCCTCGAGGCGCAGGGCGTCGCGCACCAGGGGGATGCCGTCGAGCACCACCCGGCCGGGCAGCTCGGCCCGGCTCTGGCGGGTGAAGCCGCGGTCCTGCTGGAAGCGCAGGGCGCCGGGCTCGCGGCCCAGCGCCAGCGGGACGTGGAGCTCGCGCCCGCGCCGCTCGAGCACGCGCAGGTCGAAGTCCACCACGTTCCAGCCCAGCAGCACGTCGGGGTCGAGGGCCGCGATGCGCTCTTCGAAGGCGGAGAAGAGCGCGGCCTCGCGCTCGTGGACCACGGCGCCCGCGACGTCGCGCGACGCCACCAGGTGCACCTCCTCGACGCCGCAGCCGCACAGTGCGATGGCGAGGACGCGGCTCGCGTCGGGGGTGGTCTCGATGTCGAGGGAGAGGAAGCGCAGCGCGGGGCGCACCCGGGCGGGCGCGAGCACCGGGTTGCGGAAGCGCAGCAGCCCGGTGCGCGTCGTCTCGGGCTCGCCCTCGATGCGCACTCCGCTGCGCAGCCCGTGGTCGATCAGGTAGCGGTAGGCGAAGCGCACGTCGGCCTCGAGAGGGGCGAAGCCGTCGCGCTGGAGGCGCTCGCGCAGCGGCGGCATGGCGGCGGGCACCTTCGGGGTGAAGCGCACCACCGGGCGGCCGCGCAGGTCGGTGAGGGAGGTCTCCTCCACCTCCACGTCGGGCTGGCCGGCGAGGAGCTTCGCGGCCGCGGCGGGCGCGAACGCGTAGGGACGGAAGCGGTCGTCCTCGACCAGGAAGGGCTCGCCGCCGGCGAGCCGGCCGAACAGCCGCACCACGGGCCGACCGTGCTCGAGGCGGTAGCTGGGCTGGAGCAGGTAGCCCTCGACCGCCGTCATCGGGCCCCCACCGCCTAGCGGAAGAGCGCGCGCGCGAGCTCGGCGCGGAAGCGCTGGGTGAGGGGATGCTCGCCGCCCAGCACCTCGAACAGGTCGAGCATGGCCTTGCGCGCCGCGGCGTCGTCGAAGCCCGGGTCGCGCTTCACCGCGGCGAGGAGCTCTTCGAGGGCCTCCTCGGTCCGCTCCCGGGCGCCGAGCCAGCGGCCCAGCGCGATGCGGGCCCCGAGGTCGTCGGGCGCCTCGGCGACCCGGCGGCGCAGGGCCTCCTCGTCGGCTCCGGCCTCGTCGGCCGGGGCCGGGGCGAGCCGTCCGCTGCGCAGCTCGGCCGCCAGGTGCTCGGCCTTCCCCACCCAGGGCTCCGTCGGGGGCACCCGCTCGAGCAGCTCCAGGGCCGCCCCGGCGTCGTGCTCGGCGAGGATGCGGGCGAGGCCGAGGAGCGCCCGGGGCTGGCGGGCGTCCCCGGCGAGCGCGGCGCGGAAGCGCTCCTCCGCCGCGTTGGCGTGGCCCGCCGCGGCGAGCTCCTCGCCCTCCTCGGCGAGCCGCTCCTCCGCCGTGGGGAGCAGCCCCTCCAGGAAGGCGCGGACCGCGGGCTCGGGCTGGGCGCCCACGAACTGGGAGACGGGCCGGCCGTCGCGGAACCCCAGCACCGCCGGGATGCCCCGCACCCCGTAGCGCTGCGCCAGATCCGGCGCTTCGTCGACGTTCACCCTGGCGAGCACGAAGGCGCCCTCGAAGCTCGCCGCGAGGCCCTCCAGGAGCGGGCCCAGGCTCCGGCACGGCCCGCACCACGGGGCCCAGAAGTCCACCACCACCGGGGTGGTGGCGGAGCGCTCGATCACCTCGGTCTCGAACGCCTCGGGGCCCACGTCGAGGAGGAAGCGGGGGTCGTCCATCCGCCCCAAGGTCGGCAATGGGCCGGGGCCCGACAACCCCGGCCGGCCTCCGCGCCCCCTCGTCCCTCCCATCCCTCCCGTACGCCGGCCCCCCCCACGACCCCGCCGGTCGGGCCAAGCTGAGGTAGAGTCCCCGGGCGGGAATCGGCCCGCAGTCTCCCGGAGGAAGACCATCTCCCATGCCCTGGGTCATCACGAAGCTGTGCCGTGATTGCGTCGACATGAGCTGCGTCGAGGTGTGTCCCGTGGACTGCATCTACGAGTACACGGGCGACGACAAGGCGACGTTCCCCAACCAGCTCTACATCGATCCCGAGGAGTGCATCGACTGCGGGGTGTGCGAGCCCGAGTGCCCCTGGGAGGCGATCTTCGAGGACGAGCGCGTGCCCGGCGTGTTCACCGAGGACGTCGGCATCAACGCCAAGATCGTGGACGCCAAGGACGACTTCGCGGTCCCCGAGGTCGGCGAGATGGAGAAGCCCACGCCCGAGCAGGTGGCCGAGAACAAGGCCAAGTGGAACTACACCGAGTAGACGCCGAGCCGCGCGACGCGCTCGATCGGCCGCTGCGCGACCTGCGCATCTCGGTCACGGACCGCTGCAACTTCCGCTGCCCCTACTGCATGCCCGCGGAGGTGTTCGGCGACCGCTACCGGTTCCTGCCCCGGCCCGAGATCCTGACCTTCGAGGAGATCGAGCGCCTGGCCGGCCTGTTCGTGGGCCTGGGGGCGCGCAAGCTGCGCATCACCGGCGGCGAGCCCCTGGTGCGCGCGGAGCTGCCCGGCCTGGTCCGGCGCCTCGCCCGCATCGAGGGCGTGGAGGACCTGGCGCTCACCAGCAACGGCTTCCTGCTCGCCGCCCACGCGCGCGCCCTGGCCGAGGCCGGGCTGCAACGGGTCACCGTGAGCCTCGACAGCCTCGACCCCGAGACCTTCCGGCGCATGAGCGGCAGCCCCCACGAGCCCGGGCGCGTCCTCGAGGGCATCGACGCCGCGGTGGAGGCCGGCCTCGGGCCGATCAAGGTCAACTGCGTGGTGCAGCGCGGGGTGAACGACGCCGGGCTGCTCGACCTGGCCCGCCACTTCCACGGCACGGGCCACGTGCTGCGCTTCATCGAGTTCATGGACGTGGGCACGCGCAACGCCTGGGCCGAGGGCGAGGTGGTGACCGCCGAGGAGATCCTGGCGCGCATCGACGCCGAGCTGCCCCTCGAGCCCCTCGAGCCCGGCTACCCCGGCGAGGTGGCGCGCCGCTGGCGCTACCGCGACGGCGGCGGCGAGATCGGGGTGATCGCCTCGGTGAGCCGCCCCTTCTGCGGCGACTGCACCCGGGCGCGGCTCTCCGCCGACGGCCACCTGCTGACCTGCCTCTTCGCGACCGCCGGCATCGACCTGAAGCAGCCCCTGCGCGAGGGCGCCAGCGACGCCGAGCTCCGCGAGCTCGTCGTCGGGCGCTGGCTCGCCCGCCGGGACCGCTACTCCGAGGAGCGCTCCGCCGAGACCAGCGCGGGCCCGGGCCGCCGGGGCCGGGTGGAGATGTACCAGATCGGGGGCTGAGGGAGCCGGGTCTCCCCGGGCCTAGGCGTCCTCGGGCTCGGGCTCCCGGCTGCGCTGGGTGAGGCTCTCGTAGAGGTCGTCCACCTTCTTGCGCAGCTCCTCGGACATGTTGAGGAAGCGCACCCCCATCCCCATCTCGCCGGTCGAGAACCCGGAGCCGACGTGGACGGAGACCACCTCCGAGGGGATCTCGAGGGTCTCGCCCGAGGCCTCGATCTGGAGCTTCAGGTCGAAGCGCGTGCCCGGCTCCGGGGGCAGGGCGGTGTTGATGAAGAGCCCGCCCCGGGAGAGGTTCGTCATCAGCGCCTGGACCACCTGGTCGCGGCTCTCGAACGCCACCTTCAGCCGCGTCGGCACCCGCACCGACTCGCGCCGCTCGGACCCACCCCCGGGCCGGCCCTTCGAGAAGCGCCGGGCCAGCTCCCTGGCGAGCAGGCGCCAGCGGTCGAACTCCCGGGGCGTGAGGCCGTCCCCGGTGCGCTTCCGATCCAGATGGGTGTATTCGCGGAAGAGGAGGTGGACGTCTGCCATGACGCCAAACTGTATCGGCCGTCACGTTCTGGAAGTGAAACCGGCGATCACGCACCGGCAGTCCTGACGCAACGCAGCGGCGGAACCGGCCCTCCGGCCACCGGAATCGCCGGTCCCGACCCCTTTGGGCGGGGTGTCGGTACCCTCGTTGCATTGAGGATCGGGCGCGGGCGCCGCGGCGCGTCAGAGGCCGTCCGAGGGCCGGGCACCGCGGCAGCGGGCCCCAGGGCTGGGGCGGAACTCCACGCACGCGAGTCAGGAGGGGAGATTGGCGACACGACGCGCGCGATCGGTGCTGGTCACCGGAGCCTCGGGCTACCTGGGTCGGCTGCTCCTGCGGCGCCTCGCGGCGTCGCCCGAGGCGCCCCCCACCCTCGTCGCCCTCGACCTCCGGCCCGTGCCCGAGGACGAGCGGCTGGCGGGGGTGCACTACGTCGAGGCCGACGTGCGCTCGCCGGCGGTGAAGGAGCTGCTCGAGCGCTACGCCGTGGACACCGTCGTGCACCTCGCCTTCGCGGTCTCGCCGGACCCGCGGGTGCCCCGGGAGAAGCTCTTCGCCATCGACGTGCGGGGCACCGAGAGCGTGCTGGGCGCGTGCGCGGCGGCGGGCGTGGGCAAGATCGTGGTGACCAGCAGCGGGGCCGCCTACGGCTACCACGCCGACAACCCCGTGCCGCTGACCGAGGCCGACCCGCTGCGGGGCAACGAGGAGTTCGCCTACTCGCACCACAAGCGGCTCGTGGAGGAGCGCCTCGCGCGCTTCGCCGAGGAGCACCCCGAGGTGGGGCAGCTCGTGTTCCGGGTGGGCGCCGTGCTGGGCGCCGGCGTGAACAACCAGATCAGCGCGCTCTTCGAGCGCCGCTTCGTGCTCGACCTGTCGGGCTCGACGACCCCGTTCCGCTTCATCTGGGAGGAGGACGTCGCCGACTGCCTGATGGCCGGGGTGCTCACGGACAAGACCGGCGTCTTCAACCTCGCCGCGGACGGCGCCCTCGGCATGGCCGACATCGCGCGCATCCTCGGCAAGCGGCGGCTCGTGCTCCCGGTCTTCGTCGTGAAGGCGGCGCTGTGGCTGCTCTCGCGCCTCGGGCTCTCGCCCTACGGCCCCGAGCAGACCCTCTTCCTCCAGTTCCGCCCGGTCCTCTCCAACGCCCGCCTCAAGAGCGAGTTCGGCTTCGAGCCGCGCATGACGAGCGAGGCGGTGTTCCGCCACTACGCCGAGAGCAAGGGGCTGATCCGTGCACCGTGATCTCCGCGGCCGCGTCGCCGCGGTGACGGGCGCCGCGAGCGGCATCGGCCGCGCCCTGGCGCTGCGCCTCGCCGCCGAGGGCGCGCGGGTGGCGGCCCTCGACCTCGACGGCGACGGCGTCGAGGCGGTCGCCAAGGAGATCGAGGCGGCCGGCGGCGAGGCCCTGGCCCGGGCCTGCGACGTGACGGACCCCGAGGCCTGCCGCGCCGCCGTGGACGCCACCGTGGCGCGCTTCGGCGGCCTCGACGTGCTGGTGAACGACGCCGGCCTGAGCCAGCGCGGCCCGTTCCTCGACACGGATCTCGCGGTGTTCCGCCGGGTGATGGAGGTGAACTTCTTCGGGGCGCTCCACTGCACCAAGGCGGCCCTGCCGGCGCTGCTCGAGCGGCGGGGCCTGGTGGTGGTGGTATCGAGCGTGGCGGGCTTCGCGCCGCTCCTCGGCCGCAGCGGCTACTGCGCCAGCAAGCACGCGCTCCACGGCCTGTTCGACACGCTGCGCTGCGAGCTCGCGCCGCGCGGCGTGGACGTGCTGCTGGTCTGCCCGGGCTTCACCGCGACGGGCATCGAGCGCAACGCGCTGGGCTGCGACGGCGCGAGCGCCGCCCATCCCCAGTCCCGGGTGGGCGGGGTCGCGACGCCCGAGGCCGTCGCCGGAGCCATGCTGGACGCCATGCGGCGCGGGCGGCGGCTGCTGGTGCTCTCCCGGGTCGGCAGGCTCACGCGCGTGCTCACGCGCGTCTCGCCCCGCCTCTACGAGCGGCTGATGGCGCGGGGGCTGCGCGTCGAGCTCGAGCGCGCGGCCGGAGGCGGAGCCTAGGGGGCGCCCGGCGGCCCCGCCGCGACGGCGGGCGGGATCGCGAAGCCCTGCACCGGGCAGGAGCCGTCGCCGGAGCCGAGCCGGTAGGGGACCGGCCCGGTGTCCCGGAACTCGAGGGAGGACTCGGAGCGCGCCAGGGCTGCCTGGCACGCCTCGGAGTTCGGGATGACGGCCACGAGGTCGTTCCCGCCCGGGATCTTGACCAGCCCCGCCAGCGGGAAGCGACCCCGCACCAGCACCGCGTCCTCGTCGCGGTGGATGACGCGGTAGCGCGCGGTCTCGCGCGGGAAGGTCGGGCCGACCCGGCGCTGGGGGAAGCGGTCGCGCCAGGCCGCGAGGGAGGCGACCCCCACGGCGCTGCACTTGCTGCCCTCGTCGTCGCGCACCGCGCCGAAGCTGCCGTCGGGCACCCAGGTCAGCGCCGACTCGGCCTGGACCAGCCGGGCGCACAGGTCGCTGGCCGGGAACAGCAGCGTGAGGTCGAAGTCGGTACCCACCAGCCGCGCATCGAGGTAGGGGCCCCGGGGCGTCGCCGACATGACGTTCACCTCGTAGGTGGCGACGGGGTTCAGCTCCTTCACGACCCTCACCGCGGTGCCCCTGGCGCTGGCGCAGCCGAGGGCGAGCAGGGCCGCGAGCGCGGCGAGGAGTGAGGCGGGGTGGGGCTGCTTCATCTTCGGCTCCAGGGTGCAACGCTCCCGGCATCCTGTCCAGGAGCGCGCGATCGAGCGGCCGGGTTCCTCTATGATGCAGCCCCCGAACCCGGAGTTTCACCCGGAGGTTCCCATGCGCATCCGCCGCCCCCCCGCCCGGCTCCTCGTCCTGGGAGCGACGCTGCTCGCCCTCGGCTGCGGCACCGCCCGAGGCGCCGCGCGGGGCGCCCAGCGGGCGGTGCCGACGCCGGAGGCCCTGCGGACCCAGCCCGTGGTGCAGGTGACGCGCCACTCGATGCCGCACCCGTCCCTCGCGCGGCTCGCCCTCGCACCCCTCGAGGCGTCCCTCGACCTGCGTCGCAGCCTGGCGAAGCCCGGCGACGCCACCGGGCTCGTGACCGCGCAGCTCGGCGAGGCCCTCGCCGCCGAGGGCGTCTCGGTGATCCCGGCCAGCGAGGTCGTGGACGTGGTGTCCGGCGAGATCGCCGACGACCCGGCGGCCGCGGCGAGCAGCGTGGCTCGGAGCCTCGGCGCCACGGGGGTGCTGCTGGGCCGCCTGCAGCGCTACGAGGACCGCGAGGGGCGCCCCCTCGCGGTCACCCGACCGGCCAGCGTGACCTTCGAGGTGACGCTCTACTCCGCGCCCGAGGGACGCAAGCTGTGGACCGGGCGCTTCGCCCATACCCAGCGCTCGTCGGACCAGGCGCCCCTCCAGGCCGCCCGCTATCCCGGCCGCGGGACCCGCTGGCTCACCGCCGAGGAGCTCGCGCGCTGGGGGGCCGGGCACATGGCCCGGGAGCTGGCGACGCGGCGCTGAGGCTCAGCGCCGCGCGCCGGCGAGGTGGACGCGCAGGTCCTGCTCGAGCTCGGCCAGGATCTGCTCGAGGCCGCGGCCCCAGGCGGCGTGGATGCCGTCGGCCGAGCGCTCGGTGGGCGAGGCCGCCCCGTAGCGCTTGCGGAACGCCTCGACGGGCCGGTTGGGCCGCGCGTCCAGGAGCGTGAACTCCACCTCGAGCACGGCCCGGGCCTCTCTCTCCCGCACGTCCGCGTAGAGCTCGTTCACACGCCCCTGGAGCAGCCAGTCCGCCCGCGCGACGTCGGTGGCGCCGAGGATCCGGGCGAACGCGCCCGAGTCGTCGAGCCAGTGGCCGGCGGCCTTGCGCACCTCCATCCCGGGAGGCGAGTAGAACTCGTTGTAGAAGTCCTCCTCGAAGGTGCCCTCGCCGGTCCGGTACACGAAGCGCCTTCGCTCGAAGGCGCGCGCCACGCGGACGCGCTCGATGCGCAGGCTGCACTCGCAGGCGGCCAGCGCCTCGCCGCTCCGCTCGGGCGTCCACTGGAAGCGACGCTTCTCGGGGAAGCTCTTGCTCAGGCAGCCGGTGCCGAGCAGGGCCGCGCACCCCAGCGCGACGAGCAGGCGCCTGCCGGGCGTCACCGCGACACCGCCTCCGAGGGCTCCGGCGGCTCGCCGAGGATCACCAGGGAGGGGTAGGAGCGCGCCGTGTCCGTGAGCTCGCGCAGGTTCTCGGAGACGACGCGGAGGTTCTCCAGCGCGACCTCGAGGTCGAACTTGCCGCCCTCGAGCATGCGGTCGGTGGTGACGAGGGTGCGGTCGAGCTGGTCGAGGGCACGCTGCGCGCTGCGCGTGAGACGCCGGGCGTCGAACTGCTCGACGCGCTCGGTGAGGGTCAGGATGAGCTTGTCGAGGTCCTTGACGAGATCCTCCACCGGCGTGTCCTCGAGGCGCGCGAAGATGCGCTCGGCGGCGCTCGAGATCTGGGCCAGGGCGCTCGGGGCCGAGGGGACGTAGACGTGCCGGGGCTCCCAGTCGAGCTCGTCGACGGGGTACTGCTCCGGATCGAGCATGTCGCCCTGGATGAAGGACGTGCCCGTGATGCCCGAGGTCGCGAGCCGGAAGCGCAGGCCGTCGGCGATCAGCTTGTCGAGGCGCCGCCGCCGGACGGCGTCGGGGACGTCGAGGTAGGGGTCGTCCCCGGTCGGGGTGAGCTCCATCAGCACCACCACGTGCCGGGCCAGCTCCAGCTGCCGCTCGCCCGTGACCTGGTCACCGTAGAGGTCGTCCGCGAACCCGATCCAGGAGACCTGGCCGAGCTTCACCCCCCGGAACCTCACCGGGGATCCGATCTCGAGCCCCGTCACGGACTCGTCGAAGTAGGTCTCGAACACGACGGGCCGGCGGAGCAGGTCGCCCCCGGCGAGCACCAGCACGCACGCCAGCGCGAGGGCGATCCCCCCGAACACGAACAGCCCCACCCGGAAGTACTTCGCCTCGGCACTCATGCGCTCACCTCTGCCGCCTCGCCCCCGGCCTCGCGGCGGAAGAAGCGGCGGACCCAGGGGTTGTCGCTCCGGTCGCGCAGCTCGGCCGGCGGGCCCGTCGCCACGATACCCTTGGTCTCCTTGTCGAGCATGATGACCCGGTCCGCGATGGTGTAGATGCTGGGCAGCTCGTGGGTGACGATCACGAAGGTGACGCCCAGGTTCCTCGAGAGCTCGAGGATCGTCTGGTCGAGCTCGGCGGAGGTGATCGGGTCGAGCCCCGCCGAGGGCTCGTCCAGGAACAGGATCTCGGGATCGAGGGCCATGGCCCGGGCGATGGCGGCCCGCTTCTTCATGCCCCCGCTGATCTCCGCCGGCATGAAGTCCTCGAAGCCCTCGAGCTGAACCATCTTCAGCTTGGTCCGCGCGATCAGGCTCCGGGCGTCGGGCGGCAGGTCCGTGAACTCCTCCATGGGGAGCATCACGTTCTCGAGGAGCGTCATGGAGCCGAACAGCGCCCCACTCTGGTACATCACGCCGAGCTTGCTCAGGATGGCGCGCTTGGCGTCGCCCTCGGCCCCGGTCACGTCCTCGCCGTCGATCCAGATGTGGCCGGAGAAGGGCGTGTAGAGCCCGATCATGTGCTTCAGCAGGGTGCTCTTGCCGCAGCCCGAGCCGCCCAGGATCACGAACACCTCGCCCCGGCCCACCTCGAAGCTGACCCGGTCGAAGACCGTGCGGCCGCCGTACCTGGCGGTCAGCTCCTCCACGCGGATGATCGGCTCCGGCATGCCTCAGATCCCCAGCACGTAGAACACGATGGAGAAGATCGCCGCCGTCACCGCGATCAGCACGATGCCGCTCACCACGGCGCTGGTGGTGGACTCGCCCACGGCGCTGGCGCCGGTGCCGGTCTCCGTGCCGCGCAGGCAGCCCACGGCGGCCACGATCACGCCGTAGACGGCGCCCTTGAAGAGCCCGCCCAGGAGGTCGCCGGGGCTGGTGGCCTCCACCACGCGGTTCCAGAAGGTGACGACGGGGTAGTCGAGGGTGAGGAACATGGCGAGGCCGCCCACCACGCCGGCCAGGTCCATCAGCAGGATGAGGGCCGGGATCACCAGCACGGCGGCCAGCACCCGGGGGATCACGAGGAAGCGCACCGGCTCGAGGCCCATGGTGGTCAGGGCATCGATCTCCTCGTTCACCTTCATGGTGCCGATCTCCGCCGCGAAGGCGGAGCCCGAGCGGGCGGTGAGCAGGATCGCGGCCATCAGCGGACCGAGCTCGCGGAACATCGCGATGCCGATGAAGTCCGCGACGAAGATCTGGGCGCCGAAGCGCTGGAGGGAGACCGCCGACTGGAAGGCGAGGATCAGGCCCAGCAGGAACCCCACCAGGGCGATGATCGGGATCGCACCGATCCCGGCCCGCTCCGCCACCACCACCACGTCCCGGAAGCGGATGCTGCGCGGGTGCCGCAGCGCCCTGCCCAGGCACACCGTGATCTCTCCCGTGAAGACCACCAGGGAGCGAAGCTCGGCGAAGAAGCCCAGGCTGCTGCGTCCCAGGGCGACCAGCAGGCCCTCCCGCTTCGAGGGCGGGGCCGGGGCGGCCTCGCCCGAGGGCTCGATCAGGGCCAGGATCCGCGCGAACTCCTCGCGCAGGCCGCGGACCTCGAGCCGGCGACCGCGCGCCTCCTGGAGCTCCCGGAGGGCCACCAGGATGCTCGCGCCGGCGCCGTCGCAGTAGTCGATGGCCGAGCAGTCGACGACCAGCGGGTCGGCCTCGCACTCCCGGGCCCGCTCCAGGGCCTCGCCCCAGACGGACCCGGCGCGACCGGCGTCGAGCCGGCCCTCCAGCACGAGCCGGACGCTTCCCGCGGCGTCGCCGTCGACGCGGACGCTGGCGCTGGGCACTCTCTCCGGGGCGGGGCTCGCCATGGCTGCTACGGGCCACAGCATACCTCCCGCGCCCCCTCCGGCGGCGCCCGTGGTAGCATGGCCGACCGCCCCGCGCCCGACGCCCAGCCAGGAGCCTTCGTGCCCTACGAGCCGCCCCCCACCCCCTTCGTCGACTCCGTGCTGTTCCCGAGCGACTTCTCGCCCGACAGCGAGACGGCCTTCGCCCACGCCCTGGCCATCGCGCTGCTGCGCAAGACGCGGCTCACGCTGCTCCACGTGGGCAGCGGCGACGGGCCCCAGGACGACTGGCGGCGCTTCCCGGGCGTCCGCTCCACCCTCGAGCGCTGGGGCGTCCTCGAGCCCGGGAGCGAGCGGGCCGCGGTGATGGACCAGCTCTCGGTGGACGTCACCAAGGTCGGCATGCGCGGGGGGAGCCCGCGCCGCGCCACCCTCGAGTTCCTCGAGAGGCACCCGGCGGATCTGCTGGTGCTCGCGACCGAGGGCCGCGAGGGGCTGCAGCGCTGGCGGCGGCCCTCGGTGGCGGAGGGCCTGGCCCGGAGCGCGAAGGCCCTCACCCTCTTCGTGCCCAAGGGCGGGCGCGGGTTCGTGGCGGCGGAGAGCGGCGAGCTGCTGCTCCGCCGCATCCTGGTGGCCGCGGATCGCCACCCCGACCCCCACGCCGCGCTCGTCTACGCCGCCCGGGCGGGCGTCGTCCTCGGTGAGCCCACCGTGGAGATCGGCGTGGTCCACGTGGGCGAGGAGCCGCTGCGCGTGGATCCGCCCCAGGTGGAGGGCGTCTCCTGGAAGAGCCTCCAGCGCAGCGGCGACGTGGTGGAGGAGATCGGGCGCGCCGCCGAGGAGCACGGCGCCGACCTGGTGGTGATGGCGACCCACGGCCACGACGGCGTGCTCGACGTGCTGCGCGGCAGCGTCACCGAGCAGGTGATGCGTCGCTCAGACGTCCCGCTCCTGGCGGTCCCGGCGCCGTGAGCCCTTCGGCCGCCCGGGCCGCCGCCCGGAGCGCGCCTCGATCCGGAAGCGCGGCAGGCTGAGGCGCCGCCCGCGGCACTCGGGGCAGTGGCCCGGGCGCTTGAGCGGGTGGCGCCGCGGCACGAAGCCGCAGTCGAGGCAGCGGCAGGGCTCCACCTCGAGGGCCTCGCCGCGGTGGGGCAGCGAGCGCATCAGGTGCTCGAGGTGCTCCGGCACCTCGCGCTCGGGGATGCCCACCGCCCGGGACAGGTCGCGCGCCGTGCACGGCTCCTCGAGCAGCGCCTCGCGCAGGCTCTCCCGCACCGTCGCGCCGCGCAGCTCCCGGTGCGGACCCGGCGTGCGTGCCACGGGCGGGCTCAGTCGAGGTCGGCCCACACCGGGGTGTGGTCCGACGGCGTGAGGCCCTCGTGCTTCTTGCGCCAGTCGCGGTCGATCTCGACGCGCCGCAGGCGCTCGAGCACCGGCGGCGTGGCGAGGAGCAGGTCGATGCGCAGGCCCTGGCCGCGGTGGAAGGCGCCGCCGCGGTAGTCCCACCAGGAGAAGGCCTGCACCTCGGGGTGGCGCTCGCGAAACGCGTCGCGCAGCCCCCACGCCTCGAGGCGCCGGATGCGCTCGCGCTCCGCGTCGGTGTGGTGGACGCGCCCGGCGAGCTTCGCCTCGTTCCAGGTGTCGAGGGCGGTGGGGGTCACGTTGAAGTCGCCGCACAGCACCACCGGGTCCGCCGGCGCGTGCTTCGAGGCGAAGTGCTCGGCCAGGGCGTCGAGCCAGGCGAGCTTGCGCGGGTAGTCGTCGTGGTCCACGGACTTGCCGTTGGGGACGTAGACGGTGGTGAAGGAGAGCTCGCCCAGCCTCGCGGTGAGCAGGCGCGCACCGAAGTCCTCCTGGCCGGGGAGCCCCTGCTGGGTCCGCTCGGCGGGCTCCCGGGAGAGCACCGCCACCCCGTTCCAGCTCTTCTGGCCGTGGACGAGAGCGTGGTAGCCCTCGGCCTCGAGCTCGGCGAGGGGGAACTGCTCGTCGGTAGTCTTGAGCTCCTGGATCCCCACCACGTCGGGCTCGCGCTCGCGCAGCCAGGCGCGCACGAAGTCGAGCCGGGCCCGCAGGCCGTTCACGTTCCAGGTCGCGATGCGCATGGAGGGAGCCTACCCTAGGAGTCCGACCCGGGAAGGGTCGTGCGACGCCGCAGGGATCCGGCGGAGCCGGATCGCAGCTAGCTACGCTCTCGCCACCCCGAATCGGAGTCCTCCATGGGAATCTTCGCGCGTCGCCCCGTCCTGCCCGAGCCGTCCCAGGCGCTGCCCGGCCGCTCCGAGAGCATGCCGGTCCCCGACGCCCACGCGGTGAGCGGCCACCCGATGAAGCCGCCGTACCCCGACGGGCTCGAGGTGCTCGACGTGGGCATGGGCTGCTTCTGGGGCGCCGAGCGCCGCTACTGGCAGGCGAGCGGGGTGTGGGTCACCGCCGTGGGCTACCAGGGCGGCCACACGCCGAACCCCACCTACGAGGAGGTCTGCAGCGGGCGCACCGGTCACACCGAGGTGGTGCGCGTGGTGTTCGATCCCGGCGCCATCGCGCTGGCCGAGGTGCTGCGGCTGTTCTGGGAGGGTCACGACCCCACCCAGGGCATGCGCCAGGGAAACGACGTGGGCACCCAGTACCGCTCCGCGCTCTACACCCACGGGCCGGCCCCGGCCGAGGCGGCCCGCACCAGCGCCGAGGCCTACCAGAAGCGCCTCGAGGCCGCGGGCTACGGCACGATCACCACCGAGATCCGCGAGGCGCCGCCCTTCTACTTCGCGGAGCCCTACCACCAGCAGTACCTGCACAAGAACCCCGGCGGCTACTGCGGCCTGGGCGGCACGGGGGTCTCCTGCCCGACGGGGCTCGCGTAGCCCCGTGCGCTTCACCTACGCGGAGTCGATGTGCGACCCCTCCCACCTGCTGCCCCTGGCCGTGGCGGCGGACCGCTGCGGCTGGCACGGCTTCACGGTGCCCGACAGCATCGCCTACCCCGAGGTCTCGGACAGCAGGTACCCCTACACGCCCGACGGCAGCCGGGAGTTCCTCGAGGACAAGCCCTTCCTCGAGCCCTTCGCGCTGATCCCCGCCATGGGGGCCGTCACCGAGCGGCTGCGCTTCACCACCTTCGTGGTGAAGCTGCCCATCCGCCACCCCGTGCTCGTCGCCAAGCAGGCGAGCTCCGTCGCCGTGCTGACGGCCAACCGCCTGGTGCTCGGGGTGGGCCTCTCGCCCTGGCCCGAGGACTACCGCCTGTGCGGCCAGCCCTGGGAGCAGCGCGGCCGGCGCATGGACGAGATGATCGAGATCCTGCGCGGCCTCACCACCGCCCAGGCCGGGCCCCGGGGCGCGGCCCAGTCCGGCGCGCCCGGCGCCTTCTTCGCCTACTCGGGCCGCTTCTACGAGATCGAGTCCGTGAAGCTGTGCCCGGTGCCCACGGAGCCCATCCCGATCCTGATCGGCGGCCACGCCGAGCCCGCCCTGCGCCGCGCGGCACGCCTGGCCGACGGCTGGATGCACGCCGGCGGCGACGCCGAGGAGCTCGCCCGCATGCTCGACCGGCTGAACGCCCTGCGCCGCGAGGCCGGGCGCGAGCGCGAGCCCTTCGAGGTGCACGTCATCTCCATGGACGCCTACACGCCCGACGGGCTGCGCCGCCTCGAGGACCTGGGCGTCACCGACGTGATCGTGGGCTTCCGCAACGCCTACGAGAAGGACACCCAGACGCTCCAGCAGAAGATCGACGCCCTCGAGGGCTTCGCGGAGCGCGTGATCTCGAAGGTCTAGCGGCGCTACGCCGCCGCCGGGCGCTGGGCGCGCAGCATCAGGGTGACCCCCACCGCGTAGAGCCCCGCCGCCACCAGCGCCACGACGGTGAAGCCCCACGCCATGGCGAGCACCACCGCGAGGGTGGTGCCCACCACGGACCCGATCCCGTTGATCCCCCAGGCCCAGGGCACCAGCCGCGGATGCTCCCGCGAGATGCAGGCGATGCCGAGGGGCATGAAGGTGCCGAGGGTGAGGCCCATGGGGAGCTGGGCCGCCACCGCGATGGCGACGCGCCAGCCGAAGTCGAGGTGCAGGAAGCTCTCGAAGAGCCGGGAGAGCCCGAAGGCGTAGACGCCCACCAGCACCGCGACGAGCACCACGCCGCGCCGCACCGCCCACTCCGGCGTCTCGACGAAGCGGGTCGAGAGCAGGCTGCCGAGGCTCGAGAAGAGCAGCAGCGAGAAGATGGTGATCGAGAGCGCGTGGGTGGGCGAGCCCAGGAAGAGCACGAAGGACTGGACGAAGCTGATCTCGATGAACATGAAGCCCACGCCGAGGGCCAGGAAGTAGGCCAGGTACGAGACCACGCTGGGCGCGCGCAGCCCCTCCCGGGCGCCCCGCAGGAGCGGCAGCCCGATCAGCACGCTGCCCAGCACGAAGGACTGGAGCACCATGAGGATCAGCACGAGGTGGCCGATGTAGGAGCCCGGGAACATGAAGTAGAGCGACCGTTCCGGCGGGAAGTTCGACCACTTGCCGACGTTGTAGAAGAACGGGTCGTCGTCGTGCACCGGGTCGAGCCGGAAGCTCGACTCCTCAATGACGCGCTGCCGCAGCGCCTCGTCGGGCCCCAGGACCTGGGCGAACTCGTACTCCCGCGAGCCGTGGGCCGCCGGCGCGTAGGCGACCGCGAAGCCGTGCTCGTCCGCGAACGCCTCGATGGAGGCCACCTGGGCCGCGCTGAACTCGCTCTTCTTGAGCATCACCACCTCGGTGCGCGCCTTCTGCTTGGGAGCCGCGGTGGTGACGACCATCAGGTGGTTCTCGGGATTCGGCGCGCCGAGGTCGCGGATGGCCTCGAAGCCCGTCAGCGCCGTGCGGACGCCCAGGGGCGGCAGGTCGCCCTCGTAGATGATGTCGCCCACCACCATGGTGAGGATTCCGTCCTCGGAGAGGTGGGAGAGGTAGTCCTTCACGGCGCCGACGGTGTAGAGGTAGCTCTCCGCCAGCACGTAGGCGCCGGTCGCCTGGGCGGCGAAGGTGTCGGTCGTGGTGACCTGGACCAGGTCGAAGGTCTCGCCGCTGCGACGCACGAAGTGGCGGCCCTCGCTCGCCACCAGGCTCACGTCCGGCCGGTGGTAGAAGTCGCCGGTGAACTCCCGCAGGCGCTCCTTCAGCAGCTCGACGGTCTTGGGCTGGAGCTCGGCACCGGTCACGTGCCGCGCTCCCTGGCGGATCGCGTTCACCATGTCGACGCCGCCCCCCACCCCGATCACCAGCACCTTGGGGGCGTCGAGCACGAGGTAGGGGGTGCGCAGGATGTGGAAGTCGAACATGGCGAAGTCGTCGAGATCGCCCGAGAACGAGTAGATGTGGGAGCCGTTGCAGCCGTCGTAGGTGATGCCGGCCACGTCGGGCAGCTTGCCCTTGTAGCGCTCCGAGAGCCCGTTGTTCCCCCAGTACTGGTACTTGGAGGAGAACTTCCAGCCCGCGGCGTCCACGCGGTTGAGCGCCGTCCACTCGGAGTAGAGGTCCGGCCGGTCCGGGTTCGCCTTCACGGTGGGGGGCACCTTGGTCGGGGTGACCTCGATGGGGAGGCGCTTGCCCGCGGGCGCCGCGCCGAGCGCCACCACCAGGGCCACGGCGGCCAGCCCGGCCCGGGCGCCGCGGCCCCGGGAGAGCGCCGCGGCGGCGGCGAGCATCAGCCCCGCCGCGAGGATGACGAGGCCCGGCACGCTCATCGTGGAGATCAGCACCACCGAGAGCAGGCAGCCCAGGGCCGCGCCCAGCAGGTCCCAGAAGTAGAGGCGCCCCATCAGCCGCGGGTAGCTCGCGAAGGGGATGCTCACGGCGAAGCCCGCCAGCAGGAAGGGGAGCCCCACGGCGAGGTAGTAGGCGAGCAGCCAGGCCGAGAAGCGGCCCGGGGCCCGGGTCACGTCCAGGACGTGGATCGGGAAGCGCGTGACGAAGACCAGCGCGAGCAGGGTGAGGACGGCGCCGGCGACGACGAGCCCCACCAGCAGGGCCTCGCCGCGGCGCTCGAACAGGCGCGGGAAGGCCGCCACGATGGCGCCGCTCGCGCCGAAGCCGAGCAGCGCCATGCTGATGGTCAGGTAGGCGAAGTGGTACCAGACCGTGAAGGAGAACAGCCGGGTGAGGGAGACCTCGAGCACCAGGAGCCCGAGGGAGACCAGCAGCAGGGCCGCGTAGATGCCGCGGTGGGGGGCGTCGCCCCAGCCCCGCACGCGCAGCGCGTGGGAGGGTGCCTCGCCCTCGCTCCCGGCCTCGGCCTGCGCCACCGACGTCCTCCCTGGGGTCGCCGGACGTCCGGCGACCGGCCCGGGATTCTGCCCCAGAACCGCGGGGCCCGCCGGCCGGGCCCGCGGGTCGCCGGCGTCCGCCGGGCGCGCTCCGTGGAGGCCGATCCGTGCCCGGCCGGCCCCCTAGGAGCGCGGGCGGCCGGAGAGCAGCCCCACGGCGGCCAGCTCGCGCAGCTCGCGGCGCAGCGCACGCCGGCACGCGCGCAGCTCGCGGGGGTTGGCGCGCAGGCGCAGCCAGGCGCGGGCCTCGCCGAGCAGCCGGTCGTGCTCCTCGGCGAAGCGCACCGCGGCGAAGCCGGCGAGGGGCGCGACCGCCAGGACGGCCACGCCGGCCAGGGCGCCGAGCGCCGACCCCACGAGCCAGGCCTCGAGGCCCCAGGCCACCGGGAAGAGCACGAGGGCGGTGAGCAGCTTGTAGGTAGCGGGCAGGGTGGGCTCGCGACGCGATGCGTGGCCGGCGAGGCGCGCCAGGGCGGCGGGCAGCGCGTTCAGGAGCGCGCCGAGCAGTGCGGCGGGCAGCCAGAGCGCGAGCAGCGGCAGGCGGTCGAACAGGTAGAGGGCCACGTCCTGGGCCGGGTAGCGGGCGGCCAGCTGGTCCTCGCGGAGGTGGTGCCGGGAGAGCAGCGCGTCGTAGCGGGCCACCAGGCGCGCCACGCGCTCGGCGCGGGCGGGGTGCTGCTCGGCCAGGCGCTCCCAGGCCCGGGCGAAGCGCTGGCGCAGGGCCAGGCGGCGCGAGAGCGCGGGCTCGCCGGGCAGGGAGCGGGCGGGCTGGGCGTACACCGAGGCGGCGCGCTCCACGAGCCGGGCCTCGCGCCAGCTGGGGTGGTTCGGCGTCACGGCGCGCAGGGCGGCCTCGATGCGCGCGGTGAGGGTGCGGACGGCGCCGCGCTCGTCGGTCGCGCCGAGGGTGCGCTCCGGGGTCGGGTCGATGGGCTCGCCCACCACCAGCAGCGCGCGGGAGCGGAAGCGGTTGGCGTCCTCGAAGACCAGGCCCAGGGGCACGATGCGCAGGCCCACGTCGCCGTGGATCGCCTCGGTCTCGAGGGCGATGCGCGCGGCGCCGGTGCGCAGGGTCTGGAGCTGGGGCCGGTGGTGGGTGATGCCTTCGGGGAACAGCGCGATGGCGCCGCCGCGGCCCAGCTCCTCGTGGCAGCGCGCGAAGGTGGACCGGTTCTGGCGGGTGTCCTCGCCGACGTCCTGGCGGCGGTAGACCGGGATGGCGCCGCCCAGCTCGAGCAGCGGCCGCACCGCCCAGCTCTGCCACAGCGTGCTCTTGGCCAGGAACCGCGGCATGCGCGGCAGGGCGCCGGTCAGCAGGATCGGGTCGATCAGGCTGTTGGGGTGGTTGGCGACGAAGAGGACGGGCCCGTCCTCGGGCACCCGCTCGAGGCCGACGATCTCCACGCGGCGGTAGAAGATCCCCACCAGGAAGGCGGCGAGGCGGCGGACGAAGCGGTCGAGGCGATCACGCATGGCGAAGCTCCTGTTGCTGCCCCGGGGTAGAGCAGGGTCCGTGCCAGGCGCGCCACGCGAAGGCCGGGTATCAATAAAATCAATAGCTTGAGACCCTTATCTGCTGATTCGCGAGGGCCCCGGTCCCGACCCTCTCTCGACATTCAACGCCACCCGGCGTACATCCGATGGGGTATGTTTACTTGACGCCCTGGCAGGCGGATATAGTCTACGGGCATGCGGCTAGCCCGCGCGCTGATCGGCGCCTTCCGCACCTTCATCGACACCTACGGTCGCGGACTCGACTCGATCGACCTTGTGGTTCGCTTGGGCTTCTTCATGGGCGCTAGCGGCGGAAGCGGTGTTCTTTTTTGGCGTTACTTCAATGAGCACGAGTTCTCTGTTGTGCTCGCCTGCATTGCGCTCTTCCTCGTCGCCCTCGGGGCGATCGCGGCATACGACCGTCATCGCGAGCGCGTCAAGATATTGTCGCCAGAGTATCGCGACGCGGTTCTAACCCAAGTGAGAATGCAACTGCGTTCTCTAGCTGACTACCTAGTCCGACGAACGAAGAAGGATATGCTCACCCCCGGTTCAGGAATCTCTGAGTTCATGGTGGCTGAATCCTTTGTTCGTTCCATGTTGGGCGACTACGAGGCATCCGAGTTTGTTAGCCCGTGCCGAAGCCTAAAGGGCAAAGAACGTTTGACTGAGGCGTCTGAGTGGCTGCGAGGGCGTGCCGAGACAGTGCGCTTTGAGGATATCAGCGCATCCTTCATTGAAGATTTTCGGTGGTAGGTCTGGCTAGGCAACCAACTTCTTGTATTCCATCGGCTCCGCCCGGATCAGCTCCAGCATCGTATCCCGAAACAGGTACGGGTTGGCGCGGTTGTTGTACCGCCACTCGATCTCGTGCAGGTAGGCCGGGAGGTGCTTGCGAGAGACCTTATGGAAGCTCCCGACGATCGAGCGCTTGAGCAGCGAGAAGACGCCCTCCGCGGTGTTGGTGTGGACCTTCGCGTTCACCCACTCGCCCTCGCTGTGCGTGACCGTCTCGTGCCGCGTCTCGGCGTTGCCCAGCTCGTCATAGGACGAAAGCTCGTCCGTGTAGTAGGAAGCCACGTCGCTCGTGTGCTCGCGAAGGAAGCGCTCAATATCGACGCGGCGCCGGCTCTTGACGACGCCGAGCCGAATGTTCCCGTCGCGCTCGACCGCGGTCATGACGATCGTCTTGTTGGCGAACTTGTCGGAGCGCGGTCCGTAGAGCCGCGGCGTCCGCTTGCCGGGCTGCTTGCGCTTCTTCCCGCCGACGAAGGTCTCGTCCACCTCGATCACGCCCGAGAGCGGGGCGGCGTCCTCGTCGAACATCGCCACGCGGATTCGGTGGCAGAGATACCAGGCGGTCTTGTACGAGACGCCGAGCATCCGCTTGAGCTGGAGCGCCGAGACGCACTTCTTGCTCTGCACCATGATGTAGACGGCCATGAACCACTTGCGGAGCGGGAGGTGGGAGTCGTTGAAGATCGTCCCGGCCCGCACCGAGAAGCGCTTGCGACACTTGTTGCAGTCGTACTGGCGGCGCTTCTTGAGGTAGGACACGCCATCGTGACCGCACTGCGGGCAGCGCACGCCCTCGGGCCAGCGCAGCTCGGCCAGGAACTCGTGGCAGTCGTCTTCGGTAGCGAACTGGTCCACCAGGTCCATCAACGTCAGGTCTTTAGTGGGCACGGGGGGTCTCCGAGATGAAGAGGCGAGGGCCGAAGAAGCCGGCCGGGGAGATGACCACCGACGAGGCGGCGGAACGGATCTTTGGGAGGCGGGTCATGCGGCGGGTGGGCAAGGAGCTGGAGGAGCCGCAAGTGCCCAAGAAACCGAAGAAATCCGGGAAGCGCTCGACCATCAAGGAGAAGGATACGGGATGACGCTACGGGCGTCAAGTATACAATCCCGCATCCGATGTGCACGCCATGCCCCTCTTCGAGCCCGCCGAGCGCAGCGTCATGGAGGCCGTCGCCACCCTGACGAGCGGCAACCCCTTCCTGCCCGAGCGGGTCGCCGCGGAGCAGGAGGCCCTCGGCGAGGAGTTCGTCGCCACCACGGCGGTCTGGCACGTGGAGGCCGACCTGAACGGCCTGAACCCCAACGTGCCGCGCATCTCGGAGCGGGTGGAGGCCCTGGGGGCGAGCCTGCGCCGACGCCTCGTGGAGGGCTGCTCGGCCACGCCCCGGGAGCTCGAGCTCTACCAGATCCTGACCTTCTACCTGATCTACCAGCGCTACGCGGAGCGCTGGATGGACCTGATCCGCCAGGCGCCGCTCGGCCGCGGCGGCAAGGTCCGCTGCTGGGACGAGTTCGCCGCCGACGTGGCCCACTTCTTCGAGCTCCCCGAGCGAGAGTTCCCGGTCTCGACGGACCCGGCGTTCCTGTTCGCGCTGGGCTTCCAGCTGCGCCGCGCCTTCCACCACACCTTCCGGCGCATCTACGGCGGCTCGATGCCGGCGGCGCGCCTGCGCGCCGCGGTGTGGCGCTCGATCTTCACCCACGACTTCCGTCGCTACCTGCGCGGCCTGCACCGCCGGCTCGGCGACGTGCCCACCCTGATCGTCGGGGAGAGCGGCACCGGCAAGGAGCTGGCGGCCCGGGCGATCGGGCTGTCGCGCTTCGTCCCCTTCGATCCCGACACGCGTAGCTTCGCCTCGAACTTCGCCCAGAGCTTCCACCCGCTGAACCTCTCGGCCTTCTCGCGTCCGCTGATCGAGTCCGAGCTCTTCGGCCACAAGCGCGGGGCGTTCACCGGCGCCCTCGAGGACCGCAAGGGCTGGCTCGAGAGCTGCGGCGCCGAGGGCGCGGTGTTCCTCGACGAGATCGGGGAGCTCGCCGCCGACGTCCAGGTGAAGCTGCTGCGGGTGCTCCAGTCCCGCAGCTTCCAGCGCGTGGGCGAGACCGGAGAGCGCCGCTTCGAGGGCAAGATCCTCGCCGCCACCAACCGCGACCTCGCCGCCGAGATGGCGGCGGGCCGCTTCCGCGCGGACTTCTACTACCGCCTGTGCGCCGACGTGGTGCGCACCCCGACCCTGCGCGAGCAGCTCGCCGGCGAGCCCGAGGAGCTGCGCAACCTGGTGGTGGTGCTGGCGCGGCGCCTGGTGGACCCGGAGGAGGTCGAGGTGCTCGCCGACGAGACGGTGAGCTGGGTGGAGACCGAGCTGGGCGCCGAGTACTCCTGGCCCGGCAACGTGCGCGAGCTCGAGCAGTGCGTGCGCAGCGTGCTGGTGCGCGGCGAGTACCGTCCCGCGGCGCCGCCGCGCCCCGACGGCGCCGAGGACCTCGTGGCCCAGCTGCGCGAGGGCGAGCTCTCCGCCGACGAGCTGCTGCGCCGCTACTGCACCGAGGTCTACGCCCGGGTGGGCAGCTACGAGGAGGCCGCGCGCCGCCTGGGCCTCGACCGCCGCACCGTGAAGGCGCGCATCGACGCCGAGCTGCTGGAGCGCCTGCGCGGCGAGGCGCCCGACTCCTAGCTCCTAGCTGCGTTCGCGCTTCGCGCGCTCTCTCGCGTCGTTGGCCCGCTGCTCGAGCACGTAGCCCAGGCCCGGGCGCGTGTGGATCAGCGCGCCGTCGAAGCCGTGGTCGATCTTCTTGCGCAGGTAGTTGATCTGGACCTCGAGGGCGTTGCTGCGGTGCTCGGCCTGCGGGCCCCAGACCCGGCACAGGATCGTGTCCCGGGAGACCACCCGGCCGGCGTTGCGCAGCAGCAGCTCGAGCAGCGAGAACTGCTTCGGGGTGAGCTCCACCGGGCGCCCGGCCCGGGTGACGCGGTGGTGGGCCACGTCCATCTCGAGGTCGGCGAGCTTCAGGCACGCCGCCGTCTCCACGCCGCGGCGCCGGGCGATGGCGCGCAGGCGGGCGACCAGCTCGGAGAGGGCGAAGGGCTTGGCCAGGTAGTCGTCGGCACCGAGGTCGAGCCCGCGCACGCGGTCGCGCACGGCGGAGCGGGCGGTCAGGAAGAGGGCGGGGGTCTCGACGCCGGCGGCCCGCAGCTCGCGCAGCACGTCGAAGCCCTCGCGGTCCGGCAGCATCACGTCGAGGATCAGGACGTCGTAGTCCCCGGCCCGGGCGAGGGCGAGGCCGGCGTCGGCGTCCGGCGCGACCTCGGTCACGACGCCCTGGCTCTTGAGCCCGACCTCGAGGAAGGCGCGGGCGTCGGGATCGTCCTCGATGTACAGCACCCGCACCGCTCGCCGCTCTCCGCGCCTGCCCCTCCGTGGCCGGCAGGGTACGGGAGGCGCCGGGGCGCGTCAGCCCCGGTCGGTGCGGACCTGGAGCCCCTCCAGATGGGAGGCGTCGTCGAGCAGGGCCCGCACCCGGCGGCGGGCGTAGTGGAGCCGGCTCATCACCGTGCCGACGGGCACGCCGAGGGCCTCGGCGATCTCGGCGTAGCTCAGGCCGTCGACCTCGCGCAGCAGCAGGGTGCGACGGGACTCGTCGCCGAGCTTCCCGATGGCGTCGGCGAGGACGTCCCGGGCCTGGGAGCGGGCCAGCGCGGTGGTGGGGTGCACGATCTCCCCGCGCCAGCTCGGCGCGCCCACGCCCGGCGTCGGCTCGAGCTCGCCTTCGGGCCAGTCCACCAGGCGCTCGGCCCGCTCGCGGCGCTTGCGGTCCAGGCACTGGTTCACGACCAGCCGGTACAGCCAGGTGTAGAAGCCCGAGCGGCCCTCGAAGCGGTCGAGGTGGGTGTAGGCCTTCAGGAAGGCGTCCTGGACGGCGTCGCGGGCGGCCTCCTCGTCGCGCAGGATGCGGCGGGCGAGACCGAGGGCGCGATTCTGGCTCGTCTCCACCAGCTGGCGGAAGGCCTGGTGGTCGCCGCGGCGGGCACGCTCCACCACCGCCGCCTCGTCGGGGTGGGCGCGCTCCGGCCCGCCGCGGCGCCGGCGCGCCGCGGTCGGGTGGCCCGGGGCGAGGGGGAGACCGATCGGCACGTCGCCCTGGATCCCCATGGGCGCAGGATCGGGAAGAGCCCTTAGGACCGCCTTAGGTCCCTTGGGACCGCCCTGGGCAGAAGGGGAGCGCCGTCCTGCGGGCGCCCCTCAGTCGGCCGGGGTCGGGGCCTCGGCGGCCGGGACGCCCGAGAGCTCCCGGCACAGCTCCCACAGGGCCTCGCGCTCGGCGCGGGTCTCGCGGGTCCAGGGCAGCCAGTGGGGGCTCTGGGGCCGCCGGTCGAACCAGAGCTGGCCCGTGGAGCGCGCCGCGGCCGCCGCGCAGGCCAGCCACACCACCGTGTCCGCGCCCTCGGAGGGCGTGCGCAGGATGGCCCGGGTCACCCGGTGGAAGCGCGGCAGCGAGGTGCGCACCGCCGGCGTGTCGGCCCAGCCCGGGTGCATGGCGTGCACCACCACCCCCTCGCCGCGCAGCTCCTCGCCCCAGAGCCGGCTCAGGATCACCTCGGCGCGCTTGGTCTCCGCGTAGGCGGAGACGCCGTCGAAGGGCCGCCGCTGCCACTGGGCGTCGTCGGGCCGGATGCGCGTGGCGTACATGCCGCCCGACGAGACGTTGACGACCCGCGCGGGGGCCGCCTTGGCGAGGCGCGTGCGCAGCAGGTGGGTGAGCAGCCAGGGGCCCAGCACGTTGGTGGCGAAGGTGAGCTCGATCCCGTCGCTGGTCTCCTGGCGCTCGTCGGGCAGCACGCCGGCGTTGTTGACGAGCACGTCCACCTTCTCGCCGGCGAAGCGGCCCACGAAGTCGCGCACCGAGCCGAGCTCCGAGACGTCGAGCCGCGCCAGGTGGATGCGGTCGTGGCCGGCCTCGCGGCGGATCTCCTCGGCCGCGGCACCGCCGCGCTCGAGGCTGCGGCACAGCAGCCAGACCTCGGCGCCGCGCAGCGCCAGCGCGCGGGCGGTCTCCTTGCCGATCCCCGAGTTCGCGCCGGTCACCAGGCAGACGCGGCCGGTGAGGTCCACCTCGAGGTCCTCGGGTGCGAAGGCCAGGGCGTGGAGGCGGTAGCCGAGGCGGTCGAAGGAGCCGAGGAGGGTGCGGTCCGTGAGCGGTCGCAGGGCGCCGAAGGCGGTCCGGGCGGCGCCCAGACCGGCACCCAGACCGACGGCCAGGCCGCGGCCCAGGCCGAGGGGGGTGGGGGCTTCGGGCACGGGATCCTCCGGCGCGACTCCCTGGGGTTAGCCGTCGCCGTGGATCGCGCCAGCCCCCCCGGCCCCCCGACGGGGGATCACCGCTAGGATCGGGCGCCATGCAGGCGCCTCCGCCGCGGCACCCCGCCAGCGCGCCCGCCGGCCGGACCCTCTAGGCCGTGCACGCGCCGCCCTTCCTGCTGGAGCTGCTGCTGCTGATCGCCTTCGCGGCGGTGGGGGTGGCGCTCTTCGAGCGCCTGCGGCTGCCCGCCATCACCGGCTTCCTGCTGATCGGGGCCCTGGCGGGCCCGGGCGGCCTCGGGCTGGTGGACGATCCCGACCGGGTGCGCGAGCTCGCCGAGCTCGGCGTCGTCTTCCTGCTGTTCGAGATCGGCCTCGAGCTGCCCGTGGACCGGGTGCGGCGCCTGTGGCGCACCTCCCTCGTGGCCGGCGCGCTCCAGGTGTTCGTCACCCTCGCCGTGGTGGCGGGCTGCGCCGTGCTGCTCGGCGCGGGCTGGCGCAGCGCCGTCGTGATCGGCGCGCTGGTCGCGCTCTCGAGCACCGCCCTCGTGCTGGGCCAGCTCGCCGAACGCGGCGAGGTGGACGCGCCCCACGGCCAGCTCTCCCTCGGGATCCTGATCTTCCAGGATCTCTGCATCGTGCCCTTCCTGCTGGTGATCCCGATCCTGGCGAGCCCCGCCGGCGCCGGGGCCTGGGGGGTGGGGCTCGAGATCGGGCGGGCCGGAGCGGTGCTGGCGCTCTTCTACGTGGCGGCGCGCTTCGTGCTGCCGCCGCTGCTGGCGCGGGTCGCCGGGATCGGGTCGCGGGACCTGTTCAGCCTGCTCGCCCTGCTGGTGGTGGTGGGCTCGGCGGTGCTCGCCGACTCCGTGGGCCTCACCCTCGCCGTGGGCGCCTTCATCGGCGGCCTGGTCACCAGCACCTCGCCCTACGCGCACCAGCTCTCCGCCGAGCTGCTGCCCCTGCGCGGCGTGCTGCTCGGGCTCTTCTTCACCGCCGTGGGGATGCTGTTCGATCCCGAGGCCGCGCTGCGCGATGCCACGGACCTGGCGGGCTACGTGACCGGCGTGCTCGTGGTGAAGACCGCCGTGGTCGTGGCGGTGGTGGCCGGGGTGCTGCGCAGCGGCCTGCGCCTCGGCGTGCAGACCGGCATGGTGCTGGCCCAGAGCGGCGAGTTCTCCTTCGTGCTCGCGGCCAGCGCCGCCGCGGCCGGCCTGCTCGAGCCCGCCGTCCAGCAGACCTTCGTGGCCGGCACCATGCTGACCCTGCTGGCCACGCCCTTCCTGATCCGCGCCGCGCCGGTGGTGGCCGCGCGCTTCGGTCGCCTCGGCGCGGCGGGCGAGCGCGCCGCGGCCGTGGCCGCCCTCGAGGACGCCGCCGAGACGCCCACCACGGGCCACGTGGTGGTGGTGGGCTACGGCGTCGCGGGGCGCGTGCTGGCCCGGGTGCTGCGCAGCATCGACACCGACCACGTGGTGATCGACGCCAACCCGCGCTCGGTGGCCGACGCGCGCACCGC
>JANQFK010000083.1 GCA_028277885.1 Myxococcota bacterium
GCGGCTCACGGGAGGGAGTTCTCGTTCGCAACTCCCGGAATTGTCAAACTCTGGCTGCCTCCCCGGCAGAGCCGGGGGGACTCCTAAGCTGGTCTAGGAGGCCGACCCAGGATGGGTCGGCTTCCGCCGCAAGGCGAGCCCGGAGGGCTCGCTCAGCGAGCTGCGATTCCGCCTCGCGGGATCTTTCGCGTCGTCGGCTGACCCTCTCGGGTCAGCCTCCTAGCCGGCCGACCCCGGCGGGGCGGCTCCGGCGCGGGGCGAGTGCGGCTCAGCCCCAGGCGAAGGTCGCCTCCACCTCGACCTCGGGGTGGAGGCTGCGGTGCACCGGGCAGGTGTGGGCGGCCCGCTCGAGCACGGCGCGCGCCTCCTCGGGGATGCCCGCCGGCATCGCGAAGCCCAGCACCAGCCGGCCCACGCGCCGCTCCGGCGCCGTCACCATGTGCTTCTCGACGGAGACGTGGGCGCCCTCGAGGGCCCAGCCGTGCCGCCGGGCCACGATGCCCATCACGGTGAGCATGCAGCTGCCGAGCGCGGTGGCGAGCAGGTCCGTGGGCGAGAAGCTCTCGCCGCGCCCCTCGTTGTCCACCGGCGCATCGGTCTCGAGCTTGGCGCCCGAGGGCCCGTGGGCGCAGCGGGTGTGCAGATCCCCTTCGTAGTGGACGTCGATGCGAACCATGGCTCCTCCCGGAAGGAGCATAGCGGCGGCCGGTGCGGACGAGCCGAGGCGGGCGGGGGCGAAGCGGCTAGGCTCCCTGCTCATCGGGGGAAGGTCATGGCGAAGGCGGATCGAGCCGCCACCCAGTCGAGCGCGAAGCCCGCATCCGCGGTGCTCCTCGCCGCCGTGGTCCTGGCAGCGGTCTCCGGCGGGTGGGCCGCCTTCCAGTGGAGCGAGCTGCTGGCGGTCCACGACGGCGCGGACCCGTTCTGCGCCTTCGGCAAGGGCAGCCAGTGTGCCCAGGCCTGGAGCTCGCCCTTCGCGAGCCAGGTGCAGCGCCTCACCGGGATCCCGGTGGCGGGCTGGGGCCTGCTCTGGAGCATCGTGGCCCTGGCGCTCCCCGGCGCCGCCTGGCTGCTGCGCCGCCAGGGCGGCTCCATCGAGCCCTGGTGGTCCGGCACCCGGCTGGTCGCCCTGGCGGGGATCCTGGTTGCGATGGGGCTCGCCGCACTGCTCTTCGCCTCGGGCCAGGTCTGCGCGAACTGCCTGATCACCCACGGCCTCGTGCTGGCCTACGGCGTCGTGTGCCTCACCCAGGGCGCGCGGCTGAAGGCGCCGGTGGCCGGCGGGGCGCTGGCGGCGGGCGTCGGCGCCCTCGCCTTCGTGGCGCTCCTCGTCCCGGGCCTGCGCACACCGCCCGCCCCGGGCGCCGCCGAGACCGTGGCCGCCCTGCCCGACCCCGAGCGGCCCGCCGCCGGGCCGCGGGACAGCGCGCTACGCGACTACCTCGAGAACCTGCCGCCCGACGCCCGCCAGGCCATCGCCGACGCGCTGGCACGCTGGATGGCGAGCCCGGCGCGGCCGGTGCGCGCGCCCCGCTCGCTGATCGGTCCCGCGAGCGCACCCGTGCGCATCACCGAGTTCGCCGACGCGCTGTGCAGCCACTGCGCCAACCTGCACCGCACGCTCTCGGAGATCCGGCGCCGCGTGCCGCCCGACAGCCTCGCCATCGAGCCGCGCCAGTTCCCCCTCGACGGAGCCTGCAACCCCCAGGTCGAGGCCTCGGCGAAGGACCCGATCCGCTGCACCGCGGCCCGCGCGCTGATCTGCTTCGAGGGCCGCCCCGGCGCCTTCGACTTCGCCACCGCGATCTTCGGCGACCAGCGGCGCCTCGACGAGGGCCGCATCTTCGCCGCCGCCGCTCCCTACCTCGAGGCCGACGCCCTCCGCGGCTGCATCGAGGCGCCGGAGACCCAGGCCCGGCTCCAGGCCGACATCGACTGGGCGGTGGAGCGCGGCATCCGCGGCACGCCGCTGGTGCTGGTGAACGGCCGCGAGGCCACGCCGCTGCCGCCCTTCCTCTACGCCCTGGTGCTGGCGGGCGGGGACCCCTCCCACGACGCCTTCTCGGTGCTGCCGCCGCCGCGGGGCTGACCCTCAGGGCTCCCCGGACCCCGCTTCGAAGTCGGCGAACACGCTCGCGAGCATGCGCCGGGCGACGAACTTCGAGACCGTGTCGAACACGGCCCCGCCGTAGTAGTCCCGGTAGCGGGCGAGCTGGGCGTCGAGCTCGGCGCGGCGGTACAGGCGGCCGTCGGCCACGACCGCGACGAGGGTCTCGAGGGCGTCGAGGTCGCGGGTCGGGTCGCGCTCGAAGAGCGCGAGGTCCGCGGGTGCGCCCTCCGCGAGGCGCCCCAGCCCCTCCAGCGGGAGCGAGCGTCCCGGCACCGTGGTGGCGGCGGCCAGCGCCGCCTCGGCACCGAGACCCGCCGCGTCGGCCAGGATCCGGACCTCCCGGTGCAGCGCCGCCCCGGGGATCAGGAAGGCGATCTGGGTGTCGGTGCCGGCGTGGATCGCCACACCGGCGCGGTGCAGCCTTCCCACGAAGCGGGCGCCGGCGCGGAAGGCGTCCTCGAGCAGCCGGTACTGCCGCTCGTCGCGCGTGCGCAGGAAGGGCATCCCCTCGACGGGGCTCCAGACCACGTCGGCGTAGAAGCGCGGCAGCAGGGCCGCCTCGTCGGACGTGCGCAGCGCCTCGTAGTCGCGGAACGCGAAGGCGCGCTCGAGGGTGACGAGGGTGGGGGTGTGGGCGACGCCGTCGCGCAGCGAGGCGGCCTCGATCCGCGCCGCCCGCTCCGCGCCGAAGCGGCGCCAGGTGGCGAGCACCTCGGGGAAGGGCTCGAGATTCCCGGCCGGGTTGGGAACGCCGGTGAGGTGCTGCACGTCGTCGAGGCGGGCGGCCTCGAACTCCACGCGGCGCGGCACGTGGCCGATCACGGGCAGGCCCCGGCGCCGCGCCGCCGCCTGGATGGCGTCGAGGGTCTCGGGGGTGAGGTCGTCGTAGACCTTCACGCAGTCCCAGCCGGCCTCGGCGATCTCGGCTACGACGGTCTCGGCCTCGGCGGCGTCCGCCACGACCCGGCTGTTGGGCCAACGCGTGCGGGGCCCGTCCACCAGCGGCCCGCAGGCGAAGCTCCTCGGCCCCGGGAAGCGCCCCTCCCGCACGCCCTCCCGCGGCGTCCGGGAGCTGGTGCCGTCGGCGTCGCCGGCGTCGCGCACGCTGGTCACGCCGTGCAGCAGGAAGAGGAAGGTGTGGATCTCGCTCTGGCGCAGGCCGCTGTCGGGCGGGAAGTGGACGTGCATGTCGATCAGCCCGGGGAGCGCGAAGGCCCCCGCGAGCTCGTCGGTGCCCGTGGCGGGGCCGATCTCGTCGATGCGCGCTCCCTCGATCACGACGCGCCGGTCCGCCCGGCGCCCCTCGCCGGGCTGCACCAGCGTCACGCGCTCGAGCACCGCGCCGCGGTCCGGCACTGCGAGGGGCGCGGGCGGCAGCAGGCTGCGCCACAGGAAGACCGCGCCCGCCAGCAGCACGAGGAGCGCGATGCCGAGACCGCGCAGCACGCTCAGGAGTCCTGGGCGTTGCGGATGAGCCGCTCGTAGAAGCGGATGCCCGTGGCGAGGCTCTCGACGCCCATCCGCTCGTCGACGCCGTGGGCGCGCCCGAGGTCGTCGTTGGTGTAGACGAACGGCCCGAAGCGGTAGACCGCGTCGGAGACCGGGGTGTAGTGGCGCGCGTCGGTGCCGCCCAGCACCAGGGCCGGCGCCACGATGGCGTCGGGGAACAGCTCGCCGATGGTGCGTGTGAGCAGCTCGAAGGCCTCGCCCTCGGTCGGCGAGACCGGGCTCGGCTCCCGCGGCGGCCGCAGGAAGCGCAGCTCGACGCGCGGATCGTCCACGGCGCGGCGCACGTGCTGCAGCACGTATTCGCTGGTGTCCCCGGGTCGGATGCGGAAGTTCACCGCCGCCGTCGCGCGCTGGGGCAGCACGTTCTCCTTGGGACTGCCCTCGAGCATGGTGACCGCCGTGGTGGTGCGGATCAGCGCGTTCATGGCCGGGTCCTCGCCCAGGATCCGGCCCACGAGCCCGCGGAACAGCCACAGGTTCGCGAAGGGCAGCCGGTAGGCGAAGGACATCTCCGGGGCGAGGTGCAGGAAGAGCTGCTCGGTCACGCCGTCGACGCCGCCGGGCAGGGGCTGCGCCTCGAGCCGGTGCACCGCCGAGGCCAGGATGCCCGCGGCGGTGTTCCGCGGCGGGATCGAGGAGTGCCCGCCGAGGCCGCTCACCGAGAGCTCGATGGTGGCGTAGCCCTTCTCCGCCACGCCGATCAGTGCGGCCGGGCGCTCGACGCCGGGCACGGCGCCGTCGATGACCGCCATGCCCTCGTCGAGGACGAGGTGCGCGCGCACGCCCCGGGCCGCGAGCTGCTGGGCGATCATCACGGCGCCGCGCGGGCCGCCCACCTCCTCGTCGTGGCCGAAGGCGAGGTGCACGGTGCGCCGCGGCGTGAAGCCGTCGCCGAGGAGCCGCTCCACGGCCTCGCAGATCGCCACCACCGAGCCCTTGTCGTCCATGGCGCCGCGGCCCCACACGTAGCCGTCGGCGATCACGCCTCCGAAGGGCGGGTGGGTCCAGCGCTCGGGCGACGCGATGGGCACCACGTCGTGGTGGGCGAGCAGCACGATCGGTGCGAGATCGGGCTCGGCGCCGCGCCAGGTGTAGAGCAGGCCGTGGCGCGAGACGGGCTCGCGCTCGAGGCGCGCGTGGAGCTTCGGGTAGGTGGCGACGAGCCACGCATCGAAGGCCTCGAAGGCGGCGTGGGGAAGCTGCGCCTCGTCCTGGTAGGAGATCGTCTCGAAGCGCAGCGCCTCGGCGAGGCGCGCCGCCGCCGCCGCGGCGTCGACCTCGAGGAGCGGCGCGGGCGGGACGTCGACCTGGCGCGAGGGCAGCCGCAGCGCCTGCACCACGACGAAGGCGGCGAGGGCGACGACTCCCAGGAGCAGGAGACCGAGCGCGCGCCTCAAGGCGCGCCTGCCCGAGCGCTCTCCCCGATCCCGGCTCGACTCGCCGGCGAAGGCCCGTCCACGGCGCGCAGGATAGCCGAGTCGGGGCGCCGATTGGGCCGGACGCGCCGCCGTGGCGCGAGAGCGCCCCGCGGGGTGCGGACGAGACCGGCTCCGCCCGGATTCTGTTGCGGGACCGGCGCGCCGGGGCGCAGCATGGAGACGAACGTGCTCGAGGTGCTCCCATGGCCATCCCCCCTCGCGTGAAGTGGTTCCTGGAACAGCGCGGCGTGGAGTACGACGTGCTCCACCACTCCCCCACCGAGACCTGCGCGGAGTCCGCCACCGCGGCCGACATCCCCCGCCACCGCATCGCCAAGTGCGTGCTCCTCGAGGACGAGCGCGGCTACGTGATGGCCGTGCTGCCGGCCTCGGAGCGCATCGAGCTCGGCAAGCTGAACGGCGCCCTGCGCCGCGAGCTCGAGCTGGCGGGCGAGTCGGAGCTCCCCGACCTCTTCCGCGATTGCGCGCCCGGCGCCGTGCCGCCCCTCGGCCGGCCCTACAACATCCCCACCGTGGTCGACGACAGCCTGCTCTCGGCGCCCGAGGTGTGGTTCGAGTCCGGGGACCACGAGGACCTGATCCACGTGCGCGGCGCGGCCTTCCTCTCGCTCCTCGAGGGCGCGAAGCACGGGAGCTTCCTCGCCCGGCACAGCTGAGGGCGCTAGGCCTGGAGCGGCCCGTGTTCCAGGCGCGGCAGCACGTAGCGGGCGAACAGGTCGCACTCCTCGCGGTGCGGGTAGCCCGAGAGGATGAAGGCCTCGATGCCGAGCTCGCGGTAGGCCTCGAGCTTGGCGAGCACCTGGTCCGGGTCGCCCACGATGGCGGCGCCGCAGCCGCTGCGGGCGCGGCCGATGCCGGTCCACAGGTGGTCCTCGACGTAGCCCTCGGCGTCGGCGTCCTCGCGCACCTGGGCCTGGCGGCTCACCCCCACCGAGGCGTGGTCGAGGGACTTCTTGCGGATCGCCTCGCCCTCGGCGGCGTCGAGGCGGCTCACCAGCTCGCGCGCGGCGGCGCGGGCCTGGGCCTCGGTCTCGCGCACGATCACGTGGACGCGGTAGCCGAAGCGCAGGCTGCGCCCGTGGCGGGCCGCCCGGCCGCGCATGTCCTCCAGCACCTCGCGCACCGCGGGCAGGCGGTCCGGCCACATCAGGAACACGTCGGCGCCCTGGGCCGCGCACTCCCGCGCCGGCTCCGAGAGGCCGCCGAAGTAGAAGGGCGGGCAGCGCCCGGAGACGGTGCCGATGCGGGGTGCGTCGATCTCGAGGTCGTAGAACTCGCCATGGTGGGCCACGGGCTTGCCGTCGAGGAGCTGGCGCAGGACGTGCATCACCTCGAGGCTGCGGGCGTAGCGCGGCTCCGAGGCCACGGGCGCGCCGGGCAGGTCGCTCGAGATGATGTTGATGGTGAGGCGCCCCCCGAGCATGCGGTCGAGGGTCGCGAGCTGGCGCGCGAGCTGGGGCGGCCACAGCTCGGCGCAGCGCACCGCGACCAGCAGGCGCATGCGCTCGAGCAGTGGCGCCACGCCGCCCGCGAAGGCGATGCTGTCGATGCCCAGCGCGTAGCCCGAGGGCAGCAGGATGTTGTCGAAGCCGCCGCGCTCGGCCGCCAGCACGATCTCGCGGCAGTGCTCGAAGCTGCTGCGCAGCGCCGGGTCGGACACGCCGAGGTGGCGGTAGTCGTCGTCGCACAGGGCCGAGAACCAGGAGACTTCGACGCTCACGGCAGGGGCTCCCCTCGCGACGCCTCGACGACGTCGTACCACTCGCTCCTCGTCAGCTCGACCCCGGTGGCCTCCGCGCACTCGCGGATGCGCTCGGGCCGCTGGCTCCCCACGATGGGCACGATGCCGGCGGGGTGCGCCAGCAGGAACGCCAGGGCGACCGCGCTGCGGGTCGCGCCGCGCACGTCGGCGAGGCGGTCGAGCACCTCGATCACGGCCGCCAGGCGCTCCCCACCGGGCCGGCTCCGCACCTCGTCGAGGGGCAGCCCGAGGCGCCCTCCGGCGAGCGGGCTCCAGGCGAGCGGCGTGGCGCCCACGCGCAGGCACTGGTCGAGGACGCCGTCGTGGAGCGGGTCGAGCACGAGGGCGCTCAGCTCCGGCTGGTGGGTCGCGATGGCGAAGGGCAGGTGGGCCTGGAGCGCCTCGAACTGCGCGGCGGTGTGGTTCGACACGCCGAACTCGCGGATCTTCCCGGCCTGGCGCAGCTCCGAGATCGTCTCCGCCACCCGGGCGGGGTGGGCCAGCCAGTCCGGGCGGTGGATCTGGTAGAGGTCGAGCACGTCGGTGCGGAGCCGGCGCAGCGAGTCCTCGCAGCTCTGCCGCAGGTGTGCGCCGCTCGAGTCGTAGGGGGTGCCGATCACGATGCCCGCCTTGGTGGCGAGCACCATGCGCCGGCGCAGCTCGGGGGCGTCTCCCAGCACCTCGCCGAGCAGCGTCTCGGACGCGCCCACGCCGAGGCCGTCGTCACAGCCGTAGATGTCCGCGGTGTCGATCAGCGTCATGCCGAGATCGAGGGCGGTCTCGATCTTTTCCCGGGCCGTGGGGACGCCGCTGCCCGCGAAGCGCCAGCACCCGTAGGCGATGGGACCGACGGAGAGATCGGTCTTGCCGAGGCGCCGCGGGGCGGCGGAGGGGGTGGGGCCCATGGCCGGGCAGCATACCCCATGGCCCTCGCCGTGGCGGCGGAGCCGGGGACGCCCCACCCTCCCGGAATGGCCGACCCCCTGCGCTACGGAATCATCGGAACGGGGATGATGGGCATCGAGCACATCCTCAACCTGCGCCTGCTCCCCGACGCCGTCGTCACCGCGTTCGCGGATCCCCACCCGACCTCCCAGAAGTGGGGCCGCGACACGGCGGGCCCCGACGCCGAGCTCTACGAGGACCACCGCGCGCTCCTCGCCGAGGCCCCGGTCGACGTGGTGGTGGTCTCCACCCCGAACCACACCCACGCCGACGTGCTCGAGGAAGTGTTCCGCACCGAGAAGCCCGTGCTGATCGAGAAGCCGCTCTGCACCACCCTCGAGGACTGCCGCCGGGTGGAGGAGCTGGCGAGCAAGCACCCCGCGCTCGTCTGGGTCGCCATGGAGTACCGCTACATGCCGCCGGTGGCGCGGCTCGTGGAGGAGGTGCGCGGCGGCGCCGTCGGCACCCCGCGCATGCTGGCCATCCGCGAGCACCGCTTCCCCTTCCTCCCCAAGGTGGGCAACTGGAACCGCTTCTCGCGCAACACCGGCGGCACCCTGGTGGAGAAGTGCTGCCACTTCTTCGACCTGATGAACTTCATCCTCGACTCGCGCCCGGTGCGCGTCTACGCCTCGGCGGGCCAGGACGTGAACCACCTCGACGAGGAGTACGACGGCGAGCGCCCGGACATCCTCGACAACGCCTACGCGCTGGTCGACTACGCGTCCGGCGCCCGGGCCCTGCTCGACCTGTGCATGTTCGCCGAGGCCTCCCGCAACCAGGAGGAGATCTGCGTGGTGGGCGAGAAGGGCAAGGTGGAGGCCTTCGTGCCCGAGTCCACGGTCGTGGTCGGCCAGCGCAGCCCGCGGGAGATCCGCAGCGAGCACGTGCCCGTGGAGGAGCGCATCCTCAAGGCCGGCGGCCACCACGGCTCCACCTACTTCGAGCACCTCGCCTTCCGCAAGGCCCTCGACGCGGGCGCGCCGCCCGAGGTGAGCGTGAGCGACGGGCTGTGGGCCGTGGCCGTGGGCCTCGCGGCCCAGCGCTCCGCCGAGGAGCACCGCCCGGTGGAGCTGCGCGAGCTCGGGCTGTAGCGCTCAGAGCCGCCGGCGCAGCAGCCGGGTGAGCAGCTTCGAGTAGGGCGGGTAGGCCAGCTTCGGGTCGAAGCGGGTCGACCTGGTCATCACCGACTTGCGGTGGCTGAAGGTCTCGAAGCTGTGGCGGCCGTGGTAGGCCCCCATGCCGCTCTCACCCACGCCGCCGAAGGGAAGGTTCGGGTTGCCGAGGTGGAAGAGCGTGGCGTTCACGCACACGCCGCCGGAGCTCGTGCCCTCCACCACCTTCTGCTCCACGTCCTCGCTGCCGGTGAAGACGTAGAGGGCGAGGGGCTTCTCCCGGGCCTCGACGAAGGCGATGGCCTCGTCGACGTCGCGCACGCGCAGCACCGGGAGGATGGGGCCGAAGATCTCGTCGGCGAGCAGTGGCGAGTCGGGCTTCACGTCGCGCACGATCGTGGGGGCGAGGTAGCGGTCGTCGGCGCGGCGCTCGCCGCCCTGGGCGATCTCGGCGCCCTCGAGCAGGCCGACGAGGCGCGCGTGGTGGCGATCGTCGACCACGCGGGCGTAGTGGGGGCTCTGCCGGGGATCGTCGCCGTAGAAGCCCCGGATCACCTCGCCGAGCTTCGTCACCAGCTCGGACTCCACGGCCTCGTGGACGAGCAGGTAGTCCGGCGCCACGCAGGTCTGGCCGGCGTTCAGGAACTTCCCCCAGGCGATGCGCCGGGCCGCCACGTCGAGGTCGGCGCTCTCGTCGACGATGCAGGGGCTCTTGCCGCCGAGCTCGAGGGTGACGGGCGTCAGGTGCTTCGCCGCGGCCTCCATCACCACGCGTCCGACGCGCCCGTTGCCGGTGTAGAAGACGTGGTCGAAGCGCTGCTCGAGGAGTGCCGTGGTCTCGGCGACGCCGCCCTCGAAGATCTCGAAGCACTCGGGGTCCAGATGGCGCGGGACCAGTCGGGAGAGCACCGCCGAGGTGTGCCGGGTGATCTCCGAGGGCTTCAGCACCGCGCAGTTGCCCGCCGCGATGGCGCCCACCAGGGGCGAGAGCAGGAGCTGCACGGGGTAGTTCCAGGGCGCGATGACGAGCACCACGCCCAGGGGCTCGCGCACGATCCGCGAGCGTGCGGGCCTCTGCTCGAGGGGCGTGGCCACCTTCTCGGGGCGCGTCCAGCGGGCGAGGTGCTTGCGGGCCAGCTTCGCCTCGCCCGCCACGGCGATCACGTCGGCCGCCCAGGCCTCGAAGTCGGGCTTCCCGAAGTCCGCCTTCAGCGCGGCGACGATCTCCTCGCCGTCCTCGCGCAGCAGCGTCTCCAGGCGCTCGAGCTGCTCGCGGCGCCAGTCGAGGGAGCGCGTCCTGCCGCTCGCGAAGCTCGCGCGCAGCTGGGCCACGCGACCGGGGATGATGGCCACGTTCGAGTGGGGCTCGGGGGCGGACTCGATCGAGGGGGCGGCGGTCATCGGCACTCCTGAGCGCGCTGCGCAGGAGTCTACCGCGGCCTCGGCGGGGCGACCCCGGAGCGCTGGCGGGCCAGCGCCAGCAGCCGGCGCCCGGCGGCCTGGAAGGCCTCGCGGTCGTAGTGGAAGCCGCTCGCCGGCGGCGGCTCGACGAGCGCCCGCTCGATCTCGGGCACGGCCTCGGCGGTCTGGCCGGCCGCCAGCAGCGCCTGGCCGTGGACCAGGCGCGTCGCCGGGTGGGGGCCCAGCTCGTCGAGCACGCGGCGGCAGGCCGCGCGGGCCTGGGGGACGCGACCCGCGGCGAGCCAGCCCTGGGCGGCCGCGGTGAGGGCCTCGGCGGCGGTGGCCTGGCGGCGCAGCTCGGCCGGCGACGCCGCCAGCAGCAGCCGCGCCGCCGCGTCGAGATGCACGGCGGACTCCTGCGAGCCGGCGCCGAGGGCCTGGAAGAGCTTGTAGTGCAGGTAGGGCTCGCCGGGCGACTCCTCGAGCGCGCGCCGCAGCAGCCGCACGTTGCGCTCGCGCTTGCTCCGCGCGCAGGCGAGCCGAGGGTGGTAGCCCGCGTGCTCGACGTGCGCCGCCGCGAGGTCGGCGACGCGCCAGCCCGGCTCGCGCTCCGCGATCTCCCGGAGGGCCGGCGTCACCTGCTCGTGCACCCGGCCGCTGAAGCGCAGGTCGGGCCGGCGCCGGAACAGCCGCACGGCGTGGAACTCCTCGGACCCCGTGCCGACGTCGCTGCGCACGCGCAGCCGCCAGGCGAGGGCGCGCGGCTCGGCGAGGGCGCGGCGCAGCGCCGCCGCGTCGCCCTCGATCCGCTCGTCGGCGTCGAGGATCAGCACCCAGTCGCCGCTCGCCGCCGCCAGGCTCTGGTTGCGCGCCTCGGCGAAGTGGTCGCGCCACGGGATCCGGAGGCTTCGGTCCGCGCGCTCCCGGACCCACTCCCAGGTGCCGTCCTCGGAGCCGGTGTCGGCGATCACGACCTCGTCCACGAAGGGACGCGCCGCGTCGAGACAGCTCCCCAGGAGCTCGATCTCGTCGCGGACGATCATGCACAGGCTGAGCCTCACGGAGCGGGCGGGCCGGCCCCGTTGGTGCGCGCCAGCGGCTGGCGCGGGCGCTCCCGGGCGAGCAGGCCCCGCAGCCGCTCCCGGGAGGGCGCGAAGTCCGGCGCCGCCGCGAGCGCGGCCTCGTAGTGGACGCGGGCCCGGCGCAGGTCGCCGGAGAGCTCGCGGAACAGGCCCAGGTTGTGGTGGGCGCGGTAGCTGCCGACGCCGTCCACGCTGGTGAAGGTGCGGGTCTCGCCCAGCGCGAGGCACGCCTCGAAGGCGCGCTGCATGGCGGCGGCGTCGCCCCGGTCCATGTGCAGCAGGCCCTCGAGGAAGGCGAGGTCGGTGAAGCCCGGGTGTCGCGCGAGCCCCTCCCGGACGAGGGCGAGGGCCTCCTCGAGCCGACCGCACTCGCGCAGCGCGTAGCCGAGGTCGCGAAGCGCGCCGGCGCCCCAGACGGCCCCGGCGGGCGCGCCCTCGACGGCGGCGCGCAGCTCGGCGAGCGCGGGCTCGCGCTGCTCGCCGCCGCGCCACAGGGTGCGACCGAGCTGGAAGCGGAGGTAGGCGTCGCCGGGGTCGTCCTCGAGGGCGGCGCGCAGCAGGCGCAGGTTGCGCTCGATCTTGCCCTTGCGCTCGAGCGCCTCGTCGGCGTAGCCCGAGTGCAGGCACTGGAGGCCCGTCTCCCCCACCTCGCCCCGGGCCACGAGCTGCTCGTGGATGCGGCCGCGGTAGCGCGCCTCGCCGTCGTTGCGGCAGACGCGGGTGATCGCCTCGTGGACGCGGCCCTCGCGCGTCTCGCTGGTGACGGTGATGCGTCCGAGGCGATGCCGCGCCGCCACCAGGAAGGCGGTGAGCGCCGGCCAGGTGGCGGGCTCCACCTGCTCGTCGGCGTCGAGCATCAGGCACCAGCGGCCCGTCGCCGCGTCGAGGGCAGCGTTGCGGGCGACGGCGAAGTCGTCGCGCCAGGGCACGTCGAGCACCCGCGCCCCGGCGGCGCGCGCGATCTCGCGGGTCGCGTCCCGGGAGCCGGTGTCCACCACCACCAGCTCCTCGACGGGCTCGGCGAGGCGCGCCAGGGTGGCGGGCAGGTCCTCGGCCTCGTCCCGGACGATCATGCAGACCGTGAGGAAGGGCCGCGGGCTCACAGGAACGCGCCCACCAGGCCCGGGGAGAGCGCCGCGATGGCGGCGGCCAGCTCGTCGCCCACCTTGGGCCAGCCGTCGAGGGCGGGGCCGAGGGATCCGGCCACGGCATCCGCCACGGCCGCGGGCTCGAGGCCGTCGAGGGACGCCTCGAGCTCCTGCACGCCCGCCCGCACGGCGGCGTCGAAGGCGTCGAGGGCGGGGAGCGGCCGGCCCTCGAAGCTCTCGGTCATCCGGGCCAGGAGCGCGAAGAAGGCGCCGAGGTTCTCGAGGGCGACGGCCAGGGAGCGCGGCTCGTCCCCGGCGCGCAGCTGCTCCACGCCGCGGGCGAGCTGGTCGCCGATCTGGGTCACGCCCTCGGCGAGGTCGGCGAGGCAGGTGCGCAGCGACTCCTGGAGCTCGCCGAGGAGGCGCGCCTCCTCGGCCTCTGCGCTGCCGCCGGCGACATCGAGATCCAGATCGAGGGAGTCCTCCACCGTCGCTTCTCCAGCGGGGGCGTGCAACGAGTGGGAAGCAGTGATGCAAGTGCGATGCCGCGGCGAGACGCGCGCTGCGCCCGCCCGGCGGTCCCGAGCGGGCCCCGAGCGTGGGATCACCGACGCTGGGCGTCAAAGAAGCGTGCGCCCTACCGCGAACGCCGGACACGGAGATCGGTGGAACCTAGAAGCCCTCGATCTGACGCATGCGACGCCAGGTGAGCCCGGGCGCGAAGCGCCGCAGGCGCCACACGAGCCGGGTGCCGCGGCCCGGGAACACCCAGAGCCGTCCGCTCTCGAGGGCGTCCTCGATGGCGTCGAGCACCTCCTCGGGCGGGATCGGCGGCGCCTGCTCGATGGACTTCGGCCGGGACTTCGCCTGGTCGAGGAGCGGCGTCGCCACCGGCGGCGGGCACACGCACGCGATGCGCACGCCCTTCCCCCGAGTCTCCTGGGCGAGTACCTCGGTGAAGGCCACCACGGCGAACTTCGAGGCGTTGTAGGCGCCGAAGTGGAGCGCCGGCAGCCAGCCCGCGATGGAGGCGAAGTTGATCAGGTCGCCGCGGCCGCGCTCGAGCATGCCGGGCATCACGGCGTGGCTGACGCTGGCGAGCCCGCCGTAGTTCACGTCCATGATGCGCCGGATCGTCCCGATGTCCTGCTCCATCAGGAAGCCCGTGGGCATGATGGCCGCCGCGTTGACGACGCGATCGATGGGACCGAGGTCGCTCTCGACCTCGGCGACCAGCGCCCGCACGGCGTGGTCGTCGGTCACGTCGAGCTCGAAGGGGCGGATCCCCTCGCGGCCCTCGGCCGTGGCGCGCAGGCCCTCGGCGTTCAGGTCCACCGCCGCCACCCGGGCGCCGCCCTCGGCGAGGCGGCGCGCCGCCAGCCGGCCCATGCCGCTGGCCGCTCCGGTCACCAGGGCCACCCGCCCCCGGAACGCCATCACAGGCCCTCCCCGATGAGGGTCGGCCAGCGGGGATGCCAGGGGCGCTCGCGCTCGAAGGCCCGCGCGGCCCGCAGCACCAGGTCGTCGCGATGGCGCGGCCCCACGATCTGCATGCCGATGGGGAGCCCGCGGCGGGAGAGCCCGGCGCGCACCGAGGCCGCGGGGTGCCAGGACAGGTTGAAGGGAATCGTGAAGGAGCCCGCGCTCATCAGGTTGGCGGCGCGGCCCTCGATCTCGGTGGGGAACGGCCCCTTGGCGGGGGGCGGGTCCGTGGGCACCGTGGGCGTGACCAGCAGATCGAACTCCTCGAACTGGCTCGCGCACCACTCGGAGAGCTCGAGGCGCTCGTCGCTGATCCTCTTCCAGGTGGCCGGCTCGATCCCGGTGCTGCGTCGCACCTGCTCGGCGAGGGTGCGGTGCAGCTCACCGGCGCGCTCGGGCAGGTGGTCGGCCAGGCGCACGGCCAGCTCGAAGGAGCCCAGCATGGCCCAGTCCACGCCGAGCTGGGGCGGCCCGCCGCGCAGCGGCTTCACGCTGTGGCCGAGCTTCTCGAAGCACGCGACCGCGTCGCCCACGGCCTCGGCGACGTCGGACTGGACCACCGCGTAGCCGAGGTCCGGCGAGAAGCCGATGCGCAGACCGGGCTCCAGCGGCTTCGCCACCTCCTCGCGGTAGGAGAGGCCCGGGGGCGGCAGGCTGGTGGGGTCGCGCGGGTCCGGGCCGGCCACCAGGTCGAGGAACAGTGCAGCGTCCTCGACGGTCTTGGTGAGCGGCCCGTAGACCGACGTCATGCCCCAGGGCCAGTCCTCCCGCGGCGAGATGGGGACGCGGCCGTAGGAGGGCTTCAGGCCGAAGGCGCCGGTGTAGCTCGCGGGGATGCGGATCGAGCCGCCGCCGTCGCTCGCCGTCACCAGCGGGCACACGCAGCCCGCCAGCGCCGCCGAGGAGCCGCCGCTCGAGCCGCCGGGGCTCACGTCGAGGCTCCAGGGCGAGTGGGTGACGCCGTACACCAGGTTCTTGGTGATCGCGGTCCAGCCGAACTCCGGCGCATTGGTCTTGCCCACCACGATGGCGCCGGCCGCCCGCAGCCGCGCCACGTGGACGTCGTCGTGCCCGGAGATGCGCTCCTTGAACAGCAGGCTGCCCTCGGTGTTGGGCAGGCCCTTCACGTGCTCGAGGTCCTTCACGCCCAGGGGCACGCCCTCGAGCACCCGGCCCTCGCCGCGGCCGATGCGCTCCTCGGCGGCGCGGGCGTCGGCGAGGAGTGACTCGCGGTCGCGCAGCGCCACGAAGGCCAGCAGGGCGTCGTTGGTGGCCTCGATGCGGTCGAGCACCGCGGTCATCAGCTCGGTGGGGGACACCTCGCGGCGCGCCAGGCGCTCCGCGAGCTCGGTCAGGCTGAGGGTGAGGATCTCGTTCACGGGCGCCTCCAGTCCGGATTCGGGAGCGCCAGTGTAGCCCCGCCCCCGGCACCGCGGCCGGCCCCAAGCTACCCTTCGAGGCCGCCCCGGGTCGCCGGCCCCAATCCAGGAGGACGCCCCATGGATCTGAGCTTCACCCCCGAGCAGCTCGACTTCCGCGACGAGGTTCGCGGCTGGATCGAGAAGGCCATGCCGGCCGCCATCAAGAAGAAGGCGAGCCAGGGCATCCCGTACTTCAAGCAGGACGAGACCATGGAGTGGCACCGGGTGCTGGCCGAGAAGGGCTGGATCGCGCCCAACTGGCCCAAGGAGTACGGCGGCACCGGCTGGGACGTGACCCAGCGCTACCTCTTCCAGCAGGAGCTGGTGCGCGCCAACACTCCCGAGCTCTCGCCCTTCGGGCTCAACATGGTGGGCCCGCTGCTGATCCAGTTCGGGAGCGACGAGCAGAAGGCGCGTTTCCTGCCCAGGATCCTCTCGGGCGAGGAGGTCTGGTGCCAGGGCTACTCCGAGCCCAACGCCGGCTCGGACCTCGCCAACCTCCAGCTGCGCGCCGAGAAGGACGGCGACGACTACGTCCTGAACGGCCAGAAGACCTGGACCACCTACGCCCAGTACGCCGACTGGATCTTCGTGCTGGCCCGCACCTCCTCCGCGGGCAAGAAGCAGGAGGGCATCACCTTCCTGCTCGCCGACGTGAAGAACACCCCCGGCATCACGGTGAAGCCCTTCCTGACCACCGGCGGGACGGACGCCTTCAGCGAGACCTGGTTCCAGGACGCGCGGGTCCCCCAGGCCAACCGCGTCGGCCCCGAGGACGGCGGCTGGACCATGGCCAAGGCGCTGCTCGGACACGAGCGCACGCTGATCGGCGGCGTGGCCCAGTCCGGCAAGTGGATCCAGGTGGTGAAGCGCATCGCCCGGGACACGCCCGTGGGCGACGACTGCCTGCTCGACGACCCGGCCTTCCGGCGGCGCATCGCGCGCCTCGAGATGCGCCACCGCGCCGTCAACATGGTGAACCTGCGCACCCTGGCCGCGGCCCAGCTCGGCCACGCGCCCGGCGCCGAGAGCTCGATCCTCAAGATCGTGGGCACCGAGCTCTACCAGGAGGTCACGGAGCTCACCCTGGACGCCATGGGGCACGACGCGCTCGGCTGGTTCGACAGCCCCGCCGAGGCGCTCCCCGAGGCCGAGCGGTGGGTGGCGTCGCAGTTCAACTACCTGCGCGCCTGCACCATCTACGGCGGGTCCAACGAGATCCAGAAGAACATCGTTTCCAAGCACATCCTGCGCCTGCCCACCGCCTAGGGCGGCGCATCGAGGAGACCCGCCATGGCGGTCAACTTCGACCTCACCGAAGAGCAGCAGATGATCGTCGACTCGGTCGCCAAGTTCGTGGCGAACGACTCGAACGTGGAGCGCTTCCGCAAGCTGCGCGAGACGCCCCGGGGCTGGGAGCCCCAGATGTGGGAGCAGATGGGCGAGTTCGGCTGGCTGGGCGTGCCCTTCCCCGAGGAGCAGGGCGGCTTCGGCGGCAAGTTCGTCGACCTCGCGCTGATCCTGGAGCAGCTCGGCCGGGGGCTGGTGCCCGAGCCGATCATCCCCTCGGTGGTTCTGGCCGGCGGGCTGATCTCCCGGCTGGGCAGCGACGAGCAGGTGACGCGCTCCCTCCAGCCCATGATGGCCGGGAAGATCTCCCTCGCCCTCGCCTACGCGGAGCGCCAGAGCCGCTACGACCTCCACGACTGCCGCACCCGGGCCGAGCGCAAGGGCGACGGCTGGTCGATCCGCGGCGAGAAGCACTGGGTGCTGAACGGCCACGCGGCGGACCGCATCGTGGTGGCGGCCCGCACCTCCGGCGGCGACCGCGACCGCGACGGCATCTCGCTCTTCGTGGTGGACGGCGACGCCGAGGGGCTCACGCGCACTCCGGTGAACGGCATGGACGGCCACCGCACCGGGCTGCTGCGCCTCGACGACGTCGCGGTCAAGAGCGAGCGGCTGCTCGGCACCGAGGGCGGCGCCCTCCCCCACCTCGAGTGGGCGATCGACCGCGGCGCCGCGGCCGTCTGCGCCGAGGGCCAGGGCGAGATCCAGGAGCTCTTCGATCGCACCGTCGAGTACCTGAAGGAGCGCAAGCAGTTCGACGTGCCCATCGGCACCTTCCAGGCGCTCCAGCACAAGGCGGTGGACATGATGGGCGAGACCGAGGTCTGCCGCTCGACCATGATCCTCGCCGCCATCCGCGCCGACAGCGAGAACGAGGAGGAGCGCAGCTCGGAGATCTCCGCGGCGAAGCTCCAGCTCACCGAGGGCGGCTGGTTCGTCCAGGAGAACGCCATCCAGCTCTTCGGCGGCATCGGCGTGACCGACGAGCAGGACGAGGGCCTGTTCTTCAAGCGGCTGCGGGTGCTCCAGGGGCTCTTCGGCGACGCCGACTGGCACGTGGACCGCTTCCAGCGCCTGCGCCGGTTCGACGCCGAGGTGCGCGCCGAGGCCTGAGTGGATCCGGTCTCCCAGGCGCTGCTCGGCGCCGCCGTGGGCCAGGCGGCGTTCTCGCGCCGGCTCGGCCGGCGCGCCCTGGCGTGGGGCGCGCTCGGCGGCATGCTGCCGGACCTCGACGTGGTGGCCGTGGCGACCCACGGCCCCTTCGGCGAGTTCCTCTACCACCGCGGCCCCACCCACGCGCTCTGGTTCGGGCCGGTGGTGGGCCCGCTGCTCGGCTGGGCGGTGTGGCGCGGCCACGCCCGGCGGCTCGCCCGTAGCGGCTCCGACGATCCCGACCACCTCGGGGCGCGGGATGCACGGCCCGCCTGGATGGGCCTGTTCGTCCTCGCGCTCCTCACCCATCCGCTGCTCGACGTCTTCACCGCCTACGGGACCCAGCTGCTCGCCCCCTTCTCCCTCGAGCGCTTCGCGTGGAACGGCATCGCCATCATCGACCCGTTCTACACCCTCACCCTCGGCGTCGCGGTGGCGCTCGGCGTGCGCACCTCGCTCTCGCTGCCCACGCGCCGGCGCGCGGCGGCCGTGGCCCTGGCCCTCACCTCGGCCTACCTGCTCTACGGCGTGGCGCTGAACCAGCGCGTCGAACGGCGCGTGGCCGAGCGGGTCGCCGCCGAGGGGCATGCCGACGCCCGGGTGCGCGCCTACCCCACCCTGCTCCAGCCCTGGCTACGGCGCGTGGTGGTACGCACCGAGCAGGACGTCCGGGTCGGCCTGCACACGAGCTTGCGCCCGGGCCACGTCGTCTGGGAGCGCTTCCCCGCCGCCGCCCCCCACCCCCTCGTGGACCGCGTCGCCGAGACCTGGGAGGGCTCGATCTTCGTCTGGTTCGCCATGGGCCAGGTGCATCCGCGGGTGATCGAGACGCGCAACGGCAGCGTCGTCGAGATGGACGACCTGCGCTACGGCCTGCCCGGCCAGGCCGACCGGGGCCTGTGGGGCATCCGAGCGGTCTTCGACCGCGCCGGCCGGCTCCAGGGGAGCGTGCAACGCTTCAACCGTCGCGCGGGCCCGCGCATCGGCCTGCGCGAGCTGTGGCGCGCCACCTGGGGCGACTTCTCCGGCCTGCCCCTGCCCGCCGCGGGGTCCTGACCCGCCCGCGCTAGGCTGTCGGGACGCTGCGGAGGATGCCATGCCGACCAACTGGGAGACCGCCGACGTCCTCAAGACGCCGATGGAGATCGCCTGGCAGTTCGACTACGAGATCGACATCGAGAAGCTGCGCAACCTCTACTCCAAGGCCAAGCAGCGCCAGTGGGACGCCGAGCGCGACGTCGACTGGGAGCGGCCCGTCGACCCCTCGAAGCCCATCATGGACGAGAGCCAGTTCCTGTTCGACCGCATCCCCGTCGTGCAGCGCCTCTCGAAGAGCCAGCGCGAGGAGTTCCGGGCCCACGCCACCGCCCACCTGCTCTCCCAGTTCCTCCACGGCGAGCAGGGCGCGCTGATGACCGCCGCGGCGCTCACCCACGCCGTGCCCGACTACGAGGGCAAGCTCTACGCCGCCACCCAGACCATGGACGAGGCGCGCCACGTCGAGGTCTACGAGCGCTACATCAACAAGCTCGCCATCGTGTACCCGATCTCGCCGTGGCTGAAGGACATCATCGACATGACCCTCCAGTCCGACCACTGGGTCAAGATCGCGATCGGGATGAACATGGTGGTGGAGGGCCTCGCCCTCGGCGCGTTCCACAACATGCGCCGCGCCACCACCTGCGACCTGCTGCGCCAGATCACGAGCTCGGTGCTCCAGGACGAGTCCCGCCACGTCGCCTTCGGCAACGTCTACGTGGGCGAGACCATCGGCGACATGCACCCCGACGACCGCGAGGACGTCGCCGAGTTCGCCTTCCGCGCGGTGAAGACCATGAGCGACTCCCAGGGCGGACCACGGGGCGACGGCCCCCGCCGTCACGACCCGGGCTTCCTCCAGGTGCTCGAGCGGGTGGGGATCGAGGTGAAGGACTTCGTCCAGGGCATCATCGAGGCCCAGGCCGGCGGGATCCGCGCCAAGCTGCCGCCCGGCCAGATCCACTCCTTCCGCGACCTCATGATGCCGGCGCTGGTGCGCGTGGGTGCGGTGACGGAGCGCTCCCGCGAGCGCTACGCCGAGGCGGGCATCCCGGTCTGGGAGGATCTCGCCACCCTCCAGTCCCTGGAGGAGCCGGACACCGGCGACGTCGAGATCCCCGAGGCCTGACTCACGTCCCCGGGCGCCGGGCCTCCTTCAGCCAGTCGAGCAGCAGCCGGTTCACCTCCTCGGGCTTCTCCTGGTGGAAGAAGTGCCCGGCTCCGCGGATCCTCTCGATGCGCAGGCCGGCGGGGAAGTCCTCGGGCCGGAGCGTCAGGTCGTGGAGGCGCGTGTCCATGCAGCCGTCGCGCTCCCCGGTGAGGGCGAGGGTGGGGACGTGGATCGGCGAGGCGAGCAGGCGCGCCGTCTGCCTGGCCGCCGCCGAGCGCGGGTCGAAGGCCGCGCGGTAGTACGCGAGGGCGGCGCGCTTCACGCCCGGCCGGGCGAGGGTCGCCTTCACGTGGGCGAGATCCTCGGCGGGAGGCTCCCAGCCGGGCGACCAGTCGCGCCAGAGCTTCTCGATCAGCGCCCAGTCCCGCGCCTCCACCGCCCAGTCGGCCAGGCCGCGGAGCTGGAAGAAGATCATGTACCAGGACTTGAGGATCTGGCTCGGCAGCTTGCGGATGCCCTCGCGCTGGAGGCGGCCCGGGTGGGGGATGGCGAGGGTGGTGAGGGAGCGCAGGCGCTCCGGCGCCAGGGCGGCGGCCGCGTAGCCGATCACGGCGCCCCAGTCGTGGCCCACGAGGTCGACGCGCTCCTCTCCCAGCGCGTCGATCCATCCCACCACGTCCTCGGCCATGCGCACGATGTGGTAGTCGCCGTCCACCGGCTGGGCGGAGGGCTCGTAGCCGCGCAAGGTGGGCGCCACGGCGCGATGGCCCGCCGCGGCGAGCGCCGGCAGCTGGAAGCGGTAGGAGCGCTTGTCGTCCGGGAAGCCGTGCAGGCAGAGCACCGACGGCCCCTCGCCCTGGACCAGCGCGGAGAAGGTGAGACCGCTCGCCTTCAGGGTGATGGTGTCGGCAGCGCCCGCCATGCCGGGAGTCTACCGTGTTCCGGCCTCGCTCCGGGGCTATCTTCCCGCCGTGGCCGACATCACCGTTCGCAAGATCCGCCTCTCCTTCGAGGAGCCCTTCGACTTCGAGGTCCCGGACGACCGGCTCGGCGCGATGCTGCCTCCCCTCGCGCTCTCCATGACCATGCCCTACCTCGAGCCCTACCTGATCCGGAGCATGCGCGAGGCGCTGAAGCAGATCGACGATCCCGTGCTGGCCGAGGACGCGCGCCACTTCTCCCAGCAGGAGGGGCACCACTACCGCAACCACGCGCGCCTGAACGACCAGATCCGCGCCCACTTCGACGACGCCGGCGCCGACGCCCTGCGCGCCATCGAGGCGGACCTCGAGGCCGACTACCAGCGCTTCACCCGCACGAAGTCGCTGCGCTTCAACCTCGCCTACGCCGAGGGCTTCGAGGCCATGACCTGCGCCCTCGCCCTGGCCGCCGCCGAGCAGGGCGCGTTCGACGAGGGCGTGCTGCCGGGCGGGGACATCTGGGCCTGGCACATGGCCGAGGAGATCGAGCACCGCACCGTGGCCTTCCAGGTCTACGACCGCCTGGTGGGGAGCTACCCCTACCGCGTCACCGTCGGCACCTGGGCGCAGTGGCACTACGTCTCCTACATCCGCCGCTTCGCCCGCTGCATGGCCGAGCGCCTCGGCCGCCGCCCGGCCCGGCCCTCGGGCAACGCCCACCGCACCTTCCTGCGGCGCTACCTGCGCACCTGGAGCCCGTGGTACGACCCGGCGAAGATCGACGTGCCGCCCGGCGTGCAGGGGCTGCTCGACCGGTTCTCCGCCCTGGCCGGCTGACCTTCCTTCGACCGGGCGCGGCGGCGACGCCCCTCGGGCGCCTGTGAACTGGTTCACAGCTTGCGCGAGGTGCGCGACGGACGCTTACCTTGCACCGGCGGCGCGGATCTCCCGGATCCTGCCGAGGAAGCGAGCGAGGTAGTCGATGCGCTCTTCTTCGCGAAGCTCCGCGACGAACGCGGCCAGCGCGACCGCGACGTGGGCCTCGTGAAGCGTCGAGAGGCTGCTCGCGACGTCGTAGGCCGTGGCCTCCTCCCGGTCCAGCGCGTAGTGCTCCAGGACGTCCCGGTACAGGTGCCGGGACTCGGGCAGCGCGAAGGCGACGTCGTGGTAGCCATTGCCGAGGTCGGCGCCCAGGAGCTGGAACAGCTCGACGTAGAGCAGGACGCGCGCGACGTGGGCGCCGAAGCGCCGGCGGCCCTCCGCGGGCAGGCTCTCGAAGTGGCGCTCGGCGGCCTCCACTCCGTCGGCGACGTCCGGCTCGGCGGCGTACGCCGTGAGGACGGGCAGGACCTCGAGGGTGCGGGTGACGCGCTCCGGAGAGTGGCGGCGCTCCAGCTCGGCGAGGAGCTCCGGGAACTGCGGCGTCGCCTCGCCTCGGGGCGCGCAGGCGAACAGCAGCCCGAGGGCGAGGCAGGCTGCTCGCACCAGGAGATCGCTCAAGACCCTTGAAACCAGAGGAGGGTGGGAACCATGAAGATCGCAGTCGTCGTTGGCCACAATGCGCGCCGGAAGGGAGCCCGGGCGGGGGCTCCGCTGAACACGAACGAGTACGACTACAATAACAAGATCGCCGACCGGATGATCGCCCTGGCGTCGGGATCCACCCGCGCCAGGAAGTTCCTGCGCGAGCCCTCCAACAGCTACCGGCGCGAGATCGAGGCGGTCTACCGCGAGGTCGACGCCTACGGCGCCGACGTCAGCATCGAGCTCCACTTCAACTCGGCGCCTTTCGTCGCCAGCGGAACCGAGACGCTCTCGAGCGGCTCGACGCGCTCCATGGCCCTGGCCGAGGCCGTCCAGGGGGCCATGGTGGAGACCCTCGGTCTGCGGGACCGGCGGGTGAAGGTGCCGGCCCGGGAGGACCGCGGCGGCTGGAGCCTCCACGCGGGCCGGGCGCCTGCGATCCTGGTCGAGCCCTTCTTCGGCTCCAACCCCGCGGACTGCCGGGCGGCCCACTCCCTCGGGATCAAGGGGATGGCGGAGATGTACCTCCTCGGGACCTCGAGGTACGCGGGCAGCGAGGCGGAGGCGGAGCCGACGCCCGCCGCCACGGCCAGCGGCGGCTTCCTGGCCGACGTCGACATCGTCTACCGCGGGCTGACGAGGAAGCAGTTCTTCCGGCGCAATCGGGCCGGGATCCGGGCCATCCTCGAGCGGATCAACGCCAACCTGGAGGCCAAGGCACACGGGGAGCCCTTCAACGAGCTCACCGCGATCGACGCGTTCTCCATCATGAACGCCCGGATGGGCCTGCGGGGCGGCAAGGCGAACCCCCGGTACGTCCATCCGAACGGCCACCGTGGGCTGCTCCCGCTCCCGCCGGACCTGCGCACCTGGAACGGTCCCGAGTCCGCGGACCCGCAGGCCGGCATGACGGTCGAGCGCAACGTGAAGGAGTTCCTGCTCTACCTCGCGAACCTGAAGAACAAGGACGTCGGAGTGAGCTTCAGCGGCGGCACCCTCTACCACGACCTGTTCACCCAGGAGGGGGTCGCCGGGAGTCCGACGAAGCAGATGGCCATCCTCTCCGCCGCCGTGCAGGGCTACTTCGACGCCGGCCACTACAGCCTCCGCGTTCCCTACAGCGAGATCTCGGAGAAGGTCGTGGCGGCCGGGGACGACGCCAACGACCTGATCGAGTTCCTCTCCGAGCTCGGCTACCAGACGGCGGTGAAGGACCCCGCCGCGGTCGAGAGCCATATCGCCGACCTGAGGGAGGGGATCGCGATCGCGGGCTAGGGCAAAACCGGAGCGAGCTGGCGAAATTGGCCCCAGCACGGCGCCAGAGGTGTGAAGCGGTTCACACTCCTTCACCGGAAATCGAGCCAACCGAGCGGATTCCGCTGCCTCCGGCTTCGCCGCGGGTGTATATCTCGCTTCGGCGAACCACTGCCGAGTGAGGGCCCACGACATGATTCCCCCCGAAGCCGTGATCTTCGCGATCCAGGCCGCGCTGCAGCTCTACGGAGCCGGACGCAAGGCCTACGTGGACGGAACCCGTGGAGGCCCGCTCGTGCTTCCGCTCCCGCGGAGCCCGGGAATCGGGATCGATTCGGCGTCGACCTGGTTCACCGTCCAGGAGGCCGGCATCGCGGCCGCGCAGGAGCTGCCCCGGGTGCAGCGACTGCTGAGCCTCCCCGACCGGACCGCAGCCCAGGAATCGGAGCTGATCGACCTCTACCTCGTGGTCCGCGTCGAGTCCGACCCGGAGTGGCTGGACGGTCAGGGGGCCCGAGGCCAGTTCTCGAGCCAGCAGCTCTCGGGGCTGCTGGAGATCCGGCAGTGGGCGGACGGCGAGTACGGCCAGCCGCCGACGGCCCTCCAGCAGGTCGGAGGCACCCTCGTCAACCTCGCCGTCGACTACTTCGCGAACACCCCGGGCGCCGTGTCGGAGAAGAGCCCCGAAGGTCGCGCGCTCCTCGCCTTCCTCCGCGCGATCGACGACCAGGACTTCGCCAACAGCCCCGTCACCGAGGTGGCCGGCGACCTCATGATCGCGGTGCTCGACAGCGTGGTCGAGACGCCGGAGCTCTTCGGGGGAGGCGAGAAGGAGCAGCTCCTCGTCGAGAACGTCGCCCGGACCATGGCCACGTCGGCGAAGAACCATCTCGAGGGCGCTCCCACGACGGAACGCTGGGCGGCCCGGAGCTGGCTCCAGCTCGCCACCCGGGCCCTGGTGAAGGGCGGCGCGGAGACCGTGCTCGCCAACCCGGTGCTGTTCCTCGACGTCGCCCCCGGCGCCGAGGCCAACGTGGTGACCCAGGTGGGAACGGCGGTGGCCGACCTGCTGGTGGGCGAGAAGCGCCTCACGTTCCGCCGCCTGCTCTCCGCCGAGGGGCTGGGCACGGTGGTGCGCTCGGGGCTCGACGCCGTGGCGAAGAACCCGGGGATCCTGAAGACCGATCACGAGGGCCTCCAGAAGATCCTGATCGCCGTCGCCGAGGACGTCAGCAAGCTCGAGGGCCCCCTCGCCCCCGACCTGTTCCCGGAGGTGGTGCGCCTGGTCCTGGAGAACTCGGCGGAGCACATGGACCTGGTCTGGGGCACCGGCTTCCAGTCGGCGGACAAGCACCTGCTGGTCACGGCGAGCCGCTCCCTGCTCCAGGCGCTCGCGAAGCCGGCACCGCCGGGCTCCACCTGGAAGCCGCGCTTCACGCGCGACCAGATCGTCGACGTGGCGGAGGCCGTCTTCGGCGAGGTGGTCGAGAACCCGGACTGGCTCGTCGCCCACGCCTCCGGCGCCAACGACCACCTCGGCGTGGCGGTCGACGCCATGCTGGCCTCCATGCGGAAGCTCGACGGCCGGCGCATCAGCGCCGACGCCGGCGTGGCCATGCTGAAGGCCGGCCTCGGCGCCGTGGCGGTGCGGCTCCCGCTGCTGGAGGAGCTTCCCGCCGGCACCCAGGACGCGGGGCGCGTCGCGCTCACGGCCGCTCTCGACGCGATCTTCAGCGAGCTGTTCGGGGCCGGTGTCGAGGCCGACGCCAAGTGGCGGCTGGCCCGGAACTCGGTGGTCGCAGGCGTGGTGGAGGTCGGACTCGCCGAGCTGGCGGAGGCCGGGGCCGACCAGAAGCACATCGACGTGCTCCGCGAGGCGACCCACACCCTCGCGGCGAGCACCGCGCCGATCGACCTCGACGCCTTCGCCCAGGACCTCGCCCTGCGCCTGGCCGCCTGACCACCCCACAGCCGGAGGAGCCACGAATGCGTCGCCCCGCCCCCCGATGGGCCCTTCTTGTCGGACTCCTGCTCCTGGTCGCGAACCTCGCTTGCGCCGCGCGCCAGCTTCGCGAGGCCCAGGATCTCTTCAACGAGGCCGCCCGCGCCGAGAACGCGCAGCGCGCCCAGGTCTTCTCCGGCGGGGCGGCTCTCCTCGACGCGTCGGCGGCCGCCTCGGGCTACCGGCTCTCGCTGAAGCTCCTCGACGAGGAGCTCGCCGGCCACGAGGCGAAGCTCCGCGAGGAGAGGCTCTTCGGAACGGCCCTCGTGCTGAAGGCGCTCTGCCTCTGGCGCCTCGACGACCTCGAGGACGCGGATCTCAGCGGCGAGCTGAGCGCCACCCTCGCTCGCATCCAGAAGGAGCAGACCGCGAACACCCTCACCCTCGGGACGCGCGACCGCGTGATGGTGGCGGCGCTCGACGGCCTGCGCGATCACGACCGCGGCCTGAAGGCGACCGATCTGGCGAGCGCCCAGGCGAACTTCGAGAGCGCCCTCCAGGTGACGGAGGGCGCGCTCACCGCGCAGAACCCGCCACCGAACCATCCGGTTCGCATCTACCTGCGGCTCTCCCAGCTCGCGACGTTGCGAGCCTGGCAGGCCGCCGTCTGGCAGTTCATGCCGAACGACAGCCCGGCCCGCAGGGAGCTGGTGCAGCGCATCCACGGCGGCTGCAAGGAGGTCGGTGAGCAGCTCGAGAAGCCGGGCCGGACGGACCCGGAGCTCCGCCGGGTCGTGACGTTCTACAGGACGGCGATCGGCTGCTGAGGGGAGGGCGACGGCGTGCTGCTCCAGTACCTCGACGTGCTCATCGGCCTCTCGGTCATCCTGGGCGGGGTGAGCCTCCTCGTCACCATGCTGGTCCAGGTGGTGATCGCCGGGCTGGGCCTGCGCGGCAGCAACCTGCGCTGGGGCCTGGAGACGCTCTTCGAGAACGTGAAGGGCAGCACCCTCCAGGGCGAGGGCCGCGCGCTCGCCGAGGCGGTGCTCCGCCACCCCCTGGTGTCGGACTCGACCCTCTCGACGAAGTTCGCGGAGTGGGAGGGGCGCGCGAAGGGGCTGCGGAAGTGGCTGGGGGACGAGCTCCAGCACCGGGGCCCCCTGGGACGGCTCACCCTCGCCAAGGCCCTGCCGCCCGAGGAGCTGCTCCCCGTGCTGCGTGATCTGGCGCGAACGGGTGCCGGCAAGTCGTGGCACGCGCCCTTGGTCGCGGCGCTCGGAAAGAACGACGGGAGCGTGGCCGAGCTGGTGAAGAGGGCCGGAGGCGTGCTGCCTCCCAGCACCGTCGACGCCATCGCGAGCCAGGTGAGCGCCGCGTTCGGGGTCGGGCAGGGAATCGCGAACGAGCTTCGCGCCCACTTCCAGTCCACGATGGATCGCGTCACCCAGCGCTTCGTCACCCACTCGCGCCTGTTCACGATCGCCATCTCCTTCCCGGTGGCGTTCTGCGTCCAGCTCGACGTCTCGCAGATCTACCTGCGGCTCTCCGCGGATCCGAAGCTGCGGGCCGAGCTGGTGGCCCAGGCCGGCCAGATCGTCGACGAGAGCCCCCTCGGCGCGGAGCGGGAGCGAGCCCAGGCGGCCCTCGAGGCGGCGAGGGAGGGGAACGCGACCCTCGAGAAGGCCGAGCTGGGCGGCGTCGCGACCGCGGCCGCGGCACGCATCTGGATCCGCGCCGAGCTCGGAGGGGACCCCCAGGCCGAGGAGGTCCTCCAGAAGTTCGAGCGCGAGATGTTCACCCGCAACAAGACGGCGCTGCGCGAGCGCTACGACGAGCTGAACGCCTCGCTCGGAAGCCTGGACCTGCTCTCCCTCGGAGGCGTGGACGCCTGGCGCGAGCGCTGGCCCGACGACGAACGGGCCTCCTGGCGACATCTCCTGGGCATCCTGTTCGGCGGCGCCCTGCTGAGCCTGGGAGCCCCCTTCTGGTTCAACCTGCTCAAGACGCTGATGAACCTGCGCCCCACCCTCGCCGGACGGGACGACGAGAGAGCGGGGGGCCGGAGGTGAGCGCTCCGGACGCGGACGGCGCGGCGGGCCCGCGACCCGCCTAGCCCGGCCCGCGCCGCCTGCCCGCCGCGAACTCCGGGAGCCGGTTCTTGTAGTCGCCGTGGGCGCGGAAGCCGACGTGTTCGCCCACGTCGACGGGCTCGAGGCCGGCGTACTCCTCGCGCGGGCCCACGGCCCCGAGCGCCCGGCCCCGGGCCATGATGCGGAAGGCCGTCTCGAGCACGAGGTCGCTCCGGGTGTAGTAGAGCCAGGCCCGGCGCCGGGCCATGTCGTCGAGCTTGTCCGAGACGTCGCGCTCGCGACACGCCGGCGCGCACAGGTGCACCTCCGCGGGCCGCTCCCAGGAGTCGAGCAGCGAGATCGCCTCGATGACCTGGACGCAGCCCAGGGAGTGGCCGACCACGCGCACGTGGTCGTAGCGCGAGGAGAGCCGGGCGAGGCGGGTGGCCAGGTGCTCGGAGCGCTCGCGGGCGGTGCGCGAGGCCGAGACGTACTGGCTGGCCAGGCGCGCGGAGATGCGCACCACCTGCTCGGCGGCCGCCACCCCGACGGCGCCGATCAGCGCCACCCGGCGGGCGCGGCGCACCTTGCCGTAGACGTCCCAGGCGAGCTTGGCGGCGGCGGCCGCGGGGAGCGGCAGGCGCTCGAAGCGACCGGACTCCCAGCTGTAGCCGTGGGCCCGCGGGCCCCAGCCGTGGCTCTCCACCAGGCGCCGGTGGCTCTCGCGCCAGGCCTCGAAGTGGTCGGGCTTCTCGCCGCGGCCGAGAAAGCCCTTGACGTAGATCGTGACCTCGCCGTCGTCGGAGCTCGAGCGCAGCAGGGGGACCAGCTTCTCGCGTGCCTTCGCCAATCCCCCTCCTGCGGCCTCCGTCAGCCCGCCCGCGCCGTGTCGTTCAGGCTCCAGTCGTAGTCGAGGTAGACGATCGAGACCCGGGGTCCCTTCGAAGCGAGCTTCGCGGCGTCCGGCGGACCGTAGCGCTCGACGAAGCCCAGGGTGCCGCCCTCGGGCTGGAAGTCCTCGGCGAACCACTTGAAGATGCTGCTCACGTAGAGGGTGCCGCCCTCGGCGCGCACGCCCTTGCGCGGGTCGGCCAGCCAGGTGCGGAAGTTGGCGTCGAGCTGGGCGTCGAGGGTCCCGGCGCGGTAGGGCTCGCGCAGCAGCGGCGGGCACGAGAGCGAGGCGCAGACCAGCGCCGCGTGGGCCCGGGGGTCGCCGAGGGGTCGCACGATGCCGTGCTCGATGCCGTCCAGGGTGTAGGCCTTGCCGTCGATGCGCCCGGCTTCGCGCTTCCAGACCGGCCGCCACAGCGAGCCCACGTCCTTGATGCTCGCGAGGGGGTAGTTCTTCGCCACCACGTCGATGGTGAGGATGTTGTAGGCGTTGATCCAGAAGGCGAGCTGCTCGTCGCCGGCGAGGCCGTCGGGGTCGCTCGCGGCGAGGCCGTCGACCAGCTGCTTCCAGTCGGGGTCGCGTCGCAGTGCGCCGTAGTCGACCCGGGTGCCCGCAATGTCCTCGACACTGCGGGTGTGGCGCTCCAGGAGCTCGGCGTAGAGGTCCACGTCGAGGGCGAGGGTAGGCACCGGCGCCGCGATCAGCACGGCGGCCACGGCGGGCAGCAGACGGGGAAGCAGGTGGCGAAGGGACACGGGTTCTCCTCTCGGTCTCCGGGGCGGTCTCGGTGGATCGGCGCCGCTTGGACGCCGTGGCGGTTCCCCGGTTTCATTCGTTCCAGGCCGGCCGGTGGTTTCAGCCGCTCCGGGGGGCCGTCTCCGGCGAGGCGCCGCTGAACGCCGCCCCGCCCAGGGAGACCAGCAGGGAGCCGCCCACCACCACCAGGGCGCCCAGCAGGCTGGTCCAGGAGATGGGCTCGGGCTCGACCAGGGCCGGCACCAGGCGGCTCCCCAGGGCCACGAAGCCCAGGGTGGCGAGCGGGGTGAGGGCCAGCACGGAGCTCACCCGCGAGGCCTCCCAGTGGGCCAGGGCCTCGGAGAACGCCCCGTAGGCGATCACCGTGTTGAGGGAGCAGTAGGCCAGGGCCGCGAGCTCGGCGGGGCCCAGCCCCAGGGCGTCGCCGGGGCGGGCGAAGGGCAGGAAGCCCAGCGCGCAGCCGGCGTAGATCACCACCATGATCTGCTGGGACGAGAGCCTGCGCAGGAGCTGCTTCTGGGCCAGGCCGTAGATCGCCCAGGTGACGGCGGCGATGCCGAGCACGCCGGCGCCGCCGAGGTAGCGGTCGCCGGCGACGACGTCCGCCGCGAGGGCCTGCACCTGGTCGAGGAAGAAGACGACGAGGCCGCCCACCAGGGTCGCGAAGCCGCACCACTGCAGGCCGTTGAAGCGCTCGCGGAACACCACGATGCCGCCCAGGGCGAGCAGCAGCGGGGCCAGCTGGAGCAGCACCTGGGCGCTGGCGGCGTTGGTGAGGTCGAGGCCGATCAGGTAGGCGAAGTAGTTGAGGGCGAGGAACAGGGTCGCGATGCCGAGCAGGCCCCAGCTGCGGGCGCCCAGCCGGCCCAGCGCGGCGAGCCGACCGCGCCAGGCGAGGCCCGCGCCGATCACCAGGCCCGCGAAGGTCATGCGGATCCACACGATGGTGGCGGCGTCGAGGGAGGCCAGCACCACCTCGAGCGCGATGGGGAGCGTGCCCCACAGCAGCATGGTGGTGGCGGCGAGCGCGAAGCCGAGGCGGGTGCGCCCGCTGGCGCGATGCAGCTCGACGGGCACCCGCGACCTCCGGCTTCCGGAACGAGAGCCTCCGGATCGAAGCTCGAGCCGGAGGCGGGAGGCTACCGGATCCCCGCGGAGAGCGGCCCGAAAGGCCCGGAGACCCGGGCGTCGCGGGGCCTTGCGGCTACAATGCGGCGGCCACGCTCCGGAGTCGCGACTGATGCATGCCGCCGCGCCGAGCGACCCGCACGTCGAGGCTCGCGACGTCGGGCTGAGCTTCGGCAATCGGGTCGTCTTCCAGGATCTCGACTGCGCCTTCCCGCGAGGGCGGATCACCGTGCTCATGGGGGGCAGCGGCGCGGGCAAGAGCACGCTGCTGCGCATGATCGGCGGCCTCGAGCGACCGGATCGCGGATCCATCCGCGTGGCCGGCGAGGAGATCACCGGGCTGCGCGAGTCGGAGCTGTTCCGGGTGCGCCAGCGCATCGGCATGCTGTTCCAGGGCGGCGCGCTCCTCGACTCCCTGAGCGTGGCCGAGAACGTCGGGCTGCCGCTGCACGAGCACGCCGGGCTGCCCGCGGACGCCATCGCCGCCGAGGTCCAGCGCCGCCTCGACTCCGTGGGGCTTCCCGACGTGGGCGACCTGCTGCCGAGCCAGCTGTCGGGCGGGATGGTTCGGCGCATCGCCCTCGCGCGCGCCATCGTGCGCGACCCGGAGATCGTGCTCTGCGACGAGCCGTTCTCGGGCCTCGACCCGCTGAACGTGCGGCGCATCGAGGCGCTGCTGGTGCGCCTCAACCAGCGCCTCGGGCTCACCCTGATCGTGGCCTCGCACCACGTCACCTCGGCCTTCCGCATGGCCCACCATCTGGTGTTCCTGCTCCAGGGCGCGGCCATCACCGGCACCCCGGAGGAGCTCGAGGCGAGCGGCGACCCGCGCGTCGAGCAGTTCTTCGCCGCGGACCGCGAGGCCGAGGCCGAGGTGCAGGCCTGGGAGGGCACCGGCTGATGCTCGCCCCGGTGCGCAGCCTGGGCTTCGGCGGCGTGCGCCTGGTGGCCGAGCTCGGCCGCATGGCGGTCTTCGCCGGCTCGGTGCTGCGCGCGCTGCTGCGCCCGCCGCCGCGCCTCGGGCGCCTCGTCCAGGAGATCTACGACACCGGCTTCCTCTCCCTCGCCATCGTGGGCGGCTCGGGCGCCGCCGTGGGCGCCGTGCTGGGCCTCCAGGGCTACAACACCCTGGTGCGCTTCGGCGCCGAGGAGTCCCTGGGCGCCGTGGTGGGGCTCTCCCTGATCCGCGAGCTCGGGCCCGTGCTCACCGGCCTGCTGGTGACGGGCCGCGCCGGCTCCGCCATGGCGGCCGAGATCGCCAGCATGCTGGCCACCCAGCAGCTCGACGGGCTGCGCATGATGTCCATCGACCCCGTCCACCTGGTGGTCGCCCCGAAGGCCCTGGCCATGTTCCTGGTGATGCCGCTGCTGAACGCGCTCTTCATCGTCACCGCCCTGGGCGGGGGCTACGCGGTCGGGGTGAGCCTGCTGGGCCTCGACGGCGGCACCTACTTCACCAGCCTGGAGTCCTCGGTGGACTTCGAGAACGACGTGGCGGGGAGCGGCATCAAGTCCCTGGCGTTCGGCGCGCTGGTGGGCCTGGTGGCCACCTACCGCGGCTACACCGCCACGCCCAACGCCGCCGGGGTGAGCGCCGCCACCACCTCCACCGTGGTGGTGGCCTCGGTCTCGATCCTCATCCTCGACTACTTCATCACGGCGCTCTGGGACGTGTATCCTTGACGCCGAGGGGGGTGGCGACCGCGTGAATCCGTCTCCGACACGCGATCTGATCGTGGGCCTCTTCGTCGCCCTGGGCATCGGGGCGGTGGCGTGGCTGTCCCTCGGGGTGGGCGGCGTCCGCTACGGGGACGCGACCGGCCTCTCCCTCGAGGCCGCCTTCGACGACATCGGCGGGCTCAAGGTCCGGGCCCCGGTGGTGATCTCCGGGGTCAAGGTGGGACAGGTCAAGTCGATACGTCTAGATGACATGCTGCGGGCGCGGGTGCAGATCGACCTGGATCGGGGCATCGAGCTGCCCGAGGACACCTTCGCCGCCATCCGCACGGCCGGGCTGCTGGGGGACCAGTTCATCCGCCTCGAGCCCGGGGGGAGCGAGGTGATGCTCGAGGACGGGGAGACCATCGGGTTCACCCAGAACGCCCTCGCCCTCGAGAGCCTGATCGACCGCTTCGTGACCGACATGGGCTCGGACGACTCGAAGGGGGGACGATGAGCGGATCCAAGACGAGCGCATCCCGGCGGGCTCGGGTGGTGCTGGCCGGCTCCGTGCTGGGGATGCTGCTGGCCGGCTCGGGCTGCGCCACCGGGCCGAACCGCGTGCCCCACGACCCCCTCGAGCCCATGAACCGGGGCATCTTCTGGTTCAACGAGCAGCTCGACCGCTGGATCCTCGAGCCCGTGGCCATCGGCTACGACTTCGTGCTGCCCGAGCGCGCCCAGGACAGCGTCGGGAACTTCTTCGACAACCTGCGCTTCCCGGTGGTGCTCGCCAACGACGTCCTCCAGGGCAAGCTGCGCCAGGCGGGCGTGGACGTGGGCCGCTTCGGCATCAACACCACCGTGGGCATCCTGGGCCTGTTCGATCCGGCCACGGGCTGGGGCCTCGAGGCCAGCGACGAGGACTTCGGCCAGACCCTGGGCCGCTGGGGGGTCGGCCCCGGCCCCTACCTGGTGATCCCCATCTTCGGCCCCTCGGGGCTGAGGGACCTGCTGGCCACCCCCGTGGACGGGGTTTTCAGCGTGGTCAACTACGTGGTCGACACCCCCATCGTGCTGGGCGCCCGGGGCCTCCAGGCCATCAACACCCGGGCCCGGTTCCTCGAGGAGGTCCGCGAGAACCGCAAGATGGCGTTCGACTACTATGTCTTCATCCGCGACGCCTACCGCGACCTGCGCCAGAATCAGGTGGAGGACGGAGCCGGAAGTCGCGACGACGAGGACGACCTGTACTTCCCGGAGCCCCAGTGAGACGAGCCAGACGAGTCAGACGAGCCCTCCCCCTGCTCGGTGCCCTCGCGGCCGCCCTGCCCCTGGCCGTCGCGATCCACGCCCACGCCGCCATCGCGGAGTCCCTCACCCCGCGCCAGGTGATCCAGCAGACCGCCGACGAGGTGCTGGCCGTGCTGGCCCGCAAGGAGCTGCCCCTCGAGGAGCGCCGGGCCCTCATCCAGGAGATCGCGGACTCCCGCTTCGACGCCGAGACCATCTCGCGCCTCGTGCTCGCGAGGCACTGGCGACGCTTCACGCCGGCCCAGCGCGAGACCTTCATCGCCGAGATGAAGCGCCACATCGTGGTGAACTACGGCGACCGCATCGACCGCTACGACCAGGAGGGCGTCGAGGTCCTGGGCGAGCGGCCCGAGGCCCGGGGCGACGTCACGGTGCGCACCCGCATCACGGGCGGGGACGGCGACGGCCTGGCCGTCGACTACCGCCTGCGCCAGCGCGAAGGTCGCTGGTACGTGATCGACGTGGTGGTCGAGGGCGTGAGCGTGCTGAAGAGCTACCGCTCCCAGTTCCAGGAGATCCTGGCCTCGGGCTCCCCGGAGCAGCTGCTCCAGCAGCTCCGCGAGAAGAACGACGCGGCGGCCGCGGCCGCGAACTCGCCCGCTTCCCGGGAGGCCGAGGAGCAGTCGAACCCGCCCGACGTCGCCGAGCCCGCCGCGAGCTGACCCCGCTCAGCCCTCCTGCGCCGGGAACCCCTCGGCGCCCGGCTCCAGCTGCACGCCGAAGCTGTTGAGCGCCATGGAGACCAGGTTGTACTGGCCCACGGTGAAGACCAGGTCCATCACCTGGAGCCGGTCGAGGTGCGCCTCGAGCTCCTTCCAGGTGGCGTCGGAGACGAAGGCGTCGGCGTGGAGCTCGTCCGTGGCGCGCAGCAGGGCCGCCTCGAGGGGGCTCCAGCCCGCGGCCTCGGGCCCGTCGCACACCCGCGCCACCTCCTCCTCGGAGACACCCGACGCCAGCGCGATGGCCCGGTGCTGGGCGAACTCGTACTCGGCCCGGCACAGCCAGCCGATGCGCAGGATCACCAGCTCGCGCTCGCGCGGCGGGAGCGTCGAGTGCGCGAGCACGTGGTTGCCGAACACGAGCCAACGCTTCAGCAGCTTCGGGTGATGGCCCAGGGTCCGGAAGATGTTGAGCAGCGGGCGCTGGCTGCGCTCCGCCATGGGGCCCAGGACTTCGCGAGCGTCGTCGCTCCAGTCGGAGTCTTCGAGGGGCGGGATCCGCGGCGTGTCGAGGCGCATGGGGACTCCATTCGAAGGGGACGCCGGGATGCTATCGCAGGAGCGGCGCGGCGCGGCGCCGCAGTGACGGGCCGTGTATCTTCGTCCTTCATGCCCTCCCCTTCCCACCGGCCTCCCGAGTACCCCGGCGCCGTCGCTCCCGAGCGCCAGCGCCGCATCTCGAGCGGTGGCGTCGAGATCCAGACCCACGAGTGGGGCGACCCCGACGCGCCGCCGGTGGTGCTGTGCCACGGCATGTTCGACCACGGCCGGGGCTTCGACCTGCTGGCCCCGTACCTGGCCGAGCGCTTCCGCGTGGTGGCCCTCGACGCCCGGGGCCACGGCGACTCCGACTGGGCCGACGCCTACACCTGGCACGCGGATCTCGCCGACGTCGCCGCGGTGCTGGCCTCCCTGGGCCGGCCCGCGCACCTGGTGGGCCACAGCAAGGGCGGCGGCCAGGCCACCGACACCGCCACCTCGGTGCCCGAGCGGGTGCGCCAGCTCGTGAACATCGACGGCTTCGGTCCGCCGCCCGAGGGCTTCATCCCGCCCGGGCGCGAGGGCTTCGAGGGCACGCGCATGGAGCGCTTCCGGATGTTCCTCGACCGCCGCCGCCGCGCCTCGAACGGCGCCGCCTGGCGCCCCTACGCGGGCCTCGAGGACCTGGTCGAGCGGCGCCAGGCCCAGAACCCGCGGCTCACCCGGGAGTGGCTGCGCTACTTCCTGTGGCACGGCTCCCGCGAGGTCGAGGGCGGCTGGGTGTGGAAGGCGGACCCGCTGGCGCCCCAGGGCTTTGGCCCCTGGAAGCCCGAGTGGATCGGTCCCGGCTGGCGCGCCCTCGAGGTTCCCATGCTGGCGGTGATCGGCTCCGAGCTCGACACCTGGGGCCCGCTGCCGGAGCCGATCCTGGCCGAGCGCCTCTCGAACGTGAAGCAGCTCGAGCGCGCCACGGTGGAGGGCACCGGTCACTTCGTCCACATGGAGAAGCCGAAGGAGACCGCCGCGCTCCTGCTCGAGTTCCTGGAGCGCTGATGGAGACGCGGCTGCGCCACGCCCGCATCGAGGTCACGCTGCACCGGCTGCGCGAGGGAGAGGGCACGCCGCTGCTGCTGCTCCACGCCCTGCGCGGCAGCAGCGCCGACTGGGGCGCGGGCCCGGACTGGCCCGGTCCGGTCCACGCCCTCGACTTCTCGGGCCACGGGGCCTCGGACTGGGTGCACGGCGGCGTCTACTACCCCGAGCTGCTGGCCGCCGACGCCGACATCGCCCTCGCCGAGCTGCACGAGGCCGTCCTCGCCGGCGCCGGCCTCGGCGCCTACGTGGCCCTGCTGCTCGCCGGCGGCCGCTCCGAGCGCATCCCCGGCGTGGTGCTGCTGCCCGGCGAGGGCCTCGCCGGCGGCGGCGCGGCGCCGCGCTTCGACGGCCGCGACCGCAGCCTCGATCCCGTGGCGCCCGCCCCCGAGGCCACCACGGATCCCCACCTCGAGTTCTGCGACCAGGACCTGCGCCCGGTCGACTACGCGGTGGACTTCGCCGAGAACGCGCGCCGCGTGGTGCTCGTCGAGGACGGCACCCCGCGCCCGCCGTGGTGGGAGGTGGCCCGCGGCGCGCCGGGCTCCGAGGCCGCGCCGGACCTGGAGAGCGCGCTGCGCAAGCTGGCCTAGGAGCGCGGCAGCGGTCGCAGCGACCGGAACACCGCCGCGTCCGGGTCCACGCCGCGCACCTCGAGCCGCAGCCGCCCCGGCGCCGCGCCCGGGCCGTGCACGAACGCGATGCTCGAGCAGCACTCGCGCTCCAGCGCCACCAGCCGCTCGAGCTTCTCCCGGAGGCCCGGCGCCTCGGCGAGCTCCCAGGCGAGGCAGCGCTCGCCGCGCTCGGTCGCGACGGCGTGGACCAGGATCTGGCTCCGCACCCAGGCCAGCCGCTCGGAGAGGCCGGCCTCGGGGAGCAGGCAGACCTCGGCGGGATCGACGCGGTCCATGCCGGGAGCCTAGGACTTGAACCGCACTTCAAGTCAAGGGTCGGATCAGGAGCGCAGGGCGCGCGAGCACGCCTCCAGGCTGGGGCACTCGCAGCGCGCCACGGCCTCGAGGACGCGCAGCATGCGCTCCACCTCGGCCCGGCGCTCCTCCAGCTCCGCGACCTTGCGCTCGGCCAGGGCCCGCCAGCGGGCTCCGGGAGGCGTGCGCCGCGTGAAGCCCCGCAGCAGGGTCTGGATCTCCGCCACCGTGAAGCCCGCCGCCTTGGCGACGCCGATCAACGCCAGCCGATCGAGGATGGCTTCGTCGTAGACCCGCCGGCCGCCGCGCCGCGGGGCCCGGGGGATCAGCCCCTCCCGCTCGTAGTAGCGGATCGCCGAAGCCGCGATCCCGGCGCGCGCCGCCACCTCGCCGATGCTCAGCACGGGGAAAGGCTACCGGCCGCGGGGGTTGCTGTGAACTGCTTCACACCGCTCCGGCTCCCTTCCGCGCGATACTCCCGCCATCGGGAGGGTGCCTCCTGGGCTACGGGAAGAAGACGGACGACCCGTCGAACCCGCCCCGCACCCTCGACCTCGACAGCTGGGAGATCGGGCATGGGAGGGACCCTCCTCGAGCGTCTGCGGGCCCCGGGACCCAAACGCATCCTGTCCCTCGACGGGGGCGGCATCCGAGGCTGCACCACGATCGGGTTCCTGGAAGAGATCGAGACCATCGTGCAAGGGCGGATGGGCCCCGAGGCGACGCTGGCCGACTACTTCGACCTGATCGGCGGGACCAGCACGGGTGCCATCATCGCGACGCTGCTCGCGCTCGGGAAGCCCGTCGAGTACGTCAAGCAGCGCTACCTGGAGCTCGGGCCGAGGGTCTTCTCGAAGCCCACGCGGTGGGCACGCGTGCCCTGGATCGGGAAGAAGCTCTTCACCGCCTGGTCGGTCAAGCCGCTCGAGACGGAGGCCAAGAGGCTCCTGTCAGAGAAGACGACCCTGGGCTCTCCCTCCGTGAAGACGGGCCTCTGCATCGTGGCCAAGCGCGCCGACACGTTCAGCACCTGGCCCTGCATCAACCACCCGGACGGGCAGTTCTACGCCCACAACGCGGACATTCCGCTCTGGAAGCTGGTGCGCGCCAGCTCGGCGGCACCCACCTACTTCCGGCCCATCCGGATCGACGTCGGCCCGCTCGGGAGACCCGAGGACGGCGTGTTCATCGATGGAGGCGTCAGCCTCGCGAACAATCCGGCGCTCCAGCTCTTCCTGGTGGCGACGCTGAAGGGCTTCCCGTTCCACTGGAAGGCCGGCGAAGACCAGCTGCTGCTGGTGTCGGTGGGGACCGGACGCTGGGAGAACCGGCTGGACGAGGACGAGGTCCTCGCCTCGGAGAACCTCTACTGGGCCCAGAACGTGCCGAGCCTGCTGATGGCCGACGCCAGCGAGCACAACGAGCTGATGCTCCAGTACCTGTCGGCCTCGCCCACGGCACGCACCATCGACCGCGAGGTCGGCGACCTGGATGGCGACCTGCTCGGGGGCCAGAGCCAGCTCTCCTACGTACGCTACGACGCCGTGCTGGAGAAGGAGGCGCTGGCGAAGCTGGGAGAGGCCGTGGACGACGGGGAGCTCGAGTCCCTGAGGGAGATGAGCGTCGGCACCAACGCCGAGCGCCTCTACGCGATCGGGAGCCGGGCCGCGCCCCTCCAGGTTCGCGAGGAGCACTTCGCTCCCCACTTCGACCCGAGCTGATCCACGCCTCAGCGACCCGGGCGCGTGGCCACGAACAGGTAGCGGTTCAGGCTGAAGAACCAGGCGCCCTGGCGGGCCAGGGCGTGCAGGTCCTCGGCCCAGGCGTCGGCGTCGATCTGGGTCACGTCCCCGTGGCCCGGCACGAAGGCGTGGATCGCGCGCAGGATGCCGGCGCTGTAGGAGTGCTCGTGGTAGTCGGGGTTGAGGATCGGGATCACCTCGCGCTGCTGGACCTGGAAGCCGGCCTCGCGCAGGCGCGGCGTCAGGGTGGCGGGCAGGTGGGGATCGGCGAGGTGGTCGTCCCAGGCCTCGAGGATGCGCCGGGTGCGCTCGCGGTCGCTGGTGTTCCAGACCAGGCTGTCCCAGTCCGTGTCGAGGATGAACGCCGAGGCGCCGGGCTTGAGCACGCGATGGAGCTCCGCAAGCGCGCTCTTCATGTCGGCCACGTACTCGTAGACCTGGGTCGAGACGGCAGCGTCGATGCTCTGGTCCTCGCAGGGCAGCGCCAGGGCGTCGCCGACCTCGAAGCGCGCCTGCGCGAGGCCGCGCTCCTCGCAGCGCGCCCGGGCCATGGCCACCATGGCGTCGCTGCGGTCCACGCCG
>JANQFK010000015.1 GCA_028277885.1 Myxococcota bacterium
GCTCGCCCAGGGCCGCGGCGCGGTCGTACCCGACTCCCGAGACGACGTCGACCTTCTCGACGAAGCAGCGCGGGCCGTGGTCCGGCACCCAGTAGCTGGTGGGGTGGGAGATGGTGTTGCCCGGAGCACCGCGCATGCCGAGGAGCTGGGCCTTGGGCTTCTCGAAGGGGCCGATGCAGGCGAAGTTGTGGTTGCCGTGGCGATCGATCTGGCTCGCCACCATCACCACGTGGCGGCGCCCGGACCAGAGCAGGTCGAAGACGCTGCGGAAGGGCAGCCAGCCCTCGACGATCGCCTCGCCCGCCGCCTCACCGCTCACCGGCGGCACGTCGGCGCGAAGGAACGCGATCCCGTCGGTCAGCATCAGGTCGGGCTCGAAGGTCAGCTTCGCGAGCCGCGCCCCCACCGCGGGCACGGTGCCGAAGGAGCTGGCCAGCACCTCGCCGTCGCCACGGAACACCTCCGCCACCGCGACGGCGCACACCTCGGCCCGGGTGGCGTCGCTCACGAGCCGCCCCGCTCGGCGCTTCGCGCGCGCACCGCCGCCTGGTAGGCGGCCTCGTCCTCCAGCTCGAGGTAGCGCGACCGGAACGCCGCCCAGGCCTCGGCGTCGTTCACGCTCTTCGCGTACTCGCGCTGGAAGGCCTCGTCGCGCCCGTAGTCGGGCGGGCACTCGGTGAAGTGGGCGCCGCCCGGGGCCTCGACGACGCCGTCCACCAGGGCGCGGTGGATCTTGAGCGTGTGGACCGAGCCGCCCTTCAGCAGGTCCGAGGTCTCCACGAGCTTCTCGCAGGAGAGGAAGCGGCGCTTGGCCGCCATGCAGAACAGGTCGTCGAAGTACGGGTCCGGCCCGAGGAACTGCCCGTTGCCCCGCGCGTCGGCACGGTTCATGTGCACCAGCGCCACGTCGAGCTCGATGGCGGGCATGGCGACCAGCTCCTCGCCGTCCGCGTAGGGGGAGCGCACGGTGCGCAGCTCCGGGTTCACGCGCATCACGTCCGAGCCCAGGCCCGAGCGGGTGGGCAGGAAGGGCAGGCGCAGCCCGGCCGCGTAGAGGCCCCACTGGAGCATGCCCTCGTCGAGCTCGGCGGCCTCGATGGCGCCGGCCTGGCGCGCGGCGCGGAAGGCCGGCTCGAGGGGGATCGAGTCCAGCGAGACGAAGCCGTAGACGACCCGCCGCACCTTGCCGGCCTTGCAGAGCAGGCCCACGTCGGGCCCCCCGTAGGCGACGAGGGTCAGGTCCCGCAGGTCCGAGCGCAGGATCTCCCGCACCAGGGACATGGGCTTGCGGCGCGAGCCCCAGCCGCCGATCCCGATCGTCATCCCGTCGCGCAGCTCGGCGACGACCTCACGCTCGGTGGTGCGCTTGTCCATCGGGCCGGATGGTATACGAGACGTATCGTTCCGTAAACGAGCCAACACAAGCCCATCGGCCGCGCCACAGCACTCCGGGGCCGCGAGGGGCTGGCCCCCGAGGGGAGCGCTCGTTGAAGGCACGCACCGCCAAGGCCCGGTCCCTGCTGCTGGGCCTGCTGCTCGCGGTCTGGGGGCCCGCCGCCGGCGCCGCCGTCCCCTACCCCGAGTGCGCGCTCCCGGCCTGCGACCCCGCCTGCGCGATCGGCGACCCGGCGTGCACGGGCCCCGACGACTACGCGGACTACCTCTTCCTCGCGCCGGGCGTGCTGCCCGACGACCTGCGCTTCGATCCGGCGGACCCCACCCGCGGCGACGACTGGCTCTACTTCGGCCGCGTCGGGAGCGGGCCGGCGGCGGGCGTCACCGTGGGGATGAACGTGGTGGGCGCCTGGACGCTCTCCACCGGGCGGCCCGACGTCGTGGGGGCGGTGCTCGACAGCGGGATCCGCTGGCGGCAGCGCGACCTCGCCCGCAAGGTGGCGCTCAACGTCGCCGAGCTGCCGCTGCCGGCGGGCTGCCCCGCCCACCGCGACTGCAACGCCGACGGCGTCGTCAACGTGGACGACTTCGCGGGCGCCGCCTGCCCGGGCGGCCCCGTGGCCGACGCCAACGCGAACGGCTTCCTCGACGGACAGGACCTGATCCTGCTGTGCTCCGACGGCGTCGACGACGACGCCAACGGCTACGTGGACGACATCGCGGGCTGGGACTTCCAGCACGACGACAACGACCCCGAGGACGACACCGACTACGGCCACGGCACCGGCGAGGCCGGCGACCAGGTGCACGAGGCCGACAACGGCGGCAGCCAGGCCGGGGTGGCGCCGGCCTCGATGTTCCTGCCCCTGAAGGTCGCGGACAGCTTCGTCGGCGTGGACACGGACTTCGCCACCGCCCTCGTCTACGCGGTGGACCGCGGAGTCGACTACGCGTCCGAGGCCCTCGGCACCGTGAGCCAGGGCCCCACGGGCCAGGCCGCCATCGACTACGCGTACCGCCGCGGCGTGCCGGTGATCGCCAGCGCGGCGGACGAGCAGAGCCGCCACCACAACTACCCCGCCGCCTACGCGCACACGATCTGGGTGAACTCCATCACGACGGCCGACGGCGACTTCATCGCCGAGGGGTCGCCGCCGGACTTCACGCTCCAGAACGGCTGCACGAACCACGGCGGGCGCGCCTGGGTGGCGATCTCGAGCAACGCCTGCTCGTCCGAGGCCACCTCCCGCGCCGGCGGCCTCACCTCCCTGCTGATCGCCCACGGCAAGAGCCAGATCGAGCGCGGCGAGCTGTCCCCCTACCCGGGCTTCGGGGCGGGCCTCGACGCGCCCTACTCGGCCGAGGAGGTGCGCCAGATCTTCCGCCTGGCCGCCGAGGACGTGGACCAGAGCGCCGACCGCACGCTCTCCTTCACCTCGACCGCCCAGCTGCTGGTGAACCTGGCGCTGTCGGCGGTGGGGTTCGAGTTCACGGCGAGCCACTTCGAGACCCAGGCGGGCTGGGACCAGTACACCGGCTACGGGAGGCCGGACGCCGAGGCCATGCTGCGCGTCACCCAGGACCGCATTCCGCCCGAGGCGGACTTGACGGGCAGCCTGCGCTGGTTCGACACCCTGGATCCCGCGCGGACTCCCTCGGTGGCGGTGACCGGCTCGGCGGCGGCGCGGCGCGCACCCGGCGCCTTCGACTGGACGCTCGAGATCGGCTGCGGCGTGCAGCCGCTGGCCTTCGACGCGCTGGACTCGGGAAGCTCGAGCGAGCCGCTCGAGGGCGCGGTGCTCCACGACTGGTCGCCCGGCGCGACGGCGGCGGCCTGCGGCTTCGACCCCGAGGAGCCCCTCGAAGATCCCGACGGCCACACCGTGACGCTGCGCCTGCGGGTCACGGACTCACGCGGCAACGTGGGCGAGGACCGCCGCACCGTCGCGATCCACTCCGACCCCTCCCTCGCCTTCGCGCCCCTCGACCTCGGCGCCTCGGGGGAGGGCGCACCGACCCTCGCCGACGTGGACGGCGACGGCGTGCTCGACGTCGTGGTCGGCACCACCGCCGGCGAGATCCACGTGCTCGACGGCCGCGACGGCGCCTCGCTGCCCGGGTTCCCGGCCTTCACCGACGAGATCCCGGTGCATCCCTCGCCCGCCTGGGCGAGCGGCGAGGTTCCGGTGCCGCGGGAGTCGGTGCTGGCCGCCACCGCGGTGGACGACCTCGACGGCGACGGCGTGCCCGAGATCGTGGCCACGACCCTCGAGGGCGGCGTCTACGTCTTCGACGCCACGGGAGGCCTGCGGGCGGGCTTCCCGGTGCGCACGGACCCGGCGCGCTCGAGCCGCGCCGTGATCGATCGCTTCAACGACGCGGACCCGGGCATCGCGGCGGCGCCCACCCTCGCGGACCTCGACCCCGGCGCGCCGGGCACGGACCTCGAGATCGTGGTCGCCGCCCTCGACGGCCACGTCTACGCCTGGCGCCACGATGGCTCGGCGCTGACGGGCTTCCCGGTGAAGCTCGCCGACCCGGCCGAGGTGGCGATCGATCCCGCCACCGGGAAGCTCACGCCGGCGCCCGGCGGCAACGCCCAGACGCGCCTGGCCAAGATCATCGGCTCGCCCGCGGTGGGGGACCTCGACGGCGACGGCAGCCTCGAGATCGTGGCCGCCACCAACGAGGAGTACCGCGGGTCGGCGGGCTTCGACGCGCCCTCGCGCACCTTCTCGCTGCTGCTCTCCATCGTGGAGAACACGGGCGACTTCGATGCCCTCGACCTCGACGTCTCCGGTCGCGTCTACGCGCTCAACCACGACGGCAGCCCGGTCACGAGCGCCCACGGCGAGCCCGCCGCCTGGCCCGCACGGGTGCCGATGCTGATCTCCCAGCTCCTGCCCACGGTGGGGACCGGCACGCCGGGCACGCCGGCGCTGGCCGACGTGGACGGCGACGGACGCCTCGCGGTGGCGATCTTCGCCTCCACGGGCCCGGCGATGCTCTTCGACGGCAGCGGCGCCTCGCGCTTCCCGGACCTCGGTGGCCGTCTCCAGCCCCTCGCCATCGACTTCCCGGGCGGGCCGCCCGGGCAGACCGGGTTCCCCGAGGTGCCGGCCACGGCGGGCTCCGCCGACGCGCCCTTCTTCCCGGGCCTCGGCTCCGGCGCCTTCGGCGACCTCGACGGCGACCAGCTGCCCGAGTACGTGGCCCCCACCGCGGGCCTGCGCGTGCTCCTCGACGCGCTGCTTCCCGGCTCCCAGGAGTTCTCGGACCACCAGATCGCGGCCTGGGACCCGCGCAGCGGGGGCGTGCTGCCCGCCTTCCCGCGCGTGATGGACGACCTCCAGTTCCTGGGCGGCCCGAGCCTCGCCGACGTGAGCGGCGACGGCCGCGCCGACGTGGTGAACGGGAGCGGCGTCTACCTGGTGCGCGCCTACACGGCGGAGGGCTCCACGCCCGCGGGCTTCCCGAAGTTCACCCACGGCTGGGTGCTGGCGTCGCCCGCGGTGGGCGACGTGGACGGCGACGGCCGCAGCGAGGTGGTGGCGATCACGCGCGAGGGGAACCTCTACGTCTGGAACACGCCGGGCGTGGCGGACGAGCCGGCCATCGCCTGGCAGGGCTTCGCCCGGGACCGCCGCAACAGCGGCAACCTCGAGTCCGGCGTCGCCGTCACCGGCGCGGTGCGGGGCGATCTCGACGCCGACCGGGACGTGGACACCGGCGACCGCGACGCGCTGCTCGCCGCCTTCGGGGTGCGCGAGGGCGAGCCGGGCTTCCTCACCGCGGCGGACCTCGACCGCGACGGCCGCATCACCTTCGTGGACTACCAGCGCTGGATCGAGGCGTTCCGCTTCTACCTGGACGCCCAGCCGCCCGCGCCGCTCTGCGGCCTCCTCGGCGTGGAGCCGCTGCTCCTCGCCGCGCTCGTGCTGCGGCGCCGGCGAGGGAGGACCCGGTGAGGCTCCACGCGATCGCTCTCTGGGCATTGCTGCTCGCCACGAGCGCCCAGGCGACCGTCGTGCGCTTCGAGCCGGCCACCGCGCAGGTGGCGGCCGGCAGCTCGTTCCAGGTGGAGCTCGTGGCGCAGCTCGACGAGCCGGTGCTGGGCTTCGGCCTCGACCTCGACCTGCGCGGCGTGGCCCTCGAGGGGCCGCCCCTCATCGGACCGGCCTGGCTCCCCGTGGAGGCGGCGGACGGCGACGGCCTCGCCGGCGTCGCGTTCCCGGACGGGGTGGCGGGGGACCGCGTCCTGCTGGCGACCCTGCCGCTCGTGGCCGGCGAGCCCGGCGTCGCGCGGCTCTTCACCGGCTTCACCGTGGGCGACCTCACCGAGGGCTTCGCCCTCGACCCGAGCGGCTTCGCGTCGCCGGTGGGCTTCGAGAGCGCCGAGATCCGCATCGTGCCCGAGCCGGGCGGCGCGCTGCTGTGCGGCGCCGCACTGACCGGCCTCGCCCTCAGTAGAAGACGATGGACTCGCGCTGCGCGCTGATCTCCACGGTGCGCTGCATGACGCCGCCGTCCTCGAGACGCACCACGATGCGGCGGCGTCCCACCTGGACCGGAGCCTGCGAGATGGGCGCCTCGCCGATGCTGCGTCCGTCGATCTCGACGCGGGCGCCGACGGGCGCCTCGATGTCGACGGCGACGTACCCGGCTGCGGGCGGCGCCGGGTTCGGCCCGGGCGCGCGCTGCGGCTCCGCGAGCGCCACCGGCTCGGCCTCGGCGAGCGGCTCGGTCCCGGCCTCTCCGCGCGGTGTCGCGACGTCGCTCGCGCTCGGCTCCTCCGGCGGGCTCGCCGTGGCGTCCGCCGTCGTCGGCACCTCGGGCGCGGCCACGGTGGCGTCGGGCTCCGGCTCGACGCGCACGACGTCGGTGCCGGACTCCGCCGCGGACGGGGAGACGGGCGCGCTCTCCCGCTCGTCGACGCGCCCGGGAGTCGGCTCCGCGACGGGCTCCGGCGTCTCGACCGCGGCCACCACGACCTTGCCGTCGGAGCCGTCGGAGCGGGTGGGCTCCTCGGGTGCGGGCGTCGCCGGAGGCAGCGGCCGCGACTGCGGCTCGGCGGGCACCGGGGCCGGCGCGATCGGCTGCGGAGCCGACGGCGTCGCGGTCGGGGCACCGCTCGTCTCGGGGCTCGGCGCGTCCGGCGCCTCGGCGGCGGGCTCATCGACCGGTACGGGCACCACGAGGGCGGGAGCCCGAGGCGGTGCCGTGGGCCGGCGCTCGGGCGGCGCGGCGGCGACGTCCACGGACGGGCGCGTTGCCTGCGTGGGTCCGGGCTCCTCGCCGGGGCCCGCCAGGAAGACGCCGAGCGCCACCGCGGCCAGTCCGGCAGCGAGCGCGCCGGCCACGACGAGCCGACGGTCCGGGCCGCCTCGCTCCTCGCGCTCCTCGTCGAGCCGCGCGGCGCGGCGCTCGCGCAGCGAGGCGATCGTCATGGGCGCCTCGACGGGCTCGGGCGGAGGCGCGTCCGGTTCCTCCTCGGCGAAGAGCTCCTCCTGGGCGGGCTCCTGGCTCGCCGCGATGGGAACGGGCTCCCGGGTCGGCTCCTCGGTGGGCTCGGGCAGCGGCTCGGGCGCCGCGGTCGGCGTCGCATCCTCCTCGCCGGGCTCCGCGGGACCGGCGACGACGGTCTCCTCGACGGCGGTCGGCGCGTCCGCGGCCTCGACGGCGGGCGTCTCGACCGGTTCGGGCGCAGGCTCGGCCGCGGCGGCCGCGGCGGCCGCGGCGGCCGGGGAGGGCGCGGCGAGCGGCTCGGGCACGAGCACCGGCGCCGGGACCGGTGCGGCCACCTCCTCCTCGATGTCGGCCAGCGCGTGGATGGCCTCGCGCGGCGGCGGCGCCGGGCCGCCGCGCAGCACCTCGGTGGCGGCCACCTGCACCAGGCCGGGGACGCCCTCGGCGGCCACGTGCAGCGCGTCGATCGCGCTCGCGTCGAAGCGCCCCCGCGCGACCGGGTCGAGGTGCTCGAAGCGCACCAGCATGGCGCGCAGGTAGGCCCCGGTCTCGTCGCGGGTCATGGGCTCGGAGAGCTGCACCACGGACAGCTCCACGCCGGCCTGCTCGAAGACCCGCCAGGCGCGGGCGTGGTCGGCGGCGGCCAGCACCACCCGCAGGTCGCCGCCGGAGGCCTGCACCATCTCGAACAGGCGCTGGCCCGTGCGCAGCGGGAGCGCGTCGGCGTCGTCGATGAGGAGCAGCACGCCGAAGTCCTGGTCCGGCCCGCGGCGCGCCGCCTTCAGCAGCGCGGCCTCGGGGTCGTCGGTGGGCAGCTCGTCGAGCTCCATCAGGGCCCAGCGGCACAGGTCCCGGGGCGCCAGCAGCGGGTAGGGCAGGTAGGCGGCGCGGAAGCTTCCGGCGAGGCGCTTGGCGAGCACCCGCAGCAGCAGCGTCTTGCCCATGCCCGGCGGGCCGAACAGCGCCACCGGGGCCTCGCCCAGCAGCACCCCCCGCTCGAGCTCGTCCAGCGCCCGCTCCGTGGCGGGCCGCTCCACGTAGAGGTCCGGGTCCGCGAGGAGCGCGAAGGGGTCGGCCAGGGGCTGGGAGCTCACCGGCACGCCCTCGGCGACGCGCAGGCGCGCGCGCAACGCCCCGGGAGATCACGCTGTTGGCCGCCGAACCGCATCGTTCCGCCCTGCACCGGCAGCCGCGGGCCGCACCGGCGCGCCCACGGCGAAGGGAGCCATTCTACTCGATCAGGCACTGGCAGCGGGGAGAAGGTTCCCGGGAGTCAGGGCAGCGCGAAGGCCACCAGCGCGTCACCGGGCTCGGACCAGCCGTGGCCACCCGCCGCCACCACCACGAACTGCCGGCCGTCTGCACCCCGCCGATAGGTGAGGGGGGTGGCGTTGGCGGTGAAGGGAAGCCGGTGGCTCCACAGCAGCTCGCCGGTCTCGGCGTCGAAGGCCCGCAGGTACTTGTCCGTGGTGGCGCCGATGAAGACCAGCCCGCCGGCGGTCACGATGGAGCCGCCGAGGTTCGGCGAGCCCACCTCGCCCTGGAGCCACCAGATCGGGAAGGGGGCCTGGTCCCGGCTGGTGCCGAGGGGCACCTCCCAGAGCACCTCGCCCTTCACCAGGTCGACGGCGGTGAGGGTGCCCCAGGGCGGCGGGTTGCAGGGCGCGCCCAGCGGCGAGAGCAGGGGCTCGCGGCGCAGCGCGTAGGGGGAGCCCGCCATCGGGTAGAGCTCGTTCGGGTAGACGGCGCTCTTGTCGGGCAGCGCGTCGTACTCGGCGCGCGGGATCAGCTGCACCATCATGGGGAAGCGCGTCTGGTTCACGTACAGGACCTGGCGCTCGGGATCGATGGAGACCCCGCCCCAGTTCGCGCCCCCCGCCGAGCCCGGGTACTGGATCGAGCCCTCGAGGGAGGCGGGGGTGAAGACGCCCTCGGAGCGCCGGCTCGCGATGGCGTCGGCGCAGCGGCCGCGGTCCCAGGGCGTGAACCCGAAGGCGTCGTCGGCGTCGAGGCGCGCCGGGTGCAGCGGCGGCGGATGGGTGGGAAAGGGCTGGGTCGGCGAGAGCCGCTCGCCCGCCACCGGGTCCTGGGGGACCGGGCGCTCCTCCACGGGGAAGAGCGGCTCGCCGGTCTCGCGGTGGAGCAGGAACAGGTGCCCCATCTTCGTCGCCTGGGCGACGGCGGGCACCGGGCCCTCGGCGCCGGCGAGCTCGAACAGGGTCGGCTGGCTCGCGACGTCGTAGTCCCAGACGTCGTGGTGCACGGTCTGGAAGCTCCACGCCACCTCGCCGGTGCGCGCGTCGAGGGCCACGGTGGAGCTCGCGTAGTGGTCGAGCCCGCCGCGCACCGCCGAGAAGTAGTCCGGCGAGGCATTGCCGGTGGGGACGAAGACGAGGCCGCGCTCCGGGTCCGCCGAGAGGATCGACCACACGTTGGGCGTGCCCCGGGTGTAGCCCTCGGCGGTGCGCTCGCCGCGCAGGCGGCCCTCGAAGCCCGGCGGCACCGGATCCCAGGCCCAGCGCAGCGCGCCGGTGCGGGCGTCGAAGCCGCGCACCACGCCGCCCGGCGCGTCCACGCGCAGGTTGTCGGCCACCAGCGCGCCCACCACCACCACGTCGCCGACGGTGACGGGCGGCGAGGTCGGGTAGTACTCCCAGGTCTCGGCCTCGATCCCCTCGCGCAGGGCCACGCGGCCCGCCGCGCCGAAGTCCGCGCACGGGGCGCCGCTCGCGGCGTCGAGGGCGATCAGCTCCGAGTCGAGGGTGCCGGTGAACACGCGCGCCGCGCAGGCCTGGCCCGGCCTGGCGTCGGGGTCGCGCCACCAGGCCACGCCGCGGCACACGCGCGGGTAGGGGCCCTGGAGCCGGGTGAGCTGCTGCTCCGGGTCGAAGGCCCAGCGCTCGGCGCCGCTCTCGGCGTCCACGGCGATCACCCGGTTGAAGCCGGTGCAGAAGTAGAGCGTGCCCTCCGCCTCCACGGGCGTCGCGTTGAAGGAGGTGCGGGTCGAGCCGTCGCTGCCGTCGGAGACGTCGCCGTGATGGTGGATCCAGGCGATCTCGAGATCGGTGACGTTGCCGCGGTGGATCTGGTCGAGGGGCGACCAGCGCTGGCCGCCCGGGTCGCCGCCGTAGGCGGGCCAGTCGGCCACCGGTCCCGAGAGGTCCACGGGCGCGGGCTCGCTGCAGGCGAGGGCGCCGAGCAGGACGCCGGCGAGGCATGCGCGGGGGGCGTGGCGAAGCATGCTGGGGCCGGGCCATGTTCTACTCGCTCGCCCGGAGCGGCGCCAGCCGCGCGCGGGCGGTGGGGACCCCGCCGGCGGCCCGGCTACCCTCCGGGTGTGCGGTCCCCGGACTCGGCCACCCCGCCCACGGCGAGCCCCTACGAGGTGCGCTGCCCGGGCTGCGAGACGTCCTTCCCGGTCGGGACGAAGCGCTGCCTCCACTGCGGCTCGCGGATCGGGGGCGTGCGCTTCCGGCCGGCGGGCGGCCCCGACGCGGCCCTCGAGCTCGAGCCCGAGACCGAGATCGAGGAGGCGCCCGAGGCGACGGGCTCGGTGATCCGGGTCGGGCTCTGGGGCCTCTCCCTGGGGCTCGCGCTGCTGGGCTCCCTGTTCCGGGTCTGCCAGGGCGGCTGAAGGAGGAGAGCGGTGTCGGACGAGAAGGTGCGCAAGAGCGAGGAGGAGTGGCGCCAGAAGCTCACGCCGGAGCAGTTCCAGGTGTGTCGCCTGAAGGGCACCGAGCCCGCCTTCACCGGCCGGTACTGGGACGCCAAGCAGGACGGCGTGTACCGCTGCGTGGCCTGCAACGCCGAGCTGTTCGATGCCGAGAGCAAGTTCGACTCGGGGACGGGCTGGCCGAGCTTCACCCGGGCCGTCGCCGAGGGCCGGGTGCGCACCGAGCGCGACACCAGCCACGGCATGATCCGCGACGAGGTGCTGTGCGCGCGCTGCGACAGCCACCTCGGGCACGTCTTCCCCGACGGCCCGCCGCCGACGGGGATGCGCTACTGCATCAACTCGGTCTCCCTCGAGCTGGTGCCCCGGGAGACCGGGGAGGGCTGAAACCGCCGGTGCGCCCGGGCATCGAACCCGGGTGGATCTCCTCGCCGACGTCGTCCAGCGCCTGGATCTCCGCTCGAGCTTCTACTTCCGGGCCGCGCTCTCGACCCCCTTCGCCGTCGAGGTTCCCGAGGAGCGGCGACGCATCCGCATCCACGTGGCGGGGGCCGGGCGCGCCTGGATCGGGCTGCCCTCGGGAGAGGGCACCTGGTTCGGCAAGGGCGACCTCGTTCTCGTACCCCACGGCTCGGCCCACCTCCTGGCCAGCGCGCCCGTCACGACCGGTGTTCCGCTCCAGGCGGCGCTCGACGCCGAGCCCGGGGACGGGGGAGGGGCGTTCCGCCACGGGGGTGGCGGCGAGGAGACGCTGCTGGCCTGTGGCCACTTCGAGTTCGACGAGACCCTCGTCCATCCGCTGATCGAGTCCCTTCCCCCGTTGATCCACCTCTCCGCGGGCGAGGGCCGCAGCTACGAATGGCTGCCGCTGCTCCTCGAGGCCATCGACCGGGAGGGCCGCGAGGGAGAGCCCGGAGGCGCCGAGGTGGCGCTGCGCCTCTCGGAGATCCTCTTCATCCAGGTCCTTCGCGCGGTGCGGGCCCAGGGAGGGGCGGATCCCGGCGCCCTGGCGAGCCTGGAGGATCCCCAGCTCGGACGCGCGCTGAAGGCCATCCACGAGGACCCCGCCGCGCCCTGGACGCTCGGAGCCCTGGCCTCCATCGCCGGGGTGTCGCGCTCCGTCTTCGCCGACCGCTTCCGCGAGCGGATCGGCGTCACGCCCATGCGCTACCTCACCCACTGGCGCATGCAGCGGGCGCAGGGGCTGCTCACCCGCGAAGGACTCAGCGTCGGCGAGGTGGGGCAGCGGGTCGGCTACGCGTCCGAGGCCGCCTTCAGCCGCGCCTTCCGCGCCAGCGTCGGAGAGCCCCCCGGGCGCTACCGCCGCGCGGGCCCGGCCTGATCCCGGCCGATCGGGCAAGAGTTCCGGACGGACCCGCATACCCGCGCCCGTGCCGCGGTCATCCATTCCGGGAACCCCGAAATCGGGCGGATGCGCCCGGAAAGGAACCCATCATGACTGGCATCGAGCGACTGGCTTCCGGAATCCTCACGGCCCTGGCGATCGCGTTCTCGCCGGCCACGGCGCTGGCGGCGGACGTGGCACACAGCACCACCGGCGTGGGAGGCTACGACCTGGTCTCCTACCACACCGGAGAGAAGCCGGTGCGGGGGAACGGCAACCACGTCTCCGTGCACGACGGCGTCACCTACTTGTTCCAGAACGAGGCGAACAAGGAGGCCTTCGAGTCGGATCCGGCGCGCTACCTCCCGGCCTACGGGGGCTTCTGCGCCTACGGCGTCGCCGTGGGCAAGAAGTTCGTGGGGGATCCGGACGTCTGGGAGGTGGTGGACGGCCGCCTCTACCTGAACCTCGACAACAAGATCAAGGGTCTGTGGACCAAGGACGTGCCGGGGAACATCGCCAAGGCGGACCGCAACTGGGTCCGCATCGAGGCGCTGCCCGCGTCGTCGCTCTGAGCGGCGGACCCGCTGGGATGGAGGAGGGGCCCTGCGGAAGCGGGGCCCCTAGTCCTCCTGGATCTGGATCGCCTGGCGCGGGCACAGCCGCACCGCCTCCTCGACCTTCGTGCGAAGATCCTCGGAGGGGCTCTCCACCAGGATGTGCAGCATGTCGTCGTCGTCCACCTTGAAGACCTCGGGGGCGACGTCCATGCAGACGGCGTTGGACTCACAGAGGTCGAAGTCGACCACGACCTTCATTTCGATCTCCTCCTGAGCGGGACGCGGAGGCTACCGCGCGAAGCGGCCCGCCTCCACCTCGCGCACGCGCCCGTCCCGGACCAGCCGCTCGAGGTGCTGGCCCATGCTGCGCCGCTCCACCGGGTCGGCGAAGGGGATGTCGTCCTGGGGCCGGTACACGAACCGGTGGGCGACGATCTCCTCCAGGCTGCGGGGCTCGGCGAGGAACTCGAGCAGGCGCTCCTCCCGGGTCGGGATCACCGCGGCGTAGCGGTCGAGGCGCTCGAGGAAGGCCTCGCGGCCCTCGAGGACGCCGATGTGGTGGAAGGTGACGTACCAGCGGGCGCGAATCCCGCGCACCCGCTCGAGGCTGCGCTCGAAGTCCTCGAGGTCCGACCAGGCGTCGCCGTAATAGGGCCCGAAGCTCGAGAGGTCGATGTCGCCGAGGTAGAGGACGTCGTCGGGCAGCACGTGGAGCGCGCAGTGGCCGCGGGTGTGGCCCGGCGTGTGGATCACCTCGACGCGCCGGTCGCCCAGCTCGAAGACGTCGCCGTCCCGGTAGGGCAGGGCGTCGGGCCGCGCCTCGAAGTGGAACTGCTCGACGAGGGCCTTGCGCCAGGGGTCGGCCTCGGGGCCGTCGAAGCCGTAGAGCGCCATCATGGCGTCGAGGCTCGCGATGCCCGGCAGGTCCGCCTCGTGGAGGTGGCAGGGCACGCCCCGGTAGAGCGGGTTGCCCGCGACGTGGTCCTCGTGGCAGTGGCTGTTCAGGATCCGGTCCGCGGGCGGCAGCGAGCTCCGGCGCGGGTAGAGGCCCAGGGACGGGTCGATCACCAGCGACTCCTCGGAGCCGCGCACCGCCAGGCTGTTGCCCTGGGGGTAGCGGCCCCGGCGCTCGCCGAAGAGCACCGTCACCCCGCCGAGCTCGGCCTGCTCGAGCGACGAGCCGAGCGACTGGCGTTCCCCGTCCATCTTGGCAGGATAGGCGGTCCACCCGGAGGGAGCGATGCCGCGACGGTACTGGCTCGTGAAGTCCGAGCCCTTCAAGTACGCCTGGGACCAGCTGGTGAAGGACCGGCGCACCTACTGGGACGGCGTCCGCAACGCCGAGGCGCGCAACAACCTCCAGGCCATGTCGAAGGGCGACCTGCTGCTCTACTACCACTCCAACGAGGGCAAGGAGGTGGTGGGCGTGGCGAGGGTGTGCGGCGAGGCCTACCCCGACCCGACCAGCGACGACGAGCGCTGGGTGGTGGTGGACGTCGAGCCCGTGGTGCCCCTGGCCGAGCCCGTCGGCCTCGCCGCCATCAAGGCCGAGCCCGCCCTCTCGGAGATGGCGCTGGTGCGCCGCTCGCGGCTCTCGGTCACGCCGGTCACCCGCAAGGAGTTCGACCGGGTGCTGAAGATGGGCGGCACGCGCCTGCCCAGGGGCGCATGAGCGCACCGGGCCTGCGCGACGGCCGGCTCGCGGACTGCCCGCGCAGCCCCAACTGCGTGTGCAGCGAGGCCTCGGACCCGGGCCACCGCATCGCGCCCCTGGCGCTGGCGGTCTCGCCCGAGGAGGCCTGGCGCGACCTGGTCGAGGTGCTCGAGGGCTGGCCCGGGGCCCGCATCGTCCGGCGCGACGCCGCCTACCTCCACGCGGAGTGCCGCACCCGCCTGCTGCGCTTCGTCGACGACGTCGAGTTCCAGCTGCTCCCCGAGGCCGGTCTCGTCGCCGTGCGCTCGGCGTCGCGGCTCGGCTGGTCGGACCTGGGGGCGAACCGGGCACGGGTGGAGGCGATCCGCGCCCGGCTGCGCGAGCGGGGCACGGTGCGCTAGCCGGGCGAGCCCTCCGGGCTCGCCTCGCGGCGGGAGCCGCCCGGTTGGGTCGGCCCCGCGGCGCGAGGTAGAGTCCCGGAATGGCGAGCGACCAGCCCGGCCTGCGCAAGCGCATGCAGCTCGAAGCGAAGCGCATCTTCCACCAGCACGAGCAGCTCGACGCCTTCTACGCCATGGCGGCGGAGGCGATGAACGGCTCCGACGCACGGCTCGCCCGGGAGGCCTTCTCCCACCTCCGGGACGCCCTGGTGGCCCACTTCGAGGTCGAGGAGCGCACCCACTTTCCCGCCATCCACGGCCTCTCGCCGGCCACGGACTCGCGCCTGGCGGGGCTGGTGCGGGAGCACGGCGAGTTTCGCGAGCAGCTCGCCCGGCTAGAGGAGGCGCTGATCGTCTCCGACCTCGCCACGGCCACGCGGGAGCTCGAGGCGCTGGCCCGGGCGCTCTCCGCCCACGAGAAGGTGGAGGAGGAGCTCTTCCAGGCCAGCACCGGGGCGTCCTGACGCCCGCTGGAACCGAGGCCGGCGGCGTGCATCGAAACCGGTCATGCAGCCCGCCACTCCGACCTCGCCCACCCGGCGCCCGGGCTCGACGCTCGGCCTGCGGGTGGGCGCCGCCCTGCTGCTGCTGGCGGCGAGCTGCGGGGGCGCGCCTGCTCCCGTCGAGGCCGGCGGCATCCCCGACTCCGAGGTGCCGGCGCTGCTCTCGGCCCTCTCGGGACCGAGCGGCAGCGACGCCCGCGCCGCCGTGGCCCGCATCCTCGAGGCCGAGGACCTCCGCTTCACGGCGGTCTTCATCGAGCTGATCCGCGCCGCCCAGATCGGCATCGCGGCCGAGGGCGCCGGCGCCGTGAGCGCCTCGGCGCTGGACGCGCTCCACGGCACCACGCGGGGCGCCGACTGGCCCGCCTGGGTGGCGTGGTACTCCGGCACCGACCTCGAGGCACCGCCCGGCTTCTCCGGCTGGAAGGGCGGGCTGCTCTCGCGCATCGACGAGAGCTTCGGCGACCTGCTGCGCGACGACCTGCCGAGCCGCATCCGCGTCGAGGAGGTGGTGTGGGGCGGCGTCGCCTTCGGCGGCATCCCGGCCCTCGACCGGCCGCCGAACGTCGCGCCCGCCCAGGCCGGCTACCTCGACCCGGACGAGCCCGTGTTCGGCGTCTTCTACGGCGGCCAGGCGCGCGCCTACCCCCACCGCATCCTCGACTGGCACGAGATGGTGAACGACGAGGTGGGGGGCGTCGCCTTCTCGATCGCCTACTGCACGCTGTGCGGCTCGGGGATCGCCTACCGCTCGCGGGCCAGCGACGGCAACGACTACGACTTCGGCTCCTCGGGCTTCCTGATGCGCAGCAACAAGCTGATGTACGACCGCCAGACGCGGACGCTCTGGAACCAGCTCACCGGCGAGCCGGTGCTCGGCAGCCTGGCCGACGGCGACGTGGAGCTCGAGCGCCTGCCCGTGGTGGTGACGCGCTGGAAGGACTGGCTGGCCACCCACCCCGACACGAGCGTGCTCTCCCTCGACACCGGCCATGAGCGCCCCTACGTGCCCGGCGCCGCCTACGCGGGCTACTTCGCCTCGCCGGAGACGATGTTCCCGGTGCGCGAGCGCAGCCGCCTGCTGCCGCGCAAGGCCCGGGTGTTCGGCGTCGAGATCGACGGCGTGCCGAAGGCCTTCGTGGTGGACCGCCTGGTCGAGGAGCAGGTCGTGAACGACGTGGTGAACGGCGTGCCCCTCGTGCTGGTCGCTCCCGAGTCCCAGATCCGCGTGGACGGCGTGAGCGTGCGCGAGGGCCCGGCGAGCTACCTCGCCGGCGCCGCGGTGCGCGCTTACCGCTCCGGCGAGCGGCGCTTCGCCTGGAGCGAGGGGCGCCTCGAGGACGAGCAGGGCCGGACCTGGCGCGTCGAGGAGGAGGCCCTCGTCGGGCCCGACGGCGAGCGCGCCGAGCGCATGCCCGGCTTCCTCGCCTACTGGTTCGGCTGGCACTCCTACCACCCCCGCAGCCTCGTCTACGGCGCACCGGAGCCGGTCGCCGACGCTTCCTGAACCCGCACCCTTCCCCGCCTGGAGAGCTCATGCGCCTCGTCGTCGCCTTCCTGTTCCTCCTCGCCGTGCTCGCGGCCGCCTCGTCCCTGGGTGCGTCGCGCAGCATCGAGGGCGGCGGCGAGGCGCCTCGCCAGGCCCGGGAGCTCGGCCAGGTCTCCTGGCAGCGCGACTTCGACGCGGCCCTCGCCGAGGCGCGCGAGGCCGGGAAGCCGGTGTTCGTGCTCTTCCAGGAGGTGCCGGGCTGCTCGACCTGCGTGACCTTCGGCGAGGCGGTGCTCTCCCACCCGCTCCTGGTGGAGGCCGTGGAGAGCGCCTTCGTGCCCGTCGCGGTGCTCAACAACGAGCCGGGTCCCGACCGCGAGGTGCTGAAGCGCTACGACGAGCCCGCCTGGAACAACCCGGTGGTGCGCTTCCTGGACGCCGAGGGCCGCGACCTGATCCCCCGTGCCGCCGGCGTCTGGACTCCCCACGGCATCGCGACCCGCATGGTGCGCGCCCTCGAGGTCGCCGACCGGCCGGTGCCGGGCTACCTCGAGCTGGCCGTCTACGAGACCGCCCCGCGGCGCACCGGCCGCGCGCTCTTCGCGACCCACTGCTTCTGGGAGGGCGAGGCGTGTGCGGGCGCGCTGCCCGGCGTGGTCTCCACCGAGGCCGCCTGGCTCGGCGGTCGCGAGATCGTGGAGGTGACCTACGACGCCGGGGCCACCTCCTACGAGGGCCTCCTCGTCGCGCTCCAGGGCCGGGGCTGCGCGGACGCGATCTTCGCCCGCGACGCCCGGGAGCTGGCGAGCGCGCGGCGCGTGTTCGGTGCCGCGGCCCTCGAGGCGCCGGGCGAGCCGCGGCGCGCCCGGGAGTCGGACCAGGACCGCCACCTGCGGCGCAGCGCGCTGGCGAGCCTGGAGCTCACGCCGCTCCAGCGCACCCGCGTGAACTCCGCCCTCGGTCTGGGCCGCGATCCCCTGCGCTGGCTCAGCCCGCGCCAGAGGGCACGGCTGCGCGACTCCTGAGCCTCAGTCGAGGGCGAGCCCCAGGGCGCGCTCCACCAGGGCGCCGCCCAGCCAGGAGCCGCCGCCGATCGCGACGTAGAGCGCGAAGCGCACCAGGGTGCCGGCGTCGAAGGGCCAGGTGGCCACGCGCTCGAGGCGCGCCTCCCAGGCCAGCAGGTCGGCGAGGCTGCGGGTGGGCTCCGGCGGCCGAGCGGCGTCCGGCTCGGCGACGCGCACATGGATCGCGGCGCGCACCTTCGCCAGGGCCGCGTCCCGCTCCTCCTGCCGGCGGCGGTGGGCGCCGCGCACCGGCGCGAAGAAGGCGAGGCAGCCCACCGCCAGGGTGGCCACGATGGCAGCTCCCGACGTGCTGCGGCCCCAGGGCGCCAGGGTCATCAGCGCGAACAGGGCCGAGAGGCCCATCAGGAGCAGCACGCTGCGCAGCCCGTGGCGCCCGAAGACCGCGAAGGGGCCCAGCTCGAGGAGGTCCACGCGCTCGACGAAGCGACCCAGCCCCGAGAAGCGCGCCGCCAGGGTGAGGTCCACGTAGACGAAGCGGGTCACGGCCCAGAACAGGAACGAGGTGCGCAGGCTGGTCCACAGGAAGAAGGCGTCCGTGTACGCGGGCCGGCCGTCGGGCCAATTGAGGGGCAGGGCGTTCACGGTGAGGCCCGTCGCGACCGCGAGGATCGAGACCGCGTGCTTGAGCCCTCCGCCGAAGTCGAACAGGGAGCGCTCGCCGCGGGCGCGCTCCTCGGGGCTGCCTGCGAGGGACGCCGCCAGGGCGCTCCAGTCGCGGCGCGAGCCCCGCACCGTGAGGGCGGTGGCGGCGAGCGCGTAGCCGATCGCCGCGGCCATGACGGCGTCGAACCAGCCCCGCACGTGGCGCCAGAAGGCGAGGCTGAGGACCGACGAGTCCGGCAGCCATTCCGACAGGTCGGCGATGAAGAACCCGACGACGAAGAACGCGAGGCTGACCACGCCGGCGAAGGCCGCGATGGGGACCGACCGGCTCTCGACGAGATCCACGAGCGCGAGACCGGTGCCGCCGTGGGGCGGCCCCGGTGCCCTGGTTCGTTCCGCCGTGGCCACGGCGCCGATGGTACCATGGGGCCGTGAGCGAACCGCAGCGCAGTGCGAGGCCCTACACCGCGACCGAGGAGCGCATCGGAGGCGTCGTGGTGCGCATCATGAGCGTGCTCAACACCTGGGTCTACCGCTGGAGCGGAGGTCGGATCGGTGGCCGCTTCCTGCACGGCGCGCCGGTGTGCCTGCTCACCACCACCGGCCGCAGGTCCGGCCAGCCCCGGGTGGCGCCGCTCCTGTACCTGCGCGACGGCGACGCCGTGGTGGTCGTTGCCTCGAAGGGCGGCATGTCGCGCCACCCCGCCTGGTACCTGAACGTCGAGTCCGACCCGGAGGTCGAGGTGCAGATCGGCGCGCAGACGACGCCGATGCGGGCCCGGCGTGCGAGCGACGAGGAGAAGGCGAAGCTCTGGCCGCGCCTGGTCGCCATGTACCCGGACTACGACGACTACGAGGCGCGCACGGAGCGCGACATCCCCGTCGTGGTCCTCGAGCCCCGCTAGGCGGCGCCGGTGCGAGCCTGGGCGGAGGGCGTCTGGATCGCCGAGGCTCCGCTCCGCTTCCACGGCCTGCCCTTCGGCACGCGGATGACCGTGGTGCGCCTGGCGCAGGGAGGGCTCTGGATCCACTCCCCCATCGCCCTCGAGGGCGCGCTCGCCGGGGAGGTCGCGAAGCTCGGGGCGGTCGTGGCGGTGGTCTCGCCGAACAAGCTTCACCATCTCCACCTCGAGTCCGCGCAGCGCGCCTTCCCCGAGGCGCGGCTGTTCGCGCCACCGGGGCTCGCCGGGAAGCTCGCCGCGAAGGGGCGCAAGGTCCGCTTCGACGCCGAGCTCGGCGACGCCCCGGACCCGCTCTGGGCGGGCTGCCTCGACCAGCTCGTCGTGCGCGGCAGCCCGCTGATGGAGGAGGTGGTGTTCTTCCACGCGGCGAGCCGCAGCCTCGTGGTGGGAGACCTGTGCGAGCACTTCGGTCCCGGCGACCCGCCCTGGATGCGCGCTCTGATGCGCCTGGCGCGCATGGACGGACGCGCGCGCATGCCACCGGACTGGCAGCTCTCGTTCCGGCTCTCCGCCCGCGCGCGCGGCGCCGCCCGCGCGAGCTTCGAGCGCCTGCTCGCCTGGGACTTCGATCGCGTGATCCTCGCCCACGGCGCGCTGATCGAGAGCGGGGCGCGGGCGATCTTCGAGCGCGAGTACGCGTGGGCGCTGGGCTCCGCGCGGTAGACTCGCGCTCCTCGAAGCGAGGTGGAGCCATGCAGACGATCCGGACGCCGATCGGGATGGGACGGGTGCTGGCGCTGGCGCTGGCGCTCGGCTGCGGGGCCGACGGTGCGGGCGAGCGGCCGCTCGCGCCCGCGCCGGAGCCGCGCACCGGCGCCGAGGCCGGGGCCGAGGCCGGGGCCGAGGCGGCGCCGAGGCCGATCGCCACACCCCGGCCGGACCCGCGCTGGGGCGATGCGGTACGCGGCTGCGCGGACGGCACGCGCGCCTGCCCGGAGGGCGAGACATGCTGCGTCGGGGTGCCGTACCCCGAGGACGGCGTCTGCCAGCGCGACTGCACGATGCGCAGCGACCGCGCGCTCAAGGAGAGGGTCGCCCCGGTGGATGCGGAGCGCGTCCTCGCCGGCCTGCTGCGCCTCCCCATCGCGGAGTGGAGCTACCGCGACGGGGACCCGGAGGTGCGTCACCTGGGGCCGATGGCGCAGGACTTCCGCGAGACCTTCGGGCTCGGGCGCGACGCGCGGAGCATCTCCAGCGTGGACGCCAACGGCGTGGTGATGGCGTCGATCCAGGCCCTCGCCGCGCGCCTCGCCGAGCTCGAGCGGGCCAACGCCGCGCTCCACGCCGAGAACCGGCGCATCCGAACGCGCCTGGGGGAGCTCGAAGGCGCGCGCTCACGGCCCTAGCGGGCGCAAAACGGTGTTCATCCCCTGGGGCGCCCTGGGCCACCACTCGACACCGAACTCTGGCTGATTTTCTCTGGACTTGGAGGTTCGAAGCTCCATAGCATGAGGGCATAAGCCCGCGCCCTGGGAGGGGCCGGGCACACGCCGTGCGCACTCCGCATCAACCGGCGCTTCGCGCTAGGAGGGGGAAGAAGATGCAGCTCCGCACCGACCGTGCTCTCGTTCGTCCGTGGATCGCTTCGGTCTCCGTGCTCGCGCTCCTGTGCCTCGCCCTGCCCACCGCGTCCTTCGCCGCCGGGCCCGACTACGTGACCCCGCCCGCGGTGCCGAGCGTGAGCCCGCCCGTCTCCTCGCTGCCGCAGGCTCCCGCCGGCGCCGCCGGCGCCGCCGCGTCGCGCACCTTCGACCCTCCGAACCTGAGCTTCCCCGGCATCGGCAACACCGGCGTGGTGCCGCCGGACACCGTCGGCGACGTCGGTCCCAACCACTACATCCAGCAGGTGAACGCCTCGTCGCCGGGCGGCAGCGTCACGGCCATCTTCAACAAGGCGGGCGGGCTCATCACCTCGTTCTTCACCAACGCGCTCTGGACCGGGGTCGGCAGCGCGTGCGAGACCTTCGGGCGCGGCGACCCCATCGTGCTCTACGACCAGCTCGCCGACCGCTGGCTCATCACCCAGTTCACGGGCGGCGTGAACAGCCTGTGCATGGCCGTCTCCCAGACCCCGGACCCGACCGGCGCCTACTTCCTCTACCAGTTCTTCACGCCGGCCTTCCCCGACTACCCGAAGTACGCGGTCTGGCCCAACGCCTACTACGTCTCCACCAACGAGGCGGGGCCCTCCCCGCGCGCCTACGCGTTCGACCGGACCGCGATGCTCGCGGGCCTCGCGGCGACGGGACAGTTCTTCACGGCGCCTCCGCTGGCAGGCTTCGGCTTCCAGGCCCTCATACCGAGCGATCTCGACGGCGCGACGCCGCCGCCCGTGAGCACGCCGAACTACTTCATGCGCCATCGCGACACCGAGGCCCACGGCCCGGGCGGCTTCCCGGCCAACGACTTCCTGGAGATCTTCGAGTTCTCCCCCGACTTCGCGGTTCCCGCCAACTCCACCTTCACCGGGCCCACGCTGATTCCCACCAGCGAGTTCGACTCGGACCTGTGCGGGCTCGTCTCCTTCAACTGCTTCCCCCAGGCCGGCACCGCCAACACCCTCGACCCGCTGCGCGAGGTCATCATGTGGCGGCTCGTCTACCGCAACTTCGGCACCCACGAGACCCTGCTCGGGAACTTCGTCACCGACGTCAGCGGGGCCGACCAGGGCGGCATCCGCTGGTTCGAGCTGCGGGATACCGGCGGCGGCTGGAGCCTGTTCCAGGAGGGCACCCACGCGCCCGACGGCGACAGCCGCTGGATGGGCAGCATCGCGATGGACGGGGACGGCAACATCGCGCTGGGCTACAGCGCCACGAGCGCCAGCACCCTGCCGTCGATGCGCTACACGGGCCGCACCGCCGGCGCCCCGCTCGGGACGCTGAACCTCCCCGAGGTGACGGTGATCAACAGCGTCGCGCCCCAGACCGGGACCACCCGCTGGGGCGACTACAGCGCCATGAGCGTCGATCCCGTGGACGACTGCACGTTCTGGCACACGAACGAGTACCTCGACGGCGCGGGCAACTGGCAGACCTGGATCGTCACCTTCGACATCTGCAACGACAGCGACGGGGACGGCGTCCCCAACGACCAGGACAACTGCCCGGACACGCCGAACCCGGGCCAGCAGAACCAGGACGGCGACCTCGAGGGCGACGCCTGCGACCTCTGCCCCACGGTGCCGTTCCAGAACGACGCTGCCGACGCGGACGCCGACGGCAAGCCCGACGCCTGCGACTGCCCCTGCTACGACCTGGTGGACCTGCTCGCCTCGCCGCCGGTCTTCTGCCTGGACCGCGATCTGGGCCCGGGCGTGTCCTACACGGCGACCTACTCGGCGCAGACGGATCTCTTCGCCGATGTGTACCGTCCGTTCTTCTGCCGGGTGCACTCGCCGCTGATTCCGCTGGGGCCGCTGTTCTCGCCGGTGACGCCGGCCCAGGCCGACGACTGCCGGCTCAGCCTGCAGACCCAGGCCCTGGTGTTCGCCCAGGCCTGCCTGCCGTAGCGCACGTCCGAGGCGGTGGGCCCCATCCGGGGCCCCCCGCCTGGCGCTACCCGCCGTGGCGACGTGACGCGCTAGGCTCCCCGCGTCCCGGGCTCCGCCCGGCGACGGGGAGGAGCGGGCGATGGAGGAGCTTCGCGATCGGGTCGCCGCCGTGACCGGCGCCGCCTCGGGGATCGGCCGCGCGCTCGCCCAGGCCCTCGCGGCCGAGGGCTGCCACCTGGCCCTCAGCGACGTCGACGAGGCGGGCCTGGCCCGCACCGCCGAGAGCGTGAGCGGCTCCGGGGCCAAGGTGCGCACCGACCGCGTCGACGTGCGGGACCGGGAGGCCGTCCACGCCTGGGCCGACGCCGTGGCGGACGAGTTCGGCCGCGTGAACCTGATCTTCAACAACGCCGGCGTGGCCCTCAGCGCCGACGTGCGCAGCATGTCCTACGAGGACCTCGAGTGGGTGATGGACGTCAACTTCTGGGGCGTGGTACACGGCACCAAGGCGTTCCTTCCCCACCTCGAGCGCACGGGCGAAGGCCACGTGGTGAACGTCTCGAGCATCTTCGGCGTGATCGCGGTGCCCACCCAGTCGGCCTACAACGCGGCCAAGTTCGCCGTGCGCGGCTTCACCGAGGCGCTGCGCGAGGAGCTCGAGGTCGCGGGCTCCGGCGTGAGCGCCACCACGGTCCACCCGGGCGGCATCAAGACGAGCATCGTGGCCAACTCGCGCCTGCGCGAGGTCGAGGGCCGGGTGGCGACCCGCGAGGAGGCGATGGAGCAGTTCGACCGGCTGGCGCGCACCACGCCCGAGGAGGCGGCCCGCACCATCCTGGCCGGCGTGAAGCGCAACGACCGCCGGGTGCTGGTGGGCGTGGACGCCCGGGTGATCGACGGCGTGCAGCGCCTGGTGCCCACCGGCTACCAGTGGCTGCTCGAGACCCTCTTCCGGCGCACCCGGCCCGACGGCCCGGGCTGAGCGGGAGCGGCTAGGGTCGCGCTCGCAGCCCGGGTATCCTGCCCCCATGGGCTCGACGGCCTCGCTTCCCCAGGGCGCCGCGAGGCTCGCGACCGCCGGCGCGGGCTGGGACGCCTGGCGCGCGGCCTGGGAGAACCGGCTGGTGGACGCGCTGCCGCTGCCCGCCGCGGTGGTGGGCGTCGCCATGGGGGCCGGAATCGCGGCGATCTACCTGGCCGTCGAGTCCGTGTTCGGGCGGCCCTTCGCCGACGAGGCGGTGGGGGGCTTCGCAGGCATCACGCCGACCGCGGGGGGCTTCCTCGCGGCCGCATTCCTCACCGGGTACGCGGTGTGGGCCGGGTACGCGATCAACGTCGGGAACGCCCAGACGCGGGAGCGCCTCCGCCCGTCGCTCCCGGACCTCGAGAGCGGGACGCCGGGCATCTCGCTTCGCGCCAGCCGGCTCTTCGGCGTGGTGGGTGCGATCTCGGGGATCGGCTTCATCGTGGTCGTGGACCAGCCGGCGCTCGACGTGGTGACGGGCCGCGCGTTCTCGACGGACGGCCTGCTCTCGCTGGTGGTCGTTCCCCTGCCCTTCTGGCTGTTCAGCCGCGCCGCCTACTTCACCCTCGCGGGCGTGACCTCGGTCTCCGAGCGGGCCGAGCAGGGGCTGCGGCTCGACCTGCTGGACCCCTCGGCCGTGGCGCCCATCGGACGCATGGCGCTGCGCGCCTCGCTGCTCTGGATCGGCGCCGCGGTCCTCGGCGGCATCAGCCTGGTGGCGAGCGGGAGCCCGGCGGAGTACGTGGCGCTGGGCTTCCTGCTGACCGTGGCCGCGGCGAGCTTCCTGCTGCCGGTGCGCGGCGTGCGCCGGCGCATCCGCCGCGCCAAGCTCGAGGAGCTGGCCCGCACCCGCGCCGAGCTGCACCGCGCTCGGGAGGGCGTGGCGACCGGCGGCGAGGACGCGGCCTCCGCCGCCGCGCGGCTGCCGGGCCTGGTGGCCTGGGAGGCGCGCATCGAGGCGGTGCGCGAGTGGCCCTTCGACACCCCCACCCTGGTGCGCTTCGCCCTCTTCCTGCTGATCCCGCTGGGCTCCTGGCTCGGCGGCGCGCTGGTGGAGCGCAGCGTCGACCTGTTCCTGGACTGAGGAGGACCGCCATGCTCGTGAAGCGAGCCCACCACGTCTCGTTCAGCGTCTCGGACATCGACCGGGCGCGGGCCTTCTACGGCGACCTGCTCGGCCTGCCGGAGATCGAGCGCCCGGACTTCGGCTTCCCGGGCGCGTGGTACCAGGCCGGCGAGGTGCAGGTGCACCTGATCCAGACGCCGCCCGGCGCGCCCACGGGCACGCCGCCGGACCGCATCAGCCCCGTCGCCAACCACGCCGCCTTCGAGATCGAGGACTACGCCGCGGTGTGCGCGACCCTGCGCTCCCGCGACGTTGCGCTCATCGAGACCGGCGCGGAGGTGGGCCAGATCTTCCTGCAGGACCCCGACGGCAACGTGATCGAGCTGATCCAGCCCGGCGGCAGGCTCGGCCGGCGCGACTGATCAGCGCACCCGCGCCAGGTGGTCGCCGACGGCCTCGAGCCAGGCGCGGGAGTTCGAGATCTGCGGGCTGTGGGCGGAATCGGCGATCACCACGCGCCGCGCGCCCGGGATGCCGCGCTCGAGAGCCTGGGCGGCCCCGAGGAAGGGCTCGTCCTCGGCGCCCACCACGACCAGGGTCGGGGCCGCGATCTCGCCGAGGCGCGGCTCGACGCTCTCGTGGTCGGTGAGGAGCAGCCCGAGGACCGCGAAGGCCTCGGGGTCCATCGCCTCGAGCTTGACCCGCAGCCGCTCCCAGTACGCCTCCTCGCCCAGTGCGGCGCGGACGAAGCGGGTCGCCGGGTCGTCCCGGCCCTGCTCGCTCAGCACTTCGAAGAGGGCCGACATGCCGAGGTCCCGCGCCACCTTCGTGGCCGCCTCGACGGCGGCGCGCACCTCGGCGCGCACCGGGTAGGGGCTCGTGTCCATCAGCACCAGCGAGGCGACGCGCTCGGGGTGCGCCAGGGCGAAGCGCATCGCCACCATGCCGCCGAGGGAGTGGCCGAGCAGGTCGCAGCGCGGCACCTCGAGGGCGTCGAGGAAGCCCGCGAGATCCGCCACCAGGGGCTCGAAGCCGTAGGCGGCGGGATCGCCCGGGTTCGTGGTGCCGCCGTGGCCGCGCCCGTCCGGCGCGAGGGTGCGGCCGCGCTCGGAGAGCGCGGGCAGCACCTCCCGCCAGTCGTCCCGCGAGCCCGTGAAGCCGTGCACCAGGACGAAGGGGCGCTCCGAGGCGCCCGCCTTCGCGTCCCGGTCCTCGTAGGCGATCTCGAGCTCGCCCACCCGCAGGCGCTTCTCGTCGCTCATGGCGCGCCAGTCTAGCCGGTTCGCCCGCCGCGCGGGCGCGTGCTAGCTAGTGCCGCGAACGAGGCGATGGCGAAGGGACGACGCATGGGGTCGGTGCTCGACGAGCTGGTCGCGATCCTCGACCTCGAAGAGCTCGAGGTGAACCTGTTCCGCGGGCGCAGCCCCCAGGAGGATCGCCAGCGCGTCTTCGGCGGTCAGGTGGCGGGCCAGGCCCTGGTGGCCGCCTACCGAACCGTCCCCGAGGACCCGGAGCGCCCGAGCAGCGTCCACTCGCTCCACGCCTACTTCCTGCGCCCGGGCGACACCGAGGCGCCCATCGTGTACCAGGTCGAGCGCATCCGCGACGGCCGCACCTTCACGACGCGTCGGGTGGTGGCGATCCAGCACGGCAAGGCGATCTTCCACCTCTCGGCGTCCTTCCAGCCCCCGGAGCCGGGCCTCGAGCACCAGAGCACGATGCCCGACGCGCCGGACCCGGAGACGATCCCGACCCTGCGCGAGCGCACCGAGTCCCTCTACGACGAGATGCCCCCGGCGGTGCGGCGCTGGGCCGAGCGCAAGCGGCCCATCGAGCTGCGCTACGTCGGGCCCATCGGGATGCTGTCGGCGGAGAAGAGCGAGCCCGTGCGCCAGGTGTGGATGCGGGCGAACGGGCGGCTCCCCGACGACCCCGCGCTGCACCAGTGCGTGGCCGCCTACGCGTCGGACTACACGCTCCTCGACACCACGCTGCTGCCCCACGGCATTCCCTGGGCGGCCCAGGGCTTCATGATGGCGAGCCTCGACCACGCCATGTGGTTCCACCGGCCCTTCCGCGCCGACGAGTGGCTGCTCTACGACCAGAAGAGTCCCCAGAGCTCCGGCGCCCGCGGCTTCACCCGCGCCGAGCTCTGGACCCAGGACGGCAAGCTCGTGGCGTCGGTGGCCCAGGAGGGGCTGATCCGGCCGGTGCGCCGGAGGCCGCGATGAGGGGCAGGGAGCCCGGCGAGAGATGAAGGCCCCGGAGCCCGGTCGACGATGAAGGCGGGGGAGTCCCTCGACGTCGGCGCCCTCGGCGAGGACGTCCCGCTGCTCGAGGGCATCCGCACCACGCGGGCGATCCGCCGCCTGCATCCGGACCCGGTGCCGCGGGAGCTGATCCGCAAGGTGTGCGAGGCGGGCACCTTCGCGCCCAGCGGCGGCAACCGGCAGCCGTGGCACTTCGTCGCCGTCACCGATCCCGAGGGCCGGCGCTGGGTGGCGGAGCGCTACCGCGCCGCCTTCCGCGACTACATCGCGCCCGCCGTCGAGGCGGCGAGGGACCCCGCCTACCCCGAGGCGAAGCGGCGCATGCAGCGCGCCGCCATCCACCTCGCCGAGCACCTCCACGAGGCGCCGGTGCACCTGTTCGTCGCCGGCTGGACGCGGCGCGGCCGCCCCCAGCTCCAGGCCCTGATGCCCGCGGTGCAGAACGTGCTGCTGGCGTGCCGCGCCGTGGGGCTCGGCGCCTCCCTCACCTCGGTGCACCTCGCCTTCCCGGAGGAGATCGACCGCTGGCTCGGGCTGCCCGAGGGCTGCCCGACCTGCGCGCTGATCCCGATCGGCTGGCCCCGGGGCCGCTACGGCCGCCCGCCGCGCCGCTCGGTGGACGCGTGCCTGCACTGGGAGCGCTACGCACCGAAGCCGGAGGAGGGCTAGTCCGTGGAAGGCAGGATCCGCGTGGTGGCCGGCTCCTCCCATCCCGAGCTCGCCCAGGCCATCTGCGTCCACCTCGGGCTGCCGGTGGCGCCGAGCCGGGTGGTGCGCTTCGCGAACGACAACCTGATGGTGCAGATCGAGCAGAACGTGCGCGAGGCCGACGTGTTCGTGATCCAGACCTCGAGCCCGCCGGTCTCCGACGGCCTGCTCGAGCTGCTGATCACCATCGACGCCCTGCGCCACGCGTCGGCGGCGCGCATCACGGCGGTGATGCCCTACTTCCCCTACGCGCGCTCGGACAAGAAGGACCGCCCGCGCATCTCCATCGCGGCGCGCCTGATGGCGGACCTGCTCGAGACCGCGGGAGCCAGCCGGGTCCTCACCCTGAACCTGCACGCGCCCCAGGTCCAGGGCTTCTTCCGCATCCCCGTGGACCACCTGAACGCCGCGCCGATCCTGTGCGACCACCTGGTGGGCACCCGGAACCTGGAGCGGACGGTCCTGGTGGCCGGCGACGTGGGCGAGTCGAAGGACCTGGGCCACTACGCGAACCGGCTGAACCTGCCCATCGCGATCGTGGACAAGCGGCGCGAGGGCGACGACGACCGCGCCGTGGCGACGAACCTGATCGGCGACGTGGAGGGCCGGGAGGCGCTCCTCATCGACGACGAGATCGCCACCGGCGGCACCCTGATCGAGGCGGCGCGCTTCGTGCTCGAGCGCGGCGCGCGCTCGGTCTCGGCCGCCGCCGTGCACCCCGTGCTGTGCGGCGGCGCGCCGAAGCGCCTCGAGGAGTCGCCCATCGGGTCCATCGTGGTGACCGACTCGATCCCGATCCCCGAGAGCCACGCCATCCCGAAGCTCGAGACCGTCTCCGTGGCCCCCCTCATCGCCAACGCGATCCGCGCCATCCACGACGGCGAGAGCGTCTCCGCCCTCTTTCGTTAGCGGGGACGTTCCTTCCGATTCTCACTTCCTCCCCCGGGAGGAAGTGAGAATCGGAAGGAACGTCCCCCCCTCTAGCGGCGGATGGAGGCGGTGGCGACGGCGTCGGCGTACTCGTTCCAGCGCGAGCCGTCGTGGGCCTTGATCCACTGGATCTCCACGCCGGGGCGGCTGCGGGCCAGGGCGTAGAGCTCCTTCACGAGCTCGAGGTTGGCGATGGGGCCGCTCTTGCGGCGCCAGCCGCGCCGCTCCCAGCCCGCCGCCCACTCGTTCACGGTCTTCACGCACAGGTTGCTGTCCGAGTAGACGCGGGCCTCGGCGTCCTCGGGCAGCATGCGCAGCCCGGCGATCAGGGCCTCGAGCTCCATGCGGTTGTTGGTGGTGTCGGGATCGCCGCCGGACTCGACGCGGACGATCTCGTCGCCCTCGACCCAGATCGCCGCCCAGCCGCCGGGCCCGGGGTTGCCCTCGCAGGAGCCGTCGGTGAAGACGCCGGTCTTCGGGCCCTCGGTGTAGCGCTCCAGCACCTCGTCGGGTGTGAGCTGCTCCTCCCAGCGCCCCATCAGGCGCCCACCCGGAAGTGCACCACGTCGCCGTCCTGCACCACGTACTCCTTGCCCTCGATGCGCAGCTTGCCCTGGGCCTTGGCGCCGGCCTCTCCGTCGCAGGCCACGAAGTCGTCGAAGGGGATCACCTCGGCGCGGATGAAGCTGCGCTCGAAGTCGGTGTGGATCTCGCCCGCCGCCTGGGGGGCGAGGGTGCCGCGCTGCACCGTCCAGGCTCGCACCTCCTTGGGGCCGGCGGTGAAGAAGGTCTCGAGGTCGAGGAGCGCGTAGGCGGCCCGGGCCAGGCGGTGGAGGCCGGGCTCCTCGAGGCCCAGGTCCGCCAGGAACTCGGCCTTGTCCTCGGGGTCGAGCTCGGCCATCTCGGCCTCGATGTTGGCGCAGATGCGCACCGCGCCGGCCCCCTCGGCGGCGGCCCGCTCCTCGAGGGCGGCCGTGTGGGGATTGCCCTTGCGAAGCGCCTCCTCGTCGACGTTGGCGACGTAGAGGACGGGCTTCGCGGTGAGCAGGTGGCAGTCGCGGAAGGCGGCCTGCATCTCGGCGGGCACCTCGAAGCCCCGGGCGGGCCGGCCCTCGGCGAGCCGCGCGAGGAGCGTCTCGAGGAATGCCACCTCGGCGCGCGCCGCCTCGCCGGCCTTGCCCGGCGCCCGGGCGCTGCGCCGCGTGCGCTCGAGGCGCCGCTCCACCGTGTCGAGGTCCGCCAGGCCGAGCTCGGTCTCGATGGTCTCGACGTCGCGCAGCGGGTCGATCCCACCGTCCACGTGGGTGACGTCGCCGCTCTCGAAGCAGCGCACCACCTGGACCACGGCGTGGGTCTCGCGGATGTGGGCCAGGAACTGGTTGCCGAGCCCCTCGCCCTTGGAGGCGCCCCGCACCAGCCCCGCGATGTCGACGAACTCCACGGTGGCGGGGATCACCTGGGCGGAGTGCACGATCGCGTCCAGGGCCGCGAGCCGGTCGTCGGGCACCGGCACGATCCCGGAGTTCGGCTCGATGGTGCAGAAGGGGTAGTTCTCCGCGGCGATCCCCGCGCTGGTGAGCGCGTTGAAGAGGGTGCTCTTGCCGACGTTGGGCAGGCCCACGATGCCGCAGCGGAGTGCCATGGAGGGCAGAGCCTAGGCGCTCGCCGCGGCCGCGCCAGTGCCACGGGCCGCACGCTTGCGGTCCGAGTTGCGTACGCCCGAAGGCACGCTTTCCGCCGGCATTCGCGCAAGTTGCTGTCGCACGTTTCCCCAGGGCCGGTGAGGAGTCCCTCCACATTGAAGAGCGCGCGCCGTTCGTGTTAGAAGGTTCGCTCCCCGGCGTTGCTGCTGTGCTGGACAAGCGGAGGTTGAGCGGATGCACCCGATGGGATCGTGGCGTCGTACACGTGGAGTCGTCGCGCTGGTCGCAGCGCTGCTGCTCGCCGGGGCCTCTCCCTCCCTCGCTCGCTCGGATTCGGACTCGGACTCGGACTCGCGCCGGGGTCACCGGGACGCGGAGCTCTCCTGGTTCGCCGAGCTGTGGATGGACGTGCAGCTCCGCGGCCTGCTCGAGGAGCACGACGTCGAGGCGCTGCGCGACGCCGACTTCCAGCAGCACGACCCGGCCAAGGTCGAGCTCGGCCGCCTGCTGTTCTTCGACAAGATCCTCTCGGGCAACCGCGACATCTCCTGCGCGACCTGCCACCACCCCCTGGCCGCCACCGCGGACGGGCTGAGCCTGCCCGCCGGCGTGGGCGGGCACGGCCTCTCCACGGCCCGCGCCATGGGGCCCGGCCGCGAGCGCGTCCCGCGCAACGCGCCGGACGTCTTCAACCGCGGCCATGCGTCGTTCCGGGTGATGTTCTGGGACGGCCGCGTCGCGGGCGACCCGGCCTCGGGCTTCGTGAGCCCGGCCGGCGCCGACCTGCCCCCGGGCCTGGAGAGCGCGCTGGCCGTCCAGGCCATGTTCCCCGTCACCTCCCGCGCCGAGATGCGCGGCGAGCTGGGCGAGAGCGAGCTCGGCAACGCCACCACGAACCCGGAGATCTGGGAGCTGCTGATGCTGCGGCTGCTCGCCATCGACGAGTACGCGCAGCGCTTCGCGGCGGTCTACCCGGGCGTGCCGGCCGCGGAGCTGGGCTTCCAGCACGCCGCCAACGCCATCGCGGCCTTCGAGGCCGTGGCCTGGCGCGCCGACGACTCCCCCTTCGACCGCTACCTGCGCGGCGACCGCCACGCGCTCAGCCAGCGCCAGAAGCGCGGCGCGCTGCTGTTCTACGGCAAGGGCGAGTGCGGGACCTGCCACTCCGGCCCGCTCCAGACCGACCTCGACTTCCATGCCATCGGCATGGCGCAGCTCGGGCCCGGGAAGGGCGACGGCCTGGATGGCGACGAGGACTTCGGCCGCGAGATGGTGACCGGCGCTCCCGAGGACCTGCTCAAGTTCCGCACGCCCAGCCTGCGCAACGCGGCGCTCACGGGCCCCTGGGGCCACGCGGGCACCTACGGGAGCCTGGAGGCGACGGTGCGCCAGCACCTGAACCCGCGCCGCGCGCTGCGCAAGTGGGACCCCAAGCAGGTGCTGCTGCCGTACTCCGAGGACCACGATGACGTCTACGGCGTGATGGAGGACCGGTCCAAGCGCCGGCGCATCGCCCGGGCCAGCGAGATCCGCCGCATCCGCCTCGACGACGCGGAGGTCGATCTCGTGCTCGACTTCCTCCACGCCCTGACGGACCCGGCCTCCCTCGACCTGCGCGCCGACGTACCGCTCCAGGTGCCGAGCGGCGACCCGCTGGGAGACTGAGCTCAGCCCTCGGCGGGCGCGTACTCGCCGAGCCAGCCGGCCCGCCAGGCCTCGTAGTCGCCGGCCCTCACGGCCTCGCGCGCGTCGCGCACGAGCCGCTGGTAGAAGTGCACGTTGTGGACCGAGGCCAGCACCGCCGACAGGATCTCGTTGGCGTTGAAGAGATGCTGGAGGTAGGCGCGGGAGAAGCCGGCATCGCAGGTGGCGCAGTCGCAGGACGGGTCGATGGGGAAGGCGTCGCGGCGGTAGCGCCGGTGGGTGAGCCGGATGCGGCCCCGCCGGGTGAAGACCGTGGCGGAGCGCGCGTAGCGGGTCGGGATCACGCAGTCGAAGAGGTCGATGCCGTAGCCGATGGCGGCCAGCAGGTCCTCGGGGAGCCCGACGCCCATCAGGTAGCGGGGCTTCGCCTCGGGCAGGAGCGGCGCGGTGGCGGCGGTCACCCGGCACAGCAGCTCGTGGCCCTCGCCCACGGAGACGCCGCCGATCGCGTAGCCGGGCAGGTCGAGAGCGACGAGGCTCTCCGCGCAGGCGCGACGCAGCCCTGGGTAGACGCTCCCCTGGACGATCCCGAACAGCGCCTGCTCCTTGGGCCGCGCGTGGGCGCGCAGGCAGCGCTCCATCCAGGCCAGGGTGCGGCGCACGCCGGCGCCGGCGAGCTTCTCGTCGGCGGGGAAGGGCGTGCACTCGTCGAAGGCCATGATGACGTCCGCGCCGAGCTGGTTCTGGATCTCGATGGAGCGCTCGGGCGTGAGGTCGATGGCGGCCCCGTCGATCTCGCTCTTGAACGCCACGCCGCGCTCGCTGATCTCCTTGTCGGGAAGCGAGAAGACCTGGAAGCCGCCGCTGTCGGTGAGGATGGGGCCCGACCAGCGCATGAAGTCGTGGAGCCCGCCGAAGCGCGCCACCAGCTCGGCGCGCCCGCGGATCGCCAGGTGGTAGGTGTTCGCGAGCACCACCTGGGCGCCGGTGGCGCGCACCTGCTCGGGCGTGAGGGCGCGCACCGCGGCGTGGGTGCCCACCACCATGAAGGCCGGGGTGTGGACGGCGCCGTGGGGCGTCGCGAAGACGCCGGCCCGGGCGGCGCCCGAGGTCGCCTCGAGGCGGAAGCGGAAGGCGTCGCTCACGGCGTGCACGGTAGCCCCTGCGCTAGACTGCGCCGAGCCGGACTCGAGCCAGACCCGAACCCGGACCCGAACCAGACCCGAACCAGACCCGAAACCGGACGGGAGCGCGCGGCCATCTCCGAAGCCTTCGCCGATCGCCTCGTGGAGCGCGTGCGCGCGCTCGGTCACCCGCTCTGCGCGGGCCTGGATCCCCACCTCGAGCGCATCCCGCCGCCGTTCCGGAGCGGCTCCATGGATCCCGGCCACCCCGCCACGGCGGAGGCCGTGGAGCGGTTCTGCGTCGCGGTCCTCGACCGGCTCGTGGACAAGGTGGCGGTGGTGAAGCCCCAGGCGGCCTTCTTCGAGCGCCTCGGCTGGCCGGGCATGCGGGCCCTCGAGGCCGTGATCGCGGCCGCGCGGGAGCGCGGGCTCCTCGTCCTGCTCGACGCGAAGCGCGGCGACATCGGCAGCACCGCCCAGGCCTACGCCGACGCCTGGCTGGCGGGAGACCGCGCCGACGCGCTCACGGTGAACCCCTACCTCGGCCTCGACAGCCTCGAGCCCTTCGTGAAGGCGGCCGAGGCCTCCCACGGCGGCGTCTTCGTGCTGGTGCGCACCAGCAACCCCGGCGCGCGGGATCTCCAGGGCCTGCGCAGCGACGGCCGTCGGGTCTTCGAGCGCCTCGCCGAGGCCCTGGCGCCGCTGGTCGAGCGCTGCGTCGCGCCGCGCACGGGCTGGAGCTCCCTCGGCCTGGTGGTGGGCGCGACCTGGCCCGAGGAGAGCCGGCGCGTGCGTGCGCTGCTGCCCCGCGCCCTGTTCCTGGTGCCGGGCTACGGGGCCCAGGGTGCCAGCGCGCGCGACGCCCTGGCGGGCTTCGCGGCGGGGCCCGGGGGCCGCCTCGAGGGGGGCATCGTGAACTCCTCCCGGGCCCTGCTGTTCCCGGCCGGCGCCGAGGACGCCGACGCCGCGGGCTGGGAGCGGGCCCTCGACGAGGCCGTCGCCCGGGCCGCCGGCGAGCTCGCCGCCGCCGCGCAGGAAGGTCCCGCATCCGGCTCCTGAGCCTGGGGATTTCGCGCTGCCGCGGGAGCTAAAGGCGGTCCCGGATCCGGCCGAAACCGCCCCCAGCGGGCCCGTGCACCGGGTCGCGAGGCGGGGACGTCATGCTGGGTTCCGTACTGCTGATCGACGACGGCGAGCTCGGTGGCACCCTCGACGTGCTCCAGCAGCTCGACGTGGTGATCGACCACGTGTCGGGCTCTCCGCACGCCGACGACCTCGAGCCGCCCTACGACCTGGTGGTGAGCAGCGTGCGCCGCGCGCCGGCCCTGGGCGAGGCCCTCGAGGCCGCCGGCGCGGGCACCAAGCCGCCCTGGGTGGCGATCCACCACCAGGACTTCCTGCCGCTGCGCGACCGCCTGCGCCGCGCGGGCGTCAACTACCTGGTGGTGGACGGCGTGTCGCCCGACGCCCTGCGCCTGCTCTTCCTCCACGCCCTCTACCGCGGCCCCGAGAAGCGCAGCGCGCTGCGCCTGCCCGTGGGCAGCGACGTGCGCTGGACCAGCGACGGCCGCGACGGCTCGGCCTGCCTGCTCGACCTCACCCTCCAGGGCTGTCGCCTCTCCGGGGTCGAGGGGCTGGCGGGCGGCGCGAGCCTGACCCTGCGCTTCCCGTCGGGCCTGAGCGCCGGGCGCGAGCTCTCCATCGCGGGCCGGGTGGTGCGCTTCGAGGCCGCGGCCACGCCCGACGAGTCCCAGCTGGCGGTGAGCTTCGACCGCCTCGACGCGCGCACCGAGCAGTCGCTCCAGGGGATCCTCCAGGGCAGCGCGATCGGGACGCGGGTGACGCCGCTCGCACCGGGCGAGGCGGGGCCCGCCGCCCCGGCGCCGGAGGGCGCGCCCGCCCCGCCGAAGCCCGAGCGCCCGCAGCCGCAGCCCGTGGCCGCCGAGGCGCCCGAGCCCGCGCCGCCGGCCGCGCCCGCACCTCCCGCAGCGCCCGCACCTCCCGAGGAGGTGCTGCTCGAGGACGAGGACCGCCGTACGGACCTGCGCGCCGCCTACCCGCGCGAGGTGACGGCCGAGAGCCGCGGCGCGAGCTTCGTGCTGCTGGGCCGCGACCTCTCGCGCAACGGCATGCGGGTCGCCTCGGACCCCCACCTGCGCGTGGGGAGCATGCTGCGCATCACGCTCTACGGCGGGCCGGGCCAGCGCCCCGCGGTGGTGCCCGCCCAGGTGAAGCACGACGAGGGCGAGCGCGGCCTGCTGCTCGCCTTCCGCGAGATGCCGGCCGCGAGCCGCGAGGCCCTCGACACCATCCTCGCCTCGGCGCCGGGCATCGAGGTGCTGACCCAGAGCGACGACGAATCGGGCCCGGTGGTGTTCTTCGAGTCGCTCTTCGAGGCGGAGCCGCCGGAGCTCTAGGGCGGCGCCGCGCCCCCGGGCGCCCAGGAGGCCGACCCAGGACGGGTCGGCTTCCGCCGCAAAGCGAGCCCGGAGGGCTCGCCCAGCTAGCGGTAGGTCTTGCGCTCGCCGCTGCTGCGGCGCAGCCGCACCCGGCGCAGCTTCGCCTTGCGCTTGGCGCGGTGGCGCGCGCTCTTCGCCCGGTTGCGGTGGGGCAGGGTGGTGGACTTCTTCATCACGGCCTCCGGGCGTCCGCACGGACCGGGCGGAGCCGCGGAGAGTAGGCACCCGCCCCGACGCCCGCAACGCTGCGGTATCCTGCCGCCACTCCATGGGCGACTTCGAGCGGGACACGGCCGTGGAGGGCGGCGACGGTCGCTACACCGCGCAGCTCTCCCGGGACTGGGAGATCTGGGGGCCGAACGGCGGCTACCTGGCGGCGGTCGCGCTGCGCGCCGCGGGCTCCGAGGCCGCCATCCCGCGACCCGCGGTCTTCTCCTGCCACTTCCTGCGCGTCGCCGACTTCCGCAGCGTGGACCTCGAGGTGGTGGCGCTGCGCCGCGGGCGCCGCTCGGAGTCCTTCCGGGTCTCCATGAGCCAGGACGGCAAGCCGGTGCTCGAGGCCATGGTGCGCACGGCGGCCGAGGGCCCGGGGCTCGAGCACGACGCCAGCGAGACGCCGGAGATGCCCGACCCCGAGAGCCTGAAGTCCATGGACGACCTCGTGCCCGAGGGCGTGGAGCGCCACGCGTTCTGGCAGAACTTCGAGGTGCGCACCCTGATGACCGACTGGGTGCCCTGGGACGAGCGGGCGCCTTCGGACCCCGTGATCCGCGAGTGGTACCGCTTCGTGCCCCGCGACGTGATGCGGGACCCCTTCGCCGACGCGGGACGCCTGCTGCTGCTCGTCGACACCCTCGGCTGGCCGGCGGCCTGCCAGCCCCACCCCGGCCACGGCTTCGTCGGGCCGAGCCTCGACGCCGTGTGCTGGTTCCACCGCGACGCGCGGCACAGCGGGTGGCTCTTCACCGAGCACCTGTGCCCGATCGGCGAGGACGCGCTGCTCGGCACCACGGCCCGGGTCTTCGGGCGGGACGGGCGCCTGCTGGCCTCGGGCGGCGCCCAGCTGCTCTGCGCCCCGGCCCCGCCCGCGATGTCGGGCTGACCGCTCCGTCCTCACCGAGCTAGCCTTCTCCCATGCCCACACCCCTCGACCGGATGGCGGACTTCGACCTGAGCGACGAGCAGCGCGCGCTGCGCGCCGCCGTGCGCGAGTTCGCCGAGAAGGAGATCCTGCCCCACGTCGAGGAGCACGAGCGCGAGGAGCGCTACCCCACGGAGCTCGTGCGCAAGCTCGTGCCCCTCGGCTACATGGCGCCCATGGTCCCCGAGCGCTTCGGCGGCTCCTTCCAGGACGTCCTCACCTACGGGATCATCTGCGAGGAGCTGGCCCGGGTGGACTGGGTGGTGGCCTCGGTGGTGTCCGTCGCGAACTCCCTGGTCGCGGGCTCGATCCTCAAGTTCGGCAGCGAGGCCCAGCAGGAGCGCTGGCTGCCCGCCATCGCGAGCGGCGACTGCCTGGCCTCGGCGTGCCTCACCGAGCCCGGCGGCGGCACCGACCTGCCCAACATGCGCACCACCGCCACCCGGGTGGACGGCGGCTGGCGCCTCGACGGCACCAAGGTGTTCATCTCCCACGCCGCCCACGCCGGGCTCTTCTTCGTGGTCGCCACCCTCGACCGCGGCAAGAAGCACAAGGGCGTGACCGCGTTCCTGGTGGACCCGCGCGCCACCGAGGGCATCTCGATCGGCAGCTTCCCGATGCGCACCTTGAAGCGCGACCATCTCGCCGAGGTCCACTTCGACGGCGCCTTCGTGCCCGACGCCGGCCTGCTGGGCGAGCCGGGCAAGGGCTTCCCGGTGCTGGGCTCCGCCCTCGACCTGGGGCGCTACTCGGTGGCGGCCCGCTGCGTCGGCCAGGCCCAGCGCTGCATCGACCTCGCCGTCCCCTACGCGATGGAGCGCGAGGCCTTCGACAAGAAGATCGGCGAGTTCCAGATGATCCAGCAGAAGGTGGCGGACATGACCTGCCGCACCCAGGCGGCGCGCGCGATCGTCTACCAGCTCGGGCGCATGAAGGACGCTGGGGTGGAGCGCTGCTCCATGGAGAGCTCCATGGCGAAGCTGATGGCGAGCCAGGCCGCGGTCCAGAACGCCCTCGACGCCATGCAGATCCACGGCGGCTACGGGCTCTCCTCGGAGTACGAGGTGGGGCGCCTGCTCCTCGAGGCCAAGAGCCTCGAGTTCGGCGAGGGCACCAGCGAGCTGCACACCAAGCTCGTGGCCGAGTTCATGCTCGGGGTGCGCAAGCAATGAGCGCGGCGGGCGAGCGCGAGGAGCTCCTCGAGCTGATCCTCGCCCACTCCTTCGAGCGCCGGAAGGTCGTGCTCGCGAGCGGACGCGAGAGCGACTTCTACCTCGACCTGCGCGCCACCCTGATGCGGCCCCGCGGCCTGCGCCTGGCCGGGCGCCTGGTGCTCGAGAAGCTGCGCGCGGGCCCGCCCGTCGACGCCGTGGGCGGCATGGCGGTGGGGGCGGTGCCCTTCGTGGCCGCCATCCTGGCCGCCGAGGCCGAGCGCGATGCGCACTCGGACCTGCTCGGCTTCTTCGTGCGCAAGGAGGCGAAGAAGCACGGCACCGGGCGGCGCATCGAGGGCGCCTTCCGCTCCGGCATGACCGTGGCCCTGGTGGAGGACACCACCACCACCGGCGGCTCCACCCTCGAGGCCGTGGACGCCGTCGGCGAGGCCGGGGCCAAGGTGGCGCGGGTGCTGTGCCTGGTGGACCGCGGCGAGGGCGCCGCCGAGGCCTTCGCGGAGCGCGGCATCGCGCTCGAGCCGCTCTTCGCGCGCGCCGACCTTCCGGTCTAGTCGGGATCCCCACCGGCCCGGGGCGGATTTTCCTTATCATGCCGCGATGAAGCACGATGGGGGATGGCGCCGCGGCGCCTCGCGGTACCTGTTCGAGAGCCGCTGGTTCAACCTGCGGCAGGACGAGGTGGCGCTGCCCTCGGGTGAGGCGATCTCCTACACCCTGGTCGAGCATCCCGGCTACGCGATGGTGGTGCCCCTGCTCGACGACGGCCGGGTGATCCTCGAGCGGATGTACCGCTACACGGTGCAGGAGACGCTGCTCGAGCTGCCCTCGGGCGGCCTGGCCGAGGGCGAGTCCGCCGAGGCCGGGGCGCGCCGCGAGCTGGAGGAGGAGACGGGCTGGCGCGCCGAGCGGCTGGTGCCGCTGGGGCGCTACTTCGGCAGCACCGGGATCAGCGACGAGTGCGTCCACCTCTTCCTCGGCACCGGTCTCCGCGAGGTCGCGGCGCCCGCCCGGGAGGCGACGGAGCAGATGGAGCTCGAGCTCCGGCCCTTCGAGGAGTGCGTGGAGCTCGCGCGCTCCGGCGCCATCCAGGGTGCGCCGAGCGCGCTGGCGCTGCTGCTCGCCGAGCACGAGCTGCGGCGCTGAGCCGGTGTCCACTCCGGCTCGCCACGCGCTGGCCCGCCTGATCTGGGCGCTCCACGTCGCGATCGTGGCGTTCTTCCTGGTGGGCTGGGCGCTGCCCTGGCGCTGGGCCCTGTGGACCGTGGCCGTGGGCGCGGTGGTGCTCCAGGTCGGCTGGTGGCTGTGCAACGACGTGTGCTGGCTGACCCTGCTGGAGGAGCGCTTGAAGGGAGCGCCCGAGGCCCCGCCCCCCGGCACCCGCGAGGAGGCGGAGGCCGCGCCGAACTTCGTCTCGGCCCTGGTGGACCGCATTCTCGGTCGGCCGATGCCCGAGAGCCGGGTGAACGCGGTGATCTACGGAATCGTCTGGGGCGGCTTCACGATCGCCGTCGCGCGCCTGTGGCTCGGCCGCGCCGCCTAGGAGGCCGACCCGGCTCGCCGCTGCCGCTCCTCCAGGGCCTTCACCAGCACCTCGAGCGCGGCGTTGGTGGGTGCGGGCACGCCGTGGGCACGGCCCAGCTCGACCACGGCGCCGGTCAGTGCGTCGATCTCGGTGCGGCGCCCGGCGCGCAGGTCCTGGAGCATGGAGGACTCGTGGCTCGCCGTCGGCGGCAGCAGGCGCGCGAAGAAGTCCTCGCGCCACGCCGTGGCGCTGGGCCAGTGGCTGCTCCAGCCCGCGGCGCGCATCACCGCGAAGATCTCGTCCGAGAGGGTCTCGATCAGCGCCCGGCCGTGGGGGGAGGCGCCGAGCTCGCCGTAGGGCACCCCGAGGATCGCGCAGGCCGGGTTCAGGCAGCCGTTGTAGAGCAGCTTCGCCCACAGGTCGGCCGCGACGTCGTCGGTGGGCTCGGCGGGCAGCCCGCCCCGGGCGAGGGCCTCGCACAGTCGGGCGACCCGTGCGGCGGGCTCCCCGAACAGGCTGCCCACGCGCACCGGCTCGGCGTGCACCGTGACCTCCACCTCGCCGGGGGCGAGGCGCCGGAAGCCCGTGATGACCCGGGCGTTCCAGACCCGCGGCCTCGGGAAGCGGGCCGCGAAGACCTCGGCGTTGCCCCAGCCGTTCTGGCACAGCACGAGGGGTGCTTCGCCCAGGGCGTCGCCGGCCGCGGCGAGCTCCTCGGCGGCGGCGGCCGAGTCGAAGGACTTCACCGCGACGAGCACGAAGTCCGGAGGCCCCGGCAGCTCCGCCGGCGAGGTCGCGACCTCGAAGGAGCCGGGCTTCGCGGCGTGCTCGCCGAACACGCCGCGGCGGCGCAGCCCCCCGGCGGCGAGGGCACCGGCGCCGGGCTCCCGGGCCACGAAGCCGAGCCGGGCCCCGGCCGCCAGCAGGAAGCTGCCGAGCCCGAGCCCCACTCCGCCGGCGCCCTGGACGAGGATTCGCATCGCGTCTCGCCGCCGAGGGTAACGGGCCTGCTAGCCTTCGGGGTCGCGCCAGCAGGAGGTTCCCATGCCCTGGAGCGAGAGCGACGTCCCCGACCAGTCGGGACGCACCGTCGTCGTGACCGGCGGCAACAGCGGCCTCGGCTTCGAGAGCGCCCGGGTGCTGGCCGGGCGCGGCGCCCACGTGGTCCTGGCCTGCCGCAGCCTCGACAAGGCGAACGAGGCCATCGCGGAGATCACCCGGTCGGCGCCCGCCGCCAAGCTCGAGGCCCGCGCCCTCGACCTGGCGGAGCTCGCCTCGGTGCGCCGCTTCGCCGACGAGCTGCGCACCGCCCACCCGCGCATCGACGTGCTGCTCAACAACGCCGGCGTGATGGCGCTGCCCCGCCGCGAGACCGCCGACGGCTTCGAGATGCAGATCGGCACCAACCACCTCGGCCCCTTCGCGCTCACGGGCCTGCTGATCGACCGCGTGCTCGCCGCCCCGGGCGGGCGCGTGGTGACCGTGAGCAGCCAGTTCCACCGGGTGGGCCGCATCGACTTCGACGACCTCCACGCCACCCGCCGCTACCGCCGCTGGCCCGCCTACGCCCAGAGCAAGCTCGCGAACCTGCTGTTCGCCTTCGAGCTCCAGCGCCGGCTCGAGGCCCGCGGCGCGCCGGTGCTGAGCGTCGCCGCCCACCCGGGCTACGCGGCCACCAACCTCCAGACCGCCGGGCCGCGCATGGAGGGCTCGTCCTTCATGGAGCGGATGAACCTCCTCGCCAACCGGATCTTCGCCCAGGGGGCGGCCGAAGGCGCGCTGCCCCAGATCTACGCGGCGACCGCACCCGACGTCCGGGGCGGCGACTACATCGGGCCCGACGGCCCGATGGAGATGCGCGGCCACCCGAAGCGGGTCGGGACGATCGCGGCGGCCCGGGACGAGGACGCCGCCCGGCGCCTGTGGCAGCTCTCCGAACAGGCGACGGGCGTCGCCTGGAGCGCGCTCGCCGCCTGAGCCCGCGCCCGGGTCGCGTCCCGAGGGCGCGCGGGGCTACCCTGCCCGATCGAGGAGGCGCGCCCATGAGTCTCAACCTCGGCACCGTGCTCGCCGCGAGCGCGGCCGACCGGCCCGACGCCGTCGCGGTGCGGCTCGACGAGCGCGCCCTGAGCTACGCCGAGCTCGACCGCGCCGCACGCGGCGTGGCGGCGAGCCTGCGCGCCCGGGGCATCGAGCCCGGCCAGCACGTGGCCCTCATGGTCCCCAACGTGCCCGAGTTCAGCATCGCGTACTTCGGGATCCTGTACGCGGGCTGCACCGTGGTCCCACTCAACGTGCTGCTCTCGCCGCCCGAGGTCGCCTACCACCTCGAGGACTCCGAGGCGCGGCTGCTCGTCGCCCATCCGCTCTTCGCGGGGCCGGCCCGGGAAGGGGCGAAGCAGGCCGGCGTGCCGCTGGTGTGGGCGGGAGGCGACGAGGGCGAGCGCCTGGCCGACCTCGCCGCCGCGGACCCGATCGCGGTGCCGCACCCCACCGGCCCCGACGACGGCGCGGTGATCCTCTACACCTCGGGCACCACGGGCAAGCCCAAGGGTGCCTGGCTGAGCCACGCCAACCTGCTGCTCAACTGTGCGGTGGTGGTGCCCAAGCTGCTGCCCATCGACCGGGAGCTCGTCGCCCTGGCGACGCTGCCGCTGTTCCACTCCTTCGGACAGACCTGCATCCAGAACGCCACGCTCGCGGTGGGCGGCACCTTCACCCTGCTGCCGCGCTTCACGCCCGAGGACGCCTTCGCGGTGATGGAGCGCGACGGCGTCACGCTCTTCGCCGGGGTGCCCACCATGTACTTCGCGCTGCTGCACCACGAGGGCGGCGAGCGCTTCGACCTCTCGAAGCTGCGCTACTGCATGGCGGGCGGCGCGCCCCTGCCCGTGGAGGTGATGAAGGCCTTCGAGAGCCGCTACGGCGTGCCGATCCTCGAGGGCTACGGGCTCTCGGAGACCTCGCCGGTGGCGAGCTTCAACTGCCTCGACCGGCCGCGCAAGCCCGGCTCCATCGGTCACCCGGTGTGGGGCGTCGAGATGGCGATCCTCGACGAGAACGACCGGGAGCTCGGCGCCGGCGAGCGCGGCGAGATCGCGATCCGCGGGCACAACATCATGAAGGGCTACTGGAAGCGCCCCGACGCCACCGCCGAGACCCTGCGCAACGGCTGGTTCCACTCGGGCGACATCGGGATCCGCGACGAGGACGGCTCCTACCGCATCGTGGACCGGGTGAAGGACATGATCCTGCGCGGCGGGTACAACGTGTACCCGCGCGAGGTCGAGGAGGTGCTCTACGCCCACGCCGCCGTGGCCGAGGCCGCGGTGATCGGCATCGAGCACGAGAGCCACGGCGAGGAGGTGAAGGCCGTGGTGGCGCTGAAGGCCGAGGCCAGCGCCACCGCCGAGGAGCTCATCGCCTGGAGCAGGGAGCGCCTCGCCGCCTACAAGTACCCGCGCATCGTCGAGTTCATCGACACCCTGCCCAAGGGCCCGACGGGCAAGATCCTGAAGCGCGAGCTCAAGTAGGCGCGAGCGCCGTGTCGTCTCGGTGACGTGGCGCTCGGCTCGGAGCGTGGCAGCCTTCCGTGGTTCGCCGGAGGTGTGATATGAGCAACGCGATTGGCAGTCGGCTACGGGGCTTGCGGGAGAGGAGAGGGTGGACCCAGGCCCACCTGGCTTCTGTCTCTGGAGTGAGCCCTCGTCAAGTTCAAAGAATTGAGGCTGGAGCGAACTTTCCGCGCTCCGAAACCCAGATGGCCCTCGCTGCCGCGCTGGATGTCGACGTCAGCGAACTTTTGGTGGGTTTCACCGCGGAGCAACTCGAGGAACTCAGAGAGGAGTACCTCTGTCCCCACTGCGGTTCGAAGTTGGCAACTCGGACTGCTGTGCCTCATGAATACGGGGCCGACGACCTAGAGCAGTTTGAATGCGGTTTCACGCGGGGCATGTACAGAAGGCCCTGCCCCAATGAGCCTCGGTTCCCTAGCTTCGAGGACTACGACTTGGTCTTCCTCGAAGGCAGTGATCGCTGGTCCTGCCAGGCAATCGCCCGCACATCTGCGGCTTCTGAGGTTCCTCTCGGGAGCGGGAGAGGGGACACAAGGGAAGAGGCGGCGAGGGTTGTGCAGCGGTCCTACATCTTGGCGCGCGACGGCTACGAGGCGGCCAAGGATTTCATGCCCTTCTAGGCTGGACGCTCCCTCTCGCCATGAGTGGCAGCCTCGCGGAGTTCGAGGGAAGGGAAACCTACTTCATCTTGTGCTGGCGCTTCTCGATCAGGTTCTGGTAGCGGGTGCGGTCGACGGAGATGAAGACGCCCTCGCCCTCGGCGCACAGCTGCTCGCCGGCGTGGAGGGTGCCGCTGGCGAAGATCTTGCGGCCCTCCACGCGGTCCACGCCGGCGTCGAAGGTCAGCTTGGCGTGGAGCGGGGTGGGGGTGCGGTAGCGGATGGTGAGGGTGCCGGTGAAGCCCGGGTTGCCGGTGAGGGCCTGGGCGTAGCCCAGCACCTCGTCGAAGGCGGCCGCGACGAAGCCGCCGTGGACGCAGCCGGGCGGGCCCTCGTAGGCGGTGCCGAACACGACGCGGCCGTGGACGCGGTCGTTCTCCGAGCGCATCACGATGGGGGGCGCCAGGGGGTTGGCGCGGCCGATGAGCGGGCTCCAGTCGAAGTGGCCGCCGCCCTCGGGCTCGCTGCCCGCCGTGGCGCTCTCGGCGTAGCCCTCGTAGCGCCGGTGGCTCGGGTGGGTGGCGAGGTGGTCGGCGTACTCCTCGAGCCGCTCCGCGGCCCGGCGCAGCTCCGCCTCGGGCGCCTCGGTGGTGGTGAGGCGCTCGATCACCCGGCGCATGGCCTCGGCGAGCCGGCGCCGCTCGGCCCACACGCCGGTCTCGGCGGCCCCCTCGCCCTCCCAGCGCCGGATCCAGCGCCGCAGCTCCGCCTTCTCGGTCACGCCGCCATGCTAGCAGCGGCGCGCGGGACCGGGCTCAGCGGCGGAAGCCGCCCTCGGAGTCGATCCCCTGCCCGGGCCTGCTCAAGTCGCGCTCCGGGGGGTCCGAGGAGCCTCCCACTCTCCGGGGGGCTCCATTGAGCAGCAGCTACCGCCCCGAGCTTCGCGAGGTGTTCTCGCACTGCTGGACCGAGGGCAGCTGGATCCCCGGCGGCCTGTGCCTGCCGAGCCGCCGTGGGCTCCTCGAGCACCTCAACCAGAAGGAGCCCTTCCTGAAGCTCCGCAACGCGGTGCTGTCGAAGAACAAGGATCCGCTCCCCTTCCTCGCGCTGCGCCGGGACCGCATCTCGCTGGTGGTGCCGCCGGAGCACGAGAGCATCGAGTCGCCCACCTCCACCTGCACGCGACACCACGTGGTCTGCCTACTGAAGGGCGCGATCCTGAGCGGCACCCTCGAGACCCTCGCCAACATGCGCGTCTCGGACTTCCTGATGCGGGCACCGGGCTTCTTCGCGCTGGGCATCTGCCGCCTGCGCATGCCGGGCCTCGAGGACCTGCCCTTCCCCAACCCCGCGCCGACCGTGCTCGTGAACTCCGAGTGCGTGATCGGGGTCGCCGAGCAGTCCTGAGCGGGCCACCCGGTCCGTTTTCCTCACAGAACCGACCCCTTGGGGAGTGACCGCATGCGTCACGCCCGGGCCGCAGGATGCCTCCACGGCGCACGGGCGGGGGCCCACCGGGTCCCCCCTTTCCCGGAGGGCCTCCGCCCGGCCGCCGCCCAGCACCGGGGTCCGACACCCGGCATCGAAGTAGAGAGACCGAGAGAAAGACGGAGAGAGAGGAGACACGCCATGCACGCCACGCTCACCACCGCGACCCGCACCCTCACCCGCTGCATCGTCTGCGGCTTCGCCGAGGTCCGCACCGACGAGGTCGTCGATCGTGGCGTCGTGATGCTCTCGGAGTGCCCGCGCTGCGAGCACCGCGCCACCTGGCGGGTGCCGAGCCTCGAGACGCAGGCCGTGGCCTGGCCGGCGCGTCCGGTCCGCATCGACGCGGGGTGCGAGGAGGAGTCCGCCGCGGCGTGATACCGTCGCGCCGGTGCGGATCGTCCTCTACACCGGCAAGGGCGGGGTCGGGAAGACCACCACCGCGGCCGCCACGGCGGTCACGGCGGCGCGGCGAGGCGCGCGAGCCCTCGTCGCCTCGGCGGACGCGGCCCACAGCCTGGGCGACGTGCTCGGCCTGCGGCTCGGCCCCGACCCGCGCGGCGTCGCGCTCTCGGGGGGCGGGTCCGGTCCCGACGGCACGGGGAGGCTCGACGCCCTCGAGGTCGACGTGCGCGCCGAGACCGACCACCACTGGGGCGCGATCCGCGACTGGCTGGTCTCGCTGTTCCGCCATCAGGGCATCGAGGAGGTGGTGGCCGAGGAGCTCGCGCTGCTGCCCGGCGCCGAGGAGCTCACCACCCTGCTGGCGGTGGAGCGCCACGCCCGCGAGGGCGGCTACGACCTGGTGGTCGTGGACTGCGCGCCGACGGACGCGGCGCTGCGCCTGCTCACCCTCCCCGAGGTGGCGCGCGGTGCCTTCCGGGTGCTGCTGCGCGTCCAGCAGGCCCTCGCCGGCGTGGTGACCCCCATGGCGCGAAGCGTGCTCTCCGTGCCGCTTCCCGAGTCGCGGGTGTTCCGCGACGCCGAGCGCCTGCTCTACGAGAAGCTCCGGACCCTGCGCGGGCTGGTGACGGGCGACGACGCCAGCGTGAGGCTCGTGGTGACGCCGGAGCGCATGGTGATCGACGAGGCGCTGCGCGCCCACACCGATCTCGCCCTCTTCGAGCTGCCCTGCGACGCCGTGGTGATGAACCGGCTGCTCCCCGAGGCCGCCACCCGGGAGGACTTCTTCCAGGACTGGGGGCGGCTCCAGGCCGAGCGCTGCGCCGAGGTCGAGGCCGCCTTCGCGCCGCTCCCGGTGCTGCGCGCGCCGCTCCAGGAGGACGAGGTGACCGGCGTCGCCGCCCTGGCCGCCCACGGCGAGGCGCTCTTCGGCGGGCACGCGCCCGGGGCCGTGCTGGCCCGGGCGCCCCGGGTGCGCTTCCGCAAGGAGGGCGACGGCTACCGCGCCGAGGTGCCCCTGCCCCACGCCGAGCGCGAGTCCCTCGACGTGGCGAAGCTGGCCGACGAGCTGCTCATCACCACCGGGGCGCGGCGCCGGGCGCTGGCGCTGCCGCGGCGCATCGCGGCCCTCGACCTCGCCGGCGCGAGGCTCGAGCCGGAGGGGCTGGTGGTGCGCTTCGAGCGGGCCGGGGGCGCGGCCTGATGCGGGTCGTGCTCCTCACGGGCAAGGGCGGGGTGGGCAAGACGAGCCACGCCGTCGCCACGGCGCTCGGCGCGGCCGCCCACGGCCACCGCGTCTTCCTGCTCTCGACGGATCCGGCCCACAGCGTGGGCGACGCCCTGGGCCGCCGCGTCGGTCCCCACCCCGTGGAGGTGGCGCCCAAGGTCGTGGCCCGGGAGGTCTCCGCCCTCGACGAGCTCGACCGCTCCTGGTCCGCCATCCAGGACTGGCTGCGCGCCCTGCTGCGCGAGGAGACCGACGAGATCCTGGCCGAGGAGCTGCTGGTCTTCCCCGGCCTCGAGGAGCTGCTGGCGCTGCGTGCCGTGCGCGAGGTCGAGGAGACCGGCGACTACGACGTGTGCGTGGTGGACTGCGCGCCCACGGGCGCCACCCTGCGCATGCTGCGCTTCCCCGACGCCCTCCAGGTCTTCATGGACAACTTCTTCGATCTCGAGCGCCGGGGCGCGCGGCTGCTGCGGCCGCTGCTCGAGCGGGTCCATGCCGGGGGGCTGCTGCCCTCGGAGGACTTCTTCGACGCCTTCGAGCGCCTCTACCGCGAGGTCGACCACGTGCGCCAGGTGCTGCTGGACGGCGAGCGCACCAGCGCGCGCCTGGTGGTGAACCCCGCCCGGGTGGTGGTGGAGGAGACGCGCCGCTCCTTCGCCTACCTGTCGCTCTACGGCGTCGCCACCGACGCCGTGGTGGTGAACCGCGTGCTGCCCGAGCGCGCCGCCGGCGGCTGGTTCGCGCGCTGGGCCGAGCGCGAGGAGCGCGAGCTCGCCGAGATCGAGGCGTCCTTCCCGATGCCGCGCTTCCGGGCCCCGCTCCACCCGCGGGAGCTGCGCGGCGTGGCGGCCCTCGAGGGGCTGGCCCGGGAGGTCTACGGCGAGCGCGACCCCGCGGAGCTCTTCACCCGCTCGCGGCCCATCCGGCTCTCGCGGCGCGGCGGCCGCACGCGCCTCGAGATCGAGCTGCCCGGCGCCTCGAAGGAGGAGGTGGACGTGCGCCACCACGGCGCCGAGCTGTGGGTGCGGGTGCGCGACGCGCGCCGGGTGGTGGCGCTGCCGGCCTCGGTGGCCCAGCGCGCTCCCTCCGCCGTGCGGCTCGAGGCGGGGGTCCTCGAGGTGGAGTTCGAGGCGTGAGCGAGCCCCGGCCCGGCCCGGCGGAGCCCCGCCGCATCGTGAGCCTGGTGCCGAGCCTGACCGAGGCGCTCTTCGCACTGGGGCTCGGCGAGCGCGTGGTCGGCGTGACGGACTGGTGCGTCCACCCGGCCGCCGGCGTGGCGCCGCTCCCCAAGCTCGGCGGCACCAAGGACTGCGACGTGAAGGCGATCGTCGGGCTCGCGCCGGAGCTGGTGATCGCCAACCACGAGGAGAACACGCGCCGCGTCGTGGAGGCGCTGCGCGCCGAGGGCCTCGCCGTGTGGGTCACCTACCCGCGAAGCGTCGCCGAGGGGGCGGAGCTGCTCGCGGAGCTGGCCGGCCTGGGGGCGGGCCCCGAGGCCGTGGCGAGCGTGGTGGAGCCGGTGCGCGCCGGCGTGGCGAAGGCGGCGGCGGCGCGGGAGGCCCGCGAAGACCGTGAACACCGGCAGGGCGGGGCGCCGGCCACGCCCTACTTCTGCCCGATCTGGCGCGACCCCTGGATGGCGGTCGGCCCCGACACCTACGCCCACGACCTGCTCGGGCTGTGCGGAGGCCGCAACGTCTTCGCCGACCGCGAGGAGCGGCGCTACCCGCGCGTGCGCCTCGAGGACGTCGAGCGGGCGCGTCCCGAGGTGATCCTGCTGCCCGACGAGCCCTACGCGTTCGGCGCGCGGGACGTCGCCGAGCTGGCCCGCCTCGACGTGCCGGCGGCCCGGGAGGGACGCATCCACCTCGTGGATGGGACCCTGGTGACCTGGTACGGGCCGCGCATCGCCGCCGCCCTCGAGAGCCTCGGCGCGCTGCTCTCCCCGGACGGATCCACGGGCCGGAGGTGACCAGCGCGCGTCAGATTCCCTACGTTCTGAGCGCGTCTCGCGTCGCCAGAGGGTGGGGTGGGGGTCCATGGGGCGCCGCGAGCGATCTTCTCACGAAGACGTTAAAGACCCGCAGCGACCCGCCGAAGAGTACGTCCGGAAAGCTCGAACCGGAGATCGCTTGGCCTCTCGTACCCACATCCTGCGCGTGCATCGAAGCCTCGGGCTCGGCGTGGCGATCCTCGCGGCCCTCGCGCTGGCCCAGCCGGCCGCGGCGGCGCGGGTCAAGGACGTCCGGGTCGGGCTCCACAAGAGCTTCACCCGCGTCGTCTTCGAGACCGACACGCCGGCCCGCTACCGCGTCGAGCGCAGCTCCTCGGGCGAGGTCCGGGTCGTCCTCGACGCCACGGCGACGCCCCGCCGCGTCAGCACCCGCAGCCGGGTCCTGCGCGAGGTGCGGGTCGAGCCCGGTACCGCGGACACCACCGCGCGCCTGCAGCTGCGCGGCGGCGACGTCAAGATCACCGAGCTCATCCTCCTGAATCCGCCGCGGATCGTGCTCGATCTGCGGGGCACCGCGAAGCCGACCACCACCGCCCGCACGGCGCCGGCTCCCGCCCCGAAGGCGAAGCCCGCACCGAAGGCGAAGCCGGAGCCGGCACCCGAGGCGAAGCCGACGCCGAAGCCCGCTCCGGCCCCGCCCACTCCGCCGACCCGCGTCGAGCCGAAGGTGGAGGTCGAGGTCGAGCCCACGCCGGCTCCGCAGGTGGCGGACCGCCTGGCCGACGAGGCGCGCGAGGCCGCCGCCAAGACCACCACGCAGCTCTTCGCCGAGAAGCAGACCGAGGCCGCCACGACTGCCAGCGAGGCGGCCGGTGAGGTGGCCGACGAGATCGAGGCCGGGGCCACCGCCGCCGCCGACGAGCTCGCCGGCATCGCCGAGGCCCCGACCGACGCGGCGGAGAAGCTGGCGGGCGTCACTGACGAGGCCGCCAGCGCCGCCGAGGAGGCCGACGCCACCCGGATCGCGAGCCGGGTCGAGCCGCCCGCGGTGCCGAAGCCCGCTCCCGTCGCGAGGAAGCCGGCCCAGCCGGCCCAGTCGGCCGAGCGCGCCGCACCGGCGCCCGCTCCCGAGGGCTCCGGCCTGCCCGCGTTCCTGAAGGATCCCGTGGTGCTCGGCGGCATCGGGCTCGCCGTCGTGCTGGCCCTGGGGATCTTCGTCCACCACCGCCGCAGCAGCCGCGAGGACGACTTCCTGAGCCCCGTCGGCGACGACGAGCCCTTCTCGATCGACGAGGGGGCCGAGAGCGCCGAGACCGAGGCCGAGACCGCGACCGACACCGCGCCCAGCGTCTCCATGGCGGATGCCGAGACGCCGGACGACACCGAATCCGAAGAGTCCGAAGAGGACCAGGAGGCCGCAGCCATGGAATCCGGAATGGACACCTCGATGGAGACGGGCTTCAGCCCCATGCCGCCGGCCGCCGGCCCCAACGCCGACATCATGCGCATGATGCAGGAGCTCGAGCGCCGGGTGACCGTGCTCGAGAAGCGGCTCGAAGAGACCACCGAGGCCAAGGAGCGCCTGGAGCGCCAGGTGGCGGCCCAGACCGAGGAGCTCCGCGTCCAGCGCTCCGCCATCGCGCGCACCCAGCGCGCCCTGCGCTCCATCGCGCGCCCCGAGGACGAGGCCACGGAGCCCGTCCCGAAGGGCTGATCCCCGACCCGCTAGGTCCCCGTCTCGGCGAGCAGCAGCGCGCCGATGGCGCCAGCGAACTCGCCGTCGGGGAGGAACGTCACCTCCGCCCCCAGCGCCGTGGTGATCTGGTGCAGGATCGAGACCAGGGACGGGTTCTTGCGCAGGGTCGCGCCGCCGAACACGATGCGGCGCACCTGATGGGCGGCACCCAGCCCGGCGCAGATCAGCGCCACGTTCTCGCCCACGAGGCCCATCAGCGCGTGGGCGACGTCCTCCCGCTCGGGCACCACGCCGTCGGGCAGGCGCGCGAGCTTGCCGAAGTTGGCCGCGGTGATCTCGCCCGCCAGCGCGATCTCGCCCGGGCGGTAGATGTCCGACACCAGCAGGTCGACGCTGCGGCGCGAGCCGCTCTCGGCCAGGGCGGCGATCTCGGCGAAGTCGTCGGTGCCGAGCAGCGCGGCCCCCAGGCCCAGCAGGGTGCCGCCGCCCAGCGCGGTGCCGCCGATGCGGTTCACGGCGAGGCCGTCGGCCAGCATCACCGAGGTGCCCGTGCCGAGGGAGACCAGCAGGTGGCGCTCGCCGGCGCGGGCCTCGAGCAGCTCCGCCGCGCCGCGGCCCCAGGCGGCGAACTCGTTCACCGAGAGGGCGCGTCCCTCCAGGAACGAGGCCAGCGCCGCCGCGCCGCAGCCCGTTACCCCGACCCGCTCGGCCCCGGCCTCCACGATCCGCTCCGCGATGCGCTCGAGGGCGTCCCCGCGCTCGAGGCGGAGCTGGAGGCCCTCCCCGTCCCTGAGGGCCAGCTTGGTGAGCGAGGCCCCGGCATCGACGCCGGCCGAGACCCGGCCCGGAGCCGTTGTTCCCTCGGGGCGTGTCATCGGATACCCTCTTTCGATCCAGTGGTTGGGCCCCCCCTGGGACCGGGCTGAGCAATGTACACGCAGTTCTATGGCCTTCGCGAGAAGCCGTTCTCGCTGAGCCCCGACCCCCGCTACCTGTTCCTCGCGGACTCCCACCGCGAGGCCCTCGCACACCTGCTGTACGGGATCGAGCAGGGCGAGGGCTTCATCGCCATCACGGGCGAGGTGGGGACGGGCAAGACCACCCTGTGCCGGACCCTGCTCCAGCGCATCGAGCCCGGCACCGAGGTCGCCTTCATCTTCAACCCCCAGCTCTCGCCGCTGGAGCTGCTCCAGTCGATCTGCGCCGAGCTGGGCCTCGAGGCCGGCAGCGGCAGCCGCCGGGAGCTCACCGAGCGGCTGAACCGCTTCCTGCTGGAGAAGAAGGCCGAGGGCCGCCGGGTGCTGCTGATCATCGACGAGGCCCAGAACCTCGGCGCCGAGACCCTCGAGCAGATCCGGCTGCTCTCGAACCTGGAGACCGACACCTCGAAGCTGGTGCAGATCATCCTGATCGGGCAGCCGGAGCTCGACGCGATCCTCGAGTCCCACCAGCTGCGCCAGCTGCGCCAGCGCATCAGCGTGCGCTGGCGGCTGAAGCCGCTCTCCGCCCTCGAGACCCGGGACTACGTGCGCCACCGGCTGCGCATCGCGGCCGGCGCGCCGCGCGAGCTGTTCTCCGAGCTGGCCCTGCGCGAGGTGCACCGCCGCTCCCGGGGCGTGCCCCGGGTCGTGAACCTGCTGTGCGACCGGGCCCTGCTGGCCGGCTACGCGGCGGGGGCGCGCAGCATCGGGCTGGGCATCGTGACCCAGACGGACCGGGAGATCCGCGGAGGCGGCGCGCCGCAGCGCAGCGTGGAGCGCGAGCGCCCGGCGTGGCTGCGCAGCGCGGTGCCGGTGGCGGCGCTGGTCGTCCTCGGCCTGCTCGCCGGCTACGCCTGGCAGGCGCTGCGCCAGCCGTCCCCGGCTCCCTCCACGCCCCTCGCCCAGGAGCGCGCCGAGCCGCCGGTCGCGCCCGCCGCGCGCCCCGCGGCCCGGGCTCCCGTCGCGGCAGCGCCTGCGGCACCGGTCCCCACGCGGACGGCGCCCGCGGCTCCGCCCGCCGAGGCGACGCCGCCCGTGGCCGCGCCGCCGGTCGCGGTCGCGCAGACTCCGCCCGTGGCGGCGGCGCCGCCGCCCGGCGCCACCCCGCCCGCCGTGAGGCCGGCCCCGGTCGCCGCTCCCGCGGCGACCGCGCCCGGCGCGCTGGTGCCCGCGCCCATGGCGGCCCCGGCGCCCGCCGCCGCTCCGGCGCGGGTCGCGCCGGCTCCGGATCGCGTGGCCGCCGTGGCGCCGCCCGCCGTGCCGCCCGTCGCGGACCTCGCCACCGCGCTGGCCCGCACCGCTCCCGCCACGACGACCGCCGCCGCCTTCGACGCGCTGCTGGTGCGCTGGCAGGCGCCGCCGGCCGGGGTCGAGCTGCTCTCCCTCGACGGCGCCCTCGCGGGCCTCGGCGAGCACGGCCTCGACGCCCTCGCGCTGCGCGGCGCCGGGGTCGAGACCCTGCGCTACTTCGACCGGCCCGCCCTGGTGGTGCTGCGCGGAAGCGACGGCGGGTCCCGCGTGGTGCTGCTCGACGCCCTCGACGCCGAATCCGCGCGCATCGCCGGCCTCGGCGGGCGCTCGGCCGTGCGGGTGCCGCTGGCCGAGTTCGAGGCGACCTGGACCGGCGAGGCCCACGTGGTCTGGCGGGACTTCGAGTCGCTGCCGCCGCTGCTCACGCCCGGGCAGCGCGGCGCGCCGGTCGCCTGGCTGCAGCACTCCCTGGGGAGCCTCGGCTACTACGACCAGGCGCCCACGGGCGAGTACGACCCGCCCACCACGGCCGCGGTGCGGGCCTTCCAGGCCAGCCGCCGCCTGCGGGCCGACGGCGCCGTCGGCCCCGTCACCAAGATGGCGCTCTACGACGCGCTGGGCCGCTACGCGATCCCGCACCTCACGACGTCCGGGGAGCGGGGATGAGCAGCATCCTGAAGGCGTTGAGGCGCCTCGAGGAGGACGCCGCCGGCGGTCGTCCCCGCCGGCCGCTGCCCGAGGAGTTCATCGCGGCGCCGGGCACCCCGCTGCGCCGCGACCGGCCGCGCCGGGTCGCGGGCACGCTCGGCGTCGCCGCGCTGTGCCTCGCCCTGGTGGGCGGCTTCGCGTGGTGGCTGGGCCGGGCGCCGGAGCCCGGCGCGACGGCGAGCCCCGTGGCGGCGGCGCCGCCCGGCGCGGGCGCCGCCCTCGTCGCTCCCGACCCGGCTACCGCCGCTCCGCCCCGCGCGCCGGCACCGCCGCCCGTCGCCGCCGTCCCCGCGGTGCCGCCCGCGGTCGCCCCGCCCGCTGCCGCGCCCCAGGACCAGGCCGCGGCGATCGAGGCGATCCGCAGCGCGATCGCGGCCGCGGCGCCGCCCGGCGCGCCGGCGCCGTCGCCCGAGACCGCCGCGCCGCCGCGCTTCAACCGGGTGCCGCAGCAGCTCTACCCGCCGCCGGCTCCGGTGGCGGCCGCGCCGCCCGCGCCGGCCCCGGTGCCCGCACCCGCCCCGGCGCCTGCCGCCGCGCCGGCCCGGACCGCCGCGCGCCCGGCCGCGGCGCCGGCTCCCGGGCCGATCGCCGCCGCGCCTCCCGCTCCAGCGCCCGCCGCCCCGCCCGCTCCCGCGCCGGCGCGCAAAGCGCCGCCGCCGCAGCGCGCCGAGGCTCGTTCGACGCCCGCCGCTCCCCCCGCCGCCGAGACCCGGGCGCCGGCGCCGAAGCCGCCGGTCCGGGTCGCGCGCAAGGAGCCCGCTCCCCGGGCGAGGGTGATTCCGCCGCCGCCCGACGTGCGGGTGCTGAAGACCGTCTGGCATCCGAGCCCGTCGCGACGCACCGCCGAGGTCCGCCTGCCCGCCAGCGGCGAGGCCGTGACCGTGGGCGAGGGCGAGCGGGTGGCGGGGCTGCTGGTCGCCCAGATCGGGCCCTCGTCGGTGCTGTTCCGTCACGAGGGCCGCGACCTGCGCCGCCGCGTCGGCGAGTCGCGCTGAGCGGCGCCTAGCGGGTCAGCCGCCGCAGCACCTGCCAGGTGACGCGCACGGCGCGCTCGAGCTCCGCCACGGGGACGCGCTCGTCGAGGCCGTGGATCGAGGCGTTGAGCTCGTCGGAGAGCAGCGCCGGGAAGTAGCCGTAGGCGGGCACGCCGCGCTGGCGGAAGTAGAGCGAGTCCGTGGCGCCGGTGGTCTGGAGCGGGGCGGTCACGCCCTCCGGGATCTCCTCGGCCAGCACCTCCTCGAGGGCCAGGAAGAGCGGGTTCTCCCAGGGCGAGGCGGCCACCACCGGGGGCAGCTGGCCCATCGTGTTCTCGATGCGCACGCTCGGGTCGTCGATCACGCCGGCGAGCTCGGCGAGGAAGTCGAGGGCGTCGGTGTCGGGCAGCAGGCGCACGTCGAGCAAGGCCTCGGCGCGCCGTGGGATCAGGTTCTGCTGGAGGCCCGCGCGCAGGCCCGTCACCGCGATGGTGTCGCGGATCATGGCGTTGGTGATGCGGCTGCCTTCGAGCTGGCCGCCCGCCAGGGCGAGCACGAAGGGGCGGTCGAGCTGTCCCATCAGCCAGCCGCGCACCAGGCCCATGTTCGGCGCCACCCGGGCGAAGGTCTCCGCCACGGTGGGGGTGATGCGGCGCCGGGTCTCGTGGTCCACGATGCGTCGGAGGGCGCGCACCAGGCGGTCGCCCGCCGAGTCGCGCACCGGCTGGGAGCCGTGGCCGCCCTCGCCCTCGGCGACCAGCCGCAGCCACAGCGCGCGCTTCTCGGTGGTGGCGATCCCGTTCAGGACCCGGCCTCCCAGCAGCGGCACCCGGGCCGAGCCGCCGCCCTCGTTCCAGACCACGGCCGGCGGACCGAGCTCCTCCCAGTGGTGCTCCATCAGCCAGGGGACGCCGAGCCCGCCGCCCACCTCCTCGTCGGCGGCCGCGCACAGCACCACGTCCCGGCGCCGGGGCTCGCCCGAGCGCTCGAGGAGCGAGAGCGCGACGGCGAACACCGCGGCCTGGCCCTTGTCGTCGAGGGCGCCGCGGCCGTAGACGTGCCCGTCGCGGATCGCGCCGGAGAACGGCGGGAAGGTCCAGGAGTCGGGGTCCGCCGCCACCACGTCGAGGTGGGAGAGCAGCAGCAGCGCGCCCTCGCCGAGCCCGCCCGGCTCGGTGGCGGCGAGCCGCGCCACCAGGCTGCCCCGGCCCGGGGCCGACTCGTAGACCCGGCCCGGGATGCCGCGGGCCTCCAGGAAGCGCTCGAGGTGGCGGGCGGCCGGGGTCTCGTTGCCCGGCGGGTTGGTGGTGTCGTGGCGGATCAGCTCCGAGAGCAACGCCGCGGTGTCGGCGGCGGCGCGCGGCCAGTCGGGCTCCGCGGCGCGGGCCTCGGGCGGGGCGGCGGCCAGCCACAGGGCGGCGGCCAGGACGCCGGCGGCCCGGCGCCTCATCGAAGCGAGATGGTGCCGTTCGATGCGCGCAGGCGGATGGGCGAGCCGCCGCGTCCCAGGGTGCCCTTCAGGCGCCCGCTGCGCTGGGAGCCGTCGAAGTGGCGGCTCGTGCGGATCACGCCGTTGTCGACGCGCACGTCCACGTCGCCGTCCACCTCGTCGGGGAGCTCGAGCACGATGCGCCCGTTGCTGGTGGCCAGCACCGCTCCCTCCTTGCCGAGCTCGAGCACCTCGCAGTGGATCGTGCCGTTCGAGGTGTGGGCGTCCACGGACCCGCGGTGGCCGTCGATCTCGATCTTGCCGTTGCTCGAGCGCGCCACCATGCGGCCGCAGGTGTCGTTGGAGCTGACCTTGGCGTTCGAGGTGGCGATGTCCACGTCGCCGGTCACGTTCTCGACCCGCACCGCGCCGTTGCTCGAGCGGGCTCGCAGGGCCGCGCACATGCCGCTCACGCAGATGCGCCCGTTGGCGGCGACCACGCTCACCTTCAGGTCCCGGGGCACGCGCACCTCGAGGTCGACGCGTCCGCGGCGGTTCCAGCTGCGGGGCACGTCGAGCTCCACCAGCAGGTGGTCCGCCTCGTCGCGGCTCACCACGCGGATCTGGTCCACCAGGCTGCGCGCCTGGTCCTCGGACTCGGCGCGGGCGATCTTGTTGAGGTCGATCTCGATGTCGTCGCGGTCCTCGCCGACCACCTTGGTGCGGCCGTTGGCGTTGTCGATCTTGAGGGCGCCGCTCGGCGGGGTGGGGAGGCGCAGCGTGTCCTCGCCCTCGGCGCGCTCGCTCCAGGGGATGCCCGAGAGCAGGGAGCGCAGGAAGCTGCCGATGCCGCCGCCGCTGCCCGCGTGCCCGCACTCGTCGCGCTCGAAGTCACCCATGGGCTCGCTCCGGGCGCGCGTCGATCCGCTCCCGCAGCCGGCTCGCCACCGCGCCCGCGGGGCCGCGCAGGGAGAGGGTGGCGACGGGAGTGAGATCGCTCTCGAAGGGGTTCACCTCGATCAGGTCGCCGCCCCGGGCCGCCACCTCGAGGGGAAAGGCCGCCGCCGGGTAGACGGTGGCGGAGGTGCCGACCACGAGCATGCAGTCCGCCCGGGCCGCCTGCTCGGTGCAGCCCGCCAGGACGTCCTCGGGGATGGGCTCGCCGAACTGCACCGTGTCCCCCTTTACCAGACCGCCGCACTGGGGACAGTGCGGCGGCAGGGAGTCGGGGTCGATGGCGACGCTCTCGGGGGCGAAGCGGCCGGTGCAGTCGACGCAGCGCAGCAGCTTCGCGTTGCCGTGGATCTCGAGCAGGCGGCGGCTGCCGGCCTGCCGGTGCAGGTCGTCGATGTTCTGGGTGATGACCGCGGCGACGTGCCCCGCCTGCTCGAGGGCGGCCAGGGCCTCGTGGCCGGCGTTGGGCTTCGCCCGCTCGAGGGTCTGCTTCAGCCCCCGGGCCCAGGGCTCCGTGGGCTCGAGGCGCTCGCGCCAGGCCTCGGCCGGGTCGCGCAGGAAGCGCTGGTAGCCGTCGAGGGGCGGCTCGCCGTACTTCTCCCACAGGCCGCCGGGCCCCCGGAAGGGCGGGATGCCGCTCTCCACCGAGAGCCCCGCCCCGGTGAGGGCCACCACGTGGCGCGCCGAGGCGATCCGCTCCGCGGCCTCCTCGATCGCGCTGTCGAGGGCCGCGTCCACGGCGAAGCTCTGGACCGCCGCGCCCATGGGCTAGTGGACCGTCCAGTCGTCGTCGTTGCTCCGACGCCAGCGGTCCTGCTCGTCCATGCGCACGGCCCGCAGCTTCCGGCGCATGCGCCAGCGCCGCCAGCGGAGCTTGAGCGGGCCCAGGGAGGGGATCAGGGACTGCCCGGACATGCGCCGGAACAGGATCCAGCCCGCGGCGACGCCGCCGAGGTGGCCGACGTGGCTGATGTTCGCGGCGCTCGGCGAGAGGAACTCGATCGCCAGGATGAAGGGGATGAAGTAGATGGCCTTCATCGGGATCGGCGGGAAGAGCAGCATGATGGTGCGGTTGGGCCAGGTGAGCGAGTAGGCGAGCAGCACGCCGAACACCGCGCCCGAGGCGCCCAGGGTCGGGTAGTAGAAGCTCGAGGAGGCGCCGCCGAAGAGCACCGGGATGCCGGGCCAGGTCACGATGATGAGGCCGGCGCCGAGGCCCGCAGCCAGGTAGAAGCGCAGGAAGCGCCGCTCGCCCCACACCGCGGCCAGGGGCGAGCCGAACATCCACAGCGCCAGCATGTTGAAGCCGATGTGCATCAGGTCGGCGTGGAGGAACATGTAGGTGAAGGGCTGCCACAGGGTGCCCTGGGTCCAGAACTGCTCGGGCCAGGCGGCGCACCAGCGGGTCAGGCTGTCGAACGGGCGGGGGATGCCGACGGGGCCGGTGGGCACTCCCACCACCGGGGCCAGCCGCTGCATCACGAAGACCGCCACGTTGACGATCATGATCTGCTTGATCACGTTCGGCGTGACGGGGGGCCCGAAGCGGACCTGCTGGTTGTACAACGCGCTCTAGCCTCCTGCCGACTCCCGGTGAGCGGGCGGGACCCCCGGGTCGCGGGGGCGGATCTCCTCACTCCAACGGGCTGGCGGGACGGGCGCGAGCCCCGCAGCGAGTCAAGCCTAGGAGCGGCTCACGGCGTCGTCAACGAGACGCCATACGACGCAGTGCCTGACGCACCGCGTCAAGGTCGAGCCCGGACAGGTCCAGGACCGGAAGGTCCAGGTGCAGCTCCTCGCGCCACGCCGCGAGGCGCTCGGTGCACGCCGCGGGCTCGCCGGCCAGCATCGCGTCGCCGATCCGCTCGTCCGGAACGTCGGCGAACCAGGGGTTCAGGCTCCGGTACTCGCGGGCCAGTGCCGGATCGCCGGGGTCGCGGCCGGGCCGCGCGAAGATCCACTGGCTGCGCTCGATCGCGTCCGGGTCGCGGCCCCGGGCGCGGCACGCCGCGGCCAGATGCTCGGCGGCGGCGCCGACGCGCTCGGCGAAGGGCGGCAGGTTCACGTCCCAGCGGTCGGCGTGGGTCGCCGCCACCTCGAGGAGCCGCGGACCCCGGGCCGCCACGGTGATGGGGAGCCCGCCCCCGGCCGGCGTGGGTCGCACCCGCGCCTCGTCGAGGCAGACGAAGCGTCCCGCGCAGGTGACCGTCTCGCCGCGCCACAGCGCGCGCACGGCCGCCAGGGTCTCGTCCAGCCAGGCCACGCGGTCGGCCGCGGGGGGGAAGGGCAGGCCGAAGCGGCGGTCCGCGGGCTGGCCGCCCACGGAGCACACGAAGCGCAGCCGGCCCGGGGTGATGCGGTCGAGGGTGGCCGCCGCCTGGGCGAGCTTGGCGGCGTTCCAGTGGTGGACGAGGCGGATCGAGCCGATCTCGATGCGCTCGGTGCGGGCGAGCAGCGCGGCGGTGAGGGTCCAGCCGTCGAGCACGTCGCCCTCGCCGCGGCTGCGGATCTGGGAGACGTCGCCGTCCACGAAGGCGGCCGCGTAGCCGAGATCCTCGGCCAGACGCACGGCCTCGAGCAGGTCCTCGTAGGGCAGGCCGTGCCAGCCGAGCGCGATGCCGAGCGGGGCGGGCGGGCTCACCGCAGCGCGCCGCACCGGCGCGCGGCGTGCACCAGGGCCAGCGCGCTCTTGGCGTCGCACAGCTCGCCGCGCCAGACCAGGTCGAGGGCCTCGGCGAGCCCCATCTCCACCACCTCGATCACCTCGTCCTCCTCGAGGCGCTGGGGGCAGGGCTCGAGGTCGTAGGCGGCGAACAGGTGGATCACCTCGTCGGTGAAGCCCGGGGTGGTCCAGATCCAGCCGAGCTTCTCGAGCCGGCCGGCGCGGCGCCCGACCTCCTCCTCGAGCTCCTTGGCGGCGCACACCTCGGGGGTGTCGCCGTCGAGCTTGCCGGCGGGCACCTCCCAGATGGTGCCGCCCGCGGCGTGGCGGAACTGGCGGATCAGCAGCACGCGGTCCGGCGCCGCGAAGGGCACCACCGCCGAGGCGCCGGGGTGGCGCACCACGTCGAGCTCGACGCTGTGGCCGCCGGGGAGCTCCGCCTGCTCCACCCACAGCGAGATGGAGCGGCCACGATGGACCTCACGGCGCTTCACGCCGCCCTGCGCGCCTCGGGGCAGTGGGGGGCGAGGGGGCACTCGCCGCACCGCGGCTTGCGGCTGTGGCAGAGCGCGCGGCCGTGCAGGATCAGGCGGCTGCTGGCGTCGGTCCAGGCCCGGCGCGGCAGCAGCGCCATCAGGTCCTGCTCGATCTTCACCGGGTCCTCGCTGCGCGTGAGGCCGAGCCGGCCGCTGACCCGCTTCACGTGGGTGTCGACCACGACGCCCGGCACCCCGAAGGCGTGGCCCAGCACCACGTTGGCGGTCTTGCGCGCCACGCCCCGCAGCGTGACCAGGTCCTCGAGGCTCCCGGGCACCTCGCTGCCGAAGCGCTCCACCAGGCCGCGTGCGGCGGCCTGGATCGAGCGGGCCTTCTGGCGGTAGAAGCCCGTGGGCCGCACCAGGCGCTCGATCTCCTCGAGGGGAGCGCCCGCCAGGGCCTCGGCGTCGCCGTACTTGGCGAAGAGCTCGAGGGTCACCTCGTTCACCTTCGCGTCGGTGCACTGGGCCGAGAGGATCGTGGCCACCAGCAGCTCGAAGGCGTTGCGGAAGCGCAGCGCGGTCCCCGCCTCGGGGTAGGCGCGCGCCAGCCCTCGCAGGATCTTCGCGGCGCGCGCCTTGCGGGCCTCGGCGCTCTCCCTCGGCATGCGGCGACTGTAGGCGAGCGGTGGCTTATCCTGCACGCGCCTCGGCTGCCGCGAGGGCGAGGAGGGGGAGAGCGGATGGTGCGGCGTCTCGACGAGCGCATGGTGACGATCGACGCGCCGGAGCTGGGCGGCGCCCTCGAGGGCGTCTACGTGCCCGCCCGGGACGCCGCGCACCAGGTGGACGACACCGCGGGAGGGGCCGTGGTGGCGGCTCCCCATCCGCTCTACGGCGGCGCCATGGACTCGCCGGTGGTGAACGAGCTCGCCCACGCCTGCGCGCAGTCCGGCTTCTCGGCGCTGCGCTTCAACTGGCGCGGCGTCGGCGCGAGCCACGGGACGGCGAGCGGCGAGGCCGCCGACGCCGATGCCGACTACCGCGCCGCCCTGGCCCAGCTCGCCGAGACCGTGAGCGGGCCGCTGGTCGCCTGCGGCTACTCGTTCGGCGCTGCCGCGGCGCTGCGGGCCGCCCGGAGCGAGGCCGACGGCAAGCGCATCGAGCGGCTCGTGCTGGTTGCCCCGCCCCCCGCGCTGCTGCCGCCGGACCCCTTCGCCGGCCTGGGCCGCCCGCTGCTGGTGCTGGTCGGCGCCGACGACCGGCTCGCTCCGCCCGAGGAGCTCGAGCCCCGGGTGCGCGACGCCGTCGGCGCGCGCCTCGAGGTGATCCCCCGGGCCGACCACTTCTTCGCGGCCGGCCTGGCCGACGTGGGGCGCCTCGCCGCCGACTGGCTCGGCCGCGGCTAGGAGGCCGACCGATCCTGGGTCGGCCTCCTAGCCGGCCCGCGCCGCCACGGGCAGGCGCAGGACGAAGCGCGCGCCGCCGCCGGGGGCGTCCTCCACGGTGAGGTCGCCGCGCGCCTCGTCGGCGATGCGGCGCGAGATCGCCAGGCCGAGACCGCCCGGGCGCCCGGGCTTGCCCGAGAAGAACGGCTGGAAGACGCGCTCGTGGTCCGCGGCCGCGACGCCCGGCCCCGAGTCCTCCACGGCCAGCTCGACGGCGCCGGAGCGGTGGCTCGCGGCGATGTGGACCGCCCCGCCCTCGGGGCTCGCGTCGATGGCGTTCAGCACCAGGTTCAGCAGCACCTGGCGCAGCGCGTCGGGGGAGACGGCGACCGCCGGCGTGCCCTCGGTCCCCTCGCCGCACTCGATGCGCACGGCGACGCCGCGCTCGGCGGCGCGATGGGCCACGAGCTGGGCGACGGACTCCGCGCTGGGCCCGACCTCGGCCTCGGCGGAGTCGTCGGCCCCGGGGCGCGCGTGGTGCAGCACCAGATCGAGGAGCCGCTCCACCCGGCGCAGCTCCTCGGCGGCGAGGCCCAGGAACCCCTTCTGGAACTCGGGCTCGTGGCCGCGCTCGGGGAGCAGCTGGAGGAAGGTCTTCACCGAGACCAGCGGGTTGCGGATCTCGTGGACGATCTCGGCGACCAGCCCGCCCAGCGCGGCGAGGCGATCCAGCCGGCGCACCTCGGCGTCGAGCCGCGCCAGGCGCTCCGCGGCGGCGGCCGCCGCGATGGGGGCGGCGAGTCGCTCGGCGGCGGCGGCGAGGGCGGCCAGCACGCGGGGGCGCACCGAGCCGGGCGCCAGGGCGCCGCCGCCGGCGAGCACCACCCACGCGGTGCCGCCTGCAAGGCCCGGCACCGCCGCGGCCGCGGCCACGCCGTGACGCTCGGCGATCGCCTCGGCGAGGCCGCCCAGGTCCACGGCACCGGAGTGGTCGGCGAGGCTCGCCAGCTCCGCAGCCGTGGGAGCCGAGAGCGTGCCCGCGCCCAGGAAGGCGGCGCGCACCGCCGGCACCGCGTGGTCGACCGGGCTTGCGCCTTCCCGGGTCGCCGGGCTTGCGCCCTTCCGGCTGACCGGGCTGTCGCCCTGTCGGCTCACCGGGCTGTCGCCCTCTCGGCTGACCAGGCTGTCGCCCTTCCGGCTTACCGGGCTGTCGCCCTGTCGGATCGACGCGCTTCCGCCGGCCGGCACTTCGGGGCTTGCGCCCTCCCCGAGCGCCGGGCTCGCGCCCTCCGGGATCTCCGGGCCTGCGCCTTCCCAGACCAGCACGCGCTCGGCGCCGGTCTCGGCGGCGAGGCGCCGGGTGGCGCGGGCCAGCAGGGCCTGGAGGTCCTCGCCGGCGGGGGCGCGCTCGGGCGGCTCCGGGGGCGAGGCGTCGCGCTCGAGAGCCGCGCGGGCGTCCGCCGCGCCGCGGCCGCCCGGCTCCACCTAGAAGTCCAGCCGTACGCGGCTGCGGTCGCGGCGCGGCAGGCCCGGCCGCTCGCTGGCCGCCGCGGGCACGGTGCCGGCCGCGAAGGCCAGGAAGCGCGCGTCCTCGGACTCGGCGCTCGCGATGAGGCCCGTCTTGCCGTCGATGCGCGCGAAGACCACGCCCTCGGGCACGCGGAAGTCGCGCTTGGCGCGGGTCGCCAGGGCGCCCTCCATGAAGTCCATCCAGATCGGCAGCGCCGCGCGGCCGCCGGTCTCGCCGGGGCCGAGCACGCGCTTCTCGTCGTAGCCGACCCAGACGCCGGTCACGACGTCCGGGGAGAAGCCCATGAACCAGGCGTCGCCCTGCTCGTTGGTGGTGCCCGTCTTCCCCGCCACCGGGCGGCCCAGGCTCGCGGCTCGGCGGCCGGTGCCGCGCGGGTGGGTGACGACGCCGCGCAGGAGATCCGTGGCGAGATAGGCCTCCACGCTGGGGAGCACGCGCCCGTTGCTGGCCGCCAGCACGGGCGGCGCACCGCCGGGTGCCTGGAGGGCGGGCGGCTCCTCGGCCGCCTGCTCCCCGGCCTCCGGCGACACCCCGCCGAGGGCCACGTTCTCGAGCAGCACCTCGCCGTCGGGCGCGAGCACGCGGTTGATGAAGCGCGGCTTCACCCGCTCACCCCCCGAGGCGAAGACCGCGTAGGCGCCGCTCAGCTCGAGGAGCGAGACCGGGCTCGCGCCGAGGGCGAGGGAGAGGTTCGGCTCGAGGGGCGACTCGATCCCGAGCCGCCGCGCGTAGCGCACCACGCGGCCCACGCCGACGTCGCGCAGCAGGTGGATGGTGGCGTTGTTGACCGAGCGGGCCAGGGCCTCGCCCATGGTGAGCGGGCCGAGGAAGCGGCGCCCGTAGTTCTCGGGCCGCCAGGTGAAGCCCGACTCCGGGTCGTCGTAGACGACGGGCCGGTCGTAGAGGATCGAGGCCGGCGTCATGCCCTTCTCGAGGGCGGCGGCGTAGATGATCGGCTTGAAGGCGGAGCCCGGCTGGCGGCGCGCCTGGGTGGCGCGGTTGAACTCGCTCGCCTCGAAGTCGTAGCCGCCCACCATGGCGAGCACGTCGCCGGTGGCGAGGTCGATGGAGAGCAGCGCGCCCTGGGCCTGGGGCGCCTGGTCCAGCAAGATGGTCGGGTCGCCGTCCGCGCCGCGCCGGGCGTCGGTGCCGTCCGCGCCGGCCTCGGCGAGGCGGAAGCGCGCGACGTCGCCCGCCGAGAACACCTGGTCGATGTGGCGGATCTTGGCGAACGCGCCCGCGCGCCGCGCCCAGGACACGTCGTCGAGGTGCACCAGCCCCTCGAGGCCCGCCCCGAAGGCGACCCGGGCGCGCTTCTTCTTGCGCGACACCGAGGTCACCACGCCGAGCAGGGTGCGGTCCGCGGGCAGCTCCGCGACCGGCTCCGCCTCCTCGTCGAGGAGATCGTTCAGCTCGCCCAGGCGCTCGGCCTCGGCCGCGATGGCGGCCTTCTCGACCTGGCGCACCGGTCCGCGCCAGCCCTGGCGCCGGTCGTGGGCCTCGATGCCCTCCTGCACCGCCCGGGTGGCGCGCAGCTGGAGCTCGAGGTCCGCGGTGGTGATCACCGTGAGGCCGCCGCGCAGCACGACCTCGTTGCCGAGGGACTCGACCAGCTCCTTGCGAACCTCCTCGGTGAAGTAGGCCGCGTCGGCGTAGGCCTCGCGCTCCGCGGCGTCGCGCAGCTCGGGCGGGTTGCGTACCGCCTCGATCCAGGCCGCCTCGTCGATGAAGCCCTCCGCGCGCATGCGGTCGAGCACGTAGTTGCGCCGCTCCTCGGCGCGCTCCGGGCTCCGGTAGGGCGAGTGACGGCCCGGCGCCTTGGGGAGGCCCGCCAGGAGCGCCGCCTCGCCCACGTCCAGCTCCCCCACGTCCTTCCCGAAGTAGGTCTGGGAGGCCTCGCCGATCCCGTGGGCGCCGCTGCCGAAGTAGATCTGGTTCAGGTAGAGGAACAGGATCTCGTCCTTGGAGAGCCGCTCCTCCAGCCGCCGCGCCAGGATCATCTCGCGGATCTTGCGGCGGTAGGTGCGCTCCGACGAGAGCAGCAGCTGCTTCACGGTCTGCTGGGTGATGGTGCTCGCGCCCTGCACGGTCTCGCCGCCGGCGCGGAAGTTCGCCCAGGCGGCCCGCAGGATGGAGCGCAGGTCGATGCCCTTGTGCTCGTAGAAGCTGTCGTCCTCGGCGGCGATGAAGGCCTGGACGACGTGGGAGGGCACGTCCTCGAAGGCGACCAGGCGGCGCCGCTCCTCGTAGAACTCGCCCATCGACCGCCCGTGGCGGTCCTTCACGACGGTGGTCAGCGGCGGGTCGTAGTCCTCGACGCTCTGGAGGTCCGGCAGGTCCCGGACCAGGCTCCAGTAGAGGACCCCGGCGGCGCCCAGCCCCACGAGGCCCAGCAGGCCCACGGCGGTGAGCAGGAGACGCACCCATCGGGAACGGGCTCCGGAAGGGGATCGCGGCATCGAAGCTCCCGGGGGATCGTCAGACCGTAGCCGACGGCTGACGCGCTGCGCTACAGATCGGCTTGCCCGGAGATGGACCTGAATGAGTCCCCGAAAATTCGACATGGCCTTCGCGATGGACCCCATCGAGGGGGTCGACATCGAGGCGGACACCACCTTTGCGCTGATGCTGGAGGCCCAGAACCGGGGCCACCGCGTCTGGGTCCTCGACCCGGCCGACCTGGGGGTGGACGAGGGCCGCGTCACTGCCCGCCTGAGGCCCGTGACCCTGCGTCGCGAGGCCGGCCGCCACGCCGACCTCGGGCCCGCCCGCCGGGTCACCCTGGACGGCGACGTGGACGTGGTCTTCCAGCGCAAGGACCCGCCCGTGGACGCCGCCTACGTGACCGCCACCCAGCTGCTGGGCCTGTGCCGGCGGACCCTGGTGCTGAACCGGCCCGAGGGCATCCTGGCCGCCAACGAGAAGCTCTACGCCCTCCACTTCGCCGACCTGATGCCCGAGACCTGCGTCACCCGGGAGATCCCGGCCCTGGTGGACTTCATGGCCAAGCTGGGCGGGGAGATGATCGTGAAGCCCCTCTCGGGCCGGGGCGGCGAGGGCATCTTCCACCTCCACAACGACGACCGGAACCTGTTCTCGATCCTCGAGCAGTCCACCCGCTTCGGGACCGACTGGGTGATGGCCCAGCAGTTCCTGCCCGCCATCCTCTCCGAGGGCGACAAGCGGATCCTGCTGCTCGACGGGGAGCCCCTGGGCGCCCTGCTGCGGGTCCCCTCGGAGCGGGAGGTCCGGGCCAACCTCCACGTGGGCGGCCGGGCCGCCAAGGCCGAGATCGGCCCCGACGACGTCCGGATCATCGATCGCCTGCGGCCCTGGCTCGAGCGCGACGGCCTGTTCTTCGTGGGCATCGACGTGATCGGGGGCCGCCTCACCGAGGTGAACGTCACCAGCCCGACGGGGATCCAGGAGATGGGGCGGCTCGACGGGGTCGCCTACGAGGGCCGGGTCCTCCAGCGCGTCGAGGAGCGCCTGGCCGAGCGGGCCCCGGCCTGAGGCCGCCACCGTCGGAGCCCGGCCCCGCCACCGACGGGGCCCGGGGGGACTAGGCGCCGTCCCGGGAGACCGGCCTTCTCGCAACTCCGACGGAGAACCCCCCAAAATCGTTGACATCTCCGTCGGAACCCCGATGTTCTGGCCCAGAAGTGCCGACGGCCTCGACCCCGGAGCGCCCGACGGTGCCGTTCCTCCGAAGTCCGCGATCCCCGCGCGGGCGCTGCGCGCAGGAGCCTGCGCGCGATCAGAGAGGATGACCATGGCTACCAAGGTTGCGAGGACCGGTGTCCGTCGTGAGAAGGGCTGGCTCTACTACCTCGACAAGAAGGGGCACGTGAGCCGGGCCAAGATGGCGCGGGGCGGCGGCAAGCCGTCGCGGGCGCGCCCCCAGCTCGTCGCCAAGGCCGGCGTCGAGCGCGAGGAGGGCTGGCTCTACTTCATCGACAAGCAGGGCGACGTGGCCCGCACCCGCATGGCGCGGCGCGGCAGCGGTCGCAAGAAGGCGGCCCGCCGGAAGACCACGCGGCGCAAGACCGCGCGGAAGACGACGCGGCGCAAGAGCACCGCGCGCAAGACGGCGCGGCGCAAGAGCCCGACCCGGCGCAAGGCCACGCGGAAGAGCACCGCGCGGCGCAAGACGACGCGGAAGAGCACCGCCCGCCGCAAGACGGCGAAGCGGACCACGCGGCGGAAGACCACCCGCCGCACGACGGCGCGCAAGACCGCGCGCCGCCGCCGCTAGAGGGCGCCCATCGAGGGGCGGCGGGCCCCGGGCCCGCCGCCCCCGCTCTCCGGCGCGCGCCAGCGCGCGGGTTCGCGCGGGGTCGGCACTCGGGTATCATAGTCCCCGGCGGGACCCGATCCGTGAACCAACCGCAGCAGCCGGCAAGCGACGCGATCGAGGGGGCGCGTCGCGAGGCGGACGCGCATCCCTACGGGATCCTCCTCGTCGACGACGAGGAAGCGATCCTCGAGTCCCTCGAGTTCACCCTCGGCGACGACTACCGCGTCTTCAAGGCGAACTCCGGCCCCGAGGGCCTGGAGGTGCTGGACCGCGAGGAGGTCGCCCTGGTGATCGCCGACCAGGTGATGCCCGAGATGTCGGGCGTCGAGTTCCTGGAGAAGGTGATCGAGCGCAAGCCCCAGACGATCCGCATGCTGCTGACGGGCTACGCCGACATGCCCTCCCTGGTGCGCGCCATCAACGACGGGCGCATCTACCGCTACATCCAGAAGCCCTGGGAGCCCGAGGAGGTGCGCCTGGACGTGAAGCGCGCCCTCGAGGCCTGGGCCCTGGGCACCGAGAACGTCCAGCTCGCCGCGAACCTGGCCGCCGCCAACGAGCGGCTGCGCGCCGAGAACGTCTACCTGCGCCAGGAGGTGACGCGGAAGTACGGGTTCGACCAGATCCTCGGCTCCACGCCCGCGATGCAGCGCGTCTTCGAGGTGATGGAGAAGGTGGCCCAGACCGACGCCACGGTGCTGCTCTCGGGCGAGACCGGCACCGGCAAGGACCTGGTGGCGCGCGCCGTCCACTACGCCGGGCCGCGGCGCGAGAAGCGCTTCGTGGCCCAGAACTGCGGCGCGCTCCCCGACACCCTGCTCGAGAGCGAGCTGTTCGGCCACAAGCGCGGCGCCTTCACCGGCGCCCACGCCGACAAGAAGGGCCTGTTCGAGGTCGCCCACGGCGGCACCATCTTCCTGGACGAGATCGGGGAGACCGAGCCCGGCATGCAGGTGCGCCTGCTGCGGGTGCTCCAGGACGGCGAGATCCGGCCCCTCGGCTCCTCGGAGACCCGCAAGGTCGACGTGCGCATCATCGCCGCCACCAACCGCGAGCTCCAGGCCGAGGTGGAGTCCGCCCGCTTCCGCGAGGACCTCTACTACCGGCTGCGGGTGGTGGAGATCGCCATCCCGCCCCTGCGCGAGCGGCGCGAGGACATCCCGGAGCTCGCCCACCACTTCCTCGACGCCGCCAACGAGAAGATGCGCCGCAACCTGAAGGGCTTCACCAACGCCGCCATGGACCGGCTGATGGCCCACCCCTGGAGCGGCAACGTGCGGGAGCTCGAGAACGAGGTGCAGCGCGCCGTGGCCCTGGCGGGCGACGCGGAGACCGTCTCCGTGGACCTGCTCTCGGAGCACCTGCGCGGCGCGCGCGCCGAGGCGCCGGTGGGCGGCATCGAGATGGGGGTCGAGCAGGACCTGAACCGCGCCGTCGACGAGCTCAAGCGCCAGATGATCCGCCAGGCCATCGAGGAGACGGGCAGCAAGACGCGCGCGGCGGAGCGGCTGGGGATTCCGCGGCAGTCGTTGCAGAAGATGATGAAGCGTCTGGAACTCAACGACTGAGTCGTGGTTCGACGACTGGGCCTGGCACGGGCCCTGCGTAGCCCGCGGGCGTGCCTCGGGCCGCCTCCGCACCTCCGCCGCCGTTCTGCCCCAA